>NZ_JABFNS010000131.1 GCF_013116825.1 Myxococcus xanthus
CCGCCCCGGCAGACATCGTCCCCGCGCCGACGGCCGCGCTGGCGCGCATGCCGCTCATCGTGGAGCCCAAGGCCCCGCCCAAGCCCACCGTCAAGAAGAGCCAGGACCAGTTCGAGTTCGTCGGCGACCGCAAGAGCTTCTCGCTGCCGCCGCTCGACGTGCTCGAGTACGACAAGACAGAGCGATCCGCGCTGGACAAGGACGTGTACCTGTCCACGGCGGAGAAGCTGCGCGCGAAGCTGGCGGACTTCGGCATCGTCGGCGAGGTGGTGGAGATTCGCCCCGGCCCCGTCGTCACCATGTACGAGTTCCTCCCGGGCCCCGGCATCAAGGTGAGCAAGATTGCCGCGCTCGCGGACGACCTCGCCATGGCCATGGAGGCCATGCGCGTGCGCATCGTCGCCCCCATCCCCGGCAAGGGCGTGGTGGGCATCGAGGTGCCGAACAGGGACCGCGAAACCGTCTACCTCAAGGAGATCGCCGAGCAGGACGCCTTCAACAAGGGCGCCAGCAAGCTGACCATGTGCGTGGGCAAGGACATCGAGGGCATGCCGTACGTCCTCGACCTGGCCAAGGCGCCCCACCTGCTCATCGCAGGCACCACCGGCTCCGGTAAGTCGGTGGCGGTGAACTCCATGATCATGAGCATCCTCCTCAAGGCCACGCCCGAGGAGGTCCGCTTCATCATGGTGGACCCGAAGATGCTGGAGCTCTCCGTCTACGAGGGCATCCCCCACCTGCTGCTGCCGGTGGTGACGGACCCGAAGAAGGCGGCGCTCGCGCTGCGCTGGGCCGTGGAGGAGATGGAGCGCCGCTACCAGATGCTGTCCGAGGCGGGCGTGCGCAACATCGCCGGCTTCAACAAGCTGGTGGAGAGCACCGCGGTGGAGGTGAAGACGACCACCGAGTCCGCGCCGAAGAAGAAGGCGAAGCCGAAGAACGTGCTCGTGCTCGATGGCGAAAGCCCCAAGTCCTCCATGCCCGCGGGCGGCGAGAGCCTGGGCGTCGCCGCCCCCCGGGACGACGAGGACGACATGCTCGACATGCAGGCGTCCGAGGAAGCCGAGGCGCCGGAGCTGGAGGCCGAGTCTGAGTCCGAGGACACCGAGGCGATGGAGGCCAGCGAGTCCACCGAGCCGGAGAAGAAGCAGCTCAAGAAGCTGCCCTACATCGTGGTCATCATCGACGAGCTCGCCGACCTGATGATGGTGGCCAGCCGCGAGGTGGAGACCTACGTCGCGCGCCTGGCGCAGATGGCCCGCGCGGCCGGCATCCACCTGATGGTCGCCACGCAGCGCCCGTCCACGGACGTCGTCACCGGCGTCATCAAGGCCAACTTCCCCACGCGCGTCAGCTTCATGCTGCGCTCGAAGCCGGACTCGATGACGATTCTGGGCACGGTGGGTGCGGAGGCCCTGCTGGGCATGGGCGACATGCTCATCATGCCGCCCACCAGCGCGCACCTGCAGCGTGTCCACGGCGCCTTCGTGTCGGAGAACGAAATCAAGAAGGCGGTGGACCACCTCAAGGCCCAGGGCAAGCCCGTCTACGACGACTCCATCCTCAAGCCGCGCGACGAGGACGTGGAAGGTGGCGGCGAGGAGGACGAGCTGTCCGACGAGCTGTACGACCAGGCGCTCGCGACGGTCAGCGAGATGCGGGCCGTCTCCATCTCCATGCTCCAGCGCAAGATGCGCATCGGCTACAACCGCGCGGCCCGCATGATTGAGCGGATGGAGCGCGACGGCGTGGTGGGCGCGGCGGATGGTGCCAAGCCCCGCGAGGTGCTCATCCGGGGACTCGGCGACATGCCCGGCGCCGGGGCCATGTAAGGCCCACGTGGCCGCCGTCTCCCGGATGGGATGGGAGGCGGTGGCCCTGGCGGTTCCACTTCACGGGGGCGTCCTGGCTCGGCCCGGACGCCCTCGCTGTTTTCCACCGAGGCGTGCCCATGATTGTCGCCATCTCCCGCTTCCGGCCGGCCCCCGAGGAAGCGGACCGCCTGGTCGCCCGCTTCCAGGCGCGCACGCGGGCGGTGGACGGATACCCGGGCTTCCTGGGGCTGGAGGTGCTGCGCTCCTTCGAGCGGCCGCCGGAGCTGATGCTGGTGACGCGCTGGCGGGACAAGGCCTCCATGCGGGCCTACTTTCAGTCCGAGGACTTCCAGCGGGCGCGGGAGGCGAGCGCCCAGCAGGAGGACGCCACCTTCGCCCTCTACGAGGTGGTGGGCACATGAAACGCGATGCCGGTTCCCAAGCGGCCCGGTGTCGTCTATGGGCGGAGTCCCATGGCTGAACGCATTGCCCTTTTCGCCACCGCCGCTCGCGGCACCGAGGACCTCCTGGCCGACGAGCTGAAGGAGCTCGGCGCCCGCCGCATCCGCCAGGACCGCGGCGGTGTCCGCTTCATGGCCACGTTGGACGAGGCGCTCATGGTGGCGCTCTGGTCCCGCATCGCCATGCGCGTGCTCTACCCGCTGGGCGCCTTCGAGGCCCGGGGCGCGGAAGGCCTGTACGAAGCCGCCGCCAGCATCCCCTGGGAGGAGCACCTCACCCCCGAACACACCTTCGCGGTGGATGCCACGCTGAAGGACAGCGAGCACAGCCACTCCGGCTTCGTGGCCCTCAAGGTGAAAGACGCCATCGTCGACCGGATGCGCGACACGAAGGGCGCCCGGCCGGACGTGAACACGCGCGACCCGGACATCCGCGTGGTGGCGCACCTCGCCCGTGAAACGCTGTCCCTGTCCCTGGATTTGTGCGGCGAGCCCTTGCACCGCCGGGGCTACCGCGTGCGCCCCACGCCCGCCCCGCTGAAGGAGACGCTGGCCGCGGCGGTGCTGCGCGCGGCGAACTACACGGGGACGGAGGGCCTGGTGGACCCGATGTGCGGCTCCGGCACCTTGCTCATCGAGGCAGGCCTCATCGCCCGCCGGCGCGCGCCCGGGCTCAACCGGGACTTCGCGGTGGAGCGCTGGCCGGAGCTGGGCGCCCGGGCCCGCGAGCTGCTCGCGGACATGCGCGCGGATGCCCGCCGCAACGAGCGGAAGGTGGAAGTGCCGCTGCTCGGCTTCGACAAGGACCCGGAGGCGCTGGAGGCCGCCAGCCGCAACGTGCGCGCCGCGCGACTGACGGAGGAAATCCAGTTGGCTGAAGGTGACGCGACCCGGCTCCCGCCGCTGCCGGAGACAGGCGGATTAATCGTCACCAACCCGCCCTACGGCGACCGGCTCGGCACGGGCGGCCAGAAGGGCATGAAGAGCTTCTACTTCAAGCTGGGCGAGTCGCTCCGCGTGCCGGGCTGGCGCGTGTGGGTCATCTGCGGCAACCCCGCCTTCGAGAGCGCCTTCCACGCGCGCCCCTCCGCGAAGCGGGACCTCTGGAACGGCCCCATCGCCTGCTCGCTGCTGGGCTACCGCCCGCCTGACGGTGGCAGCGCCCGGGGCGTCACCGGGGAAGGCTCAGAAGCGCCGCTCGGTGCGCCGCGCCAGCCGGAGGATGTTGCCCCGGTGCGTCCACAGCATGAGGGCGAAGAGGAGGGCTGAGAGCCCCGCGTACTCCACGGCCCGCGCGGTGAGCGCCGACGTGCCCACCGCCGTGGCCCCCGCCGCCAGCGAACCCAGCGAGCTCACGCGCGACACGGCGAAGACGGCGACATACACCAGCGCGGCCGCCAGCGCGGCCTGGGGCACCAGCACCAGCAGCACGCCCAGCGCCGTGGCCACGCCCTTGCCGCCCTGGAGCTTGAGCCACACCGGGTAGATGTGGCCCAGCACCGCGGCCAGCCCCACCGCCACGTGCACGGTGGGCGCATCCGGCAACAGGCGCACCGCCAGGACCACGGGCAGCGCGCCCTTGATGGCATCCAGCAGCAACACCACCGCGCCCAGCTTCTTGCCCGCTACGCGCGTGACGTTGGTGGCGCCGATGTTCCCGCTACCGCCCGCGCGCACGTCCACCCCGCGCAGCCACCGCGTCAGCAACACACCGAAGGGAATGGAGCCGGCGAGGTAGCCCAGCAGGACGAGCGCGGAAGTCACGACGCAGAGGCTACAGCAGCAGGTGGGGGAAGCGCGTCTTCACCACCACGTAGGCGTAATTGACCAGGATGATGATGGGCGTCACGACGCCCAGGACGCTCCACTCGCGGGGGGAGAGCTCCACCTGGGGGATGGGCATCGCGAACACCAGGTGCAGCACCATGACCACCGCCGCCAGCGCGAACACGATGGCCGCCACCGTCCCCAGGGGGTTGACCTCCCAGGCGCCGGCGAAGTTGAGGTGGGACACCCGGTCGGCCACGCGCGTCAGACCGCAGCCGAGGCAGGGCCACCCGGTCTGCTCCCTGAGCACACAGCCCCAGAAGGGGATGATGCGGGCCACCGGGATGTAGCGCGCCACGAGCAACCCCACCACGCCGGCGAGCCCCATGGCGTCCACGGTGCTGAAACGGCGGTTGCGGGGAGGGATGATGACCTTCAAGCGCACCTCCTCAGCGTGTGCGGATGAGTGGACTTTAGTACGGGGGCCGCCTTGCCGGAGCAAAGACTTTTGGCTAAGCGGACGGGGTATGAACACGCTCCGCACGTCCCTGATGCTGCTGGTCGCCGTTCCCCTGGTTGCCCTCGCGAGCGACAAGTCGTCCGCCAAGGCGGGCAAGACCGCCGAGGCCGACTGCCACCACCCGCCCGCCCCGCAGGCGCAGACCGCGCCCAAGGCCGAAGGCGCGGCCGACGGCTGGAAGCTCACCCGCGGCGAGCCCCTCAAGGGCGCCAAGGCGGTGAAGCTCGCGGACGTGCTGGCCAAACCGCAGGCTCACGACGGGAAGACGGTGCTGCTCGAGGGGCAGGTGCGCAAGGCGTGTGAGCGCAAGGGCTGCTGGATGGAGCTGGCGGCGAACGGCCAGGACAAGGGCCCGGGCGTGCGCGTGACGTTCAAGGACTACGGCTTCTTCGTCCCCCTGGACTCCGCGGGCGCGCAGGCGCGCGTGGAAGGCGTGCTGAAGGTGGCCGAGCTGACCGACAGCCGCGCCCAGCACTACGAGTCGGAGGGCGCCATCGTCCCCCGCGGCGCCGATGGCAAGCCGCGTGAGGTTCAGTTGGTGGCCACGGGCGTCGAACTGCGCCGCTGAGACGACATGGCACGAAGCTTCAGCATGCGCGGCGTGCAGAGCGCGGCGGACCGCGCCGTGCAGCACGCCCGCGCATGGATGTTGGAGACGGAGCCGGGCTCGCGCGTGCATGACGTGCAGTTGGACCCGCGCTTCCAGCACCGGGGTGTGGACCTGCTCTGGGAGCTCCCCTCGGGAGAGGTGCGCGGCATCGAGGTGAAGGGCGACCGCAACGCCACCCGCCGCCGCTACTTCTTCGAACTGGTGTCCAACCTGGAGAAGGACACCCCGGGCTGCTTCCTCTACAGCGGCGCGGACCTGCTGGTGTACGTCTTCCTCTCTCAGGGAGAGCTGCACGTCGTGCCCCTGAAGGCGGCGCGCGAGTGGTTCCTTCCCCGGGCGAAGGAGTACCCGCTCAAGCACGCCTTCACGCAGACGGGCGCCATCCGCTACACCACCGTGGGCGCCGTGGTCTCCGTGCGAGACGTGGCGGAAGGTGTCCCCGGTGTGCTTCGCGTTCCACTGAAGCGCAGGGGTGGCGCGAAGGACGTGGCGGAAGAGGTGCCGCCCACCTCCGAATCTCCTCAGGGACAGGAGACGAACGGCTAGATGAAGGTGCGGAAGCGCGGCTCCCTGGCGCCCGCTTTCCTGGGCGCGGAAGCCGTAAACGGGCCCCACCCTTCCCACGGGCTGTGACAGGAGGCCACGCAGGCCCCCTGTCACGCGCGTGTCTCAGCGACCGTGACGGTGACGGCGGTGGCCGGGGTGAATCTTGTCGTGGGCCGCCTCCAGGCGCTCGGAGATGCCCATCAGCTCCATCAGCGACTCGCGGTCGTTCTGCGCCTTGTAGACGTGCTCCAGGCGGGGGACGAGGTCCAGCGCGAGGTGCAGGTCACCGCCATTCTCCGCCGCCGCGAGCAGCGTGCGGGCCGCCGCCGCCGCCTGACCGTGCGCCTTGATGTGGATGAGGCCGTCCACCGCCAGCAGGCGCGCGATGGGCGAGCGCTCGGTGTCCTCGGTGAGCTTCACCATGTCCTCGGTGGCAGGCCCCAGCTCGCCCTTTGCCGCGCGGACGATGGCGCGCGAGATTCCACGACGGTCCGGCAGGAGGAACTCCTCCAGGTCCGCGAAGGACTCCGCGTGACCCACGTGGCCCGACGACGCCAGCGCCTCCGCGAGGCTGTCGAAGATTTCGGCCTGCTTCTCCGTGAAGGGCGCCAGCGCCTCGCGCATGAAGCGCTCCTGCGGCGCACCCTTCTCGTCGAGCGGCATCTTCGCGCGCACCGCGTTCATCTTCTCGAAGGCGGCGTCCACCGCCGCGTCCTGCCGCCCACCCAACAGGAACGACAGCTGCTGCATCAGGTTCGCCAGCGTGTCGGCCATCTCCATGGGCGCCACGCGGTCCGGCATCCAGCGGCTCCACAGCTCCACCGCCGCCGCCACCGCGAAGTCCTTGAAGGGGCCGGTGCCCTTCCACTGCGGCCGCCACTGCTGGGCAATGCCCAGCGGGAAGGCCGTCTCCGCCAGCTTGCGGAAGTCGTCCTCGCCCACGGCAATGCCGTAATGGCCGAGCGTCCCGAGCAGGGCCTCCGTCGAGTACTCCTTCAGGCCCTTCTGCTGCCACGACTTGTCCACTCGCTGCGTGCTCACCTGGATCTCCGCTGCCCTGGACGCCGGCCATCGGCGCGCCAAGCGGCCTTCTAGCGGAAGCCGGGGCGGACGTGCACCACCACGTGCAATCCCACGTCAGGCGGCGGACGCCGGAGGCGCGGTCCTCGGCACGGTGGGCCACTGGACGGGGTTGCGCCGACCGTCCTCCACCCGCCGGGCCAGGTACGGCTCGCAGTCCCGGGCGTCGAAGGCCCGCTTCCAGGCCGCGAAGTTCCCTCCGGCCCTCCAGGCATCCATGGCCGCCAGCCCCGCCTCCGGACCGCACTGGGCCAGCATGTACTCCACCCAGGCCCAGCGCGCGGACGTCGGGCGCACCTCGGCGCGCCCCCGGAGCCCCTTGCGCAGTCGCTCCAGCCGCCCCTCCACCTCGCGAATGCCCGTGAAGGGAGCGCCATCCAAGGGCGTGTTGCGCTTGGCCACGAAAGGCGCCACGCCCAGCGCCACCGGGAGGATGCGGGACAGCTCGCTGGTGAAGCGGATGAGCTCGTCGATATCCGCGTCCTCTTCGGTCGGCAGACCCACGACGTTGTACACCTTGAGCTGCTTCATCCCCGCCGTACGAGCGAAGGTCGCGGCCCGGACAATCTGTTCCTCCGAGTGCTTCCGGTCCACCATGTCCCGCAGGCGCTGTGACGGACCGTCCGCCGCCACCGTGAGGTTGGTGGCCCCTCCGCGCCTGAGCTGATCCACCAGCTCCTGGGTCAGCCGGTCCGCGCGCAGAGAGGACACCCCCACCTCACGGCCGGACTCCACAATCGTCCGGAGCAACTCGACGATGCGCGGATGGTCCGTCACCGCCGCGCCCACCAGCCCCACCCGGCGGGCATGCTCCGGAATCAGGGACAGGATCCGCTCCGGAGGCACTGTGCGCATGCCCCCGTTCGTGGTGCGTCGCATGACGCAGTAATGGCAGCCCCGGGAGCAGCCCCGCTCCGGCTCGATGAGGAACATCGAGCGCAGCTCGGTGTGCGGTGTCACGATTTGGGAGCGGGCGGGCAGCCGTGAATCCGTGGCCTTGGCCACGTGGTACCGAGCTCCGCCCCGCCCGGGGACGCGGAAGCCCGGGATGCGCGCCAGGTGCGCCAGGAGGGCCTCGCGGTCCATGGTCGCCGCGGCCTCCACCAACAGGTGGATCAAATCCTCCGCCTCGCCCTGGACGAGCACGTCCACGAAGGGCTCCAGCGGATCCGGGTTGGAGAAGGTCAACGGCCCGCCCCCCACCACGAGCGGATAGCGGCCATCCTGGCGCTCCTCTGCCAGGAGCGGGATGCCCGTCAGCTCCAACATGGAGAAGAGCCCCGTCAGCTCCAGCTCATAGGCCACGGAGAAGGCCAGCATGTCGAAGTCAGCGACAGGGGCCTGGGACTCCCACGTGAAGAGCGGCGTCCGGGTGCGCTTGAAGGCCTCCACGTCATCCGGAAGGAAGACGCGCTCGGCCGTCGCGCCAGGATGCTCGTGGATTTCACGGTAGATGGCCTGGTAGCCGAGCGAGCTCATGCCCACGTGGTAGGGGCTGGGGTAGCAGAGGGCCACCCGGTAGGGCGCCGCCTTGTGCAGCGTGCCCTGTTCGTCCGCCAGCAAGCTGCGAACACGCTCGATGAGTGAGTAACGGCCCTCCATGTGCCTCCAGTACAGGTCCAGCCTTTTAAACACCGCGGCCCCGGTCAGCCACTCCCATGTGGGGAGAGACCGCCGGGGCCGAGGTGCGCCACCCAGGTGGGGTGGCGCGGTTCAGCAGACGACTTGTTCGACTACTTGAACGACGGGACCTGGTTCGTCGGGACGCAGCAGTTGTCCGCGCCCCCGTAGATGGCGCAGTTCGCGGTGGTGATGCACGTCGCCGCGAAGTCCGGGTTCAGGCCGGAGCCCGGACCGCAGTTGTCCGCCGGCGCGTCGGACTCGGGGTCGCAACCCACCGCCGGCCAGATGGCGTTGATCACGTACTTCGAGGTGCAGCCGTTGTTCGTGTAGGTCAGCTCGCCCGTCATCTGGGTGCCCGGAGCCGAAGGCGCCGAGTACACGCGGACATTGGAGTACTGGTACACGATCTGGTTCGCCGGGGTGGCCACGTTGACGCGAGCCTCGCGGAAGCTCGGCGCGTTGCAGAAGTCCTCGGCGTCGCGGTCGGTCGCCAGCTCGCCCAGCGCGGTCTGCTCGCTCTGGTCGGTGGTGGTGTCCGCGGTGCCACGGCTCGCAAGGCCTTGAGGACGGAGGGCGAGCTTCGCGGTACCGTCATCGAGGTTGATGTACCGGTACACACCCACCATCTCCGCGGGCGGAGCGACGGTGTCGCACGCATTGCCAGCGGCATCCCGAGGGGCCTCCACCTGCTCGTACTTCACGGCCCAGTGGGGGGATTCCTGCACGAAGCAGCCGGGATCAGGCTGCTCGACGCTGCAACCCGACAGCAGGCCTCCCGTGCCCAGGAGAACCAACGCAGTTTTCACGATGTTCTTGGTCATGTGACTGATGTTCCGATTTCGTGATTGGGCCTGGGATTAGAACGTGTACCGGATGCCGAAGCGGACCTGACGGGGCGCCTGGTACGAGGTCGGGTTCTTGAAGTTCTTGTTCACGTCGCCGTCGACACTGCCGAAGGGCTCATCACGCGGCGCCTGGTCCTGGAACTCCACGCGGCCCGGGAGGTTCTCCAGGTCCGCAGGCGTGCCACCCGGGATGGGCTTGATGTCGCGCAGGGTGTACGTCTGGTCGACCGTGCTCACGCCCTGGAAGTTGAAGAGGTTGAACACGTCCAGGGTGAACGACACCACGCTGTCCTTGCTGACGCGGTAGTTCACGCCAACGTTGGAGTCGATGGTGTTGATCCACGGCGTACGGCCACCAGCGCCACGGGGGAGGACGAAGGACTCGTCCTGGAGATAGGCCCAGTGCGAGCCCCAGTAGTTGATCGGCGTACCAGAGCTACCGCGGTAGGAGACACCCACGCTCGCCGACAGGGCGTTCGAGATGTTGAACTCCTTCGCACCGAAGACCTTGATCTGGTGCGTGCGGTCGAACGGCAGCAGACCCGTGCGGTTCTCCAGGAGCTCGATGAGGTCGAAGTCCGAGAGGATGTTCGGGTCGAGCTGGCCCGTCTCAGGACGGAACAGGCCGGGGTAGTTACCGTACAGGCGCGACCAGGTGTAGTTGGCCTGGGCGAGCCAGCCGTCGGCGAACGTGCGGTTCAGGTAGACGGTGACGTTGTCGTAGTTACGAACCGGCTCCGGGAACTCACCAGCGAAGCCGCTGCCGGGGTTACCGAGGAAGTACGTGTTGCCGTCGTCGCGGCTCATGTCCTCGATGACCGAGTTCATGTTCTTGTGCGTGTAGCTCGCACCCAGGCGGGTGTTCGCCAGCACTTCGTACTCGGCGCCGACCACGATTTCGTCAGACGACTGGGGCTTGATGTCCGGGTCGACCGGCGTCCCGCCAGCCGTGCCGCCCGTGTAGAAGCGGTTCACGTTCCGGCTGCTCTCCGGGATCGCCTGCAGGTTCTCATCACCCTGGCAGGTCGCCTGCTGGCTCTCGAAGCTGGACGGGTCGCACCTGCTCGCGGTGCCCTCGCCGGGCTCCGCGAGGTAGCGACGCGCGCCGATGCGGTTCTCACCCGGGAACGCGCGGTCCATCAGGTTGAGCGGAACCTGCTCGTAGTAACGAGCGAAGTTCACGAACACCTTCGCGCGGCCGTTGGCGAACGGGTCGACAATCGCGCCGACGCGGGGCGACCACTGGTTGCCCAGCAGCAGCGCGAGATCGCCGTTGCCGCCGTAGAGCGCCTGCACGTCGTACCGGACGCCCAGGTTCAGGGTCACCCGGTTCGCGATGGACCAGGAATCCTGGAGGAAGCCACCGACCGTGGTGCTGGTGGTCTTGGCAACCTGGGTGTACTGCGTCACCGCGGAGTCAGGCCCCGTCTGGTAGCCGTAGCGGCGAGCATCATGCACCGCCCGCAGCCCCTGCGTCGCGGGGCTCCACGAAGAGCCCTCCTGGAAGTACACGCCGCCGCCGTACGCCTTCACCTGGTCGAACGACAGCAACTCGACGTCCACGCCCGCCTTGAACACGTGGGTACCCAGCGCGTTCAGGAGGTAGGTGGCCTTCGCGTTGGCCTGGTAGCGATCCAGCGTCTGGTCGCTCATGAAGCCAGGGCCACCCACTCCGTAGCCCGTCACCGGGCAGCGGAGCAGCTGCTCTTCGGGCGTGCTCCCGCAGGCCCCCTCCTGCCCTTCCGGCAGGGCTTCAAACAGGGTCAGCGGGCGCGGGTTGGTGTACACCATCCGCGAGTAGCCAGCGAGGCCCGTGCGATCGCCCAGGTTGCTGCCGTCACCCGGCAGGGTGGACGCGGTCTGGTGGAACCAGCCGAGGTTCGCATCAACGAGGACCTTCTTGTCCGCGAAGGCACCAGCGTACTTCAGGGCCATCGACGTCGTGTTGGCCTTCGTCTCCGTGAGGCCGAAGTCACCCGGACGGGACGCCAGCACGCCCGGCATGCCACCCGTCTGGGGATTGATGCTCAGCTTCCCAAGGCCACCCGTCGAGGACGGGGTGCCGTTCAGGGCGAACGAGACGTTGTGGTCCTGGTTGATGAGGTACGTCAACTTACCCATGTACTGAATGGTACGGGAGTCGGCGTAGTAGTTCCGGGCGGAGCCGGGGATCGCGTCCGCGACCGTGAAGCCGGTTTCGTCCGTGATGGTGTTGCCGTCACCATCGACGCGCAGCGCGTTGAGCGTGCGGGTGTGCTGGTAGCGGGAGAACGACGGCGCGAAGCCGGCGAAGAACCACAGCTTGTCCTTGAGGATCGGACCACCGAGGGTGGCGCCGAAGTCGCCCAGGTTCTGCAGCTGGTTCAGGCCGGTGATGACCGTGCCCTCTTCACGAACCTGCTTGCGGGTGCCCTCGAGGGCGCCCGGCGTCCAGTTCGCGAACACGGAGCCGTGGAACTCGTTGGAGCCCGACCGGGTGACCGCGTTGATGACGCCGCCGGTGGACCGGCCGAACTCCGGCATGTAACCGCCGGTGATGATGTTCACGTCCTGCACGAACTCGATGCTCAGCGGGCTGGCGTTCACGCCAAAGGCCGGGTCGTTCGTGGACAGGCCGTCCACCACGTAGCCGTTCTCAGGCGAGGTCGAGCCGTTGATGGACA
This sequence comes from Myxococcus xanthus, assembly GCF_013116825.1. Taxonomy (GTDB): domain Bacteria; phylum Myxococcota; class Myxococcia; order Myxococcales; family Myxococcaceae; genus Myxococcus; species Myxococcus xanthus_B. Next base: position 11,930 of record NZ_JABFNS010000131.1, read on the forward strand.
CGCCGTAGTTGTCGTTCTGGGCGCCAGGCGCGAGCTCGGCCAGGGACTCGAAGGAGCGGGTCGAGCCGCCCTTGCCACCCGGACGCGCAACGGCGATGCGCTTGATGAACTCCTGATCGACGTTCACGCCCATCGTCGTGGAACCCACGTCGATGGTCGGGGGCGCGCCGACGATCTCCACCACCTCACCGAGCGCCTCGGGGAGCAGCTCCACGTTGACGCGGATCGTGCGGTTGAGGCGCAGCTGGATGGCCGAGCGCGCGTACGGCTTGAACTGCTCCTTCTCGAACCGCAGGGTATAGTCGCCGGGGGGCAACTGGGGGATGCGGTAGTTACCCTGCGCGTCGGTGACGACCGTCTGCTCACCCTGAAGGTTGGGCGAGGTGGCGGTCACAACGACGTCAGCGGCAGGCTGCCGACTCTGAGCGTCGATCACCGTACCGATGATCGTGCTCGACTGTGCGAAGGCCGCGGATCCGTACAGCAGACCTGCGGCGACAACAACTCCGGTTTCCCGGAGCACTCGGTTCAAGTGCATACCAGACCCCTCCAAGGTGGGCTGCAAGTGAAAATGACCCGGGAAAATATCCGAGGTCGAGCAGTTGTCAATAGACCGTTGCTTTTTGGTAACCAGTGGGGCAATTGCGCGATCACGCCCCGTCCGTCGACCGTGCTTGCTTGAACCTGGAACGCGTTTCTGTATGGTAGCGCGCCCTTTCATCCGGGCGGAGCGTCGCCAATGGGTGTCCACTGGTGAAGAGGAGTCTAGTGCATGTTCGATTCAGTCCTTGACCGTGGTCAGGGGCCCAAGTCGCGATTCGGCGTCGGGGCTACTGTCTCGGTTATCCTCCATGTGGCGCTGTTCGGCCTCTCCATCTGGCTGTCGACGCGACCGCCCGTCGAGGAGGAGAAGGAGATTGAGGTCACGCTGAAGGCGACCATGGCACCGCCTCCGCCGCCCCCTCCTCCTCCACCGCCTCCTGCCTCTTCGAGCAAGCCGAAGACGCAGCCGAAGAAGCCCAAGAAGCCGGACGCCATCGTCCAGCCGAAGGAGATTCCGAAGGAGGCCCCTAAGGAAGTGGAGCCCTCCGAAGAGCCTCCCTCTGAAGAAGAAGAGGCGAGCGAAGAAGCCGTCGAGGGCGGCGTGGAAGGTGGCGTGGTCGGCGGCGTCGTCGGTGGCGTCGTCGGTGGTGTGATTGGCGGCGTGGTCGGCGGCCAGCTTGGCGGGACGGGAACCGACGTGCTTCCGTTCGGTGCGGGCATGACGCGGCCGGAGAAGGTGTCCGGTCCTCAGCCCGAGTACTCTCGTGAGGCGCTCGAGGCTCGCGTCCAGGGAACGATGATCGTGAAGTGCATCGTCACCGTGGAAGGTCGAGTGGAGAACTGCCGGATCATCAAGCCCCTGCCCCACATGGACCGGGCCGTCCTGGACGCGCTGTCGTCGTCGCGCTACAAGCCGGTCACGTTCCAGGGCCGTCCTGTGCAGGTGGACTACACCTTCACCCTGAACTTCAAGCTGCCGCGCTGAGTCCGGGCGCGTCGTCTAGAGGCGTGTATCGCCGACAACCCCGCGCTCGTGAGGAGGAGCGCTCAACCCAACCATGCAATTCACTCTCGCAGAAATCTGGGCGCATACGGGCCTCTTCGCCCGTTCGGTCATCTTCACCCTGGCCATCATGTCCATCGCCTCGCTGGTCGTGCTGGCGGAGCGTATGATCGTCTTCCGCAAGGCGCGGTCCGACAGCCGCAACTTCGCCGCGAAGATGGGTGCCATCCTGGCCAAAGGCGACCTGAGCACGGCCGCCAACACCAACCTGGGCAAGGATGTAGGCCACCTGGGCCGGGTGATCAACTCCGGACTGACGGCGTACCGGATCAGCCCGAACAACAAGGACGTGGCGGTGGAGTCGGTGGCCCGCGCGCTGGAGCGTCAGGCGCAGCGTGAGGTCCAGAGCATGAAGCGCGGTCTGGGCCTGCTGGCCACGGTCGGATCCACGGCGCCGTTCGTCGGTCTGCTCGGCACCACGATGGGTATCGTCAACGCCTTCCAGTTGATGGCGCAGGCGGGCTCCGGTGGTCTCGGCACCATCTCCGCCGGTATCGCCGAGGCGCTCATCACCACGGCCTTCGGTCTGCTCGTGGCCATCCCCGCGGTGATGGCGTACAACTTCCTGCAGGGCTGGGTGGACGCGCGCGCGGTGGACATCTCCGAGTCGTCCAACGAGTTCCTGGACGTGGTTGCCCGCCACCTGGGTGGTGGCGCGCACTCCTCGAACGCTGCCTGAGCCGTCCCCGACGAGTCGGGACGACCCGATGGCCTTCACGGTGACCCTGTCTCCAGCTCTTCTTCGGAGCGCTGGAGGCCCACCGTGAAGGCGGGCACCGCCTTACCAGGAAACAGGTAAAGACATGGGAATGTCAGCAGGCCCCAAGGGGAGCATCAAGAGCGACATCAACGTCACGCCGCTGGTCGACGTGGTGCTGGTACTCCTCATCATCTTCATGGTCGTCACCCCGATGCTCCAGCGTGGCAAGTCCGTGGAGCTCCCGAAGGCCAGCGAGATCGAGAAGGAAGGAAAAGGGAAGGAAGCCGACCCGCTCATCCTCTCCATCACCCCGGACAAGAAGGTGTTCGTGGAGAACGACCAGGTGGATGAGAAAGGGCTCCAGGAGAAGCTCACCGCGGAGATCGAAAAGGATCCAGGCAAGAAGATCCTGCTCAAGGGCGACAACGCGCTCAGCGTTGGTGACGTGCGCAAGGTGCTGGACGTGGCCCGCAAGTCCAAGGCCAAGCAGATCTCCCTGGGCGTCGAGGAGAAGAAGTAATGGCCGGCCGGAAGCAACGACAGTGGGTGAAGCCCCAGGCGCAGCCGAACTCGGAGATCAACGTCACGCCGCTGGTCGACGTGGTGCTGGTGCTCCTCATCATCTTCATGGTCGTCACGCCGCTCCTCGAGAAGGACATCGTGGTGCGCGTGCCGGACACCGAGGTCGAACAGGAGCCGACGCCTCCCGACCCGAACGACCAGCAGCTGGTGGTCCAGCTCGACAAGGACGGTGGCTACTCCATCAACACGGAGAAGATCGCCCCCGCCGACTACGTGACGCGGCTCAAGCGCATGCTGGCGGCCAAGAAGGCGGACGACAAGGTCGTCTTCTTCATGGCGGATGACGCCACCAACTACGGGCGGCTCATCACCGCGCTGGACGGCGCGAAGGCCGCTGGTGCGAAAGTGCTGGGCATGGCCACGGAGCTGCCGCAGAACGCCATCATCCAGGGCACTTCGGTCGATACGCCGACCCCGCCCCCCGCACCCACGCCCTGAAACTCCTCTTCCGGAGCCTACGCTCCGGGTGGGTACGTGGTTCACATCGAGAAGCTCGTCGGCTAGAGTTCACTCCTCATGGCCGACGAGCTTCTCATTTTTGAGCAGACCATCGAAGCCCTGTTCCTGCGGGCACTGCACGGGCGCCTGACGCCTGAGTGCAAGGCACGCCTGCGGCAGGCGGGGCTCGATGTGGACCAGAAGCTCCGGCCAGCCTACACCTTCGACGCGTGGATGACGTTCCTTCGCATCACGTCGGAGGAGCTCTTTCCCCAACTCCCGCTCGAGCAGGGCACCTGGAAGCTGGGTGAGGCCTATATCGAAGGCTTCCGCGAGACGATGCTGGGACGCGCCGTCCTCTCATTGCTCCGCGTGCTGGGGCCCCGCAGGACGCTGATGCGGGCCACACAGAACTTCCGAGCTGGCAACAACTACACGGAATCCAAGCTGCGTGAGCTGGGGCCCACCCAGTTCGAGCTCTGGATGAACGAGGTAGGCCCCTACCCTGCCTTCACCGCGGGCATCATCCACGCGGGGCTGCGGGTGGCCGGTGCGCAGGATATCGTCATCGAGATGTCCGGCTACGACGGCCACGCCTGCGTCTACCGAATCAACTGGAACGAGGCCTCGGTCTCTTCCGGCGTGGCGGGCAGCGGAGACTCCAAGGCCGCCAGGAGGTCGGGGTCCATCAGCTCCCTGTAGATGAACTCCGCCAGCAGCCCCGTCACCATCCAGATGGGCAGGATGTAGAGCGAGGTCATCTGCCAGAGAATGGCGCCGGAGTCCGCGTAGTACCAGATGCGGTACCCCGTGAGCCGCTCCAGGATGACACCGGAGAAGCCTTCAAAGAGCAGGATGACCACGCCGTACACAGCGGCACGCAGGCCCGTGTGCTGGTACAGCATCCAGCGGTAGAGCGGCTCGATGAAGAAGAAGCACGCCACGCCGTAGATGACGAACATCCACAGCGAGCCCTGTCCATACGCCGTGGCGATGGGCGTATCCCAGATGGCGTTGAGTCCCAACCGGTCGTCCACGCGCCATTGGAAGCGGAAGAGCGCCTCCAGCAACGGCACGTGCTGGGCGATGCGCACCAGGTTGTAGAAGAAGATTTCGGCGCTGAGCCCCACCATGCCGTAGAGACAGAAGCGGAACACGCCAAACGCCACCTTCATCCGTTGGCCACGCTTGATGTCCGCCCTGCGGATACGAACCTGCCGGCGCTGCTGAACGACCCCCGATTCCACTGCGGCCTTTGCCCCCATAGCGTCCCCCAAGGTGGGTGAAACGCTACCGGACTCGTCAGGGCATGGCTAGCCCTGGCTTCACAAATACCACGAGGCTGAAACTCGAGCTCCCGCGGCTGGGATGGGCATCCGCCGGCGCGGATTGGCGAACGCGGGCCTACGCCAGGGGTGGGCCCCGGTACGTGCATTGCTCAAGGAGTTCGCGCGGCACGGCGAGAGGACGGGACATGTTGGCGAGGGTGCGGTCGGGGGCGTTGCAGGGCATCGACGTGGTGGTGGTGGAGTGTGAGGTCGACATGGCGCTCGGCCTCCCCTATTTCAACGTCGTGGGGCAGGCGGAGGGCGCGGTCCGGGAATCGAAGGTCCGCGTCATCTCCGCGCTGAAGAACACGGGCTTCGAGCTTCCCCAGAAGCGAATCACCGTGAATCTGGCGCCCGCGGACCTGAAGAAGGAAGGCGCGGCGTTCGAACTGCCGATTGCATTGGGTGTCCTGGCGGCGGCGAAGTTGATGGATGAAGCCCCGCTGGAACGGCTTCTCTTCGGAGGTGAGCTTTCCCTGGACGGCACGCTCCGCCCAATCAAAGGAGTGCTTCCGTTGGCGGTGGCGGCGCTCAACGGCGGCTTCGAAGGCGTCATGGTGCCCTGGGCCAATGCCGCGGAGGCCGCGCTCGTCGAAGAACTGCGCGTCTTTCCCGTGAAGACCCTGCGGGAGGCGGTCGACCACCTGACGGGGGCCTGCAGCATCACGCCGTACACGCGGCAACGTGAACCCAGTCTCCTGGCGCCCACGGGCCAGGTGCCTGACATGTCCGATGTCCGCGGGCAGGCCGACCTGAAGCTCGCCCTCGAAATCGCCGCGGCGGGGGGCCACAACGTCTTGATGTCCGGGCCACCGGGCTCGGGGAAGACGATGCTGGCGCGGCGCCTGCCCGGCATCCTTCCGGAGATGACCTTCACCGAGGCCATGGAGGTGACGAAGGTCTACTCGGTGCTGGGCTTGCTGGGCGAAGGCCACGCGTTGATGCGCGAGCGCCCGTTCCGCGCCCCCCACCACACGCTCTCCGACGCGGGCCTTGTTGGCGGCGGCCTCTCGGCGAAGCCTGGCGAACTCTCGTTGGCGCACAATGGCGTGCTCTTCCTCGACGAGCTTCCGGAGTTCCGGAGGAACGTGCTGGAGGTTCTGCGCCAGCCCATGGAGGAAGGCGTCATCCACCTGGCACGCGCCAACCAGAACATCACCTATCCCTGCCGGGTCATGTTGGTGGCCGCGATGAACCCCTGCCCCTGCGGTTACTACAACGTCCCCAGCCGCTCCTGCACTTGCGGCGAGCAGCGCGTCTTCGACTACATGACGCGCGTGAGCGGGCCCCTGTTGGACCGCATCGACATCAGCCTGCAGACGCGCCCGGTGGAGTATCACCACATGGCCCGTTCGACGGTCCAAGAACCCTCGAGCCGCTACTACCGCGAGCGGGCCCAGGTCGCGCGCGAGCGTCAACGCGTCCGCTATCGCGATGAGCCGGGAATCCACTGCAACGCGCAGCTTCCCGCGCACCTGCTGCGCCGGTACTGCGCCATGAGCGAACGGGCCGAGCACATGCTGCAGCAAGCGGTGCGGATGTTTGGCCTGTCCGCGCGAGCCCATGACCGCATCATGAAACTGGCGCTCACGCGGGCAGACCTCGAGGGACGCGACCGCATCGAGCAGACCGACATGCAGCTCGCCATCAACTGCCGCATGCTGGACCGGCGAGGGGCGATGCAAGGCAAGCTTCACGGAGCCCGCCCTGCCCCTCCGCCCGGGGACGCCGCCTGGCGGAACGCCGGGCCCTCCGGCAGGTCGAGCCCGCTGGAAGACCTGGATGGCTGAGGGCTGCCGTACGCGTCAGTTCGTCCCGGTCGTCGCGGGCTCCGCGTGAGACGCCGTCGTCTGGAAGCGGGGCTCCGGGATGGACGGAGCCTGCCCGCCCTCCGGCAAGGCGCGGGTGGGCTGGAGCCGGTCCAAGCGAGGCGACGGGCCGGTGATGATGCGCGCCGACTTGCCAAACGTCAGGTACGAGTAGGCCCAGTTGAGCAGCACCGCCAGCCTGCTACGGAAGCCGATGAGGAAGGTGATGTGGATGAGCAGCCAGGCCATCCAGGCGCCGAAGCCCGCCTGCTTGAAGCGGCGGAAGGCGATGCCCACCGCGTGGCCTCGGCCAATCACCGCGTAGGAGCCGCGGTCCCAGTACGAGAAGGGCTCCATCGGCTTGCCCTGCAACTGGCGGCGGATGTTGTGGGCGGCGTGCTTGCCTTCCTGCATCGCCACGGGAGCAAGGCCTGGCACCGGCTTGCCGTCCGCATCCTTGAGCAAGGACAGGTCACCGACGACGAAGACATCGTCGTGCCCCGGCACGGTCAGCTCAGGAGTGACGAGCACGCGCCCGGACCGGTCGAGTTCGACGCCCAGCGACTTCGCCACCGGCGATGCCTCCACGCCCGCGGCCCACAATACCGTCCTCGCGGGGATGAACTCCTGGCCGATGAAGACCCCTTGCTCGGTGATGTTGGTGACCCGAGCCCCCGTACGGACCTCCACTCCCAGCTTCTCGAGTGTGCGGCAGGCTTTCTGTGACAAGTCATCCGGATAGACGGGCAGGACCTTGTCCACGCCCTCGATGAGGATGATGCGCGCGTCCCGCGGATCGAAGTTCCTGAAGTCGCCAGGAAGCGAATGCCGGCTGATTTCCGCCAACGAGCCCGCGAGTTCCACCCCCGTGGGTCCGGCGCCGATGATGACGAAGTTGAGGAGCGAGCGGCGAATCTCCGGGTCCGTCTCCCGCTCCGCCAACTCGAAGGCCACCAGGATCCGCCGGCGAATCGCCAGCGCGTCCTCGATGGACTTCAGGCCGGGGGCGAACTGAGCCCAGGCGTCATTGCCGAAGTAGGAGTGTGTGGCCCCTGTAGCGATGACGAGGTAGTCGTACTTCAGCTCTCCGTCGGAGAGCAGCACGCGCTTGCCAGCCGTATCCACGCCCGTCACTTCCGCCAGCATCACCGCCACCTGATGGTGCCCCAGCACCGCCCGGAGCGGCGCCGCAATCTCGCTGGGACTCAGCGTCGCCGTGGCGACCTGGTAGAGCAGAGGCTGGAACAGGTGGTGATTCTGCCGATCCACCATCGTGACGCGCACGGGGGCCCTGTAGAGATGGCGGGCGGCGTAGAGGCCGGCAAAACCACCGCCGAGGATGACCACGTGGGGCAGGTCTTCGCGCTTTGATTTCGGGCTCACGCAGGGAAGGTCATACCCGTCCAGCCCAACTTCAACGCAAAGCGCCATGCGCTATGCCGCCAAGCATGGGCTCCCATGCTTGTTTCTCATCCGACTGCGGGAGTGGCACGCGCACACTCCGCACTCCTGGACACACAGCCACGTACCCGGACACCTCTCCACCCGTCTCATACGAGGAGGAACAGGCGGCACAGGTGTTGCTCACCCGTCTGCCCGCCGTGCTGGCGGCGCCATGACGGCGCCCCTGGATGCGGCATCCAACACAGCAAGGGCGGCGAGGGAGTGACAGACGCGATGAGCAAGCTTGCGGAGAAGTTGAAGGCGGTGGCGGCGGCGGTAGCGAGCATCGAAAAGCAGTTCGGACGAGGCTCGGTGATGTCGTTGGGCGGGGAAGCGCGCGAACAGAAGGTCGCCGTCATCCCCTCCGGCTCGGTGGGAGTGGACCGCGCGCTGGGCGTGGGCGGCTATCCCCGGGGCCGGGTGGTGGAGGTCTTCGGGAACGAGTCCTCGGGCAAGACGACGCTCACCCTGCATGCGATTGCACAGGTGCAGGCGGCGGGTGGCGTGGCGGCCTTCATCGACGCGGAGCACGCGCTGGATGTGTCCTACGCGCGAAAGCTGGGCGTCCGTGTGGAGGAGTTGCTCGTGTCGCAACCCGACACCGGCGAACAGGCGCTGGAAATCACGGAGCACCTGGTGCGCTCCGGCGCGGTGGACCTCATCGTCGTCGACTCGGTGGCGGCCCTGGTGCCACGGGCCGAAATCGAGGGCGAGATGGGGGACGCGCACATGGGCGTCCAGGCGAGGCTGATGAGTCAGGCGCTGCGCAAGCTGACGGGCGCGGTGAGCCGCTCGGGCACGTGCATCATCTTCATCAACCAGATTCGGATGAAGATTGGCGTGATGTTCGGCAATCCGGAAACCACCACGGGTGGCAATGCGCTGAAGTTCTACGCATCCGTGCGGATGGAGATTCGCCGCACGGGCAACATCAAGGACGGCGATGCCGTCGTGGGCTCGAAGGCGCGCGTGAAGGTGGTGAAGAACAAGGTCGCCCCGCCCTTCCAGGAGGCGGAGTTCGACCTCATGTACGGCAGCGGCATCCACCGCGTGGGGGAAGTGCTCGACCTCGGCGTGGCCACGGGCCTCATCGAGAAGTCAGGGAGCCACTTCAGCCTGCGCGGAGAGCGCATCGGCCAGGGCCGGGAGCGCGCCGCCGAGTGGCTGCGCGAACATCCCGACGTGCTGGAAGCGCTGGGCAAGGAGATTACGGGGACTTCCGCCCTGCCCTCCTCGCCCACGCCGGTGGAGGTCGCGGCCTAGACGGAGGACGCCAACGCATCCAGTTCAACCGGGACGGCGAGCTTGCGCTGACCGACATTCAGCACGAGCCCGCCGTCGGGCCCTTCCTCCAGGAGCTGTCCGAGTTGGTACTGCGCGTCGCGTGAGAGGCGCGCCTGGGCCCGCCCCTGCTTCACTCGGCAGGACAACACGCCGTCCGCGCCCAGATGCAGGCTGGAGACGTCCAGCGCCTCGGCGGTGCGGTCGCTCAGGCGCACGGACACCCGCTCATCGGGGGTGACGTCCACTGTCCGGACCTCGTAGGCGGCGCCTTCCACCTGGATGAAGCACCAGTCGCTGCCGATGCGGAGCTGGTAGCGGCCCGCGTCATCCAGCACGAGCGAGGCGTTGAAGAGCTCGATGATTTTGGGATGGAGGATGGGCTCGTCGTCGTGCCACCAGCGCATCCTGGCGTCGAGGCGGATGCCGCTGTCCTCACGGGTGTGCCAGCGCTTGCCGGGAGGCGGCTGTCCAGTGGGTGGTTGCATGACGTCTCTCATCTGCGCGTGGAGCGCGAAGGATTCAAGCCCATGAAACGGGGGGCGCTACCAGTTCCGGACAAGTTCCGTGTAGCCGCGGAAAGCCACGGCTCCCCAGAAGTTCACCAGCACGCCAAGCGCCACCGCGGCCATCACCGCCCGATTCCGCAGGGACCACCCCCCCAATGCGAAGAGCAGGAGGAGGTAGGGCGTGTAGTCGAGGCTGAACCGGAAGCCGAACTGCATGTAACCGGTGTTCTGATAGAAGAGCCCGGGCAGCGCACACACCGCCACGGTGAGCCACACCGGCCAATGCAGGCGCGGGCGCGTCTTCGGCACCAACAGGAAGACGAGCAGCGGCAGCGTCAGCAGCAGCGTCAGCCCGTGCGGGTCATAGCCCAGCTTCAGCGGAGACAAGGACACCGAGGGCAGCTTGAGGAAGGCCGCCTCCAGGTTTCGTGGCAGGTACTCCCAATTGAAGAGCCCCGTGCGGTCGATGTCCGCGTTGACGCGGTTGTTGAAGAGGTACGCGTGCCCGAACTCGCTCAGCCGGCCGTAGCGGTAGACGTTGTACGCGGCCGCGAGCCCCGCCAGCGGCGCGGCGCCCAACGTGAAGAGGCCCAGCTTCTTCGCGGCGGGCTTCCAGTTCCGCGCCAGGGCCTTGAGCTGCGCCAGGCGAGGCTCCGGCCCGGGACACAGCGCCTCCAGCACGAAGAAGAGCCCCGTGAAGAGCAAGGGCGTCCGCGTGAGCGTCGCCATGGAGAAGAACAGGCCCGCGAGCAGCGGACGATGCGCCCGGACGGCGTTGCGCACGTAGAGACAGGTGAGCGCCACGCCCATCACCTCGGCGCTGAACCAGACCTCTCCCCGGATGGAGCAATAGAAGAACAGGGTGCCGAAGGCGAGGATGAGCGCCAGGGCCACGTTCTCGTTGCGGTTGCGCTCCGTCTCCCCTTCCTTCGCCAGGAAGCGCAGCAGCGAGAAGAAGAGCGCCACCGCCAGCGCACCGACGATGACTCCAAACGAGGTGTCGTTGAACTGGTAGCCGTGCAGTGCGACGAAGGGCAACATCGCCACCGCGGGGAAGGACGGGAAGCTCACGAACCAGCGGTCCGTTGGGAGCGGGCGCCCGGTGCAACGGACCTTGTCGCCGTTCACCATGCGGACGCAGGCCCAGTCCTCCATGTTGGGCAGCACCTGCGGGTCCACGTCCAGCCGCCCCTCCATCCACGCCTGGGCTTGATAGACGAAGTGAGGCGCGGCGCTCTGGCGCAGGAAGCGCTGGGAGCTGAAGCTGGCGAGCACCACGAAGGCGACCACGAACAGCGCCACCTCCACGCGGTAGGCGGACAGCCACACCCGCGCGACGTTCAGCGGAAGGCCGCCCGACACGGGGGTACCCGGTGAGGATCCGGTCGGTGACACCAAAGGCGGGGCGACTTCGGGCTCGGCGGGAGGGATTGGTGCGCTGGCGGATGCGGGCCCCGCATCCTGGTGCGGAGCGACGGGCGCGACAGCGGGCGCTCCTGACACGGCCGGTTCGGAAGCTCCCGGCTCGGAGGAAGACGGACGGGGGCGCTTGGACTTGGAACGGCTCATGGGGTCGCGGGCGCGGCGAGCAGGTGCTGCCGCAGCATTTCAAGCGTATGGGAAGCGGCGAACAGGCGCACGCGGTCGCGGTCACCGGTGACGGAGATGCGCTCACAGCGGGTGGGCACGCCAGGCGCCGACAGCGCGCAGTACACGGTGCCAACGGGGTCCTCCTGCGTGCCGCCGCCAGGGCCCGCGTATCCCGTCACGGACAAGCCGTAGGTCGTGCCACAGACATCGCGCACGCCCTCCGCCATGGCCTGGGCCGTCTCGCGAGAGACAGCCGTGTGCCGTGCGAGCACGTCGGGAGGAACGCCCACCCATGCGGATTTCGTCTTCTCCGAGTACACCACCGCGCCGCCGATGAAGACCTCGCTGGAGCCCGGCACGGCGGTGAGCTGCTGGGCGATGAGGCCGCCAGTGCAGCTCTCCGCCACCGCCAGCGTGGCGCCCGCCCGACGGAGCGTTTCGAGGACCACCGCGGCGTACGCTTCCGAGTCCACGCCGAAGAGCTTCGTGCCCAGCATCTGGCGGCACTCCACCTCCACGGCGGCGAGCGCGGCATCCGCCTCCGATTGGGAGGAGGCCTCCGCCATCAGCTTCAGGTGGTTTTCCGGGGCGTGGGTGCGGAAGCCGAACACGATGCGGGGATGGCGGGGTCCCATGGGGGCCACCGCCATGTCGAGCTCCGACTCCGGGATGCCCACCGTGCGCAGCAGCCGGAAAGCCCGGTAGGTCCGCTCGGGGCGGGCATCCAGCGTCGCGCGGATCCGCGGCAGCACCTCGCCTTCCAGGAGTGCCTTGAACTCACGGGGTACGCCCGGAAGGAAGAACAACTGGGCGCCCCCCAGCTTCATCACGACGAGCGGCGCGGAGCCCTCTGGGTTCCTCACGGGCTCGGAGCCCCGGGGGACGCGGGCCATGCGCAGGGCGCTCGGGTTGGGCGACAGGCCTCGCGCGGCGTAGCGCTGATGCAGCCAGTCAAGAACCTGGGCATCTTCCTCCAGCGGCACGCCCGCGGCCTCCGCGGCGCATTCGAGGGTGAAGTCGTCCGCCGTGGGCCCCAGGCCCCCCGACACCACCACCACGTCCGCGCGCGACGCGGCTTCCTTCAGCGCCTGGGTGATGTCCGGCCGCACGTCACCCACCAGGACCACGCGCTCCACCTTGACGCCAAGGTCGAAGAGGCGGGCCTCCAGGTACGTGCTGTTCGTGTCCGTAATGAGGCCGGTGACGAGTTCGTCACCGGTGCACAGCAGTTCGACGCGCATGGGCCGCGCATCCTAGCGGCAGCCGGACGGCTGGGCACGGACCGAAGCGCACTCAAGCCGCAACGCCCCCTGGTCTGGACGGGGGCCGAGCGGGAAACAGCGTCCTCGAGGTCAGAGGTACGCGGGCCCGTCGTTGCCCTGGCTGGGCTCCGCGTCCTCTTCTTCCTCGTCGTCGATGACCGTGGCCACCGCGACCGCGGCCACCGCGCAGGGGGCCGCCCCCTTGCGAGCGGCCAGCCGGCTGCGGACCAGCACCGCCGACTCCACCAGCCCCAGCGCGAGGTAGGCGCCGCAGCACGCCACCAGCACCCAGGCCGGGTGCAACTGCGTGGCGATCACCGTGCCGCCCACCACCACGAGCATGAAGGCCAGCGCGCTCTTCCGGCTGGGCCGCGTGTCCTTGAAGGTGCGGTAGCGCACCGTCGACACCATCAGCAGCGCCAGGCCCGCCACCGCCACCGCCATGGGCACCACGGCGCGCTCGGCCAGGGGCTCCCCTTGCGTCGCCGCATGGTGGGAGATGATGACGGAGACCAGCATTCCGGCCGCTACGGGAATGGGCAGGCCCACGAAGAAGCTGCCACCGCCTCCCTGCGGGTTACGCGCCGCCAGCACGTTGAAGCGCGCCAGACGCAATGCACCACAGGCCGCGAAGGAGAACGCGATGAACAGCCCCATGAAGCCCAGGGGCTCGAGCGCCCACCTGTACACCAGGAGAGCGGGCGCCGCTCCGAAGGAGATGACGTCCGCCAGACTGTCGAGCTGCACGCCGAAGTCGCTCTGCGTCTTCGTCAACCGGGCCACCCGGCCATCGAAGCCGTCGAAGAACATGGCGAAGAAGATGGCCAGGGCCGCCTGGTACAGCTGCACCGGCTCGGCGTCCCCCGTGCACAAGGTGATGGCGTAGAAGCCGCAGAAAATGGACGTGACGGTGAAGAGATTCGGCAGCACGAACATCAGTTTCCGCAACTTCATCATTCCCTCGACTTCCTCTGATGACCGTGACTTCCCGGCGGCAGGACGGCGGGTGAACCGACCTTAGCAGGGTTTTATTTTTGGAAAGGAGGATGCATGGATGCTTCGCGGTGGGTGGTGTGGGTACTGGTCGCTGGGGTCGCACTCGTTCTGTGGAACGTCCTTTGGGTCGTGGCCGTGCGACGATGGTACCGACCCAGGGCGGAGTTGCCCCAGGTCCTCCGCACCCGCTGCGAGGACGGATGGGAGCTGGTGATTCACGCGCGGCGCGCGGCCGTGCGCCGATTCGAGGAGCCCGTGCTGCTGTGCCACGGGCTCGCGGCGAACCGGTTCACCTTCGACTTCGAGCCCCCCTACTCCGTCGCGCACTACCTGACCGAAGCGGGTTTCGACTGCTTCAGCGTCGAGTGGCGCGGCACCGGACACTCGCGCCAGCCGCCTCGAGGCCGGAGGTACACGGACTTCACCATCGACGACCACATCCTCCAGGATGGACCCGCGCTGTTGGAGCTGGCGTTGAAGGAGACGGGTGCGAAACGCGCCTTCTGGCTCGGCCATTCGCTGGGCGGACTGGTGGGCTACGGCGTCGCGCAAGGCCCGCACGGGGCGAAGCTTGCGGGGTTGCTCGCGCTGGGCGCTCCCGTGCACTTCAAGTCGGAGCCCTTCCTGCGCACGCTCATCTCCATGGGCGTCCGTGCCGCCTGGCCCGCACGCTTCCGGCAGGAGTGGATGAGCGCCAGCCTCGCGCCGTTCCTGGGCTACATCACCCTGCCCCTGTCGGACCTGCTGGTGAACCCCGAGCACATCCCGCCGCGCATCCAGCGGCAGGTCTACGCGAACATGATGTCGTCGATGAGCCGCAAGGTGCTGCTTCAGTTCCAGGACTGGATTGAGCACGACATGTTCCGCTCCTTCGACCGCGCAAAGGACTGGCGCGCAGGCATCGCACAGCTCCAGCTCCCGCTGCTCATCATGGGCGGCAGTTCGGACCGGCTGGCCACGCCGGCCAACGTGGAGTCGCAGTTCGCGCTCGCGACCGCGCCCGACCGCACGCTGCATATCTTCGGCACGGACCATGGCGACAAGATGCACTACGGGCACGGGGACCTCATCTTCGGCACCGGCGCGCCGTCGGAGGTCTATCCCGTCATCCGCGAGTGGCTGGAGCGACATGCCTCCGCCCTGCCCGCCGCCATCACCGCCCCCC
>NZ_JABFNS010000132.1 GCF_013116825.1 Myxococcus xanthus
CCCCACGCTGGCGCGGCCCCTGGCCCCCATGGCCCTGGCACCGCGCTTTTCCCCCGCGCGCGACGTCACATCTCCGCCGCGCGCGGGGGAATCGGGTGTCGCGTACACGGGTGGGTGGACTCGCTCCGTGCGGTGAGGGCGCAGTGGCGAAATCAAGCTCGGGCCGCCAGGGCCCGACACCTTCGTGTGCGCGACGGGAAAAGGAATAACCCGGGGGTCTGACATGCCAGTGGCGGCCCACGAGGCTGCTCGCCGGTGGTGTGTACAGCCATGGCGTTCCCTTCCAGCAACCGTACTTCTGGGCGCGCGGCACATTCACGGTGCGGAGGCGGGGAGCCGGTTATTCGCCGGGGTTCGGCCCTCGGCCCAGGGAGTCCATGACCACGCCTTCGACCCAGTCCACTCAGAAGGGCACACTCGGCCTCGAGCTGCTGCTGGGGACGCTGACCGCGTTCGCGCCGCTCTCCATCGACATGTATCTGCCGGCGCTGCCGCGCATCGCGGAGGACCTGCAATCCACCGCGCCCGCCATCCAGCTCACGCTCGCGTCGTGCTTCGCGGGCTTGGCGCTGGGCCAGCTCTTCACGGGCCCGCTCATCGACCGCTTCGGGCGCACGCGTCCGCTCTACGCGGGCCTGGCGCTGTACGTGCTGGGCTCGCTCGGCTGCGCGCTGGCGCCGTCGGCGTCCATGCTGGTGGCCATGCGCTTCGTGCAGGCGCTCGGTGGCTCGGTGGCATTGGTCGTTCCACGCGCCGTGGTGCGCGACTTGTGGTCCGGCGCCAACGCCGCGCGGACGATGTCACGGCTGATGCTGGTCATGGGCGTGGCGCCCATCCTCGCGCCGCTGCTGGGCGGAATGGTGCTCCAGTACTCGGGATGGCGGGCCATCTTCGTGGTGCTGGCGGGGGTGGGCGCGGTGGCGCTGGCCTTCGTGCTGAAGTCGCTGCCGGAGACGGCGCCGCCCCACGTCGGTTCGCAGTCGATGCGCTCCCGGATGGGCGCATTGCTGAAGGACCCGGACTTCGTGGGCCCCGCACTGGCCGGAGGCTTCGCGCAGGCGGGCATGTTCGCGTACATCGCGGGCTCGCCGTTCGTGTTCATCTCGCTGTATGGCATTCCGGAGGAGCACTTCGGCTGGTTCTTCGGCGTCAATGCGATGGGGTTGATTGCGGTGGCGCAGCTCAACCGCAAGCTGGTGACACACCTGCCGCTGCACCGGCTGCTGCGTCTGGCATTGAGCCTGTGCGTCGTCGCGGCGGTGGCCGTGCTGGCGGTGGCGTGGACCGGCTTCATGGGCCTGTGGGGTATCGCCGTCACGCTGTTCTTCTTCGTGTCGGCCATGGGCCTGGTGGGACCCAACGCGGCTGCGATTGCGCTGGAGCGGCATGCCACGCGCGCGGGCATGGCGTCGGCCGCGCTGGGCGCGCTCCAGTTCACCGCTGCGGCCGGCGCGTCGTGGGCCGTGAGCACGTTCAACAATGGCACCGCGATGCCCATGGCCGGAGTCATGACCGCCATGGCATTGCTTGCGTGGCTCGCCGCGTTCTTCGGGCTCCGGGTGCGCACGCGCCAGCAGGAGGCAGGGGAGTTGGGCGGCGCCGTGGCGTCACGGCGGGGCGCGGCCTGAGCCCGGCACGCGCAAGGGCAGGGGAGGGTGCCCAAGCGCACGGGCCGCGAATCGTGTCATCGTCCTCCACGCCATGACTTCCACCTCGCGCACCGTCCAGGGACCCGCAGGCCAGCTCGCAGTCACCGACACTGGCAATGGTGGCCTCCCCGTCGTCTTCGTCCACAGCAACGCTTCGCGGCGTGAACAATGGGCCGCGCAGCAGGCACATTTGAAGCAGCGCTCCGTGTCCTTCGACCTGCGTGGCATGGGCGACTCGGGGCTCGACGCCCAGGGCCGCTACGGCGCCGAAGACATGGCCCATGACATCCACGCGGTGGCCACGGCCCTGGACCTGGAGCGCTTCGTCCTGGTGGGCCACAGCTTCGGCGGCTACGTCGCGGCGGAGTACGCCCGTGGCTGGCCTGAACGGCTCGCCGGGCTCGTCATCGTGGATGCCGCGGGGACCATGCCACCGCTTCCGCCCGAACAGCTCCAAGGCTTCCACGAAGGCACACGTCCCGAGTCCTACCGCGCCTTCATGGACGCCTGGTTCACGCCCATCCTCCAGAACGCGAAGCCACACACGCACGAGTCAGTGATGCGCTGGCTGCATGCCACGCCGCGCGAGGTGGTGGTCGGCGCGCTGGAGAGCATGCTCACGTTCAATTCAGACCGTGTGCTGGAACGCTACAAGGGCCCCCTCCACACGCTCGTCGTGGATGCCTTCATCCAGCCCAATGCCTACCACCTCCTGTACCCGGGCACGCCGCACACCGTTTTCTCAGGTGTCAGCCATTGGCTGATGATGGATGCACCGGAGCGCTTCAACGCCGCGCTGGATGCGTTCCTCGCCACACTGACGCCCCAGTAAATCAAAAGCCCCGCGGCGCCACAGGGGCACCGCGGGGCTTGATTCCCTCACAGGGGTGACGGACTACGGCGTCACGGCGCGGCCGGGACCTTCGCGGCAGGCGCGGCCTTCTTCTGCGCGGTGGCGAAGTCTCCCGCGCGCACCTGCGTCACCTTCGTCCAGTCCAGGTGACGCTCCATGGCCTTGCGCACGTCCTCCGGCTTGAGCTGGGTCAGCTTCTGCTCCAGCGCCGCATCGAAGGCCAGCGTGCGGCCCAGGAACAGGTAGCTGGCGAGCTGCCGCGCGAGGCTGCCGTCCTGCGCCCGCGCCGACTGCCGGTACTCCAGGATGCCCGTGCGCGCCTTCTGCAGCTCCTCCGCCGAGTAGCCCTTCTGCACCGCGCGAGTCACCTCTTCACGCATCGCCGTCTCCAGCCGGGCCGCGTTCTCCGGGGCGTAGATGGCGTACGTGAAGAAGGTGCCCACCTCGTCGACGTCGCTCGCGTCCAGGCTGCTGGCCACGCCGTAGGAGAGGCCGTCCTGCTGACGGATGCGCGTGGCCAGCCGCGAGTTGAGGAAGCCGCCGCCCAACACGAAGTTGCCCAGCACCAGCGCCGGCCAATCCTTGTCGTCCTTGCGAAGCTTCAACGACTGGCCCGCCATGTAGTACGCGTTGGCCTTGTCCGGCGTCTCCAGCGCGACGGACGCGGACGCACCGCCGCCGAGCACCTGCGGCACGCGCTGGTACGGCGCGGGGCTCTTCCAGTCGCCCAGCAGGGTGCCGGCGAGCGCCACGATGTCCTTGGACTCGAAGTCACCCACCACGGCCAGCTCGCCATTCGACGCGCCGTAGAAGGCCTTGTGGAAGGCACGCGCCTGCTCCAGCGTGGTGTCCTTCACCCCGGCGATGCGCTCGTCCAGCGTGGCCACGTAGTAGGGGTGGCCCTTCGGGTAGTGGCCCGACAGCGAACGCCAGAAGGCGATGTTTCCCAGCGTCTGCGGCTCACTGCGCTCGGACTCCAGCGACGCCAGCCGCTCCTGCTTCAGCAGGGCGAACTCCTTCTCGTCGAAGGCGGGCTCGCGCAGCACCTCGGCCACCAGCTTGAGGACTTCCGGCAGGCTGTCCCGCGGGCACTCGATGGAGACGGAGGCGCCGGTGCTGCCGCCATCCACGCCCACGCGCGCCTTCAACTTGTCGAACGCGTCCTGGAGCTGCTGCCGCGTGCGCTGCTTCGTGCCGCGCATCAGCATGCGTCCGGCGTACTGCGCCGCGTCCGACTTGCCGCGCAGGGACTCCTCGGTGCCCCAGCGCAGGGCGAGGGACACGTTCACCATGTTGCCGCGCGTCTTCTTCGGCAGCACCGCGTACTTCACGCCGCCCGGCAGCTCACCGCGCTGCACGCGCGACTCGATGTTGGCCGGTGAAGGGTCGAACGCCTCGCCCTGCGCCACGGCGTCACGGCCCTTGAAGCCCTCCATCATGTTCGCCACGTCCACTGGCGCCGGCAGCTCCGCGCGGTCCGGCTTCGGCGTCGGGATGAAGGTGCCCAGCGTCCGGTTGGAGGATTTGAGGTAGGCAGCCGCCACGCGCGTCACGTCCTCGGGCGTCACGGCCTCGATGCGGTCGCGGTGCAGGAAGAGCAGGCGCCAGTCACCGGTGGCCTCCCACTCCGACAGGTTGATGGCGACGCGCTCGGAGTTGTTGATGGTGAGGTCGATGTACTTGGACAACGTGGCCTTGGCCCGGTTGACCTCTTCCTCGGTGAACGGGGTGCGGGACGCGTCCTCCACCGTCTTCAGCAGCGCCTCGCGGGCCGCCGCCACCGGTTGGTCGTCACGCATCTCCGCGCTGAAGACGATGATGCCCGGGTCGCGAAGCTGGAGGTTCGACGCGCTCACGCGCGAGGCCTTCTTCGTCTCCACCATCGACTTGTAGAGGCGCCCGGAGGGGTTGTTGCCCATGACCAGCGTCAGCACGTCGATGGCCGCGAAGTCGGGGTGCGCGCCTTCGGGCACGTGGTACAGGCTGGTGAGCAGCGCGGTGTCGCCCACGCGGCGCAGCTGCACCTCGCGCTCGCCGTCCTGCGTGGGCTCCGCGGTGTACGTGGCGGGCAGGGGCAGGCTGGGCTTCTTCAGCTTGCCGAAGGTGTCCTGAATCATCGACAGGGCCTTGGCCTCGTCGAAGCGGCCCGCCACCACCAGCATGGCGTTATCCGGCCGGTAGTACTTCCGATAGAAGGCCTGGAGCCGGTCGATGGGGACGTTCTCCAAGTCGGAGCGCGCGCCGATGGTGGACTTGCCGTAGCTGTGCCAGATGTACGCGGCGCTCATCACGCGCTCGAAGAGGATGCCGCGCGGGTCGTTCTCACCGGACTCGAACTCGTTGCGGACGACGGTCATCTCGCTGTCGAGGTCCTTCTTCGCGATGAAGCTGTTGACCATGCGGTCGGCTTCGAAGGACAGGGCCCAGCGGAGGTTGGCGTCGGAGGCCGGCAGCGTCTCGTAGTAGTTGGTGCGGTCCAGCCAGGTGGTGCCGTTGGGCCGGGCGCCGCGCTCGGTGAGCGCCTGGGGCACGTTGCGCGTGGTGGGCGTGCCCTTGAACATCAGGTGCTCCAGCAGATGGGCCATGCCCGTCTCGCCGTAGCCTTCGTGCTTGCTGCCCACGAAGTACGTCACGTTGACCGTCACCGTGGGCTTGGTGGGGTCGGGGAAGAGGAGCACCTTCAGCCCGTTGGGCAGGCGGTACTCGGAGATGCCTTCCACGCTCGTCACGGGGGCGAGCGCGCGGCCCTTCGCCTTGCTCTTCGTGACAACGGTCTGGGTGGCGGGGGCCTTGTTGGCGGCGGCGGGAGTCTGGGCCCACACTGGAGTGCCGGCCACCATCAACAGGGCCGCCACCAGGGAGAGCGGGGTACGACGCTTCATGCGGTCCTCGCGGGTCGTCTGGGAGTGCACCGGCTTCTAACCCGAGATGTCCCCCAGCCCATCCCGAACGGTGGCACTCCGAGCAACCCGGCGTCGCCGACGTGACAGCCGCGGCCCGCCGTGCCCCCTCCGCTGCTCGGCGAGGGCCTGTGGTGGCCATCCCCGGCCCGGCCGCGAGCGGACCGTCACGCAGGGAAAGCACGGGACGCGCAAGCATCGTCGCCCGCGCGCGTTAGTAGTAAGCACCCCTTGCCAGGGCCATACCCTGTCTCTCCCGGGCATCAGGAGTCCCTTCGGATGAAACGATTCTTCATCGGCGCGCTGGCCTTCGTGGGCGCGCTGTCTGTCCTCTTCGTGGTGGGCCTCGTGGGCCTGATGCTGCTCGCGTCCGCGAGCAAGCCCGGGGTGCCCTCCAACCTCGTGCTCGAGCTGGACCTGGAAGACCCGCTGTCGGAGCACGGGGGAGGGGACTCGCTGGTGGGGGCCTTTGGCGAGGAGCCCACCACGGTGCGTGACGTGGTGGAGGCGCTGGAGAAGGCCGGAGACGACGCGCGCGTGAAGTCCCTGCTGGTGCGCATCGGCCATCCGGGGACGCCGGCCGCCACGCAGGAGCTGCGCGACGCGGTGAAGGCCTTCCGCGCCAAGGGCAAGAAGGCGGTGGCGTACTCCGACACCTTCGGCGAGCTGGGCAACAGCACGCTGGGCTACTACCTGGCGTCCGCCTTCGACGAAATCTACATCCAGCCGTCGGGCGACGTGAACATCAACGGGCTCGCCTTCGAGTTGCCCTTCGCGCGCGAGGCCTTCACCAGGCTGGGCGTGACGCCGCGCTACTTCGCCCGCTACGAGTACAAGAACGCCATCAACTCCTATACGGAGCAGGACTTCACGGCGCCGCACCGCGAGGCCACCGAGGGCTTCACCAACAGCCTCTTCGGCCAGATTGTGCGCGGCATCGCCGAGGACCGTGGGCTGGCGGAGGACGTCGTGCGCGGCCTCGTCGACAAGGCGCCGCTGATGGCCCAGGAGGCGGTGGAGGCGAAGCTGGTGACGGGCCTGCGCTACCGGGACGAGGTGCTCGGCGGGCTGAAGGAGCAGGCCGGCGAGGGCGCGCGCTTCCTCTATGTGAAGAAGTACCTGGAGCGCGCCGGCAGGCCGAGCGCGTCCGGGAATACCATTGCCCTGGTGTACGGCGTGGGCGAGGTGATGCGCGGGAAGAACCAGTCCAACCCGCTGTCGGGCGGACAGTCCATGGGCGCGGAGAGCGTCGCCGCGGCGCTGCGCAAGGCCACCGAGGACTCACGCGTGAAGGCCATTGTCTTCCGCGTGGACAGCCCGGGCGGCAGCTACGTGGCCAGCGACACCGTCCGCCGCGAGGTGCAGCGCGCGAAGGAGGCGGGCAAGCCCGTCATCGTCACCATGGGCAGCTACGCCGCCAGCGGTGGCTACTTCGTCGCCATGGAGGCGGACCGCATCGTCGCGCATCCGGGCACGCTCACCGGCAGCATCGGCGTGTACGCGGGCAAGTTCGTCACGGCGGGCTTCTGGGAGAAGCTGGGGGTGAACTTCGACAGCGTGGCCGCGGGGAAGAACGCGGAGATGTTCGGCTCGGACGCGGACTACACGCCGGAGCAGCAGGCCCGCCTGGACGCGTCGCTGGACCGCATCTACGCGGACTTCACGACGCGCGCGGCGGCCAGCCGGAAGCTCCCGCTGGAGAAGCTGCAGTCGCTGGCCAAGGGCCGCGTGTGGACGGGCGAGGACGCCCTGGCGCACGGGCTGGTGGATGCGCTGGGCGGCTACCCGAAGGCGCTCGAGCTGGCGAAGGAGGCCGCGAAGCTGCCGGCCGACGCCCGCGTCAACGTGGAGGTGTACCCGCGCAAGAAGCCCGCGTCCGCGCTCCTCTCCGAGCTGCTGGGCCAGACGGGTGACAACAGCGAGGACGACGCCACCTCCATCAGCGTCCTGTCCCCCTGGACCACCCTGGTGGCCGGCGTGCGCCAGGTGTACGCCGTGGGCGCGCGCATGGGCCTCTTCGAGGGCACGCGCGGCGAGCTCTACGCCCCTCTCCCCGAGGCGAGCTGGTAGCGCGTCCTCCCAGGACGCGGACGCGTGGCACCGGGACGCTTCGGTGCCACGCCGCGCGGCTCGCGGCGTCAGGACCCTGGGCAGCTCAAAGTGGGACCGAGGGCGCCGGCGCTTCCGGCAATTGGGCCAGCGGGCGGCCGAACGCGGAGTGGTAGCGCAGCTCCCGGGAGACACAGCGCTGCCTCCGCGTGTCGAAGACGAGGCACCGGTCCACCGGCCCCGCGTAGACGTGCAGTGAGACGGCGGGGCTTCCCGTCGCGGCGACGCGGTGGATGGGGGCCTCCGGGCAGCGGAAGTCGACGAAGCCCGCGCCCATGGGGCCTACCCTGACGGGAGGCCCCAGCCGGGCCGGCCCCGGCCCCAGGCCCCCCGCTTCCAGCGTGTAGTTCTCCAGCACGAAGGCCCCGGACTGGACGCTGAACCAGCACTCCTGCCCGTCATGGTCGTGGATGGGGGAGGAGGTGCCCGCGTCCCAGCAGTTCAACAGCACCTCCAAGCTGGCATCCCGGTAGATGAGGTTGCGTGTGTAGCGCCCTCGCCGGAAGTGCAGGTAGGGCTGGAGGCTGGCCGGCTCCAGCACCAGGCCCGCCAGGCCTTCTCCCACGCCCTCCCGGCCCGGCATCCCGCCCGCCTTCTCCCGAAGGAGCTCCACCCATTCGCCCAGGCACATGGCGCTCATGGGAGTGAAGCTAGGCAACGCTCCGACCCGGTGCTCTCCGGCTTGTCGAGCGGAGGACTGCTCGGCGCGTCGCAGCGCACCCGAGGACAGGTCGACCATCGCGTGCCAGACGCCCGCCTCGGCGAGGGGAGCAGGGCTCGGTCCCCGCCTTGCAAGTGGCGCGGCGACGGAAGCGTCTGTCGCCTGCCGGGAAGCTCCCCGGCGAATGGACGCGTAGAAGACATTGTGAGCTTCCCGGACCCGGGCTGCCCCAGGGGGCTGGCGGCCAGGGCGGAAGGCGTGAGGGGGACGAGATGAAGAAGCGACTGGGTGACATCCTGCTGGAGCGGGGTGTGGTGGACGCGTTGCAGCTCCACTCGGCGCTGGCGTACCAGCGC
Organism: Myxococcus xanthus; assembly: GCF_013116825.1. Taxonomy (GTDB): domain Bacteria; phylum Myxococcota; class Myxococcia; order Myxococcales; family Myxococcaceae; genus Myxococcus; species Myxococcus xanthus_B. Next base: position 8,529 of record NZ_JABFNS010000132.1, read on the forward strand.
AAGTGGGGCGTGCCGTTGGGGCAGGTGGTGGTGGACCAGCGCTTCAGCACCGCGCAGCAGGTGTTGGAGGCCCTGGCCTTCCAGGCGGGGATGCAGACGGTGGACCTGGACGTCCAGCCGCCGGACGCGAGCCTGACCTGGCTGATTCCGGAGCGCGTGGCGGAGGCACACCGGGTGGTGCCGCTGAAGCTGGAAGGGCAGGGGGGCCGGGACTCGGTGTTGGTGGTGGCCATCGCCGCCCCCGCCAGTCTGGCGTCCCTGGACGCGGTGAAGAGCGTGTCCGGCAAGCCGCGCGTGGTGGCGAAGCTGGCGTCGGACGCGGCCATCCGCCGGGCCATCGGGCGGCTCTACCGGGGTGAAACCGGTGAGGCGGTGCCCCGTCGTCCCGGCATGGAGAGCTTCTCGCTGCCCGAGGCGGAGGAGAGCATGCCCATGGTGCTCGGCGGCAGCATGGCGGAGCTGACGAACATGGAGGCTCCTGGCGGTGAGGATGGGCTGCCGCTGCTGAGCTCGCTGGAGGAGGTGGTCGTCCAGGCGCAGGCGGTGCCTGCGGAGATGCGGCGGCTGGTGCAGGCCATCCGCGCCATGCCCGAGCCGCTGGCCGCTGGCGCGCGGCCGCTGCCCCTGGACGCAGACCGCTCCGAACAGGCCGCGACGCCTGCCACGACGGAGGGCTTGCACCTGGCGCATGTCTCGCGGCCTGGAGCCGCGAAGGCGCCGTTCTCCGCGCGCGCCATGCAGCGCACGACCGGAGCGCGGAACCCCGTCCCCACGGCGTTGCCCGTGCTCACGGCCGCGCAGCCGGAGCCCATGGCTCAGGTCCTGGTGTACGGCTGGGGTGAGGAGGCCACCACCGGGCTGGTGCGCGTGATGTCCGAGGCGGGCCTGCGGGTTCGGGTCGCTAGCACGGAGGAGCTGCTCGCGGCGAACGCGGCCCAGGTCGTGGTAGCGCCGCTGCCGGCGATGGAGGCGCTGCCGCGTCAGGTCCACGCACAGGTCCTGGTCGCCGGCAAGATGCCGGAACAGGACCTGCCTCGCGCCCAGGCGGTGGGGGCCCGCGGCTTCCTCGCCGCTCCGGTGGATCCGGATCTCCTCCTGCGCGCGGTGCGCCGGCTGGCGCGCCCCGCTGGTGACGCGGACCTCAAGCGCGCCAGCTGAAGGTCCGGAAGAACCACGACGGCAGCAAGTCGGAGCGCGGCGCCGAGGGAGCGGCGCTCCTCTAATCGCTCATCGAGACGGCACACCTGCGCGCTGAAGAGCCGGGCCACGACATTCAGCCGCTTGACATGTAAGCATTTCCTTACGCATTATCGGTTCACGATGATGCACACCGAGCCAGGGGTGTTCGGAGCGATCAGCCATCCGGCGCGGCGCCGCATGCTCGACCTGCTGGTCGATGGCGACCGCCCGGTGAATTCAATCGCCGAGAACTTCGAGATGAGCCGCCCGGCGGTGTCACAGCACCTGCGCGTGCTGCTCGATGCGGGCCTCGTCACCGAGCAACGGCACGGCAGGGAACGGCGGTACCGCCTCGTGCCGGAGCGGCTGGAGCCGGTGCGCGACTGGATCGCCCACTACGAGCGGTTCTGGGACGACAACTTCGCCCGCCTGCGGCGGCACCTTGAGAAAGGCGACAAGCAGCAATGACGACAAAGACAATCCGACGGGAGCTGAAGTTCACCCAGTCGCCCGCCGTCGTGTGGCGCGCGCTCGCGAACAGCGAGGCGCTCGCTGACTGGATGTACCCGAACGACTTCGAGCCGCGCGTCGGGCATCGCTTCACCTTCCGCGTGCCTCCGGACCCTCGCGCCAAGTTCGATGGACTCATCGTGCACTGCGAGGTGCTCCGGTGCGCGCCTCCGTCCGAGCTCGAGTTCACGTGGGTCGTTGGCGAGGGCTGGCTGGATACCCGCGTCCGCTACCGGCTCGAAGCCGATGGCGATGGGACGCGCGTGCTCTTCGAGCACTCCGGCTTCAAGGAGGACCAGGCGTTCCACGGCGCCGAGTACGGCTGGAAGATGATGCACGGAAAGCTCGCCAAGGCACTCGAGAAGGCATCCGACAACCCGGCCCTCAAGGCCTGAACACCGAGCCCCCACCCATGAACATCGTCTTCTGGATTCTTCAGGCCGTCCTCGCGCTGCTGTTTCTCGCAGGCGGGTCGTACAAGGCATTCTCTTTCCAGCAGCTCGCGAGCCAGTTCAGCGAGGTCCCCCTCGGGGCATGGCGGGCGCTCGGCTTCCTTGAGATGGCCGGTGGCGTGCTGCTCATCATCCCGGCGGCGTTCAAGTGGATGCCCAGCCTCACCGCGCACGCGGCCGCGGTGCTCACGTTCGAGACGTTCGCGCTCGCCGTGCTGTACGCGCGTCATTCGACGAAGCTGACGCCCGAGAACCCGATGCTCTGGTCGCTCGTGATGGGTGTGCTGCTTGCCTTCGTGACGTACGGCCGCTACGTCCTCAAGCCGGTGGTGGCAGCCGCCGCGTGACGCGATGACGGACGATGCCCGCGGCATCGCCCGTGAGCTCGGCGCGGGCGCCAACGCGCGTCACGGAACAGCCACCAGCAGCGACGGCTTCTCGGCGCCCTCGGGCAGCCACAGCGAGCCCAGCTCCAGCGTCGAGGACGGGAAGGGGTCGGCCCGGACCAGCGCGTCATCCTCGTAGCTCCCCGTCAGCAGCCAGCCCCGCTTGACGCGCTGGTACACCTCCAGCGTGCGCGCGGCGGGGTCCACCAGCCACACGTGTGACACGCCCGCGCGCGCGTAGAGCGGCAGCTTGCGCGCGCGGTCCAACGCGGCGGTGGAGGGCGTCAGCACCTCGCAGACCCAGTCCGGCACCAGCGTGAGGAAGGGGACGTCCGGCCCGAAGGGGACGTCCACGCGCTCGCGGCGCCAGCCGGCCATGTCCGGCACGAGCATGTCGTGACCGAGGTGCAGCTCGGGCGCGCGCAGGAAGCACCAGCGGCCACTGCCGCCACGGCGCTTGTCGAGCTGCTCACCCAGCTCCACGCCCAACATGAAGGCCGCGCGCGTCTGCGCGGCCGTGGGACGAGGCGAGGCGACCAGCTCCTCGTCCAGAATCTCCCCCACCCAGCCCGAGGGCAGGGCCGAGAGCATCGAATGGTTCGCCAGGGGGATGATGCCTTCAATCACAGCGCCTCCGAGAATCACCGGTTGAGGCGGGCATTCTATGGAGCCGTCTGACACGTCCTCCGCTCGACGGAAGGCGTCATTTCCCGATGCAGAAGCGCTGGAAGATTGCGTCCAGCAGGGCCTCCGAAACGACGGTACCGGACACTTCGCCGAGCGCCTCCAGCGCGAGCCCCACTTCACCGGAGACGACTTCCAGGGTGGACACGCGCGAGGCGCTCTCCGCGCGGCCCAGCGCCTCGGACGCGCGACGCAAGGCATCGGCGTGACGCTCGGAAACCAGGGCCACCGCCGAGGGCGTGCCACCGCCCCACAGCCGCCCGAGCATGTCGTCGCGAAGCGCGTCCACACCTTCACCCGTGAGGCCACTCACACGCTGGCGCGGCGAGTTGGATGCCTCGGCCACATCACACTTCCCGTCCACCACCAGCACGGGCGTGCCCCCCACGTCACGCGTCCACGCCTCCACCTCCGCCTGTGTGACACCCGGCGGAAGCACGAGCACCGCCAGGTCCACGCCCGCGAGCAACTCCCGCGTGCGCGCGATGCCCAGCGCCTCGACACGTCCCGGCGTCTCCCGAAGCCCCGCGGTGTCGAAGAGCGTCACCGCCAGCCCGTCCCACTCAACCCGGGCCTCCAAGGCATCCCGCGTGGTGCCAGGCTCGTCATCCACCAGCGCGCGGGCCTCGCCCACCAGCCGGTTGAACAGCGTGGACTTGCCCGCGTTGACGGGACCGAACAGCGCCACGCGAGCCCCCCTGCGCACCAGCCGGCCCCGGCCCGCCTCGGCCAGCAGCGCCTCCGCCTGGGCACGCAGCGCGGTGACGCGCCCGCCCACGTCCTCGTCCGCGCCTTCCGCCTCGTCAGGGAAGCTGAGCACGCCCTCCATGTCCGCATGCAGCGCGCGCAGCGGCTCCTCCAGCGCCTGCACGCGCGAGGCGAGCGCGCCGGAGAGCCCCGCCGCCGCGGCGCGCACCGCGGCCTCCGAGTCCGCTGCCACCAGGTCCGCCACCGCCTCCGCGCGCGTCAGGTCCAACCGCCCGTTGAGGAAGGCCCGGCGGGTGAACTCACCGGGCGCGGCGTGGCGCACGCGCGCGTCCTCCAGCGCCCGCGTCAGGAGCAGCCGCAAGAGCCGCGGACTGCCGTGGGCCTGAAGCTCCACCACGTCCTCGCCCGTGAAGGACTGGGGCCCGCGGAAGTAGAGGAACAGGCCCTCATCGAGCGAGCGGCCCTCCGCATCCACGAAGGACGCGAGGTACGCATGGCGCGGCGTGGGCTGCGCGGGCACACCCGGGGCCAGCAGCCGGCCCACATCCAGGGCCTCGGGGCCCGACAGCCGGAGGATGCCCACGGCGCCCGCGGCAGGTGCGGTCGCCAGGGCCGCGATGGTCATGGAAGAAGACGTCATACGCGGCCGCTGGAGCGCATCCAGCCTGAACAGCGCGGGCCCCGCTGCTTTCAGCGAGTCCCAATGGGAGGCGTGGAGCCGCGAGCGGCCTTCTCCACGGCCTCGCGGTTCTCCTCGATGTACCGCTCCACCGCCTCGTCCTCGAGCTCCAGGTCCCGTAGGACGCCCGGGTAGACGAAGCGGAACGCGGGGGACTCCTCGTCCCCGCGAAGGCGGAAGCTCATCTTGAGCACCGCCGCGCCGTACAGCTTGTCCTTGAGAGCTTTCGCCTTGCCCATCCCTCGTCTCGCTTCGGGAGCCCCGGCGCGCGCGGCGCGCCCAGCGGCTCACGCGTCGAAGTCGTCCTCGTCGTCGTCCGGCAGCATGCTCCGCTTGGGAAGCGGGGCGGGCTTGTCCGGAGTGAACACCACGCGGCGGTTCCGGCCTTCGCCCTCCGCCGACACCTTCACGCCACCCACTCCTTCTACTGACGTGAGGACGCGCGCGCGGTCTTCAAGCTTCATGGCGGCAATCGCGTAGAAGCGGCCCAGGCCGCCCGACTTCTCCGCGAGCTGTCTGACGGCCGCCTTCAGCGCGGCATCTTCTTCCACCGTCACCGAGCGCTCATCCCCCTCGCCCTTGCTGGCGGGAGCGGCCTTGGCGGCGGGCGCCTGCGCACCCCGCTGGCCTCCCTTCGCCGGAGCAGGCGCCGGCGCCTGGGCCGCCGCGGCACGGGGCGCGGCGGGGGCGGGCGCGGCCGGAGCCGCGGCTTGAGCCGCCGCGGCCTGGGGCTCACGGCGCGGCCGGGGCTCCGGGTGCACACCCGCACCCAGCATCACCCAGCGCCGGTCGGCGCCGGGGCGATGCAGCATCTTGTTCAACAGGAACTGGAGCGAGTCCACCACCTGACTGCGCCGTCCCACCTCCACGCCGGGAGGCGGTGCGGGCTCGAAGTGGAGCGCCACCGACAGGCTGCCGTCGGCGGCGTCCTTCATGTCCAGCCGCGCCGGGAAGCCCATCAGCCCGAGGATGTCCCCGAGGAGCTTCTCCACACGGCCCCGGAACTCTCCGGACGAATCGCCGGAGGCCGGGGTGGACGGCGTCTGCTGGGGAACCTGCTCGCTCACTTGCGCCTGCCTCCCGCACCGGCCACCGCCGGCGTCCCACCGCCCGTCTGGGGCTTGTTCCGGTCCAGCCACTTCCGCAGGCCGTACTGCTGCGCGATGGAGAGGATGTTGTTCGTGAAGATGTAGAGCGACAGGCCGGCCGGGTACTGGAGCAGCGTCAGCGTGAAGATGATGGGCAGGAACCAGGTCATGATCTTCGCCTGGGTCGCATCCATCATCTGCGGCTGCATCTTCTGGGTGATGACCATGGACACGCCCAGCGCCAGCGGCAACAGGTACGTGGGGTCCTTGTAGGTCAGGTCACGCCAGATGGGCCCGATGAAGGGCTCGCCGTAGATGTCGAAGCTGTTGCGCAGCGCGGTGAACAGGGCAATCCACACCGGCATCTGGATGAGGAGGGGGAGACACCCGCCCAGCGGGTTCACCTTGGCCTCCTGGTACAGCTTCATGATTTCGAGGTTCTGCTGCTCGCGGTTGTCCGCGTGCTTCTTGCGGATCTCCTCCATGCGCGGCTGGAGCTTCTTCACCTCTTCCATGCTGACCATGGAGCGGTAGGTGAGGGGCAGCAGGACGAGCTTCACCACCACCGTGAGCAGGATGATGGCCACGCCCCAGTTGCCGGTGACGCCGTAGAAGAACTTCATGACCCACAGCAGGACCTTGCAGATGACGGCCCAGATGCCGAAGTCCACCGTCTCCGCCAGCGGCGGGTGGAACGTCGCGTCCGTCAGGCCGGTGGACGCGCGCAGCGAGGCGCCGGGCACCTGGGCCAGCAGGTCCGTCTCCTTGGGGCCGAAGTAGCCGCCGAAGCGCAGCGTCACCGTCTCGCCCGGCGCGGCCGTAATCGGGAAGGACGCCGTCACCTTGCGCAGGGTGGGCGTGGCCTCGAAGGCGCACGAGCCGGCGCGCGGCCCCTCCAGCGGGTAGAGCGCGGACAGGAAGTACTGCTGGTCGATGCCGAAGAACTGAATCTGGCCGCGGGTGTCCTCGGCGTCCGGGTGGTCGTCGCCCGGGCTCATCTTCTGGAGCTTGTCACCCACCCAGCAGGCGGAGCGGCTCAGGTTGCCCACGCCGCCGAAGAAGGACGGCGCGTGCTCGAAGTTGGGGTCGATGGCGCGGTTGTGGTGCACCTGCAGCTCGCCGCTCTGCGGCTGGCCGGAGGTGTTGCGCACCTGGAGCGTGTAGCTCAGCTCAAAGCCGTCCATCGGCCACTTGAGCGTCTTCACGACCTCCCACGGGCCGCGGCGGCCGGTGAAGGTGACGCCGTCCGCGTTGCCAGGGGCGCCTTCATCCAGGGCGTAGTTCAGGTCCGCGGGCAGCGGGCTGGCGCCGGTGATGGACACGGCCAGCGGCAGCGGCTGTCCCGGGGTGGGGCGCGCCAGGTCCATCTGCGGCGCGGGGGGGATCTCCTTGCCGAACAGCTTCTGGAAGCCCTGGGTGACGGTGAGCTCCTGCTGCTCCCGCATCTTCGCGCCCTTGAGCACGGCGGCGGTGAGGCCGGCGCCCTCGGAGGAGAAGGCGTAGGCGGCCTCGTCGCGCTGCAGCTCCACCTTGCGCACCGGAGCCGGCGGGGCCTCCGCGGTGGCGCCCGTCCCGGTGCCGCCTTCGGGAGGCTGGACGGCCGGGGGGGTGCCGGCATCGGCGGGCGCCGTGGCCACCACGCCCGCGTCGGGGATTTCCGAACCGGGCGGAGGCGGCGTGGGCGCGAAGAAGAAGGTGTAGACGGCAGTGGCCGCGAACGAGAGGGCCAGGGCCGCCAGCAGTCGCTTCTGCGAATCGTTCGACTGGGGCGAGAGCGGATCGTTCATAGACTCCCCCCTCCACGAGGGAGAGGGCGGCAATGGGTGGAACCCCTCGTCACGGCACCGGGTCGATACCGCCGGGGTGGAAGGGCTGGCAGCGCATGAGCCGCCAGAGAGTGAGCCACGACCCCTTGAGGCCGCCGTGCTTCTCCAGCGCCTCCATGGCGTACGTGGAACACGAGGGATGGAACCGGCACACCTTGGGGAGCAGCGGTCCGAGGAACTTCCGGTAGAAGCGGATGGGCAGCGAGATGAAGAAGGCCAGCGGGCTCATCTGGGCGGCTCCTTCGGCTTCGTCTCCGCGCGGGGCAACCGCTGCAGCTTACGGGTGACACCGTCAAAGGCACGCGACAACACCGGAAAGGAAGCATCCTTCGCGGAGGAGCGTGCCACCAGGACGACGTCCAGGCCTGATGGCCATTGCATGCGGCGCTTACGAAAAAGCTCCCGCAGGACGCGCCTCAAGCGCGCTCGGACGACGGCGTTGCCTACCTTGCTCGACACGGTGAGGCCAACACGCGAGTACGGCCGGCCATTGCGCTTCACGAGGGCCAGGAGGCAGTCCGATGGGACTTTCTGCCCGCCTTCCTGGACCTCGAGGAACTCGCGCCGTTGAAGCAGGCGCAGGGCCTTGGGGAAGCGCTGGTCTGCCGGACGGGACTCGTCCGGCGTCGCACCCTCGGCCCTCACACGCGAACTCGCTTACTTCTTGGGAGCGGACACGACGAGCCGCTTGCGGCCCTTCGCACGACGGCGCTTGAGGACATCCCGGCCGCCCTTCGTGGCGTTCCGCTTGCGGAACCCGTGGGCGCGATTGCGGCGGACCTTCGACGGCTGGTACGTGCGCTTGGACACGGCTCTTACTCCTTGGTGATGACGGCGGCGCCTCCTACCGCTCCGGCGCGACCTGAACTAGGGAAAGGGGCGGGTCCGTACCCCCATTTCCAGGGTAAGTCAACGTTGGATCACTCGACCTTACCCATAATCCGCCCCCGTTTCGAGGACTTCCCGGCCTACGTGGGATGGTGAAGGTCTGGGTGGCACAGGCGGCTTTTCGGCCCCCCGCCCAACGCGCGGCGGGCTGAGTTTAATCGGATGCGTTGCAAGTGTCTGTTTACTGGGCGCTTTTTTCCGAGGCCGTGGTGTCCACCATGCGGCGACTGATCAACACCGGCCATTGCGGCTTCCGGCCTCGTCCCCAGCTTGGCACCCAGGCCGCTCGCCGTTGGGGCGAGATTCCCGAATGACGCGGAAAGAGGGCCAGCAGCCAAGGAGGCGACCAGCAGGGACGCGAAACTGAGGGGGAGTCGGCCCTGACCGAGGGCCACTGGAAAAAAGAGTGGGGGTGCCGGCTGCGCCAACAGCCTGCACCCCCGAAACAACTGGAACGAGGCCGGTCGGCCGCGCCCATCCTTGTGGGGACGAGCGCAGAGTAGGCACCACCGACCGGCCCGTCCAGTGCCGGGAGAGGTGTGCCTCGGGAGAAGTCCATTGCCGAGCGCTTCGAGGCGTACGTGGAGGCTGTGGGTGGGCGGCTACACAAGCCCAACCGCCGCTTCCTGCGGGACGCCCTTTTCGGCCTCCTGGAGAGCCGGAGCACCCTCCTGTCCCAAATCGGGCGCGCCCTGAACGAGCCGCGCCGTCTGATCCACACGGAGAAGCGCCTCTCGCGAGGGCTCTCCTCGAAGCGGTACGACGACGCTGCGGTGGAGGCGGACTACCTGGCACTGGCGGCGCCCATCCTCCGAGACGAGCGCTTCCCACGCCCCACCATCGCCGTGGACACCACCGACATCTCCAAGCCGCGGGCGAAGAAGATGCCGTACCTGGCCGGCGTCCATGACGGCAGCAAGGGCGAGCTCGGCTACGGCTATAGCGTCATCTCCATCGAAGCCGTCGGGACACGCGGCCGCCGCTTGCCGTTGCTGACCCGGCTTTTCTCGAGCACCTCACCCGAGTACACGAGTCACAACTCCGCCATCTTCGCCGCCGTGGGGCGCGTGGCGCCTCACGTGCCGCAGGACGCCCACTGGGTCTTCGACTCGGGCTTCGATGGCCACAACTTCTTCAAGCGCTTCGACGAGTTCGGCCTTCGGTACTCCGTGCGCCTCAAACTCGGAGGCAAGCGGACCCTCTTCACGCCCCTCGGCAATCTCCCCCCGCACGCGCTGATGCTGGCGTGTCCACGCACCCATCGTCACCGCACTCGTAAGCAGGGACGCTCTTCGTCAGTCGACGTGCAACTCGGCTGGGTGCAGGACGTCTTCGTCCAGCGCTACAAGCCTGGTGGCAACGTCAGCGGAACAGGAGGGGAGACGCGCTACTCCGTGGTGTTCGCGAGCAGCGCACAGCTTGGCGAGGAGCCCTTGGCCATCCTCACGACGGAGGATGTTCGTACCGCGGAGGATGCTGCCCGGGTGGTCGACCTGTACCTTGAGCGATGGGGAGTCGAAGAAGCCCACCGCTTCATGAAGCAGGGCTTCGACCTGGAAGATTTGAGGGCACTGACGTGGACGGGGGTGCAGAGGATGGCGCAGCTCGTCTTCCTCGCCTACGGGTTCCTCGCGCAGTTGGTCCACGGGCCGCGAGCGCAGGTGGAGCGGGTTGCCGCCACCTTCCGCGCGTTCGGGCCCATTCCGACGTACCTCTACTACCGGCTCCTGGAAGGCATCGGCCGACACCTACTTCGCACAATGGACGGTGGCCCATGAGGCTGTGCCGTCAGTAGGGCCTTCGTCGCCCAGAAAAGTCGCGCGGAGCGTTCCTGTCCTCTGGGAGCTTCACCAGACGATCCTCAATTGGCCTGGGCGGGAGAGGTGCGTCGCGGGACGGCCTGTGCCACCACTTGGCGCAGTTCGCGCACGACTTGCCGAGCTTCTGCCACGGGAGCATGGCCCTTCCGCACTTTGGACATGGCCTCTCCATCAGCTTGTTCAGGGACATGTGTACCCTCCCGGGCGCGCGCGTTTCACGAAGGGTACTGGGCTGGTGCAGGAGTGGAAGAACTCGGCGTCTGAGTCCTCCACCCCTGAGAGGTGGCTCCGTTTTTTCCCTGAGGAGGCACCTCGCGACAGGAGTCGCGCACCGGATGGGCAGCGCGCGCCTGTCAGGGCCACCGGGAGAGCACGAGAGGAGAGAAAGCTGGCCGGAGCCTCGTCAGGCTCAGCCTACAGCCTTCTCGGGGTACGGTCCGAGGAAGCGCTCGCCGTTGAAGTGAATGAGGTGGTCCGGTTCATCGGCAGTCCACACCTCCGTCTCGTACGAAATCTCGGTGAGGTACTTCTTCAAGACCTTCCGGTTCTCGAAGGCCGTGACGTAGATGAGGCCAGCACTGGAGTCCTTGAAGAGGTCTCTCAACTCAAGACGACGTTTCGGGTCGACTGGACCGTGAGAGGTGACGGCTTCAATCAAGAGGAGCCAACCCTTCTTTTCGTGAAGGGCCACTACATCAGGCATCTTCCCATGGTCGCTCAACTTTACTCCGAGCGTGGCAAGACGTTCCTTGTCGTAGACTGCGTGCTTCTTCTGGGTATCCCCGACGTACAGCACCCGCCCCCCAGGCGTGTACCTTGGGCAGAACTGCTCCACGATGTGCTTGACCAGCTTGTTCTGTCCACCTGGCGAGAGCTTGAGTACGTCTCCATCCGGAAGTGTCACTGCGAGCTGGTTCATGGAACGCGCTTGGGCGTACTTCTCCCGTAGAGTGCCCGCCATGGACAGGTAGTCGCGCAGGCTCTCTGTCCATTCTTGAGTTCCAAACGTACGGACCAACTCCAAGACTGGTGGCAGGACTTGATAGACGGTCTTGTCGCTGTTGGTGGCACGCGTAGGGTCATCAGGATTGATGGCCACCAGCCCAGCGTCCTTAAACTGGTGGATGGTGGAGCGCCGCACGCTCTCCCGCGTGTTGGGGGCGTACTGTTTGCCGTAGCGCTTACTCATGAAGTCGAGCATCGGGCTGATGCCCATCATGGGAGAAGACGCTTCATTCCATGGTGTGTTGGGGCCCAAATCCAACAGGGCCAAGAGCGTCAATGCAGACCGCTCGTTGGTCTGCGTCTTGGGCATGCCAAGATCCTTGAGGATGCCCATTGCCTGCTGAATTTTCTGCATTGCCAGGAGTGGGTTGGGGCCCGCTACGTCCGCCATAGCAAATAGCTCCTTCTCAAGCAGAGCGTCGAGGTTCTCCTGAGCGGGGAAGGAGTCGGTGATGAGCCGCCCCACGGCCTCGAGCTGCTGGCGGCTAGGATACTTGAGGTTGCGCAAGTCTCCTGCATTTACCTGGGTATGACCGCTAAGCTGCCGGAAGTAGGCATCCAGCAGCGTTGAATTGAGAAAGGCCGCCAGCCCACGTGCCAGTACGTCGGGCAACCCGCAACCTTCCTGGTGGAAGTAGTTGAGGTGGTTCTCGAAGCCAACGCGCTCGCAGGGGACGTGGGCGGTGTCGAACACCGCAGCCACCACCCGACGTTTTTCCTCCTTGGAAGAGAAGCGCTTCACGAGCACATAGGTGCCCGCCGGGACCATGACTGCTGCTGTTTCCTCAGCTACCACCAGTGCGTTGGGCTTCTTGAAGTCCCGCGGCCAAGCGACAAAGCCACCGGAGAGATGGCCTGGCCATATGAGCGGCACGGTGGATGGGCCCGCGGTCGGCCGCAGGTACTCGCGCACCCGGAAGTCGACCACTCGCCCCGTGGAAATCGTCAGCCCCAGGTCGGAGAGCGAGTGAGTCAGCGCGGCAAGGCGAGCAGCCACGTGGTCATCCAGTTCGTCCGTGGCCAGCCGGATGAACTGCTCGGAGTCTTCCGAGCGCACTACCTGATGGAACGGTACTTGGCGGCGTGTCGCATCTCCCTCCATTGCACCGGAGCTCGACGACACGGTCACGCGTGGGCACTGAGGTCCCTTCACCGCGTGAATGATGACGTTCTCTTGGAGGACGTCATCCCCAGAGAACGCGGCCTTGCGTGAATCGAAGACGTGCAGTTCCTGGAGCGCCATGGCAGAGAGAAAGTCCGCCCGGAAGGGCCTGAAGTAGGGGCCGTTGCAGAAGCTGCGTGGGGTGATGGCAACCATCTCCCCGCCGTGGACCAGCAGTCTCACCACTACCGAGAGAAAACCAGTGTAGAGGTTGCTGGTGCCTGCACCGATGGACTCGAGCAGAAGGCGCTCCCTCGAGCCGGTGTTAATCTTCCTATAGGGCGGGTTGAGGATGGCGCAGTCGAATTCGGGGCGCGCCCGGGCAAACAGCCCCGCGTCCAGGAAGGAGACACCAGCTTCAATGAAGTCCTCGGAGTGCACGACGCTCTCGAACCCCATGCCGTACCGCTCACACGCACGACGGCAGAGTTCCATCGTGTGCCGCAGTGACTTCACCAGGGTTGGGTCTACCTCATAGGCGGTGACAGAGAGTGACTTGGGCCTCTTGGGCCGAGAGAGCATCTCAGCGACCCAGGCAGCAGTAAGGGAGCCTACGCCCGCTCCTGCGTCCAACAGACGAAGGTGAGGGCGATATGCCTTGAAGAAAGCCGCCATGCGCCGGGCAATGGGCGCAGGAGTCATGAACTGGCCCAGTGCCGCGCGGTGCGCTGGGTTCAATGATTGGTTGGCCTCAACGCGGAGCCGCTCTACTTCCGCCACGAGAGCAACGGGCTCAAGACCCGGCACCTCGAAGGCGTCCAGCAGCTTCATTGAGGACATGGTGCGCACGGCCAACTCCTGCGTTGCGTAGGCAAGTGTAGGCATATGTTGTACCAAGACCCATGCTGGTCCACATTTTGACCGAACTACTCAGGCGTTCACCCCTGTAACATAGGGCTACGTGCCCGCATAGCCCCGTAGGCCTGTGGATCACCTGCTTCGCTGGAGATGAGTCTGGCGAATTAGGGCCATCGCTTCACGGCGCTCGCAGGCAATTCGCGCGGAAGCATGGCGGTATCCGCGTTGGAACCTGGCTGCGTCCTGACGCGACCATCTGGGTTGCCAGCGACGATGCACACAGGGAAGGTACGCCCATCCGGCAACTTCGCCTCGGAGTAGCGGGCCATAGCCGCTGGGCGACCGTACTCATCAACGAGGCCTGTCCAGAGCCGTCCGTACAGCAACGTTCCATCCGGCAGTGCTGGGTCCGCCCAGGAGTAGCCTGTTATTCGGCCGATCACGCTTCCGTTCCCGTACGTACCGAGCTGGCTCTGATCGCCAGGCTGGTTGACGTCGATGACCGCCTTGAGCCCCTTCGTGGTGTCCACCCCCAGGGTGCGGAACATGGCTTCACGGGCCTCCTCGGGGCACTCAGCAGGCTCAGGCCGCACCTGAGCTGCGGGGCAAGCCAGTCCTGCAACAGCGCAGAGAGTGGCTGTCAGGAACTTGGAGGGGCCAGAGCGCAGCGCAGTCAGAGGGGCTTCGGGGGTGGAGGTGGGCACGGGCGGGCTTCCTTTATCCGATGTAGTCGCAAGTGTGCTTACCCCCAGCCATAGAGCCAGAGAAAGCACCAGCAGGGAGCACAAGGACCACAGCACAAAACGCCACCGTGCGAGGACGGGAGCTTTCGAGGAAACATCGTCAACCCCCTCCAGCACTGGGGCTGTGGACGTCTCCACCTCCGCCAGCTCCAGTTCATCCTCCTCTACTGCCCGTTCCACGCCTTCGACCGCGGGCGATTCGTCGGCGACATGAGGGTGCGCGACCGGAGTAGGGCTCCCGGGTGTTTCCTCCTCCGTTTCGCGCTCGTCGGATTGCTCCTCCGGCGGAGGCAGGGCCAGGGATACTTGCCACTCGGGCTGCTTTCGCTCCTTGGCAGCAGCCCAGAGGGCTTGGAGCAGCGCCTCTGCGCTGGGGTAGCGTGCCTCGGGACGTTTCTCCAGCAGACGCATGGTGATGTCGCTCAACACGCGCGGCACCTTCGGGTTGAGCATGTGCGGAGCGGCCGGCACCCGTGTTGCGATGGCCACCACCAGCAAGTCGTACGGCAGCTTCGGATGAAAGGCGTAGCCATCGGTGAGCGCCTCGAAGAGCAGCATCCCGAGCGCGTAGAGGTCCCCAGGGACACCGGGGTCGAAGTGGGCGCCCTGCTTCCAGGTTTCCTTCCCCAAGAAGGTCACGCACTCGGGAGGGAGCAGGTACGGCGCGGTTGGAGGCACCCCCACCGTCAACGTCGCCATGCCCGGCAGTCGGGCCACTCCATAGTCGAAGACGAGCGGCAGTTCGTCCTCTGCGCGAATGAGGATGTTGTCGCTCTTCAAGTCGCGGTGACACACCCCACGCTGGTGAAGAGCGCTGACTTGACGCACTACCTCCGTGAAGACGGTGAGCAGCCGCGCAGTAGAAGGCTCGGTGCGCCAGCGCCACTCGTGGAACGTCTCTCCCTCGACGTAGTCCGTGACGAAGTAGAGGAAGCCACTGAGGATGGGCCAGTGGTCGACAGCATGAACCTTCAGCCCCGTGTTGTAGGCCATGTGAATGGCCACCTCGCGGGACATCCGCTCCTCCACGTTCTCCTCTTCCGGAACATGGGCGCTGGAAGGTCGTAGCGCGACCTTCAGCGTGTAAGTCCGCCCTGGTTGCTCTTCGCGCTCCACCTTGAAGACGCGGCCGAAACCGCCGGCTCCCAAGGGCTCTACGACACGCCACGGGCCAACGCGGCTTCCGGCCACGAGTTGGTCAGGGTGAATAGGAACCGTCGCCATGGTCAATGCCCCTGCGCCGCCTGCGGCGCGGTCAGAAAACCACTCCGCTCAAGGGCAGCGGGCCGCTGCCCTCCTTGTCCTTCAGCTCGAGACGTAGTTCCTCGCCCAGTTCCCACCAGGGGGCCTCGGTGCGCACGAGGAGGAGCCCTTCCTCACCAGGCGCCAATTGCGGCCTGTCCATGCGCACCGAAAGCACCTTCACAGGGGCTCCGCGGACGGACGACAGCTTCACTTCCCCCAGCGTCCAGCGGCGCGTGCCTAATTGGCTGCGAAGTCGAACAGCAACCAGCGCCCACTTGCCGGTGCGGTAGCCCACGCCATCCTCAACCTTGAGTCCGCTCGAATTGTCGGGTGGAACGCGAGCGTCAAATCGCCGGACCCGAATGTCCTGAGTGAGCCAACCGGAAAGGACCATTCCCTCCGGGCCCCCGTCGCCACTGCTGTCTCGCAGCGCCGCATATTTTGCGCGCAGCTCGCGCAATTCCACCTGGAGTGCCTCAACGGAACGCGTACGTCGGACCACCTCTACGGATGCATCTGCTTCCCCTTCGGCAGCGATGAGCTCGAACGTGACTTCTGACGGAGCAGCGCCATCTGCAAAGCGCACGGTGAGCAGCAGCCGCTCCCCAGGCACCAGGTCGACCTTCGGCTTGAAGGAGACCAACCTCTCGTTCTCATCAACTCGCTCGAAGTGCGACTCACGGCCTCCGAGCTGCACGCCCTTCATGCCGAGGTTCGAATCGAAGGTGAGGGTGGTGAGCGTTCCTCGCGCGATTCGTACCGTCACGTCCTCACCTGCTGCAGGTAATGAGATGGTCCGCTGCCGCAGCTTGCGCTCGCCGCCAGGCTGAGACTGGGCGACCGCGGCGCCTGCCAGCAGCAACAGCAGAATCGGCAACTGGTTCAAGGAACCGAGCACGTGGTTAGAGCCCGATGAACTCGCAGCGCCGCATCAGCACGTTCATCATCAAGCCTTCGACGCGACCACGGACAGTGACGCGCGAGCCCTTGGTAAGGGTGGCCGCCTTCTTCGACTGCGACTCGTCAAAGAAGCACTGCACCTGCGGAATCTCGAACTGCCGCCCCGTCCCAAGAGTGACGTAGATGGAGCCGAAGAGGTCCTTCTTCACGTCGTCGACGACTCCTGCCGTCTGGACAAACTGCCCCTTGAAGTTGGAGTCAGCGCGTACCTCGTTGTCGCGGTACTCGGACAAGAGCGTAGTCATGTCCACCCACCTCGCGGTCACCTCCGCGCTTGGGGTAGACGCTGCCGCTGGCCGATTGCCTCCAGGCTTGCCCGTAGCAGCCCCTAGGGCGCCGAGGGCACACGTACCGAAGCAGCACATGCCGAGCCCCCCGAAGACGATGAGCAGAATCTGCTTCATCGACACGCCTGGCTTGGAAACCTGCGCCCCGCATCGAGAACACGCCCTCGCATTGGGCGCCTCCTCACTGCCGCACTGCCCACACTTCACCAGACCCATTCGCGGCCTCGCATCGACTGAGGAAACCAAGCGCTACTACGACGCTAGAGACACGTCTTTAGGGACGTGGCTACCGCCTTGTAGACGCTCATACGGTCCGGCCGCAAGATGGGTCCCCGGGCCACCAGAAAACGCCGGCCTGAACGGGCGGAGCAGTACGAAACGGACGCGTACCGTGACCTGCTGCGGCGTCTAGCTGCTGCCGTGAGGCGCCTTCGTGAGCAGCAGGGTTGGACGCAAGAAGAAGCGGCCCACCGCTGCAGCATGACGACGCGGCTCTACCAACGCGTGGAGGGCGAGGAAGCAAACGTCACGTTCACGTCCCTAGCGCGCCTCTGCGCGGGCTTCGACGTTGACGTGGTACGGCTCTTCAAGCCCGCTAAAGAGGAAAAACTACAGAAGCAGAACTGAACGGCCAAGCATGCGGACTTAGGACCGAATTCCCGCAGGCAGCGCTCTTCCCGCTGCGGTCGGCAAGCGACCGAGCAGCAGCGCCTCTCCCCTATAGGACGTCAGCTTGCGGTATAGATCCCGTATGGTTATCATCCATACCGGAAGAATGAAGCAATGAGGAGTCGGGAGGAGTCGGTATGAATGCGACCAGCAGGAAGGTGTCCCTGAATCTGCCAGAGCCCGTGCTTCAGGTTGTCGAGAAGCTTGCGAAGGAGCGAGGCACGACAATGACTGAGGTCATCAAGGCGGCCGTCCTTACTGAAGGTCTTCTGCACGACGAGGTCAGAAAGGGTGGGGCGGTCTACCTCGAGCGCGAAGGCAAGCCGCTTCGTCAACTGCTGAAGTAGTACTGACGTAACGTCAAGCTCTGAGCTTGCTAATCTGAGCAGCTTGAGCCGTCATTCCCGGTATAACCTCCCTCTCAGACCAACTGAAGGGCCTGGGAGGGAGCCTTGGGGACAAGGAAAACAACGGGTACAACCAGCGATCAAGAGAAGGCATCGCCCGATAAGCAGTCGGTTGAAGATGCCGACCAGCCTGAAAGTGCTCAAGAGAAGGCATCACCCGGCGAACAGTCGGTTGAAGATGCCGACCAGCCTGAAAGTGCTCAAGAGAAGGCATCACCCGGCGAACAGTCGGTTGAAGATGCCGACCAGCCTGAAGAGGAGGACATCGAGAGTCTTCTTCGCCAGAGTTCCGGCTCACTTTCCATTCGTGAACGTCCAGGCCTACGCGTTCATCCGGACAAAATCCGGATGATGATCGCGAGGGGATTACTCATCATCCTTGGTGGGATCGTCCTCTTCTCCTTCGTCTTCCTCTTCGCATTCACTCAGTCCTACCGGGTGTATTCCCCGGCACCAGTTCGCCCGTTCGCAACCCCCCTGTGTCAGGGAAGTTGTCGCCTCGGCTGACCGGCCGAGCTGACCACCCCGGGGGCGAGTACAGGCAGGTAGCTGTGTCGTACACGGATGCATTCAAGGCGGAGATGGTGAAGCGGATGGTG
>NZ_JABFNS010000133.1 GCF_013116825.1 Myxococcus xanthus
GTATAAGGGACAGGGCAGGGGGGCGGGTTGGTGGCGGAGCTGCCCGCGGCGTGGAGTGGCGAGGCGCCCTGGGTGGCGCTGGGGGGCGATGGCATGCGGGCCGCCGTGGTCTTCCGAGGCGCGGAGGGGTGCCTCTGGTGCTTCGGTGAGACGGTGCGGCACCTGGGCTCGCCCCCGGATGGGGCGCTGGGCGTGGCCGTGGGGACGCTGGGAGCGCTCGTGTTTCAGCGGCTGCGGCTGGGCCTGGGCCCCGCGCTGGGCGGCCGGTGGTTGGTGGCGCCTGGAGCCGTGGAGGAGATGGAAATGCGCAGGTGCTCGCGCTGCGCGGGCCGTGAGCCCCCCGCCGAGCCGTGAGTCACTGGCCCGCGCACATCCTCGACGAGGTGGGGCGTCACCTGGAGGCCGCGTATCCGTTCGAGGGCTGTGGGGTGATCCTCCGCGCGGAGGGGTCGGGCGCCCTGCGGATCCGCCCCCTGCGCAACGCCGCCGACAACCCACGCGTGGCGTACGCCTTCGCGCCCGAGGAGTGGCTGGCCGTCTGCATCGAGGCGGATGTACGTTCAGAGCGAGTGGTGTGCGTGTTCCACTCGCATGTGGATGCACCGGCCACCTTCTCCCGGGAGGACCTGCTGCGGGCGGCTCCGGAGGGACATCCGCTGCTCTCAGATGTTTCCTATCTCATTGGATCCGTACATCGCGGCTGTGTTCACTACGTGTCGGAGTATGAGTGGCGTGAGGGAAACTTCATGTTACGAACGACCTGAAAGTGCATTGCAGAAACGAAAAAGCCTTGTCTGAGCAGGCACTTGAATGCCCGTCACCCCCACCTGCGGAAAGGTGGGCGCGAATTGTCAAGTGGCCGGGTTTTCGTCTATAACCGCGTCCATCTTCTGGATCTGCGGCGTCCTTACGCAGCTTGCAAGAAGTGCTCCGGACGCAGGGAGTAGACGACCCATATGGCCTCCAACACTGGTTTCACCCTCTGGCTGACCGGCATGTCCGGTACCGGGAAGAGCACCACCGCCGCCTACATCGCCGCGCGCTTGCGGCAGGTGGGTCGCAACGTCGAGATCCTCGACGAGGGTGAACTTGGCGAGGCGCTGTGGGCGGGGCTGGGGGATGGCAAGGAGGACCGTATCACCGTCGTGAAGCGGCTGGGCTTCGTGGCGAACCTGCTGACGCGAAACGGCGTGGCGGCGCTGGTACCCTGCGTGAGCCCGTACAAGCCGGGCCGTGAGGAGAACCGCCGGTCGATTGGCCGCTACGTGGAAGTCTACGTCGACTGCCCGACCGAGAAGCTCATCGAGCGCGACAGCACGGGCCGCTACAAGAAGGCGCTCAACGGGGAGATCCCCAACTTCATCGGCATCACCGAGCCGTATGAGCCGCCCAACTCGCCGGAGGTCACCATCCACTCCAACGTGGAGTCGGTGGAGGACGGCGCGGCGAAGATCTTCCAGTCGCTTCTAGACCTCGGCTACATGAGCACCGAGGAGCTGAAGGTCATCACCGGCAAGAAGATGAAGGCCAACCCGCTCCCCGCGAAGGGCGAGAAGGCGGAGAAGGCTGAGAAGGGGGGCGCCAAGGCCCGCCGCGCCGAGGAGTCCAAGCCCGCGGCGAAGGCGCCGAAGGCGGACAAGGGCGCCAAGGCCCGTCCCGCCACGCGTGCGGCCCGGGTGGCGAAGCCGGCCGCGGCGGCGAAGAAGGCCGCGAAGCGGAAGGCTCGCTAGGCGGCGGGGCTTCCGGGCCCGGTGTCATTTCCAAGGGGCTCCAGGTTGCCGCGCGGTGCGCGTGCAATCCGGGGCCCCTCCGTTTTAGGAGAGCCTCATGTTGAGCCCCGAGCGGATCAAGTCCCTGTGTGAGTCGTCGCGCCCCAAGCTGGAGTTGATGCGTGCCGCGCTGCGGGCCCATGGCAGCGCGCTGGTGGCGTTCTCCGGCGGTGTGGATTCGACCTTCGTGCTGAAGGTGGCGGTGGAGGAACTGGGCGACCGGGCGCTCGCGCTCACCGCGCTGTCCGCGTCCGTTGCGCCGGAGGAGGCCGACGAGGCGCGCGAGCTCGCGAAGCGGCTGGGCGCCCGGCACGTGGTGCTGGGCAGCAACGAGCTGGCGAACCCGCAGTACGCGGCCAACCCGACGAACCGCTGCTACTTCTGCAAGACGGAGCTGTACGACATCTGCGAGGCGCAGCGGAAGTCGCTGGGCCTGGCGGTGGTGTTGGACGGCTTCAACGCGGACGACTTCAAGGACCACCGGCCCGGCCACAAGGCGGCGCAGGAGCACCAGGTGGTGTCGCCGTTGGCGCAGGCGGGGCTGACGAAGGAGGAGATCCGGGCGTGGAGCCAGTCGCTCGGGCTGCCGACGTGGGACAAGCCGCAGATGGCGTGCCTGGCGTCGCGGATTCCGTACGGCACGGCGGTGACGCGGGATCGGCTGCTGCAGGTCGCCGCCGCCGAGTCGGAGCTGCGCAAGCTGGGCTTCCGACAGTTCCGCGTGCGGTACCACCAGGACGTGGCGCGGCTGGAGGTCGCGGCGGAGGAGTACGAGCGCTTCCTCGCGGCGGACGTGCGGCAGAAGATCAACACCGCGTTCCTGGCGCTGGGGTTCAAGTTCGTGGCGCTGGACCTGGAGCCGTTCCGTTCGGGCCGCATGAATGACGCGGCGGGCGTGGCGCGGCCGGGGGGCACGGGCAAGCCGGAGGGCTTTTCGCTGCCCGTGGTGAGCTGAGCCGCGTCTCCTTGGCGGTGGTCGCGAGGCTGGGGACGGGCTCACATCCCGGTGATGAGGTGGATGCCGCGCTCCCGTGCCAGGGCGCTCCGGGCCTCTGTGGAAACCGCGGTTCCGCGCAGGTCGAGTTCCCGCAGGTGCGGCAGCTTGTGCAACGCCGGGAGGCCCGCGTCGGTGACTTTCGTGCGGGTCAGGTAGAGGGTTCGGAGCGAACTGGGGAGGTGGCCGAGCATCTCGTCGCCGGTGTGGACGCCGGCGACGCTCAGCCAGACGAGGTTCGTGAAGCCCTGGAGCGCTTTCTGGCCCGCCGCGTCCAACCTCGTCGCGCCGAGGTCGAGCGTCGTGAGTCGGGCAAGGGTGTGCAGGTTCGTCAGGCCAGAGCCATTGACGAGCGTCCCCGCGACATGGATTGCCTCCAGTTCCGTCCATTCGGCGAACTGGCCCAGCCCCACGTCCGTGAGGAGGGTGCGTTCGGCTTTCAATGAATGGAGGCCGGGAAAGGCCCGCCGGATGGAGGGCACCCATTCGTCGGTGAACCCGGTCTTGCTCAACTCCAGGTGTCGCAGGAGTGGGCGGGAACCCAGGTTGTTCAACCCCTCCGGGCCAATCGGCGTGTGGCTGAGGGCGAGTCGCGTCAGCTGGCTGAGGGGCGCGAGTGCCGTGAGGGAATCGTCCGTCAACGCGAGCCCTGAGAGCCAGAGTGATTCGAGCGCCACCAAGGTGCTCAGTTCTTGAAGCCCCGTGCCCGTGATGGCGGTGCGCGAGAGGTCAAGCTCCCTCAGCTCTTTGAGCCCTCGAAGATGGCGCAGTGCTGAGTCGCCCACTCGCGTGTCGTCGAGGTGAAGCGCTTCCAGTCGAGAGAGGCCCGCGAGGTGGCGAAGTCCTGCGCCTCGGATTCGCGCCTTGCTGAGGACCAGCGCACGAAGCGCGGACAGCTTCGCGAGGTGGAGCAACCCGGCGTCCGTCACCTGGGTGCTGCCCAGGTGGAGGGCTTCCAGTTCACGGAGTCCCGCGAGGTGCAAGAGGCTGGCGTCTGAGGTAGCGGTACGCGCAAGGCCCAGCCGCCGAAGGGAGAACATGGCGCTGAGTCCGCGGAGGCCGGCATCCGTGACTTTCGTTCCGCTGAGGTTGAGCGTGTGCAACGGGGCGCCCGGCAGCGCTGCGAGGACGGTGTCGTCCACCGCCGTATCCGACAGGTCGAGCTCCTCCAGCCCCGGTTGCCTCGCGAGGAATCCCAGCCCCTGGGATGTCACGGCTGTTCCGGCGAGGGTGACTCGACGCAGGGTGGTGTGCTCCGACAGCGACGCAAGGCCTGCGTCGGAGACCGGCGTTTCGTCCAGCCGCAGCACTGCCAGGTGTTGCATGTGTTTGAGAGGCGCCAGCCCCGCGTCGGTGACCCGGGTGGCATTGAGGTGCAGCGCCTCGAACTGGGGCGCGTTTTCCAGCGAGGCGAGGTGCGCATTGCCGAAGTCCGTGCCAGACACCTGAAGCGAGACGACACCGGACTCCTGGAGCAGGGCCACGAGCAGCCCAGGGGCCGGGACACCGGCAACGCCAAATGACAATTCGCGCACGCGATGTTCGCGCAACACGGCAGCGATTTCGCGAGCCTCCGCTTCGGTGCGCACGGGGCGCAAGGGCTCTGCGTACCAGTTGCCCGTATCGGGTGGGGCGAAGCCCTCGGGCCCTGGCGGCAAGTGCCCGAACGCTGCGACTGTCCCATCCGCCTCGAGCCGAAACACCGTGACGAGCGGCCTGGGCTCCGTCACCACGATGGAGTTCAAGGAAGGAGAGGGAATGACGAGCGCGGGACGGGGCGCACAGGCGGTCATGACCAGAAACAACCCCGCGAATCTCAGGGCTCCCAAGTGCATGGAGTCAGAACACCCCTTCCATGCACTCAGGTCAAGGCGCAAGCACAGGGGATCGCGCGATGCGGCGGCGCGGATCCCGGAAACGGGCCCTTCGGCTCTCGCTACTGGGTCGAGCCGGTGCCGGTCGCGACTCCACGGAGAGTGCCTTCAGAGGTGTCGTATCTTTGAAGAAGGACTTCCGCGGTGAAAGGGAACGGCTGGCTGACAGGAACTTGTTCGGAGTCCAAGACTCCTCGGAACAGGTGTCGCCCAGTCATTTGCAGGTAATACGGGGTGTTGCCATTGGTGCTCATTCCCATCGTCATGAAGTTGTCGAAGTAGATGAGATTCGATTCGCCTCGGTTCAACTCGAACCTGGCTGTGTCACCGCTCAGATATCTTGCAATATGATCATGCAGCAGCGCGGAGTAGGGGCCCCCGAACTGGACGACGAGCTCATTCGTAGCCACCGAGAGTCCTTGCCAGTAGTTGCGACTCAGATAGGCGAACTCGAAGCTGATGGTAAATGGCACCTCCTGCCCGACCAATTCGGCGTACTCACTGGGCGGATCCCGTGGCGAATGATCAGTGAAGCGCATGGTGCCTGCTATCCAGCCACCCTCATCGACGGTGATGCCCACGTTCGCGTTGCCGTCCGCGGGGAGCTTGAACAGGAATCGAATCTGGCGCACGTCCCGTTCCGCGAGGGAGAACGCCATCGGGTTGGGAGAAATCAACTGCACCGGCACGACCTCGGATGGCGTGCCCACGCGTTCGACGTGCCAATCACCCTCGAGCTGGATGGAATAGGTTCCGGCCATCAACGGCACCGACAGCGTGTCCGGTGACGTATCCGTGATCGTGAGCGACTCCGTCCCAGTGATGACGAAGGTCGCCCCCACGAGCCGGTACTGGACGCCATTGGACGCGGTCGACACCAATGGCAGACGCAACACTCCTTCGGTCGCGCGAAGCGGTGTGTACGGTCCGGTTGATGAAGTCTCCCCACACGCGGTGAGCAGCATCGCGAGCGCGCACGCAGCCAGACTCAACTTTTGCATGACTCCCCCCTTGGGACGGATGTGACCCTACGCAGGTGGAGTAATGCTGTCAAACAGGGGCTGGATGGGTGAAGCCTGACACCAGGCGCCTCACCGCTGGTCGCGTCGGATGACTGCCTGGGTCAGCCGGTGAGTCTGCGGAGCACCGTGGTGAAGTGGCTTTGTGAGCTGAAGCCAACCGCGAGCACGAGTCCCCCAATGGCAGTGATGCGTTGCTCAGTTGGTCGCGCGCTCGTTCCTCGCGTCGTTGCTGTATCCGGACGTGTGGTTGCTGCTGCATCATCAGTCAGATGATCTGAGGCACCGAACCCGTGGCGCGAGCCAGGGGCGCTACTCCAGGATTTCGGCGGGCAACTGCGCCATCTGTTGCTTGGCTGCGTTGAGTTTCTCCTTGAGTGACATGTCGATCTCCTTGTGGTGATTCACTGGGGCAGGCTACGGGTTGCACGCGTCTGGATGCGCCGCGAAGCCTTGCACGCGGGCGGATGGCGCTGGAACAACTGGAGCACCCAGTCGGGGCGGGTCTTGCTGGCATCGTTGAGCCAGTTGGCGACCGAGTCCTGGGCGTATTTCTCGGTTTCGGCCAGGTGCGGTACCAGTAGCGGCTCGGCCGCTTCCGGCTCGGCCTTGAGGGCGGCGATGTGCTCGCACCAGACGCCGCGCGGGCGCAGGACTTCGAGGCAGAACCGTCGCACTCGTGGATCATCGTTGCAGGCATGCCGGCTGAGCAGTGCCAGGGCTGCGCTCAGGTGTTGGCTCAGGCGGGGGCGCAGGGCGATCCAGGCCCACTCGCGAACGCCAAAGTGCTCATCGCGAGCAAAGCGGAACTGCGCCAGTAGCGCGGCTTCCAGAGCGAGCTCGCGCGACAGGTGCGCCTGGGCGAAGGCCGCCCAGCTGCGCACCGTGTCGGAGGGGTGCGTGCTGCACTGCTCGAAGGCCTGTTGGCGGACGGGCTCGGGGGCCTGCTCCAGCCACTGCCCCAGCGCCAGGCCGATGGCTGCGACCTTCTTCGACAGGCCCAGTGCCTGGGCATCGTCGGCGCTGGCGACCAACTGTTCGACCAGCGTGGCTGGCAATTGGCTGTCCAGGGCATTGGCCAGGGTCCGTTGATTCACCGCCAGGCATTCGGCCAGGTTACAGGTCGGCAGTTGGCCAAGGTCGAGCAAGGCCTTGCGTTCGTCGCTCATTGGTTCAGTCCTTGTCCGGCAGTTGGATCAGGGCAGGGCTTGCCGAGAGTCTCTGCAGCGTGACGGACAGCGCGTCACGCTGTGTGCTGTCCAGCCCCTGCATGATCGTACCGATCCAGTCGATATGTTCGGCGAACACCGCATCCAGTAGCGCAATGCCTGCCGCGGTGAGGCTGATGCTCAGCTTGCGGCGGTCATGGGCGTCCTTGCGGCGCTTGATGAACCCGTCGCCCTGCAGGCCATCGAGCAGGCCGGTCACGGTGCCCGAAGTAATCGCCAGGCGTGTCGCCAGTTCCAGCGGTGACAAACGCCCGCCAGCGGCTTGCAGGGTCAGGAGGATGGCGAAACGCCCCTCCGACAGGTTGTGGCGTGCCAGGCGAACGGCACATACCCGGTTGATAGCAGCAGCCGCGGACAGGAGCTCGAAGCACAGCCGTACGCTTTCCCTGGCTTGGGCGGGGGCCTCGGCCAGGGCGTCGAGCATGATGTGGTGCTTGCTTTCGAGGGTATTCATAAGGCGCAATGTATCTTGGTGCCTTAGTAAGTCAGCAGCGTCGATGTTGCAAGGGAGTTGCTGCCGTGTGAGAGGAGGTCGAGATGGCCCAAACATGCGCTGGTGGCCATCCGCCTGCGAGGGGCCCCACAAGGTGTCAATCCACTCCCGAGCGTCCGGCTCCGTGCGTGCGCCCCCAGAGAAGCCTCGCCAGGGGAGGGGACCACGGACTGGGACATCCTCGGGCGCGGACCCTGATAGAAACGTGAGCCGCGCCATGGCTGCCCGCGATCACTCCACGTCCCCCAGAGCGGGTTTCCGCCCGACACGCCGGGTCCACACCCTGATCGGCGCCTGCGCCATCCTCCTGCCCGCAGCCGCCGGCGCGGCGGAGTACGTGGACACGCCGTACCTGGAGCGACGGGCCTTTTCGCTGATCCTCGGCCCCGGCGCCTCCTACACGGAGTCCATTGAACGCTCGGAGTCCGACGCCGAGAAGGGCGGCGACGCGCACCTGGACCTCGGGGGCAGCCGGACCGTGGGCTACGACGGGGACGAGGTCTTCGTGGTGATCCGCGGCAGCCTGCGCGGCCCGGATCTATCGGTGGCCGGCGGCTTCCGGAACTTCTACGGTGATGGGTCCTGGCAGACCTTCTATGATCTGGGCCTGCTGATCAGGCCGTTTTCTGGGCCGTGGCTGGGGCCTCGCGTAGCGTTGGGCGTGCGACACACCTTCTCCGAGCGGCTCGCGGTGTTCGGGGGACTCGGGCTTTCGCTCGGGTTCGGCGCGGGCCTGCGCGGAGACGCGGAAGCCTTCACCGGGGTTCAGTGGATCTTCCCGGTCGGATCGAAGTGAATTTCTTGCGATCAGACCGACTTGTGAGAATGTGTGCGCATCTGTAGGAGGTCGCGCACATGGACATGAATCCCCGCCTTACCTCAGTGGTCTTCCGGCTCAACCGCGAGAAGCTCGACGCGCTCAAGGACCTGTCGCGCACCACGCGCATCCGTCAGAGCGAGTACCTCCGCGAGGCCATCTCCGATCTGCTCGCGAAGTACGAAGAGCGGCTCGTCGACTGAAGACGGCCGTCCGGGCCCCACCGCGCGTCACCCGATGTGGAAGGGTGGCTCCAGCGGAAGCCCCGGGGGATGGAGACGCTCCCCGGCGGTGAAGGGGTCCACTTGGGGAGGGTAGCGAACCTCCCAGAGCACGAGGCCGTGTGCGGGCGCCTTGAAGCCCTCCATGGCCTGACCCGTCTCGAGCGCCGCGAGCCACGCCTCTTCCGGCAGCAGCCCCGCGGCCACCTTCAACGCGCTCCCCATCAAATAGCGGATCTGGTAGCGCGCGAAGCCGTCCCCGCGCAGCCGGGCCTCGTAGAGCCCACCGCCAAGCGCGTGCAGGGTGGCGGACTCCAGCGTGCGCGGCTTGCGTGGACTGGACTTCTCGTGGAACGCGATGAAGTCCCGCGTCCCCTCCGCTGAACGCAGCAGCGCCGCCAACCGCTCCGGCGTCACCGCCCTGGCCTGGAGCAGCGGCTCCGCGGACACGTCCAGCGCATAGGGCGCCCATTCGGGCGTCACGGCCCCGCCCAACTGGAACCGGTAGCGGTACTCCTTGCCGCATGCGCTCCACTGCGCATGAAAGGACGTGGGCCGGCGCACCCCGCACAGGCCCAGGCCCGGTGGCAACCGGGGCGGGAGCCGCTTCTCCAGGGACTCCGCCGAGTCGCCCGCCTCCAACCGGACGCTCACCACCTGCATCCGGGCGTGGACGCCCCGGTCCGTGCGCCCCGAAGGCATCAAGGTCGCCGGCACTCCCACGGACCGCAGCGCCTCTTCCAGGGCGGACTGGACGGTGGGGCCTTCGGGTTGGCGCTGGAAGCCGCGGAAGATTCCGCCGCGGTACCAGATCCACAGTGCGACGGGAATCCGCTTGGAGATGGAGGGGAGCACGCCGTTGCTTGGGTGTGGGGAACCACGGGATACTCGCGCGCGAAATGGCGGCTGGACAAGACCTTGCGGCGGACGTGGACGGACTCTGGCTCTTCAAGCATGGGGACCTCGTCCTGGGGCCCGTCAGTGGTGCGCAACTCGTGGAGAAGCTCACCTCGGGTGAGCTGACGCTGGACACCCTGGTGGCGCCCGCCGGCGAGCGGGACTTCCATCGCATGTCCGAGGTGGACGCCTTCCGCGTGCACGTGGCCCGGGCGGAGGCGCGCGCCCGCGTGGACGCCGCGGTCGTCGTGGAGCGGGCGAAGTCCGCGAAGCGCTTGAAGATTCTCGGCGGCGCCGCGGCGGTGGGCGTGGTGGTGCTGGGCATCGTCGGCATCCAGGTGGCGCGCAACGCCGCCGTCCACGGCTGGTTCGGCGGCGGCGAGGTCCAGACGGACGACTTCGAGATGGGCGAAATCACCATCCGCGTGGCCCAGGCCCGGGTGGATGACGAGGAGCTCTTCGAGTACCCCGGACATGGCGCGCGCCGTCCGGGCTCCGGCGAGCCGGGTGTGAAGCCCGCCACCGGCAGCAGCGGTCCGGGCAAGGTGGCCATGGCGTCCACCACCCGGGCGCCGGCGGACCGGAAGCCCCGCCCCGGGGGCAGCGTGACCACCGACCCGGAGGGCATGGAGATGACGCAGCAGTTCGACCAGTCCGCCATCAACCAGGTGGTGGCCAGCAACAAGTCCACGCTCTTCCGCTGCTTCAAGGAAGAGGCGGAGCGCACCCCCGGCATCTACGCCAAGGTCCCCATGGAGTTCGTCATCGGGAACGACGGCCGGGTCAGCAAGCTGTGGGTGGACAACCATCAGTTCAAGAAGGGTCCACTCTACGAGTGCCTGCTGTCGGAGATGAAGAAGTGGCCGTTCCGCGCCTACGAAGGCGAGCAGGCGACGGTGGGCCTGTCGTTCACCATCGGCAAGCGGGGGTAGGGTCACTTTCTTGCCGGCACCCCGGGCATGCCCGATACCGTGGGCATGTCCGCCGCATCTGTTGCTGAGACCGAAATTGCGAAGAAGGCGCTGAGCGTCCCGCCGGGAACCTTCCGTCACACCGTGCTGACGGCCGCCAAGCGCTTCAAGTCCACCTGGGCCGAGCTGGGGAAGCTCCTGGTCCAGGTCCGGGACGAGGCCAAGTTCGAGGAGTGGGGCTACCCCTCCTTCGAGACCTATTGCCTCAAGGAACTGCACATCAAGAAGCAGACCGCCTTGAAGCTCACCCGCTCGTTCAGCTTCCTGACCAAGCACGAGCCCGAGGAGGAGCTCACCGCACAGGAGTTCCCCCAGCGCGCACCCGCGTTCGAGGTCATCGAAGTCCTCGCGGACGCGGAGGAGCGGGGCCAGCTGTCGCCCACTGAATACAAGTCCCTGCGCGACAGCATCTGGAGCCCGGAGAAGAACCCGGCCGAGCTGAAGAAGGAGTTCGCCGAGCGCTTCCCCCGTCCCCCGCCGGAGCCGCCCCCGGAGAGCGCCCAGGTACGGAAACTGGCGCAGATGGCCCGCAAGCTCGCGAGCGAGCTGTCGGGGAGCCGTCGGATTCCGAACGCCGTCGCCGAGCGGGCAGCCGCCCTGGCGGAAGACCTCGAGGACATCGCCTCGGGCGTGACGGACGCCTGAGCCGCTGTTACTGAACGCTGACCCGTTGGCGGGGGCTGTACGCTCGGCAACGGGCCTGTACCACCGGGCTTCCTGCCCGAAGGGGAGGGCCCTATAGTGGTTCAGGGCCGCGTGGAAGGTGGGCCTGACGGCTGTTCGAGACGTGGGCAGTCCGTGCGGGTAGGGGAGCGGTGGACGGCGAAGGAGGCTCCGGGTGTCCGGAGCCGGCGAACTCGGAGGCGGCAGTGAAGAAGGAGCACCACGTCAACCTGTCTTGTTCGTTCTGCGGCAAGTCGCAGCGCGAGGTCCGCAAGCTCATCGCGGGCCCGACGGTCTACATCTGCGACGAATGCATCAAGCTGTGTAACGACATCATCGCGGACGAGAACGAGCGCGAGGAGGGCAAGCCCCAGGTCAGCTTGCCGACGCCGGCGGAGATCAAGGCGTTCCTCGACGACTACGTCATCGGACAGGACCAGGCGAAGAAGGTCCTCGCGGTGGCGGTGTACAACCACTACAAGCGCATCTATCAAAAGAAGCCGAACTCCCGGCCGCGTCCTGGCGTGAAGGGCCCCACCGGCGAGGAAGTGGAGCTGAGCAAGAGCAACATCCTGCTCATCGGTCCCACGGGAAGTGGCAAGACGCTGCTGGCCCAGTCGCTGGCGCGCTTCCTCAACGTGCCCTTCACCATCGCCGACGCCACCAGCCTCACCGAGGCCGGCTACGTGGGCGAGGACGTGGAGAACATCATCCAGAACCTCCTCCACAACGCCGACTACGACGTGGAGAAGGCCTCGCGCGGCATCGTCTACATCGACGAAATCGACAAGATCGCCCGCAAGGGTGACATGCCCAGCGCCACCCGCGACGTGGGCGGCGAGGGTGTGCAGCAGGCCCTGCTGAAGATCATCGAAGGCACCCGGGCCAACGTCACGCCGCGCGGCGGGAAGAAGTACAACCAGCAGGAGTACGTCCAGGTCGACACGACGAACATCCTGTTCATCTGCGGCGGCGCCTTCCACGGCATCGACGGCGTCATCAAGCGCCGCGTGGGCGAGAAGGGCCTCGGCTTCGGCGCGAAGATCACCCACCGCGAGGAGCGCAGCGTGGGTGAGCTGCTGGCGCTGACCGAGCCGGAAGACCTCATGCGCTTCGGCATGATTCCGGAGTTCATCGGCCGCCTGCCGATGATCGCCACGCTCAACGACCTGAAGGAAGAGGACCTGGTCATCATCCTCTCCCAGCCGAAGAACGCGCTGGTGAAGCAGTACCAGAAGCTCTTCGAGTTCGAGAAGGTGAAGCTGACCTTCACGAGGGAGGCGCTGCGCGCCA
The DNA here is from genome assembly GCF_013116825.1 of Myxococcus xanthus. GTDB lineage: Bacteria > Myxococcota > Myxococcia > Myxococcales > Myxococcaceae > Myxococcus > Myxococcus xanthus_B. The sequence goes on from NZ_JABFNS010000133.1 coordinate 12,241, forward strand.
TCGCCCGTGAGGCGATGCGCCGTCACTCCGGAGCGCGCGGCCTTCGCGCCATCCTGGAGGATGCCATGCTGGAGATCATGTACGACGTGCCGTTCCGCGAGGGCGTCAAGGAGTGCAAGATCACCGAGCAGGTCATCACCAAGCACGAGGCGCCCCAGCTCGTCATGGAGAAGGAGAAGAAGACGGCCTAGCGGCGGTCTCTCTTCTCCCGGTGGCCCAAGGCCCTGCTTCCCTCACGGGAGGCGGGGCCTTCGCTTTCAGGGCGCGGGCAGGGTGACGATGAACTCGGCCCCGGCGCCGGGCGCGCTCTCCACGCGGAGGTCGCCCTGGTGCTCCTGGACGATGTCGTGGCACAGCGAGAGCCCCAGCCCCGTGCCCACGCCCGCGGGCTTGGTGGTGAAGAAGGGGTGGAAGAGCTTCTCGCGGAGGTCCTCGGGGATGCCCGGCCCGTTGTCTCGGATGCGCAGCTCCACCTTGCGTCCGACGCGGCGAGTGCTCAGGTGCACCTGGGGCGTGAAGCCCGCGCCGGCCTGCTGTTGATGCTGCGCCGCGGCGTAGAACGCGTTGTCGAGGATGTTGGTGAGCATCCGGCTGATGTCGCTCGCCACCAGCTCCACGATGCCCACGGTGGGGTCCAACGTGGTCTCCATCCTCACGCTGGCCCCGCCGGGCCGGCTGCGCAGGCCCTGCACCGCCAGGTTCACACTGTCGCGCACCAGCAGGTTGAGGTCCGTCTTGGCGCGGGTGCCCTCCGACTTGCGCGAGTGCCGGAGCATCGTCTTGATGATGTCCGAGGCACGCGTGCCGTGGCTGTGGATGCGCTGGGCGTTCTGCTTCAAGTCCTGGAGCGTCTCCAGCACGTCCTCGCGGGCCTCGCTGTCGAGCCGGTCCGCCATGCCCTTCAGCGTCTCCTCCAGCTCGCCGGCCAGCCGTGAGGACAGGTTCGAGAAGTTGTTCACGAAGTTGAGCGGATTCTGGAGCTCATGGGCGATGCCCGCCGTGAGCGCGCCCAGGGACGCGAGCTTCTCCTGCGCCACGAGCTGGCGCTGCATCTCCTGAAGCCGGGTGAGCGTCTCCGCCAGCTCGGCGTTCTTGTGCTGGATTTCGGCGGTGCGCTCCTCCACGCGGCGCTCCAGCGTCCGGCTGTACTCCTCCAGGCTGGCGTAGAGGTCGGCGTTCTCCAGGGAGATGGCCGCCTGGAACGACAGCAGGCGCAGCACCTCCAGCCGCTCCGGGGTGAAGGCGCCCCGCGTGGCGTCGTTCTCCAGGTAGAGCACGCCCGTGAGCGAGCCCTGCTTCAACAGCGGGCTGCACAGCAGGGACTTGGGCTGGGCGCTGCGGACGTAGGGGTCCTCGGAGAACGGCTCTTCCGCTGAGGCGTCGTGGAGGAGCACCGTCTCGCCGGTGCGCACCACGTAGTGGATGATGGAGGTCGGCAGCGACGCGGAGGACTCCATGGGGATGGGGGCCTCGAGCACCACGCCATCGCCGTCCACGGAGCCTTCCGCCGCGATGACGAGGCCCTCCGTCCGTTTCAGCAGCAGCAGGCCCCGGCGCGCGCCCGCGTTCTCGATGACCAGCGTCATCAGCTTGCGCAGCAGCTTGCCCAGGACGATTTCGCCGGACAGCGCGCGCGCCGTCTTGATGACGGACGCCAGGTCCAACGCGGCCAGTGACGCTTCGGTGGGGGCCTCCGTGCGCGTGGGCGCGTGGGCGGACGGCAAGAGCCTGGGGTGCTCCCGCTCCAGCCGAGCCGCGACGGCGCGGGCCCCCCAGCGCAGGTAGGCGGCGCGGGCTTCCTTCAGGTAGGTGCGGGCCACGCGCTCGCGGGCTTGCGTCAGGTGGAACCGTGCCGCGGCCTCGCAGGCCACGCCCTCGTCGAGCGACAGCCCGTACTGGCGCGCCAGCCGGATGGCCCGGTCATACGCATCCGCGGCCGAGTCCCCCTGGCCGTCCAGGCGGGCCCGCTCCGCGTCCAGCAGCTCCGCGCGGGCGCCATAGTTCATGGGGGCGATGCGGGCCCAGCCGCGCATGGACTTGCGGATGGCGTCGATGGCCCTTGACGAGCGAATCCGGTCCAGCGGCCCCAACGTCGGGTGGACCGCCATGAGCGCCAGGCCTTGGAAGAACTTGTACCAGGGCAGGTAGATCTGCCCCGCGATGAGCTCCACCTGGGCGTCCACCGCCGCGGCGCTCTCCAGCGCTCCGCGCGCATCGCCCCACAGCCAGCGGCGCAGCGTGCGCAGCACGTCGCAGGTGGCGATGCCGTTGCCGTAGTCGAGCTGCCGGTACGGCGCGACCAGCTCCTCCTCGCGGGCCTCCACGTTGCCGGTGAAGGCACCCGTGAGCGAGTCGAGCGTGTGCCGCATGTACTCGGTGAAGAGCACGTTCTTGTGGCGGTGGGTGGCCAGGATGTCCCGGAACCGGTCCATGCGCGGGCCACCTTCGGCCAGGCCGTCCCGGGCGATGAGGGCGGTGGCGCAGCCCGCGCTGGACGCATAGCCGAAGTATTCGATGTCGCCCGTCTCCTGGCCCTTCTGCGCGGCGGCGAGGAAGTCGCCGACGCAGGCGGACAGCGGCTCCTTCCAGTGCCGGATGAAGAGGTTGAAGACGAAGGTCACCATGGCCCGCAGGCTCTCCGCCTGGAAGCGGTCCAGCGTCTTCAGCGCCAGCCGGCCGTAGCGGAAGCCTTCCTCGGGGTTGCCCAGGTGCACGCTCAACATCAGCCCGTAGCCCACGTAGCCGAACGCGGCCACGCCCGTGGCGCCGTGGCGGATGGTGAGCTGGAGCACGCGGAGCACCACCAGCGGAAAGAGCAGCGGGCGGGCCATGAAGGCCAGCGAGGACAGCTTCACCAGCAGCCGCAGCGTGGCGAGCAGGAGCGGGTCGGTGCACTCGGGGAGGGCCGCCAGGTCCTCGGGCTTGCGCAGGCCCAGGCGCAGCTTCGTCTTCGCCACCGCGGCCAGCACGTGGGGTTGCTTCGGATTCGCGGGAAGGGGCTGGCCCAGCTTGCGCAACACCTCCAGGCCCAGGTCCACGCCGCGCGAGTGCTCGCCCCGGTGCGCGAGGCATTGGAGCCGGACCTCCTGCACGCGGACCTCCTCCGCGCTGTCCACCGCATGTGCCAGCGCCGCCGCGGCCAACCGCTCCATCAGGTCGAAGTCCGCGCCGAGGTACGCCGCTTCGGCCGCGTCGACGTGAAGGTCGAAGGTGAGCCGCCGGTCCTTCCGCCAGCCGTCGTCGCCGAGCAGGGACAGGCCCGTGTTCAGCAGGCGGAGGGCCGCGGACCAGGCGCCTCGGGACTTGGCGCTGCGGCCGGCGCGCAGGTCCAGCCCCGCCACGCGGTGGCGCTCCTGCTCGTCGTGGAGCACGGGCAACGCCAGGTGGAAGTGGCTGACGAGCTCCGGGAGCCCTTCGTCGAGCCGCTCCGGGGGCGTGTGCCGCAGGAGCAGCCGGCCGATGCGGGCATGGATCTCCGGATGCACATCTGCGGGAATCAGCTCCAGCGCGGCCTGCTGCACGCGGTCATGGGTGAACTGATAGGTGCCCCCGCGGTCGAGGTCGGCGTCGTCGATGGGGGCCACCAGTCCCGCCTGGAGCACTTCACCGAGCCCCTTCTCGGCCTCCTCGTCCGTACGCTCCAGGACGATGGCCAGGCTGCGCAGGTCAAACGTATGGCCCAGTGCCGCGGCCATGGGGAGCAGGGCTTGCGCGGCGGAGCTCAGCTCTCGGATGCGGGAGGTGAGCAGCGCGACCACGCCGTCACTGAAGTCCTGTCCACGCAGCGCGCTGGCATCCCACCGGAAGCCACCGCCGTCCGCGTCGAAGCGCACCAGCCCGCGTTCGTAGAAGGTGCGCAGCAGCTGCACCGCGTGGAACGGGTTGCCTTCGGTCAGCGACAGCACCAGGTCGTCGAGCTGCGCGTCGGGTTGGCCCTCGGCGGGAGGGAACACGTCCGAGACCAGCCTCTTCACGTCCTCCGGCGACAGGGGCGCCAGGTCGATGCGGTGGACCGGCGTGCCGTGGTCCTGTAGCGCGCGGGCAAGGGACTCCACGGGATGGTCGGGGCTCAGCTCTTCGGAGCGGCAACCCGCGACCACGAGCAGGTGTTCGATGTCCCGGTCCGTCAGGAGCAGCCGCAACAGCTGGAGGCTGGTGCTGTCCGCCCAGTGGAGGTCGTCCAGGACGAGCACCAGGGGGTGCTCCCGCGTGGCGAGCGCGGCCACCAGCTTGCGCAGGACCAGTTGGAAGCGCAGCTCCGACTCCGCGGGCCCCAGCTCCGGGACGGGGGGCTGGTCGCCAAGCACCAGCGCCATGCGAGGCACCGCGTCCACCACCAGCCGGCCCATGCCGCCCACGGCTTCGAGCAGGTGCTGACGCCAGGTCTCCAGCTCCTGCTCCTGTCCCCCGAGGAGCGCGCGAGCCACCTCGCGGAAGGCCTCGAAGATGCCGCTGTAGGGCGTGTCGCGGAGAAGCTGGTCGTACTTTCCTCGGGCGAAGTGGCCCTGGCGCTCCGCGACGGGTCGCTTGAGCATCCCGGTGAGGGCCGATTTGCCCATGCCCGCCGCGCCCGAAACGAGCACGAAGGCGGAGCGGCCTGATGCGGCGCGCTCGAAGGCGTCGCGCAGGGCCGCCTGTTGGGGCTCGCGGCCATAGAGCTTCTCGGGGACGGCGAAGCGCTCGGGGACGTCCTTGGCGCCCAGCGTGAAGGCGGCGACGGGGCCGGGGCCCTCCAGGGCACCCAGGCAGCGCTGGAGGTCCGCCACGAGCCCGTAGGCGCTCTGGTAGCGGTCCTCGGGGGACTTGGCGAGCAGCTTGAGCGCGATGTCGGACAGGGGTTGGGGCAGCTCCGGTTCGACGCTGAGGGGCGGAGGCGGGGGCAGGGCGACGTGTGCGTGGATGAGGCCCAGCGCATCCGTGTCCGCGAAGGGGCGGCGCCCGGTGAGCAGCTCGTAGAGCACTACGCCCATGGAATAGAAATCAGCCCGCGAGTCCACGCTGCGGTGGGTGCGCCCGGTGCCCTCGGGGGAGAGGTATTCGAGGCTGCCCTCCAATCGCTCGGGAGCGAGCGGAGCGACCTCGGCGCGGGGTCTGCGCGTGGCGAGGGTGAAGCCGGTGAGCTTCACGGACTCGCCATCCGTGCCCACGAGGATGCTGCTGGGGTTCAGGTCCCGGTGGAGGATGCCCTGCTCGTGGATGGCGCCCAGGGCGCGCGCCAACGACAGCGCGATGCGGCATGCGGCGCGCGGCTCCACGCGCCCGTGTGACAGGCGCTGGGTCAGCGTCGCATCACCGAAGCCTTCCAGGATGAGCACGGGCGCGCCGTCCCGCGCTTCGGCCCACGCCAGGGGCCGCAGGACGCCGTCGAGACTCAGGGCGTTCGTCAGCTCCCACTCATGGCGAAGACGCACGGTGGCGGAGGGGAGCCGCGCCGCGTCGGGGACCTTGAGGATGACCGAGGCGCCGTCCTCCTCGCGTGTGGCGCGCAAGAGCTGGAAGGCCCCCGCGGTGGTGAGCTCTCTGCCGATGCGGTAGCCGGGAACATCCATCATTGCTTCCACCCGTGCGCGAAGGAGCGCACTCCCCGTTGAGGCGGGGAGGGTAGCCCTGGCACTGGGGGCTCGCAACAGAGCGCGGGCGATGTGACGCAGGGTGCCTGCCCGCGTGCGAAGTGGAGTGGGCCTCGCGGGTGTGCGATGGATCGCGTCACCGTGCTGAGACCCTCTGGGATGGCTGGCCTGGCCGCACGAAGCGGTGGACGACGCGCAATCGTGATTGGCAGTGGTTTCGGTGGATTGGCCGCGGCCATCCGGCTGGCGGCGCGTGGGTGGCGCGTCACGGTGCTCGAGCGGATGGACAGCCCGGGCGGGCGGGCGAACGCCTTCCAGCAGGACGGCTTCACGTTCGACGCGGGCCCCACGGTGATTACGTGTCCGCACCTGCTGGAAGAGCTGTGGGCGCTGGCGGGGCAACGCATGGCGGACCACGTGGAGCTCCGGCCCGTGGCGCCGCTGTACCGGATGCGGTTCCCGGATGGCTCCACGTTCGACTACCACACGGACCGCGAGGCGATGCGCCAGTCCGTGCGGCGGCTGTCGCCCCGGGATGAGGCGGGATTCCTGGCGCTGTGCGCCCGCGTGGAGCGGATGTACGAGGCGGGCATCGGGCCCCTGATGAGCACGCCGGTGCCGGACGTGCTGAGTCTGGCGCCGTTCACCCCCGCACTGGTGCGGGACGAGGCGTTCCGGTCCATGTTCGGCCTGGTGTCGAAGCACATCCGGGACGAGCGGTTGCAGCAGGCGTTGAGCTTCCATCCGCTGCTCATCGGCGGCAGTCCCTTCGCGACAGCGAGCGCGGTGTACACGTCGATTCAATTCGTGGAGCGGCGCTGGGGGGCGTTCTTCCCGGTGGGCGGAACTGGCGCGCTGGTTCGTGGCCTGGTGGAGCTGCTGGAGTCCCTGGGCGGCGAGGTCCGCTACGGCAGCGAGGTGACTGAGATTGCGTTGGAGGGGCGGAAGGCGACGGGCGTGAGGCTCGGGGACGGTACGGGGCTGGCGGCGGACGTGGTGGTGTCGAACGCGGACGCGGCGTGGACGTACCGGTATCTGGTGCCGGGGCATGTCCGGAAGCACTGGACGGACGCGCGCATCAACCGGGCTCGGTACTCGATGAGCGCGTTCCTCTGGTACTTCGGGACGCGGCGTCAGTACCCGGAGGTCGCGCACCACACGCTGCTGTTCGGCAAGGACTTCCGGGGGATGTTCTCAGGACTGGAAGGCCCTGGACAGCCGTCAGCGGACCCCTTGCTCTATCTGCACAGACCCACGGCGACAGACGCGGCGCTGGCTCCGTCAGGCCATGATGCTTTCTATGTATTGGCGCCGGTGCCGCACCTGGGGACGGGGGCGGAATGGAAGCAGCGGGCCGGGGCTTTCCGACGAGAGCTGGAGGAGCGGCTGTCGCGGACCGTCTTGCCAGGGCTGGGTTCGGAATTGATGACGTCTCGGTTCGCGACGCCGGAGTATTTCCGTGACGAACTGCGATCGTTTAGAGGGGCCGCGTTCAGCTTCGCGCCGACGCTTTGGCAGACCACGTTCCTTCGGGCACAGGCCCGGAGCGAGGACGTTGACCGCCTCTACATGGTTGGCGCAGGTACGCACCCTGGAGCGGGGCTTCCTGCGGTTCTTTGTTCCGCAAAAATTGTGGATAAGGCTATTGCATACGCCTGACGGTAGCGACTGGGTGTTCGCAGTGGAAGATTGTCTAGCTTAACTGAATAGACTCGAGCGATAGTTGCATATCGAGGGCTTGTGCTGTCGGCGCGGCGTCGATTGTCTACCCACCTATCGAATGTCTGACGGCTGTGGTAACGGTTAGGTGGCTGTATAGACAAGGGGACGACTGTGGACCGTAGTCGATGGGTAATGGGTGTCTCGTTGCCGAGGGGTGGGTGGCGTTCTAGGATGGCATGGGCGCTTTTTTGTTTGATTGGAGTTGTGCCTCTGGGGGTTTTTGCTGAGGTGCAACTCCCTCCGAGCTCGGTTGAGGTTCCCGAGTGTTCGGATTGCCTGAGTACGACGACTGGGACGGTGTCGATTCGCTACTCGTGGAATTATACGACGACAGAGACTCCAGTTGTGGTGGGTAATGCACCGTCGGATGCTAAGGTGGAATCTGTTTATCTGGCGGGAGAACCGACCGGGCAGAATGTACTGATAAGCCGGATCGACCTATCTCAACAGGGGTGGGTTGATGCGATTTTTCGATCATTTGCAAACGGGCACGTGTGGTTCCCCACTGCAAACCAGCCCGTGACGGCGCCTTGGGCTGGGCGGTTGCTTCATAGTGGTCCGTGGGTTGCAATTCCGACGGTGCTTGCCGCTGATTCGAGTTCCCGACTGTCGGTGACCCTTGTCATCAAGTGGTACGTGCCTGATTCCGGTGGAGGTAATCCCAACCCGCCGCCGGGTCCGGACTCTGGCGGAAGTGGGGGGACCAAGCACGTCGTTGACTTCAACGGTGACGGGTATTCGGACCTGTTTCTCCAGAACCCGCAGACTGGCGATGTCGAGATCCGGTTCGGTCGGTCTGGAATGGGGCCGCTCCATTTCAGTGCTGCATCCCAAGATGTATGGCTGACGAATCGCAAGTATGTAACGGGGGACTTCAATGGGGATGGTTATACCGACCTGTTTCTCTATTATGTTCCAAGCGGTGAAGTTGAGATTCGCTACGGCCAAGCTGGGTATAGTCCATTTCTCTTTAGTGTGTCGTCTCAGCAGGTCTGGGGCATGGGGCTGGAGTTCGTTCCGGGCGATTTCAATGGTGATGGCAAGACGGATGTATTTATCCATAATTCTGTGACGGGGCACGTTGAAACCCGATTTGGCTCGTCTCAAATGGGGGCGTTGCAGTCGAGTTCTGTCACGCAGCACTCCTGGACATTGGGGTTGAAGTACGTTCCGGGGGACTACAATGGGGACGGCTTTACTGACCTGTTCCTCTATTACCCGGCGGGAGCCGTTGAGATCCGTTACGGGCGGTCGGGGCTTGGGCCGTTCTTGTTCATCCCTTCGTCTCAGCAGACGTGGAATCCAGGAATGGATTTTACATCCGGTGATTTCAATGGTGATGGCAGGAGTGATTTGCTAATCAGGGATCCGTTTGGTAATAATGTTGAAATTCGATATGGATGGGAAGGGATGGGGGCGCTCGTTCTTAAGCCCGAGTCTCGGTGGGCGTTGACCACCGACTCCGTGTATCTTGTCGGAGACTTCAATGGGGATGGACGATCGGATTATTTTATTTATCAGACTTCCACTGGGGCGAATAATGTTGCTTTTGGTGTACAGGGGGCTGAGGGAGTGACGTGGTCTCCTTCCAATATTCAGCACTGGCCGCTGGGGCAGGCTTTCTTTGTAGGGGATTATGACAGAGATGGGAGGGACGACCTGTTCATTATGGGGCAGACTGGCTTGGCTGAGATTCGCTATGGTCAGGCTGGCACGAATCACTTGCTGCTGAGTCCCTCGACTCAAGGGCAGTGGACGCCGGGTTTGACCTTTGTCGGAGGGTATATTTTCCGCCGATAGGTTGAAAGTCGGGCAGCTTGAGGCGGGCTGGAATTCCAGCCCGCCTTGGCTGCGTGTTCCGGGGTAAGTCGAGCGGTGCGCGTTCCTGCTCGATCCCAGACCGCATGGGGCGCGACCAGCAAGACCTGATCCGACAGACATTCGCGCACCACCCAAGGCAATTGGTGTCCCACGCCAGGAGCGAGCCCATCAAATAGCAAGCACTGTCCATCCTTGATGTTTCAGTGTTTCTTGCATCCGCTTGGAGTCGGGTAGCATGATGCTGGCCACCTCATCGACACCTCTTTGGCAGACATCCCTCGCGGTGGCGCGCCCGTACCTGCACGGACAATCCCATGCATCCAGTGAACATCGTCACGGAGCGCCACGAGCGCCAATGTGCTCGCGTCCTCGTGCCGCATGCCTCGCAGTGCCGACGTTCGCTGCCGAGTCGCACTTTCCGAGTCGCACTTTCCGAGGTGCAATAAGGCGAGCTGTCGTCCGCGGTGAGCGTCAAGGTAGATGTCGCGTGAAGGGCGGCGACCGATGCGCTTCAACTCCTGTCCTGCGGGGGCGGTTTGGAGAGGGGGCGATCGGGTCTGGGGGCCTTCAGCACTGGCTCGCTCACAGAGCAGACCACCCGAAGAGCCGCTCCGTCGCCTTGCTGACTGGGCATGCCCATTGTGGTAACTGGTGCCATGTCCACAGAACGGCCGAAGTACGACCCGGCGAACATCGAACCCCTCTGGCAGGCCCGTTGGGAAGAGCAGCGCCTGTTCGAGGCGCGCAGGCACCCCGGCAAACCGAAGGCATACATCCTCGACATGTTCCCTTACCCCTCGGGGGCCGGGCTGCACGTCGGGCACCCGGAGGGCTACACGGCCACGGACATCATCTCGCGATACTTGCGGATGCGGGGATATGATGTCCTTCATCCCATGGGATGGGACGCGTTCGGCCTGCCCGCGGAGCAGCACGCGCTCGAAACGGGAACCCGCCCGGCGGATACCACCGCGAAGAACATCGCGACGTTCAAGCGGCAGCTCAAGTCTCTTGGGTTCTCGTACGACTGGTCTCGTGAGCTCTCCACGACAGACACGGAGTACGTGCGTTGGACCCAGTGGCTCTTCCTCAAGCTCTTCGAGCGCGGGCTGGCCTATCAGGCCGAGCTCCCGGTGAACTGGTGCGCGGCGCTCGGCACGGTGCTCGCCAACGAGGAGGTCATTGACGGGAAGAGCGAGCGCGGCAGTCACCCGGTTGTACGGCTGCCGCTGCGGCAGTGGACGCTTCGCATCACGGCTTACGCCGATCGGCTCGCCGAGGACCTCTCGGGGCTGGATTGGCCCGAGACGCGGGAGAAGCAACTCCATTGGATTGGGCGCAGCGAGGGCGCGGAGGTCGATTTCGCCATCGAGGGCAGCGCGGACCGCCTCCGCATCTTCACCACCCGTCCGGACACGCTCTTCGGCGCGACGTACATGGTCGTCGCCCCCGAGCACCCGCTGCTGGAGCGGTTCGCCACGGCGGAGCGGCGCGCCGAGGTGCTGGCCTACCGAGAGGCGACCGCGAGCCGAAGCGAGTTGGACCGCACGGCGCTCACGAAAGCCAAGACCGGCGTGTTCACCGGCTCCTACGCGCTGCACCCGCTCACGGGAGCGCGCCTCCCCATCTGGGTCGCGGACTTCGTGCTTGGCTCTTACGGGACGGGCGCCATCATGGGCGTGCCCGGCCATGACGCGCGTGACTTCGAGTTCGCGCGTGCCCTCGGCTTGCCCGTCGTCGAGGTGGTTTCGGCCGACGGCGCCCTGAACGAGACCGGCACGTGGACGGAGGCATTCGTGGGGGACGGCGTCGCGGTGCGCTCGCGCTTCCTCGATGGGCTGCGGACGCCCGAGGCCAAGGCGGCCATGCTCGCCCACCTCGAGCGCGAGGGACTGGGCGCACGGCGCGTCCAGTACCGCTTGCGGGATTGGGTGTTCTCGCGCCAGCGCTATTGGGGGGAGCCGATCCCCATCTACTTCCCGGTCGAACTCGCGGAGGGCTCATCGGACCCGCGTATTCATCCCCACACCATCCGCTACGATCAGCCTCTGCCCGTGTCCGAGGACGAGCTGCCGGTGCGGCTCCCCGAGCTCGAGGACTTCAAGCCCAGCGAGGACCCGGCGGGCCCGCTGGCCCGCGCCTTGGATTGGCGTTTCTTCCAGCGCGATGGAAAGTGGTATGCGCGAGAGACCAACACCATGCCTCAATGGGCGGGCTCGTGTTGGTACTACCTGCGCTTCACTGACCCGAAGAACACCCAGGCCATCTTCTCGCAGCAGGCGTACGACGCCTGGATGCCGGTGGACCTGTATGTCGGCGGTTCGGAGCACGCGGTGCTGCACCTGCTCTACGCCCGGTTCTGGCACAAGGTGCTGTTCGACTGCGGCCTCGTCACGCACGCCGAGCCGTTCAAGAAGCTCGTCCACCAGGGGATGATCCTCGGCGAGAACAACGAGAAGATGTCCAAGTCGCGCGGCAACGTGGTGAACCCGGACGACATTGTCCGGCAGTTCGGTGCGGATGCCCTGCGCATGTACGAGATGTTCATGGGACCGCTGGAGGCGGTGAAGCCGTGGCAGACCAACGGCGTCATCGGCGTGCGGCGTTTCCTTGACCGCGTGTGGAACATGCTCGCGTTCGTGGCGGAGGACGCGGGCGGTGCGCCGGCGGAGCTGACCGAGGACGCGCGGCGGCTGCTTCACAAGACGGTGAAGAAGGTGGGGGAGGACATCGAAGCGCTGCGCTTCAACACGGCCGTGAGCGCGATGATGATCCTCGCCAACGCGCTGGCCGAGCTCCCCCGAGTGCCGCTCGAGGCGGCCCAGGTCTTTGCGCGGATTCTCTCTCCGTTCGCGCCCCACCTCGCGGAGGAGCTCTGGCACCGCTGGGGCGCAAGCGAGTCCATTGCCCTCCAGCCGTGGCCTGACTACGACCCCGCGTTGACCGTGGACGAGCTCGTTGAAATGGCCATCCAGGTCAACGGCAAGGTCCGAGGGAAGCTGCGCCTGAAGCGAGACGCCACGGAGGCGGAGGCGCGTGAGGCCGTCCACCGAGATCCGGAGCTCATCCCGCATCTCGCTGGGAAGACCGAGCGCCGATTCGTCTACGTGCCAGGGCGAATCATCAACATCGTCGTTGGCTGAGGCGCTGCGGCGAACGCGGTCACCTGCGCGGGAAGTGTGGATACACGTCCTCCTGGAGCACCTGACGCAGCTTCGGGAAGTTCAATGCCCACTTCACGCCCAGGCGCCACGGGGCGAACAGCACCCGGGGCACCCGTGGGAGCAGCGTCTGGGGCCACTCCAGGTACGTCCGTTCGATGGCGTCCATGTCGAGGTCCTGCCGCACGTCCACGCAGTACGGGGCTACGTTGCCCGGGGGCTGGCCTTCCAGGAGGTCAGCCAGGCCCGGTGGCAGGAAGGTGGTGTGCAGCGTCATGCCCACGTCGAAGTTGCGGCTGCCCAGCCGGCAGATGGGGCCCTTGGTCAGGTCCTCGGAGTCGAAGATCCAGACCTCGTCGCCCGTGGAGTTCTCAGGCAGGTCCGGCGTCGGGTCCGACACGACGAGCGCCACCACGTAGCCCTTCCAGTGTGGCACCTGGGGGAACCGGGCGCTGGGGACGAACTGCGGCGCGAAGCCGAACCAGCCGGTGGGCAGCACGAAGCCCTCGAAGCGGCCGGAGTCGACGAAGAACTTGAAGAAGCTCGCCGCGCGGCCATCGCGGATGGGCAGCGCGGACTTGTCCCCGACGACGGGCTTGTAGAGCTGGTAGAGCGCCTCGGGGACCATGTCCGCCGTGAAGCCGTCCGAGTTGAGGTAGAGCGCCAGCTCCTTCGTCGGCAACTTGGCGTTCATCACGTGGCCCAGCAGCCGGAGGTGGGCCTCCAGCTCGCCATTCACCAGGCCGGCGTTGGAGAAGACCGTCAGGCCCCAGGTGAAGTCGTCATGCGAATAGAGATTGGACTGGATGCGCAGCCGCTTCATGTCGATGCGGTGCACCCCCATGGAGCTGCGGGTGACGGGCACCGCCGTGGGCATTCCCGCCTGCCAGTCCTGTACGCGGTTGCCATTGATGAGCAGCTCGCCCGGCTCCAGCGTATGAGACAGGTCCTCGGTGGGAGAGTGCGCCGCGACCAGGGTGATGACGTCGTCGGGGTTCTCGTAGATGGCGGCGAAGTGCAGCCCGCCGCCCCCGGCCTGGAAGCGGTGCGCGGACACGAGCGGCGGATTCGCCGGGTCCAGCGTCCCGGGTGACGTCTGGAGGTCCGCTCGCCGCACCACCCAGAACACCGCTTGTGGGGCGGCGGGGGACGCGGTCAGCCACTCCACCGCGCGCTGCACCCGCGGCAGGAAGGGCACCGCCGCCTGCGCGGCGATCTGCCAGAAGTTGATGGGGAAGTTGGCGTCCAGCAGCACCACGTAGTCCCGCGTGGCGGCGATCTGGTGCAGCGACGACGCCACCACCGGTTCGCCCGTGGCCGCGTCCATCAGCTTCCAGTGGTTCAGCCGGTTCTCTTCCGTGTCCCAGCTCACCAACTGCGTGTAGCCGGCGCCCAGGGGCCACTTGGGCGCGTGGTTGGTGAAGAAGAGGCGGGGCCGGTCCTTGTTGATGCGGGGGCCCAGGCGCTCGGCGGGGTCGAAGGCCGGGTGGGCCGTGCTCTGCAGCAGGGGGAAGGCCCACGGCGTGGGGAGGGCGCGGTTCCACTCGCGCAGGTAGCCCAGCGGTGTGTACGCCTTCAACGTCTTGGGGTGGATGGCCCACGGGCGGCCCGCGTCCGTCGTCACCAGCAGCATCCGCTCACCCTCGACCAGGAAGGGCGCCGTGTTGGGCGTCTCCTGCGGGCCCAGCGTGAGTGACACGTCCGCCAGCGTCGTCTCGCGGAAGCGGTTGAGCAGCCGCGTCAGGGGGCCTCGCGCCGTCGCGCCCGCGTCCACCTGCTGGCGCGCGTAGTGCGAGGGGGTGCGCATGGTGGCGGAGGTGAACCGGGCGCCGCCTACCTGGAAGTCCAGGCGCAGCACGAGCCCGTCCGAGGCCAGGGCCGGTGAGCCCGCGTGGACGCTGGGCCCCGCGACATAGACGTGACCCTGCAGGTCCTCTGGCAGCGTGCCGGCGAGCACCTGCAGCGGCTCGTTGACGTACTCCACCGGGCTGGTGGTCATCGCGTTGCGGGGCATACCGGGCCTGAGCCCCGGTGGGACGTGCAGACCGGGGAGCGCATGGCCATCCGGTTCACGCGAGAGGGGAGGGGGCG
>NZ_JABFNS010000134.1 GCF_013116825.1 Myxococcus xanthus
CTCACCGACCCTTCGCCCGCCCACGCCGCTCCCGCCGCCGCCTGCTCCATCCCGCCGCCCTCCACGGAGCGGGGACAAAGCAACCCGTGTGCCTGCTTGTGCTACCTGGGGAGTGGGGTGCGCACCCGTCCCGACACATGGGAAGGGGCTCGGATGCCGGACGGACATCCCTGCACCAGCTGGCTTCTCGGGCGTTGAGATGGACTGTCAGAAGCGGGAGAGGGCGAAGAAGCCCTTGATCTTCTCGTTCGTCTCGCGGAGCCGTTCGCTCAGCGTGCGGACGAAGGTCCAGAGCAGCACGTACGCCAGGTCCTTGTCGGTGAACATCAGCTGGTCCAACCGGGAGCGCTCGATGACCCAGACGGAGCAGCTCACGTGGGCGATGGCGTCCGCCGAGCGCGGCGAATCCTCGATGACCGCCATCTCACCGAAATACTGGCCGGGCTCCAGGATGGCGAGCGCCTCCTCGCCGATGCCGGGCACCGACTTGGAGATGCGGACCTTGCCCTCGGCGATTACGAACATCTCCTGGCCGGTTTCCCCCTCACGAAACAGAAAGGCGCCCGCCGGGTAGGTCCGGGAGTGACCAATCTGGGCGACCTTGGCGAGCTGTCCTTGGGTCAAACCCTCGAACAGCGCAACCTTCTTGAGGACGGCGGCATCCATGAGGCCAGCTTCGTATCACGCGCCCGAGGCGCTCTGGTACCTTGGGGCCATCAACGAGATTTGGGAGGAGTCGTGGCGGAGGAGAAGATCAACAAGGTGACCATCATCGGCTCGGGGCCCGCGGGCTACACCGCGGCCATCTACGCCGCGCGCGCCAACCTGCAGCCGGTGGTGTTCGCCGGGGGCCCCACCCTGGAGCACCCGCAGCGGGTGCCGGGCGGCCAGCTCATGGTGACCACCGACGTGGAGAACTACCCGGGCTTTCCGGAGGCCATCACCGGCCCGGAGCTGATGGATCGTTTCCAGAAGCAGGCGGAGCGTTTCGGCACCACCATCCACATGGAGAACGTGGTGAAGGTGGACTTCTCCCAGCGTCCCTTCCTCATCCAGGGGGAGAGCGTCAGCTGCCGCTCGGAGACGGTCATCATCTCCACCGGCGCCACCGCCAAGTGGCTGGGCGTCAAGGGCGAGGACACCTACAAGAACCGCGGCGTCTCCGCGTGCGCCACCTGCGACGGTGCCTTCTTCAAGAAGCAGGACGTGCTGGTGGTGGGCGGCGGTGACACGGCGATGGAGGAGGCGACGTACCTGGCGAAAATCGTCAACCACGTCACCCTCATCCACCGCCGCGACACGCTGCGCGCCTCCAAGGTGATGCAGGAGCGCGCCCGCCAGAATCCGAAAATCTCCTTCATGTGGGACTCCGCGGTGGAGGAGGTCCTCGGCGACGCGAAGGGGATGAATGGCGCGGTGGTGCGCAACCTGAAGACGGGTGACAGCCAGCAGGTGAAGGCGACCGGCCTGTTCGTGGCCATTGGCCACACGCCCAACACGGAGCTGTTCCAGGGCGTGCTGGAGACGCACCAGGGCGGCTACCTCAAGACGGTGCCGGGCTCCACGCGCACCAACATCGAGGGCGTGTTCGCCTGCGGCGACGTGCAGGACCACTACTACCGCCAGGCCATCACCGCGGCGGGCACGGGCTGCATGGCCGCCATCGACGCGGAGCGCTGGCTCATCGAGCACGGCGAGTAGTCCGTCGCACCCGCTCATGCGGCTCCGCTGAGCATTCCCAGGCCGGCCCCTTCCCGGGGCCGGCCTTTCCATTCCCGCGAAGGACGCAGCAATCCCCATGAGCTCGAAGCAGAAGACGGTGGCGGTGCACGCCGGGACGCGGCTGGCTGGAAGCAAGGCGGTGCCGGTGTCGCCGCCCATCCACCCGGCGGCGGTGAACTGGTTCGACAGCAGCGATGACCTGGACAGCGCCCTGGACGGGAAGGACTACGCCTACGCCCGCATCAGCGCGCCCAACACGACGTTGCTGGAGGAGGCGGTGGCCGCGCTGGAAGGCGCCGAGGACTGCGTGGCCTACGCCAGCGGCATGGCCGCGCTGCGCTCCGTCTTCGAGGCCCAGCACTTCCGGGCGGGTGACAGGCTGGTGATGCCGGCGGATGGCTACGGCGTCACGCGCGCGCTGTACAAGAGCCTGTGCGCCACGCTGGGCGTGGAGCTGCACGCGTTCCTGATGACGGACCCCGAGGTGCCCGAGCGCATCCGAGCGCTGAAGCCGCGCATGGTGCTGGCGGAGAGCATCTCCAACCCGCTGCTGCGCGTGCCCGACCTGCGCGTGCTGGCGCGGGCCTGCCAGGACGTGGGCGCGACGTTCGTGGTGGATGGCACCTTCCCGTCGCCCGTGGGGCAGCGCGCGTTGGCGCTGGGCGCGGACTACGCGGTGCAGTCCACCAGCAAGTGGCTCAACGGGCACAGCGACGCGCTGGGCGGCACAGTGAGCGCCTCACGTGAGCGGATGGCGCCACTGCGCGCCGCGCGGGTTCTGGCGGGTGACGTGCTGGGGCCCTTCGAGGCGTGGCTCACCCTGCGCGGCCTGCGCACGCTGCCGGTGCGCATGAAGGCGCATGTCGAGCACGCGGCGCATGTGGCGCGGCGCCTCGCGGAGTCGCCCCTGTTGGAGCGGGTCATCTACCCGGGGCTGACTTCGCACCCGGACCACGCCACCGCGCAGGCGCTGCTGCCAGGCGGCGGCCCCATGGTGGCCTTTGAAATCAAGGGCGCGGGGCGGCCGGAGAGCATGCGCTTCCTGGAGGCGCTGAAGGTGGGGCGGCCCGGTCCTTCGCTGGGGGATGTGTGCACGCTGGTGATGCACGCGGCCAGCGCCAGCGCGCGCCGACTCACTCCGGAGGAGCGGGAGGCCGCGGGCATCCGGGAGAATCTCATCCGCGTCTCCGTGGGGTTGGAGGACCCGGACGACATCGTGGAGGACCTGCTCGCCGCGGTGGCCCAGGGGGTGCGCCGATGAAGATGGTGGACGTGGGGGAGAAGCCGAAGACGGGCCGCGTGGCCGTGGCCACCGCGCTGCTGCGGATGTTGCCCGATACGCGCGAGCGCATCCTGGCGGGGAAGGTGGAGAAGGGGGACGTGCTGGCCGCGGCGAGGCTCGCCGGCATCATGGCCGCCAAGCGCACGCCGGACTTCGTTCCGCTCTGTCACCCCATCGCGCTGTCGGGCGTGGAGGTGACGCTGGCGCCGGAGGACGCGGGGCTTCGGGTCCGCGTGCAGGTGAAGACGGTGGACCGCACCGGCGTGGAGATGGAGGCGCTCACCGCGGCATGCGCGGCGGCGCTGACCGTCTATGACATGTGCAAGAGCGTGGACCGCGGCATGGTGCTGGACGCGGTGCAGTTGGAGCACAAGTCGGGCGGGCGCTCCGGCACGTGGCAGCGGGAGGAGGCCACGCTGGCGGAGGCGGCTGCGCCGCGACGCCGGACGCGCGCGAAGAAGGCCCGCTGAAGGGAGGGCCTCCCCCGAAGCCGAGGTGCCCGTGCGTTGGCGGACACAGGCGGGTTCGAGCCCCGCCTTCTGTCCGCCTCCACACGCCACGAATGTGACGCCGTGCACGCCCAGGGCACGCTCGTCCCCGAGGGGGCTCCCGGTGCGCGGGGAAGGCCCCCACGTTGCGCTTCAGTCCAGGCGGGCGCGAAGGACATGCGCCGGTTCGAGAGGTGACGGGTGTTCGACCTGAGGGGCGTTCTGACGCTGCTGACGGCCCTGGGGGCCGCGGGCTGCGGTGCGCTCACGGAAGAGGGCGACGCGGCCGAGGTGTCGCAGCCCGTGGCGGACCGGGCCGCCTGCGAAGCACAGGCGGCCCAGCGCCGCTACGTGTCCGAGGACAGGAGGGAGTGCCAGGTCATCTTCTTCGTCTGTGCCCGGGGCGAGTCGCCCTTCGTCGACGCCTGCGGCTGCGGCTGCTCGCGTCCCTGAGGCACCGGCCTACTTCGACTCGCTGAGCAGGCGCTCCTGGAAGAAGGCCGCCACCACCAGCGAGTGGGAGATGTGTCCTTCCAGGATGAGGCGCTGCAGGTCGGCGCGCGGGTGCAGCTCCACGGCGATGTCCTCGCCCGCGTCCTGCCGCCCCTCGTGCCGCTTCACGCAGTCGAGCGCGAGGAAGTTGAAGCACACGTTGCCCTGGAACGCGGGGTTGGGGTGCACCTGTCCCACCGGCACCAGGCGGCCTGGCGCGTAGCCCGTCTCCTCTTCCAATTCGCGCGCCGCGGCCCGCTCCGGCGCTTCGCCCGGTTCCACGATTCCGCCAGGGAGCTCCAGAGTGGATGCCTCGACGCCGAAGCGGAACTGCCGCACCAGCACGAGCTGCGCGTCCGGCGTCACCGCGATGACGTTCACCCAGTCCGCGCAGTCGACGCGTACGCGTGGGTGTTCATGGCCCGTGCGCGGGTCCGCCCACCAGTCCTCGCGCACCCGGGCGACGCTGAAGTCATGCTCCAGCCCTCGCCGCAGCCGGCGCCAGGGCTTCACCTCTCGAGCCACGTGAAGGTCCTCCCCGTCAGTTGAGCAGCGCGGCGCGCTCCCGCAGCTCGCGGGCCGTCATCTCCAGTCGGTCGCGGTCGGGGGCCTCGGGCGAAAGCTCCAGGCAGCGCTCCACGTCCTTCAGCGCCGCGCGGTACGCCCCCAGGTTGCCGAGCAGCGCGGCGCGGGTGCGCAGCTCGCCCGGGTGGTCCGGCGCCAGGAGCAGCAGCAGGTCCACCACCGCCAGCCCGCGCTCACAATCCTCTCTGCCCAGGTACACGCGCCGCAGGTTGGACAGCATCCGGTACGCAATCAGCTCCACCGGCGCGGGCGCCAGCATGGTGCGGTCGAACTTGAGCTGCGGCGCCACGCGCTTGAGCAGCTCCTCGCAGCCGTGCTCGGTGAGGATGTCCCCGTGGTGGAACGGGTCCATGACCAGCTTGTGGTCCCCCGCGTCGTGCGCCACCAGGAAGTGGCCGGGGAAGGGGACGCCGTACAGGGAGATGCCCGCGCGACGCGCTACCTCCAGGTAGACGACGGACAACGTAATCGGCAGCCCCTGCTTCCGCTCCAGCACCTGGTCCAGGAAGCTGTTCTCCGGGGAGTGGTAGTCGTCCTCGTTGCCGCGGAAGCCCTCGATGTCCGCCAGCACGTGGCGCAAGGCGCGCAGCGGCGCCAGGACTTCGCCCTTCTCGCTCAGCCGCTCCGCCTCCACCTGCACCCGGCACGCGAGCACGTCCAGCATGTGCAGGCACCCCGGGGCGTCCAGCAGGGGCTTGTCCAGCGTGGCGATGGCCAGCGCCGCCAAGTCCAGCCGCGGGGGCTCCGCGGCCAGGGCCGACACCAGCCGCTCCCGCGCCAACGGTGGGCTGAATCCAGAGGGAATGCTCACGGCGAGAACCAGTAACCCACGAGGGCCCGGACGGCAAAGGCAGGCGGCCGAGCGTCAGAATGCTGGAGGTTCAAGCGGCAGCCGTCCCTTGATTTCCGCCCGCAGGGCAATCTGGGCCGCAATCAGCCCGGACAGGATTCCATCCTCGAACTCAAATGTAGGATGTTCCTTGAGTTCCGGGAAGTCGTGGGAATTGCGCACCTCCTCCGGGGAGATGTTGGGCACGGCCTCGCGGGCCAGGCGCAGCACCTTGGCCTGCTGCTGGGAAATCATCTTCTCGAAGAGCTGGGTGGACAGCTGCAGCATCTCTTCGGCCATCTGCTCCGTCATCGTGTGTCTACTCCTGGGCGATGTCCCACTTGGCACGGCGGTAGCTGTAACGGAAAGCGGCGGCGTCCGCCTCCCTGGCGTTGCCTTCCGCCTCCCGGCCGTCCAGGAAGGCCACGAAGTCCAGCTGCCGGTCCTCGCGTCCGTATTCCGCGTCGAAGAGGCGGACCAACTCGTTGGCGGGCAGGGTGCGGCGGCCAGCCACGCTGACCAGGGGGATGCGCAGGCCCGTCATGTCGCCCGCGGGAGCGTAGGACTTCCACACCAGCTCCGTGCACACGAGCGTCTGGTCGGAGAAGAAGTCGAAGTCGAAGTCATACGGGCGGCCCTGGAAGGTGAAGGCGCGCACGATGGCGCGGGCCTTCTCCAGGCGGGACAGGCGCGGGCGCATGACGCCCAGGTAGTCCACGCGCAGGCCGTGCTCCAGGCCGGTGAAGGACACGCCTTCGCTGATGGATTCGATGATGCGCAGGGGGTCGCCGTGCGCGTCGTTGCCGGTGTACTCGGCCCACTTGGCGGGGAATGCGCGCGCCAGGTGCTGGGTGAGCGAGCCCGGTGCGCCGGGGAGGGTGGCCACCCAGGCCTTCACGTCCGAGTCCTCGTCGAAGTACGCGCCCAACTGGCCGGGCGTGCCGATGAAGAGCTCCGCGTGTGGCCAGAATCCCGGCAGGCCGATGTTGGAGAGGTACCAGTTCTGCCGGGCCACCACGATGTCACCGGGCTCCATCTTCTCCAGCAGGGACAGGGCCTGCTCGCGGGAGATGAGCGGCTGGCCCACGCGGCGCACGCGGGTGTCGCCCATCCATTCGGCCACCGCGCGTTGCACGGGGAAGAAGGCGCGCTGCGCGGTGTCCGCCGTCAGGTCCGCCGTGGCCTTGGCGAAGAGCGTGGCGCCGCGCCGGGTGAGCAGTCCCTTCGCCACCTTGCTGTTGTGCTTCACCTCCTGCAGCAGCCAGGGCACGCGCGGGGCGTCCAGCGCGCCAGCCTTCACCAGCAGCGGGCGGAGCTGTTCCTTGTACCCATCCCCCGTGAGCAGCTGGGTGCTGGTGGAGACGTGGATGGCCTTGTCCTTGAACCGGGCGAAGGCGCGCGCGGGCAGGCCGTACTCGGGCGCGGGCTCGTCCAGCAGCACCTCGAGCTGCTTCTTGCCCAGGGTGAGCTCGGCGTAGGTGAGGCCGTGGGCCAGCGCCGTGGTGAGCGCGCCGTGGGTGAGGAGGAAGCCCCAGGCGTGCTTCTTCGGATGCGCGTGGGCGGGCACCTTCACGAAGTCCCAGTAGCGCTGGCGGATGACCTCCACGGACACGAAGTAGTCGAAGAAGGCCGCCCAGGTGCTGAGCAGCAACTGCTTCTGGTCCGGCGTGTACGGCACGCTCTGCTTCTGCAGGTACACGGCGCGCGACTGCTTCACGGCCTCCTGCAGCCCGCGCAGGCCCCGGACGTGGCGCTCCAGCAGCGCGAGGTCCGTCTGGGCCTGGGCGACGAAGGCCGCTTCCTCCAGGGCGAAGACGTCATGGACGGGCGGCGGGGCGGCGGGCGTACTGGCGAGCGTGAGCCAGGCAATCAGCAGGGGCGCGGCGGACATGGGGCGTGGGACTCCTGCGAGGATGGCGTCGCGGGGCGACACCTTAGCCGGGAAGGGGCCAGGGCGCCTGTCCCCCTGGCTGGACAGGGGCTGGGACGGGGGCGCCCCGGGTGGTCCCGCGCCCCGGCCATCCCCACGTTGTCATTGCACACGAACGCACCGGTGCCGGGGCCAGCGCGCCCCGGCGGAAAGGCAGACAGACGATGGCTTATGGACTCGCGGAGGATCCAGCGCTCTCCATCACCCCGCACCTCGACGCGGTGGAGTACCCCGTCGAACGGGAGCAACTGGCGGCGGCTGCCGCTGACGCAGGCGCCCCCCCCGACGTCATCAACCTCTTCAAATGCCTGCCGCGCCGCGAGTACGCCACCCGCGAGGCCGTGCAGCGGGACCTCTCCGAGGCCTCCCGCCGCTCCGCCCTGGGGGGCTCGAGGGACGACGATGACGGGGTGAACCGGGACCGCCGCAACATCGGGCGGGACGCGGTGGAGGATGCACCGGACGGCCAGACGCGTCATCCGTGAACCGGTGGGCGTTGGGGAGGGGAGGCCAGGTGGAAGCGCTCGCGGGCGCGGGCGCTTTCTGCCAGCGTGTGACGGCGCATGCGTCCCGGCCCCCTGACGTCCAGTCTCCTCCTGTCGCTGACCGCCACTGCCTGTAGCCACAAGGCGCCGCTCTCCGTGTCGCCTTCGGAGCCGCGGCCGGCGTCGGTGCGGCTGGACTTCCAGCCCCCTGTGGACCGCGTGCTCACGGAGACGCAGCGCAGCGTGCGTTCGGTGGAGCGGCGGGGGGACACCCTTCGCGAGGAAGTGGAGCTGACCACGCAGACGCGCTTCACGCCCTCCGAAGGGGGCTGGCTGCTGGCGCAGGCGGTGCCGCGCTCGCGCCTGACGCGCAATGGTCAGGAGGTACCCACCGGCGTGGCGGACGTGCTGGCGCGCTTCACGCTGCAGGCGTGGCTGGCGGCGGATGGCACCTTCGTGAAGCTGGTGGCCCCCGAAGCCGCACAGGAGGCGCTCCGCCAGGTGGCGCCCGCGGGCACGGAGGCGGGCGTGCTGGAGCGCTTCTTTGAACCCGAGGCCCTGGAGACGCGGGCGCGGCGTGAGTGGGAGGTGAAGTTCGCCGGCCTCTTCCAGCGCAACCTCGTGGAGGGCCAGCAGAGCTGGGTGGTGGACCTGGTGCCCGTGGGGGACCGCCAGGTGGCCTACGTGCTGGAGCGTACGGTTCAAGGCACGCGGGACACGCCGCTGGGAGACGCGGTGGTGCTGGGCCTGCGCTGCCTGGACTCGGTGCCGGAGGACGCGCCGGACGCGCTGTCGGAGGCGTGGGTGATGGCGGGCCGGCCGGAGCTGACGCCGGGCGTGTCGTGTGAGGGAGAGCAGCTGGTGGGCCGGGGGCGCTTCATGCCCGTGAGCCGCCAACTCACGGTGCGGGCGACGGTGGCGGGCGAAGCGTGGACTGTCACGACGGAGACCCGGGCAGAGGGGCTCCAGGAGGAGGCGCGATGAGCTGGGAGCAGAACCTCATCGAGGACGAAGCGGGTGTGGAGCGCGTGGTGAAGAGCGCCCGGCGGGTGGCGGTGCTGGGCATCAAGACGGAGCAGCAGTCAGGGCAGCCCGCCTACTACGTGCCGGACTACCTGGCGCGCTCGGGCGTGGAGGTGGTGCCCGTGCCCGTCTACTACCCGGACGTGACGCACATCCTGGGCAAGCCGGTGTTCCGGCGGCTGACGGACGTGCCCGGCGACCTGGACCTGGTGGACGTGTTCCGCAGGCCGCAGGACATCGACGGGCATGTGGACGAGCTCATCGCCAAGAAGCCAAAGGCGGTGTGGTTCCAGTCCGGCATCCGCAACGACGCTGCGGCGGAGAAGCTGGCGAAGGCGGGCATCCAGGTGGTGCAGGACCGCTGCCTGATGGTGGACCACCGCCGCTACGGCGCGCGGTAGTCACTTCGCCGCCCGGAAACGCACCCCCACCCGTCCTGAGGCGGAAGGTGGGGGCGTGCCGGGAGTCCGGCTCAGTAGTCGCCCGCGATGACCTTGGGCAGGGCCTGGCGCAGGTCCGGCAGCGGGCCAATCTGGCGCGTGTTCGCGGGTTGCGGCGTGCCGTTGGCGCGCAGCAGCGAGCGCATCTGCGTGCTGGTCAGACGTCGCCCGTTGGCCAGGGCCACGCCCTGCGCGCTGGCGGCGGCGCCCACCACGATGGGGGACGCGCTGGAGGTGCCGCTGAAGCTGGACGTGTAGAACTGGTCCTCGCCATGGCTGGCGCCGAACACGTTGCCGTAGCCCATGGTGTAGACGCGCTCACCCCAGCCGTGCACGTCCACGCGGCTGCCGAAGTTCGTCCAGCACATGGGCAGGCGCGTGGTGGCCGTACTGCCACCCACGATGATGGCCCCCGAGTCCCGGGTGTCGCGGTTGAACACGCTCCCGTACGCGGGCGCATCCAGGTCGGCGCTGCCGTTGCCCGCCGCTTCCACGACGATGACGCCGTTGGCGGTGGCCGTCTTGATGGCGTCGTAGTTGGCCTGCCAGTACTCCATCGCGATGTAGTCGCACTGGGAGGTGTTGCATGAGCACGCCGTGCCGTCCGAGGGGCCGCGGGCGTGCAGCTCGATGAGGACGATGCCACCCAGCCCCGCGGCCGTGGCCGCCCGGGTGATGGCGCTCGCCGTGCTCTGGGCCCCGATGGACTCGTAGCCCGCCTTGGCCTGGTGCGCGATGCCCGTCACGCCATAGGCGTTGCGCGCGCCCACGATTTCACCCAGCACCGCCGTGCCGTGGTCGCGCCAGCTCCGGTCGGTGTACTGGGTGCCACCCATGTGGAAGAGGTCGGGCATGTCCTCGTGCGTGGTGCGCCACCCGCCCTCGATGTCCACCACCTTCACGTTCTGCCCCTGGCCGCCTAGGACCGTCCACGCGTACTTCGCGTCGATGCCGCCAGGCGCGGCGTTGAGGTAGCCCTGGTTGCTCTCGTAGAGCGGCGTGACGGGTGGGAGGTCCGCCGCGGCCAGCAGGCTGCGCACCGCCGCGTCCATGCCGAAGTCCACCATGGCCGGCTCGGGGGGCGGCTCGGCGTAGGCCACCTCGACACCGTCCAGGCCGTTGAGCGCGGCGACCAGGTCGGCCACGCGCTCGGACGTGGTGCCCGGCATCAGGGGGACTTCGAAGTACAGGTTCAGGTCCGCCAGTTGCTCACCGCTCTGCCGCTCCCCAGCGGCCTTGCGCGCCTCCAGCGTGGACTCGGCTTCGTCGAACAGGCGGGCCATGGCGCCAATGCGGGGCGCGCGCTCCAGCAGTGACGTCACACGGCCCAGGTCCGCCGCCAGGCGCGCATCACCCAGCCCACGTCCGGCCAGCAGCGAGCGCTCCGCGGCGTCCCGGTCCGAAGACAGGACCACCAACTGCTGGTCGCGCAGGCGCACCCGGCTGCCTTCGTGGAACTTCACCACGATGCGCTCCACGTAGGTGTCCCCGGCCAACTCGCGGCCGGTGGGCTTGGTGACGAGCGCGCGAGGCTTCAGGGCCTTCGCGGGCGGCGCCGCCACCGCCGAGGGGGCGAAGGCGAGCACGGACAGGGACAGCATTGCGCACCGCAGGGGGCGCATCGACAGGAGCGACGACATCGGCATGGACAGCCTCCACATCGGAAGGGGGGACGGCCGTGGCCCAGGTCCACTTGCCCAGTGGACGGGTTCACACGGGCATCTTGCATTTCTGGTCTGTCGCGAAATGGGGGGCCCGCCTCCGTGTCCGTCCGGAAGCCGACATCGGCGTGTCCTGTTGGAGGAGACGCGCGCCCGCGTCGACGGCGTGCGTCACTGGCGCGGGAGCGCCTCTCATGGAATTGTGGCTCCCCCTGGAACCGGCTCTTCGCCGCGGCGGGGGACAAGGGCGGTCTTCCGTCCCGGGAGCATGTGGGTCGATGCGGGTCGCAGGCGCGTTGGGGCAGGGGCTGCTGGTGGCCTTCCGGTGGATGGGCGTGGGGCTTTGGGGCGCGCTGAAAGGCGGAGCGCTCTTCGGTCTGGTGGGGTTGGCGGTGGGCGCGGCCACCTACGCGTTGCCCCGGTGGCTGGGCGTTCCGCCCGCGCCCACGTGGCTCGTCATTCTGGGGGCGGTGGTGCCGCCGCTGGCCCTGTCGGTGGCGGGCGGCTACGCGTTCATGCTGCAGGCGGTGTCGGGGCGGCTGGCCGAGGAGGCCAGGGCGCGGGGCGTGGTGGCCCGCGTCTACGCCGTGCTCAAGCCCGTCACGGTGCAGGTGGCGCGGCGGCTCCAGGGCTCGGGCTCGCTGTCGCGCGAGGAGTTGTCGCGCGTCGTGAACGAGTCGATGAGCGAGCATCTGCGGCAGGCCGAGCAGGCCCGGGGTGAAGCGCCGGCCTCGCGCATGGCGGAGGTGGAGCGCTTCCTCATGGAGCAGTCCCGCCGCGTCCTGGGCGCGCTGGCGCTGCGCGCCGTCGTCTCCGCGCCGGATACCGCCACCGCGGTGCGGAACCTGGAGGCGCTGGGCATCGAGCGCGTGGAGATGATGCTGGTGGAGACGCTGGAGGACCTCTTCTTCCTCCAGGTGCTGCTGGCCTTCGGGGCGGGCGTGCTCGTGGCGGCCACGCCCGCGCTGCTCATGGTGTGGCTGCGCTGAGGCTCACCACTCCGCCTGCGCGAAGGGCACCGGAGGCCGCGCCAGGGCGCGCTCCGCGGCCAGCTTCGCCTGGTCCAGCGCGTCGAAGCCGCGCTCCATGGTGGTGGGAGACACGGGCGGCAGGTTGGAGACGACGACGTAGACGGGCACCTGCTTCTGCTCCAGCACGGTGAGCTGGAGGCGGAAGTGGTCCTGCCGCAGCGCCGCCGAGCCCGCGGCCAGGCCCTGCGCGTACGCCATGGGGCCGCCCACCACCTTGCGCGTCTTGCTGGGCAGGTAGTGCACGAGGATGGCGTCCAGCTCCGCGCCCACGGCGCTCTCGTGCAGCGACAGCGCGGGCGCCTTGTCCACCAGGCCACCGTCCCAGTACAGGCTGCCCTCCAGGGGCACCGCGCGGAACAGGCCGGGATAGGCACACGTCGCGTGGACGCGCGGGGCCAGCTCGCCCGAGGTGAACACGTCGTGGCTGCCCAGCGTGAGGTTGGCGCCCACCAGCAGCAGCGGGTGCGGCAGCTCCTCGAAGGTGCGCACCGGCAGCGTGGCATCCAGCAGCTTGCGGAAGCGCTCACCCTTGAGCAGGCCCGTCAGGCCGTGTCCCGCCGCGTCCGCGTTGAGCACCGCGCCAATGGGGTCCGGGTCCCAGAAGTTGGCGCGCGTCTGGCGCAGCACCAGCTCCTCCACGTCACGCACCGGCGTGCCCGCGGCGGCGTAGGCCGCCACCATGCCACCCGCGGACGTGCCCGCGTAGGCATGAGGACTGAGGCCCGCGGCGGCCAGTCCCTTGAGGAAGCCCGCGTGACCGTAGAAGCCGAAATATCCAGCGGAGAGGACGAGCCCGAAGCGCTTGCCGGCGAGCAGCTCGTGGAGGGTCGGGGTGTGGGTGGGAGTCGCCATGCTTCGCCCTGTACGCGACTGCCGGGGCACAGGCAACGCGTCGCGTCTAGAGAGTACTGGCCTTGTGTCCGGCATCGACATATGTTGATGCAGCGATATGGAAGAGCTGTCCCAGTCATTCCGAGTGCTCGGAGACCCGACGCGGCTGCGCATCCTCCGGTTGGTGGCGGAGGCCCCGTTGAACGTGACGGAGCTGGTGTCCCTGGTGGGCGTGGCGCAGTCCTCCGTGTCCCATCACCTGGGCAAGCTGAAGGGCCTGGGCCTGCTGCGCGAGGAGCGCCACGCGGGCTACAGCTACTACTCGCTGGCCCTGGAGCAGGCGGACGGCCGCTGGCCGCTCATCCAGATGGCGCGGCAGGCGGAGGACGCGGCGGGGGACTCGGCGCGGCTGAAGGATTTGCTGCGGGCGCGCGAGGACCGGCAGGCCCTCAACGAGCGGCTGCTGGAGCCGGGGCAGTCGTGGTTCCTGTGGGCGGGCGCGCTGGCGTCGTTGCTGCCGCCGCTGGAGGTGGCCGACTTCGGCTGCGGCACCGGCGTGCTGAGCGTGGCCATCGCCCGCTGGGCGCGGCGGGTGTGGGCCATTGACCAGAACGCGGACGCGCTGGACCAGGCGCGGGAGCGGGCGGGCCGCGAGGGCCTGGAGAACATCCGCTTCCTCCGCGAGGACCTGCACCGGCTGTCGCTCGCGTCCGGCAGCCTGGACCTGGTGGTGATTTCGCAGAGCCTCCACCACGTGGAGGAGCCGCAGTCGGTGCTGTCCGAGTCCGCCCGCCTGCTCAAGCCGGGCGGCCGGCTGGTGTTGTTGGAGTTGATGCCGCACGAGGAGCGCTGGGTGCTGGAGCGGCTGGGCCACCGGCACCTGGGCTTCGCGCCTGAATCCCTCGAAGCCGCGCTGCGCGAGGCCGGCTTCACGTCCCTGACCCGGGAGACGCACGCCCGGGACGGGGCCAGTCCCTTTCGTGTCTTCCTGCTGACTGGAGTCAAACCGTCATGACGAGCCCTGTCCCCGCTGCCCTCCCGCTGCCTCCTGGTGAGAACGGCCGTCGCGTGGAGGCCCTGCGCGCCGCGATGCGTGAGCGCGTGCTGGTGCTGGATGGCGCCATGGGCACGCTGCTCCAGAACGAGGACCTCAAGGCGGCGGACTTCGGCGGCCCGGAGTATGAGGGGTGCAACGAGCACCTCGTCCTCACGCGGCCGGAGCTGGTGGAGCGCATCCACGCGCGCTACTTCGAGGCCGGCGCGGACGTGACGGAGACGGACAGCTTCGGCGGCACGCCGCTGGTGCTGGCGGAGTTCGGCCTGGGCCACAAGGCGCTCGAAATCAACGAGGCCTCCGCCCGGCTGGCGCGCAACGCCGCCGCCGCCGCCGAGGCGAAGGACGGCCGCATGCGCTGGGTGGCGGGCTCCATGGGCCCCACCACCAAGGCCATCAGCGTCACCGGCGGCGTCACCTTCGAGGAGCTGGTGGACAACTTCGCGGTGCAGGCCGAAGGGCTCGCGCTGGGGGGCTCGGACTACCTGCTGATTGAGACGGCGCAGGACACCCGCAACGTGAAGGCGGCGCTGCTGGGCGCCGAGCGCGCGTTCCAGAAGCTGGGCTACGCGCTGCCGGTGGCGGTGTCCGGCACGATTGAGCCCATGGGCACCATGCTGGCCGGGCAGAGCGTGGAGAGCCTGGCCGCGTCGCTGGAGCACACGGACCTGCTGTACCTGGGCCTCAACTGCGCCACGGGCCCGGACTTCATGACGGACCACCTGCGCTCGCTGGCGTCGATGAGCGCGTTCCCCGTGTCCTGTGTGCCCAACGCGGGCCTGCCGGACGAGAACGGCAACTACCTGGAGACGCCGGAGATGCTGGCGCGCTCCGTGCGGCGATTCTGCGAGCAGGGCTGGCTCAACGTGGTGGGAGGGTGTTGTGGCACGCACGCGGGGCACATCGAGACGATGGCCAAGGCGGTGCAGGGGCTGAAGCCGCGCGCGGGCTCGCCGCGTCCCCGGGCCTCGCTGTCCGGCGTGGACTACCTGGAGGTGACGGACGAGCAGCGCCCCCTCATCGTGGGCGAGCGCACGAACGTCATCGGCAGCAAGAAGTTCAAGGAGCTCATCGTCGCCGGCCAGTTCGACGACGCGTCGGAGATCGCGCGCGCGCAGGTGAAGCGGGGCGCGCAGGTCATCGACATCTGCCTGGCCAACCCGGACCGGGACGAGATGGAGGACATGCGCAGCTTCCTGGAGGCGGTCATCAAGAAGGTGCGCGTGCCCTTGATGATTGACTCCACCGACGAGCGCGTCATCGAGATGGCGCTCACCTACAGCCAGGGCAAGGCCATCATCAATTCGGTCAACCTGGAGGACGGCGAGGAGCGCTTCGAGAAGGTGGTGCCGCTGGCGCGCCGCTTCGGCGCGGCCCTGGTGGTGGGCTGCATCGACGAGGTGGGCATGGCCGTCACGCGCCAGCGCAAGCTGGAGGTGGCGGAGCGCTCGTACGAGCTGCTGACGAAGAAGTACGGCATGAAGCCGGAGGACCTGTACTTCGACCCGCTCGTGTTCCCCTGTGCCACGGGCGACGCGCAGTACATCGGCAGCGGCGTGGAGACGATTGAAGGCGTGCGCCTCATCAAGCAGCGCTTCCCGCGCTGCAAGACGGTGTTGGGCATCTCCAACGTGTCCTTCGGTTTGCCCGCCGCGGGCCGCGAGGTGCTCAACTCCGTCTTCCTGTACCACAACGTCCAGGCGGGCCTGGACATGGCGCTGGTCAACTCGGAGAAGCTGGAGCGCTACCCGTCGCTCCCCGAGGAAGAGCGCAAGCTGTCCGAGGACCTGCTCTACAACCGCGGCGCGGACCCGGTGACGCCCTTCGCCGCGGCCTTCCGTGAGCGCAAGGCCGCGCGGGCCCAGGTGAGCACGCTGCCGCTGGAGGAGCGGCTCCAGCGCTACATCATCGAAGGCACGCGTGACGGCCTCACCACGGACCTGGAAGCGGCCATGCAGAAGTACTCGCCGCTGGAAATCATCAACGGCCCGCTGATGAAGGGCATGGACGAGGTGGGCCGCCTCTTCGGCGCCAACGAGCTGATTGTCGCGGAGGTGCTCCAGAGCGCCGAGTCCATGAAGGCGGCGGTGAGCTTCCTGGAGCCGCACATGAGCAAGGCCCAGGCGGCCATGCGCGGCAAGGTGGTGCTCGCCACGGTGAAGGGGGACGTGCACGACATTGGGAAGAACCTGGTGGAAATCATCCTGGCCAACAACGGCTTCCACATCGTGAATCTGGGCATCAAGGTGCCCCCCGAGCAGTTGGTGCAGGCCGTGCGCGAGCACCAGCCGGACATCCTGGGGCTGTCGGGCCTGCTGGTGAAGAGCGCGCACCAGATGGTGGCCACCGCGGAGGACCTGAAGCGGGCGGGCGTGGACGTGCCGATCCTGGTGGGCGGCGCCGCGCTCAGCCGCAACTTCGTGGACCGCAACATCGCCCCGGCCTACGGCGCCGGCACGGTGGCCTACGCGCAGGACGCGATGAACGGGCTCGAGCTGGCCAAGCAGATTGTCGACCCGTCCTCGCACGAGAAGCTCCGCGGCGAGCTGGCCGTCCGCCGGGAGAAGCTGGCGCGCGAGGTGAAGGAGCGGCCGGCTCCGGCGGCGGTCGTGACGCGCGGGCGCAGCGCCGAGGTGAAGGTGCTGGACGCCGTGCCGTCCGCGCCGGACTGGGAGCGGCACGTGCTGTCCAACACGCCGCTGGACCACATCTGGAAGTTCATCAACCCGGTGATGCTGTACGGGCGGCACCTGGGCCTGCGCTCTTCATCGCGTGTCCTGGGCACGCCGGCCGAGGCGGAGCTGGCGAAGACGGAGGAGGGGCGCAAGGCGCTCGCCCTCAAGGAGGCCGTGGAGGAGCTGAAGGGCTTCCTGCGCGGCGGCCGCATGCAGGCGCGCGCCGTGTTCCAGTTCTACAAGGCGGGCAGTGACGGCAACCGGGTGGTGCTCTTCGACGGCGCGTCCGGCAAGGAGGCCGCGTCCTTCGACTTCCCGCGCCAGGACCGCGAAGGCGGCCTGTGCCTGGCGGACTACCTGCGCCCCCTGGAGGGCGGCGCGCCGACGGACAACGTGGCCATGTTCGTCGTCACCGCGGGCTCCGGCATCCGCGAGCTGTCCGAGGAGCTGAAGGCGAAGGGCGAGTTCCTGAAGATGCACGCGGTGCAGGCGCTGGCGCTGGAGACGGCGGAGGGCTACGCGGAGCTGCTGCACACGCAGCTGCGCAGCATGTGGGGCACGCCGGACCGGCAGGACATGACGATGCTGGAGCGCTTCCGCGCGGAGTACGTGGGCAAGCGCTACTCCTTCGGCTACCCGGCTTGTCCCCGGCTGGAGGACCAGTCGAAGCTGTTCGCGGCGCTGCGGCCGGAGGACATCGGCGTGCAGCTCACGGACGGCTCCATGATGGAGCCGGAGGCCTCGGTGTCCGCCATCGTCTTCCACCATCCGCAGGCGTCGTACTTCTCCGTGACGTGACGGCTCGGAAGTGAATGCTGGCAGTTCGTCCCGCCGCGCAGGCAACGCTCGCCCGCGGCGGGACTCCGCCATGCGGAGCGGTGTAAGGGGTTGCACTGATGCCGCTGCTCGGACGGCAGGCAAATACACTCAGGATTGGCGTAAGGGCTTTCATCTAGCGCCTCTGAGGCGGGGTGTATGTTTTCAGGGCGCCTGGAAGCCATGAATCCATGTCATCTCAATCTGGCAGAAAAAGAGTTGAAGGCATTGATTGCGGGTTCACTATCGGTATGATGCCGGCCGTTCCTGCAGTCCAGTTGAATGGGGGCGCCTCGAGCGCCCTTGAGGGGGGAGACACCGCCGTGAGACTCCAGGCGAATCACTGTCATTTCCATCGCACCGTCAGGAGCGCATCCGCTCCTGGCCGGGCCGCGAGGTCGTGGACCGCCCAGCGGCCTGGTGCCGCCTAGCACGTCCGCTTCTTCCCGCGGAACCCACGCAATCACACACAAAGTTCAAGGCATTGCCCGCTGGCGGTTCGCGAGGAGCCTGTTCTGCTCTCTCGTTTGCGGGATTGCCAGCGCAGAAAACCGCTCCCGGAGCAGGGCAGTGGGGCCGTGTGCCCACGGCACGGGTGCGGGCGACAGTCCCTGTCGTCATCACGTTCTCGGCGACAGGGGACGTGAGTCTTTCCAATCAGGAGGATGCATGAAGAAGACATTTCTGCCGACGCTCGCAGTTGCCTTCGGAATTGCCACACAGGCCACGGCGGCGTGGGTGCCCAGTCATTATCGTTGCGCGTTCGACCAGCTCACCTCGGACCAGGCGCGCGGCCGTCAGTCCTGGGCGAAGCGGTGGGCAGACGCGGACCCGTACAACATCTCGGCCGGGAAGGATCAGCGCTTCTGGGCCACCGTCTACGACCAGGACGCGCAGGACGCCCTGAACCTGTTCAACACCCATGTGTATCCGGTGTATGTGGATCCGAACACGGGCTATGAGCCCTGGCGCGGCCCCGGCGCGCTCGGCACTGACACCGCGGCCCTCACCGGCAACCAGATTGACGCGCTGAACCACCTCGCGAAGCCCGTGCATATCATCATGGACGGCGTCTGCGAGCCGGGCTGCTACACCCCGGACCAGAAGGTGCTCTTCCAGGATGGCTACGTTCCCATCCAGAAGGCGCAGGAGGCTGGCGCCGCCGAGCTCGTCACGCTCTCCCCGGATGCCTCGTTCGGCAACCTGCGCACCATGCCGAACACGGTGGAGCGCTACACCCTGGACCGCGACCCCGCCCAGCAGGACATCCTCGTCTTCCGCACTCGGTCGGGGGGCAGCCTGTCCGTGACGCTCGAGCACCCGCTCGTCACCGCGGAGGGCTCGATGAAGAAGGCCAAGGACTTCGTCGCCGGAGAGCACCTGGTCCGGCAGGACGGAACGACGGACGAAATCACCGGCATCCAGCAGCAGGCCTGGTTCGGCAAGGTCTACAACCTGCGCCCCGTCACCCACGACCTGACCTCCAACATCCTCGTGGCCGAGGGCTACCTCAACGGCTCCGGGCGATTCCAGAGCGAGTACGTGGAGGAGCTCAACCGCCTCATCCTCCGCGTCAACGTCCCGGATGAGCTCATCCCGTAAGGGGTGACTCTCCCCTGAATCCCAGGCAGCCCCGGACCGGGCCCCCGGTAGACACGGGGGCTCCGTCCTCCCTGATTCACAGACGCGAGGTCCACCGAAGATGGCCCGTTTCTCTCTCATGCCCAGAACAGTCCTGCCCCTCATCGGCGCCCTGGCGCTGGCGGCGGCGTTTGTCTTCTGGTTGCTGCTCCCGGAGCCGTCTCCTGTGCCGCCTTCCGCCCCGCTCGTGGCGGCGGTGCCCGAACCTCGTCACGTCCCCGCGCCCGCCACCGTGCCCACGCCGCGCCCGGGGCTGGCTCAGGGGGCCACCGTCCTGGTCAACACGCCGCTCGCGCCGGCCTCGGGCCCGGTGCCAGCCGCGCTCGCGCGGCCTGGCTCCCCGCTGGATGCGGTTCGCCAGCGCGTCATGGCCGCGAACCCGGACCTGGCGCAGTTCCGTCATTTGCAGCGCAAGGTGTTGCGAAAGGGTGACGAGCAGGCGTCGCTCCAATCCCTCTTCAAGGACCGCGAAGTCATTGATGCCGCGAAGGCGGACCTGCTGGCCACCGGGGAGCGGACCTTCTCCGAGGATGCGCAGTTCCGGCGGCTCTACCAGGTGGAGTTCCTGGGCTCCGCGCTCGAGTGGAAGGACAACCCGGAGCGCCCCGCGCTGCTCAACGACATCGAGGAGCTGCTGCGCGCCGACAACCTGAACCCTGACATGGAGCTCGAACTGCGCCGCTCCCTGTCTGGCGACAAGGTCGAGCTGTTCATGATTCTCCTGCACAACGACCGGGCGCGCGCCGAGTCCATGCTGCAGAGCCTGCACGGCTCCCGCCTGGGCGCGCTGCTCGAGCACGCCCGGACCCGTTACGACGCGCTCTGGGCGCTCGCCGCGAAACAGCCATGACGCCCGGCGCCCCCACCAGAGGTCTCCGCATGTCCCGCCGCTCCTTCCCTCTCTGGCTGCTGCCAGCGCTCGCGGCCTGCCAGCCCCCCGCGCCCTTCGAGGGGCCGCTCACGCCCTCCGAACATCCCGTCCTCGTCGGCGGCGGGGGATGTCTGTCCCCCTCCTGGAGAATCATCCAGTTCGGCAGCCCTGGTGATGACGTGGCGGTGGACGTCGGGCTCGACGCCGACTGCCACATCTTCGTGGCGGGCACCACTTGGGGCGTGCTGGAGGAGGAGAGCCTCACGCGAGGCCTGTTCCAGGACGCCTTCGTGGCCAGCCTGGACGTCACCGCCCAGCCTCGGTGGCTGCATCAGTACGGCTCGGAGTGGGACGACACCGTGAAGGGCCTCGCCGTCTCTCCCCAGGGCGAAACCTATGTGGTGGGCAGCACGCCCCTGGCGATGCCGGGCGCCTTCAACCTCGGTCAGGGGGATGCCTTCGCCATCAAGCACGATGCTGGAGGCGCGCTGGAGTGGCTCGTCCAACGCGGCTCCGCCCAGGAGGACACCGGGCTCGGCGTCGCCCTTTCGCGGGACGGCCGCCACGTCTTTCTCGCGGGCGGGTCGATGGAGAAGCCCAACGTGAGCTTCGACATGCGCGTCGAGGTGCTGGACTCGCGGGATGGGATGGGGCTCGAGACGCGTCGCCATGGGACGGACGGGCATGACCGGGCGGAGGCTGTCGCCGTCAGCGCGGATGGCTCCGTCGTGCTGGTGGGCGCCACGCTGGGTGGGTTCGCCTCGGCGAACGCGGGCTCGTTCGACACCGTCCTCGCTCACCTCGACCCTGCGCTGGGATTGACGTGGGCGCGGCAGCCGGCCACCCCCGACATCGACGCGGGGCTGAAGGTCGTCATCGCGCCGGACGGCTCCATCCTCATGCTGGCGCTCTCCTTCAGCGACCTGGCCACGGGCCGCGCGGAGAACGACGGCATCTCCTCGGCCTTCCTCCTCAAGTACGACCCCATGGGGCGCCTGCACTGGGTCCAGCGCATCGGCTCCCCCCGTGAGCTCCACCGCGCGACGGGGCTCGCGGTGGACGAACACGGCGCCATCTACGTCGCCGGAGGGACGCACGGCGCCATGGACGGTCCCAACCAGGGAGGCCGAGACGCCTTCGTCGTGAAGTACGACGCCCACGGCACGCGCCTGTGGGCGCGACAGCTGGGCACCCCGGGCATGGACGAAGCCCATGCCGTCGCGCTCACCCGCGCGGGGGACGTCGTCATCGCTGGCTACACCACGGGCCGTCTCGGCGGAGCCCATGCCGGAGGCCAGGACGTCTTCGTCGCCCGCTTCAACAGCCGTGGGCAGCAGTAATCAACCAAGGAGCCGTTTCATGCACGGAAGAACTGGAAGGCGGAAGAGCTCGGTTTCGCAGCTGTTCGTCGCAGTGCTCGCCCTGACAATGGCGCTCCCCGCGAGCGCTGCGGATGGGCTCGAGCTCAAGTCCCGGCCACTGGCTCGCAAGGGCGTGGTGGAGCTGCGGCGCAACGTGGAGATTCCGCGCGTCGTCGTGAAGTTCCACGAAGGCACCCGCGTTCGCCTGCGCGGAGAGCAGCTCGTCGCGCTGTCCGAGACGCGTGGCGCGCGCGAGCTGGGGCAGTTGAGCCAGCGGGGCCTGACGGGCCCGGCCGTGGCGGCGGACATGGCCGCCGTGGCCTCGCTCGTCGCCGCCGACCCGCATGCACGCGGGCTGGGCCGGATGTTCACCGCCGACGAGAAGCTGCTCGACACGCGCAAGTTCGCGACGGAGACCCTCAGCGGTCAGGAGGTCGCCGACCTGAACCTCTACTTCGAGGTTCCCATCCGCCCCGGCACCACCTTCGAGCAAGTCAGGGGCCTGGTGGAGAAACTCGACGCGCTGCCGAGCGTGGAGACCGCCTACGCGGAGCCCGCCGCGGAGCCCGCCGCGGTCAACTGGCCCAACTTCCTCACGCCGATGCTGCTGAAGGCCGGCCCGAACCTCCAGGGTGAGCAGGGCTACCTGGGCGCCGCGCCCACTGGCATCGACGCGCACTACGCGTGGACGGTGGCGGGTGGCAGCGGGGCGAACGTCAAGGTCGTGGACGTGGAGGGTGGCTGGCGGACCACCCACGAGGACATGCCTGGCCTCTTCCACCAGGGGGGCGCCCAGTTCAATGACCTGGGCTGGCGCAACCACGGCACCGCCGTGCTGGGCGAAATCGTGGGCGTGGCCAATGGCTTCGGCGTGACGGGTATCGCCCACGCCGCGCGGGCGGGCTACGAGTCCATCGGCGCCCAGAGCGCGGCCAGCGCCATCGCCAATGCCGCGGTGGCCGCGGGCGCTGGTGGCGTCGTCCTCATCGAGCTGCACCGCCAGGGGCCGCCCAACAGCACGCCGTGCACCTGCAACTTCGGTCAGTGCGACTACATCGCCATGGAGTACTGGCAGGCGGAGTTCGACGCCATCGTCCAGGCCACCTTGAATGGCGTCGTGGTCGTCGAGGCCGCGGGCAATGGCAGCTCCAATCTGGATGACGCCGCCTACAACAACGCCTTCAACCGCGACGTGCGCGACTCGGGCGCCATCGTCGTCGCGGCCGGCTCCTCGCAGGGCCGCGCGCCGATGTGCTGGACGAACTACGGAAGCCGCCCCGACGTCCACGGATGGGGCGAGAACGTCGTCACCCTGGGCTACGGCGATCGCTTCAGTGGCGGCACGGAGGACACCTATTACACCGCCACCTTCAGCGGGACCTCCAGCGCCTCGCCCATCATCACCGGCGCCGCCGCCTCCCTCCAGGGCGCGCTCCAGGCCCGTGGCCGGTTCCCGCTGAGCCCGCTGGCCTTGCGTGACGTGCTCTCCAGCACCGGCAGCGCCCAGGCCCCGGATGCCCGCCGCATCGGGCCCCGTCCCAACCTGCGCGCCGCGCTCAACCGCCTGGGCATCTTCTAGGCCCCGTCGCTCGTGAATCCCGCCCTGGAGTGGAGCACCGCTCCAGGGCGCCGGCCTCTTCCCGGAGGGGCCGGGCCCCAGGTTGTTCCCTCTTCTTGGGCGTAGACCCCTTCAAGGACCTCAGATGCCACGTTCTCCAAGAAGCACGGCAGGGATTGGCGTGGGCGTCGCCTGTGTTGCCGCCGCGCTGCTCTTCGCGCTCTGGAACGGTGCTGCTCGGGCTCCAGCCCCGTCGCCAGAGGCACCACCTCCGGCCCCCGCCGTCACGGCGTCCGTTCCCCCCGCGCCCCCCGCCGCGCAGCCCCTGGTGAAGTTGCCCGCGGAGGACGCCACGCCGGTGGTCATCTCCGAGCCGGCCGCGCCGGGCGAGGCCGTGGGGCAGCGCCGCCCGCGGTTCCGGGTGGACGACTTGAGGGATGAGATGATGGCCGGCAACCCCGACCTGGCCCAGTTCCGGACGTTGCAGCGCAAGGTGCTCCTCAAGCCAGAGGAGCGGGAGCAGCTGCGCGGCATCTACAAGGACCGCGCACGGATTGAAGTGGCGCGGCGGGACCTGCTGGCTGAAAGCGAACAGACCTACAGCGATGACAACCAATTCCGCCGGATGTACCGGGTCGAGTATCTGGGGATGGCGCTCGAATGGAAGGACAATCCCGAGCGGGCGCATCTGCTCGATACCGTCGAATCGCTCGTGATGGCACGCAACATCCGCTCCACCCAGGACCTGGACGTGCGGCGCTCGCTGTCGGGAGACAAGGTGGAGATGATGATGATTCTCCTCCACAACGACCGGGCCCGAGCGGAGCAGTTGCTGGCGCAGTCCCGAGGCACCCCCTACGAACCCCTGCTCGAGTATGCCCGCGTCAGGTTCGACGCGCTCTGGGCGCTCGCGCGTCAACAACAGACATCGAATCCCTGAGGTCGCTCCACCATGTCCAGCATCCCGCGTTGCTCCATCCTCGTAGGTATCCTCTCGCTCGGTTGTGGCTGTCACGCGCCGTCCTCCGAGCCGGGC
Source organism: Myxococcus xanthus (assembly GCF_013116825.1). Lineage (GTDB taxonomy): Bacteria > Myxococcota > Myxococcia > Myxococcales > Myxococcaceae > Myxococcus > Myxococcus xanthus_B. The sequence continues at coordinate 23,812 of NZ_JABFNS010000134.1, forward strand.
GCGGCCGAGCCCGTCCTCAACCAACACCAGACGGACGGTTGCGGGAACCCTCTCACGGGGGAAGTGCTCTTTCAGTTCGGGTCGGAAGCGGACGACCAGGCGGTGGCGCTCGGGCGTGACGACGCAGGCAACGTCTACCTCGCGGGCAACACGAGCGGCGCCTTCGGAGAGCCGGGAGAGCAGGGGGGGGGGCAGGACGTCTTCCTGGCGAAGCTCTCCTCGCTCCTTCAGTTCAACTGGGTTCACCAGTTCGGCTCGCCGGGCGAGGACGCCGCGCGGGACGTGGTCGTCACGAGCGAGGGCCAGGCGCACGTCGTCGGCATCACGCAAGACTCGCTCCCGGGGCAGTTCTCCGCCGGTGGCGCGGACGTGTTCGTGGCCCGGTATGACAACGAGGGGCGGCGCTCCTGGCTCGTCCAGCACGGCACACGGGAGGAGGACTACGGCCTCTCCGCCGCGCTCCGTCCGAACGGACGGATTGGCATCGCGGGGGCCACGCTGGAGACGCCGGCCAATGGCTTCGACGTCACGCTGCTCCAGATTGACGACCAGGGCCAGCAGGCCCAAAAGGATGTCTTCGGCTCCCTGAACCAGGCCCATGACCGCGGCGAGGGAATCGCCGTGTCACCGAGCGGGAGGACCTGGGTCGTCGGCTCGACCCAGGGCCGCCTGGCCGCTCAACCCAAGGGCTCCACGGACATCTTCATCCGCCAGTTCGACGGTGCTCAGAACCTGGAGTGGACCGCCCAGGTGGGAACGCCAGACATCGACGCGGCCATCGCGGTCGCCCAGGACGGGAACGATCGCATCTACGTGCTCGCGATCTCCTACAGTGACCTGACCCAGCCCAACGCCTTCGAGAACGACGGCATCCCCAACGCCTTCCTGATGCGCTACTCGACGTCGGGAGAGCACAAGTGGACGCGCCGCATCGGGCCGGCAAGCCACCTGAGCCTGGCCACCGGGCTCACCGTCGACAGCGCAGGCCATGCCTATGTCGCGGGCTGGACGGCCGGTGCAATGACGGACACGCCCAACCAGGGCGGGCTCGATGCGTTCGTCGCCCGGTTCGACAGGTCGGGCACCCAGGACCGCGCCTGGCAGTGGGGGACGGACGCGGACGACCAGTTGCGCGATGTGGTGATGACCAGCTCAGGAATGGCTCTGGGGTGGGGAACGACCCGAGGAAACCTGGGGGCACCCAACCAGGGCGGACAGGACGTGTTCGTCGTCCAGTTCGCGACGAGCCCGTAGCAGGCCGTTCTTCAACCAACCATCAGGGGGTAAGACATGAAGAAGACCATCTTCGCGGTCATCAGTTCGCTGACGATGTCGTCGTCAGCCTTCGCCGCGTGGGCGCCCAACGAATATCGATGCACGTTCGACCAGCTCACCGCGGATCAGGCCGAGGGCCGCCAGCGCTGGGCGAAGCGCTGGCAGCAGCAGAACCCCTACAACATCACGACGTGGGGAGGCCTGGACCATAACTACTGGCACTCGAGCTACACGCTGGAGGCCAACCAGGCCGTGGCCCTGGGCTATTGGCTGTACCCCGTCTACGTGGACCCAGACAACATGTACACGCCCTGGAAGGGACCGGGCGCGTATGGGACCGCGACGGCGTCGTACACGGGCTCGCAAATCCAGACTTCCGTCCCCTATACCTTCAAGCCCGCGAACATCCAGATGGATGGCGTGTGCGAGCCGGGTTGCTACACACCGGACCAGAAAATCCTCCTGTCCGACGGCGCCATGGGCATCCGCGAGGCCCTGGAGTCCGGGCGGATGGACCTGGTGACGCTCTCGCCCGAGGCGTCGTTCTCCGCCGTCGAGCTCCTGGACAACAAGGTCGAGCACTACACGCTGGACCGTGACGCCACGAAGCAGGAAATCCTCACCTTCCGCACCCGCTCCGGCGGAGCGCTGCGTGTCACCACCGAGCACCCGCTCGTCACGCCGGACGGCACGCTCAAGCGGGCCCGTGAACTCGGGGTGGGTGACAGCCTCGTGGACCGCCATGGCCAGACGGATGAAATCGTCTCCCTGGACACGAAGTGGGAGTACACCCGCGCCTACAACGTGCGACCGGTGACGACGGACCTCACGTCCAACATCATCATCGCCCAGGGCTACCTCAATGGCTCGCAGCGCTTCCAGAGCGAGTACGTTGAAGAGATGAACCGGATGATTCTGCGCAGCAACGTGCCGGAAGTCCTCGTCCCCGCGGGCGAGTAGCCGCATCCCTGCCGCCGGAGCGCTTGTCCTATCGCTCCGGTAGCCCTCTGTTCACAAACCCTGTCCCCAGCCATCCGGTCCCGCCTGCTTCTGGCGGGCACCGGATTTTGTCGTGTCCGTAGATGGATTTCAGCGAGGTCAAATCATGACAATGTCATCACTGATGAAAGACAGACGCACCATGGGACTGGCCGTCCTCACCGCCTTCTGCGGCTCGCTCGGAGCCGCGAGCGCGGCCCCAGCCGGCGGGCCTGGGGGGAGGGAGGAGGAGCTCGTCATGGTCGAGGAGTTCCCCGATGACGGCGGTGGTGGTGGCGGC
>NZ_JABFNS010000135.1 GCF_013116825.1 Myxococcus xanthus
GCCCTGCCCGCGCGTCAGTGCGCGTCCGCCCAACTGCGCCCCGCGCCCACCTCGACCTTGAGCGGCACCTTCAGGTCGGCCACCGAGGACATGGCCTTCACTGCCAGCGCCTTCACCTGCTCCACTTCCGCATCGGGCGCCTCGAAGAGGAGTTCGTCGTGGACCTGCAGCAGCATCCGCGTGCGCAGCTTCTGGGCCGTCAACGCCTCGTCCACCGCCAGCATGGCCTTCTTGATGAGGTCCGCGGCGGTGCCCTGGATGGGCATGTTGATGGCGGCGCGCTCGGCGGCCTGGGCCACGCCGCGGTTCTTGGAGTTCAGGTCCGCCATGTAGCGGCGGCGGCCGTAGAGCGTCTCCACGTAGCCCGTCTTGCGCGCCCTATCGACCGTCTCCTCCAGGTAGCGCCGGATGCCAGCGTAGCGCGTGAAGTACCGCTCGATGATGTCGCGGGCCACGTCCTGGGCAATGCCCAGCCGCGCCGCCAGGCCGTGCGGTGACAGGCCGTAGGCGATGCCGAAGTTCACCATCTTCGCGACGCGGCGCTGCTCGCGGTCCACCTGCTCCTTGGCCACGCCGAACACCTCGGCCGCGGTGCGGGTGTGGATGTCCTCGTCATGGAGGAAGGCCTCGATGAGCACGGGGTCATCCGCGATGTGCGCCAGCAGCCGCAGCTCCACCTGGCTGTAGTCCGCGCTCACCAGTTGGTGCCCTCCCGCGGCCACGAAGGCGCGGCGAATCTCCCGGCCCAGGTCGGTGCGGACGGGGATGTTCTGGAGGTTCGGGTCGGTGGAGGACAGGCGCCCGGTGGCGGTGGCCGCCTGGTGGTAGGTGGTGTGGATGCGCCCGTCGGCGGCCACCAGCGTGGGCAGCGTGTCCAGGTAGGTGCTCTTCAGCTTGGACAGGCTGCGGTACTCGATGATGGCGCCCGGCAGCGGGTGCTCCTCGGACAGCTTCTCCAGCACCTCCTGGTCCGCGGATGGGCCCGTCTTGCCCCGCTTGATGATGGGCAGCTTCAGCTCCGTGAAGAGCACCTCCACCAGCTGCGGATTGGAGCCGATGTTGAACTCGCGGCCCGCGAGCCGGTAGACCTCCTTCACCTGCGCCTCGACGGCGGCGTCCACCTTCACGGAGGTACGCGACAGCTCGGCGGTATCCAGCAGCACGCCCCTGCGCTCCATCTGCGCCAGCAGCGGCAACAGCGGCAGCTCCATGTCGCGAGCCAGCGCCGCCAGCTTCGCCGCCTCCAGCTCCTTCCACAGCTCGGGAGCCAGCCGGCGCGCGGCCTCGGCGCGGATGGCGAAGCCGGTGGCCACCTCCTCCACCGTGTGGTCCGCCAGCGCGCGGTCCTTCTTGCCGCGCCTGCCCTCCGCGGCGGGCGGCAGTAGCGGCAGCTCCGTGTTCAGCCGCTCGCGCGCCAGGTCCACCAGCGCGTGCTCGCGGCGGGACGGGTTGAGCAGGTAGCTGAGCAGCTCCACGTCGTCGTGCGCGCCGTGCAGGGTGATGCCGTCGTTGGCCAGCACCAGGCTGAGCGCCTTGAGGTCATGCCCGCCCTTCTTCACCGCCGCGTCCTCCAGCACCTCGCGGAAGGCCGCGGTGAAGGTCTCCGGCCGCACCTGGGTGACGCCGAGCTGCGCGTGCCGCAGCGGCACATACGCCGTCTGCCCGTCCGGCAGCGCCACGCCCAGGCCCACCAGCTTCGCGCCGAAAGGCGAGCCCTCGTAGGCGGGAATCAGGGTGACGGCGCCCGCCTCGCGCACGGCGCCAGCCAGTTGGGCGAGCTCCGCGTCCGCGCCCACCAGCCGCGGCGTCACCGCCAGCGGCGCGGGCTTCTCCTTCACCTCCTCGGACGCCCCGGCGACACCGTCCTGCTGGGGCAGTTCCTTGAGGAGGGCGAAGAACTCCAGCTCGGTGAACAGTTCGCGCGAGCGCTGCGCGTCCACCGGCCGGCGGACGAGGTCCGCCATGCGCACGTCCAGCGACAGGTCCGTCTTGAAGGAGACGAGCACCTTGGCGCGCAGGAGGCTCTCGCGGTGCGAGGCGATGTTCTCCCGGATCTTCGGCTTCTTCACCTCATCCAGGCGAGAGAGCAGCGTCTCCACGTCACCGAACTGCTGGATGAGCTCGGTGGCCGTCTTCGGACCGATGCCCGGCACCTTGGGGACGTTGTCCACCGCGTCGCCGATGAGGGCCAGGTAGTCCCGCATCTGCGCCGGCTCGATGCCCAGCCGCACCTTCACGTCCTCGGGCAGCGTGTGCACGTCCTTCATCGGGTCGTACAGGCGCACGTCGTCGTCGACAATCTGCACGAAGTCCTTGTCGCCGGTGACGACCTGGACGCAGAACCCCTCCTGCTTCGCCTTCACGGCCAGGGTGCCGATGACGTCGTCGGCCTCCCAGCCGGCCACCTCCAGCACGGGCACGTTGATGGCTTCCACCACGCGGCGGATGAGGGCGAACTGGGGAACCAGGTCCTCCGGGGGGCCCTCGCGGTTCGCCTTGTACGTCGGATCAATCTTCTGGCGCTCGGTGCGGCTCTCCTTGTCGAAGGCGAGCGCCACGTGTGTGGGCTTCAGCTCACGCAGGGCCTTGAGCACCATGCGCGTGAAGCCCAGCACGGCGTTGGTCTGCACGCCCTTGCTCGTCGTGAGCGGAGGGATGGCGTGGTAGGCGCGGAAGATGAAGCCCGACGCGTCGATGAGGACCAGGGTGGGCGCTGAGCGCGAAGGGCTGGTGTCGACCATGCCCCCGTGCCTAGCGCGCCCGCCCGGCCCTGTCCACGACGCGTGCTACTTGCAGCCCAGCTCCGCCTGCTTCGCGACGACCATCTCCTCCACACCGTCGCCCTTGACGGCGTAGTCCAGCGCCACCGTCATGTCGCCGCAGCCCGACGCCGCACGGAAGGCCTCCAGGGCCCTCGAGGAGCAGAAGGCCGCCGCCTTGTTCAGGTTCGGATTGCCCGCGTAGAAGCTGAACCCCAGCTTCCACACGCGGCAGGCGCGGCGGCGGTCCTCGCGGTCGGCCCAGTGCTTGCCGCGCTGGTAGGACTTCTCCGCGATGTCCTGGAGGATGTTGCGCCGGTAGAAGGACGGCTTGGACTCCGCCAGCTCCAGCATCACCGCCTTGTCCGTGGCCAGCGCCTCGCGGAAGGGCTCCGCGGCCTTCTCCGGATCCTCGGCGGCCAGGTAGCTCTGGCCCACCTTGAAGAGCTGGTCCACGGTGGACATGATCTTCATCAGCTCGTCCGCCTCGGCGTGGTACTGCGCGGCCTCGTAGTTGGCGCGCAGCTTCTGCATGGTGGCCAGCGCCTCGCTGCCACGGCCGCTCCAGTAGTCCAGGAGCGCGGCCTGCATCAGCTTGTTGGGGAAGCGCTTCTTCGCCGCCTCCATGACGAAGGTGCGCGGGTCCACGACCCGCTCGTCACCGGCCAGCACCTCCGCCACCGGGCACTCCCACGGCGCCGCGTTGGCATCCATCTTCTGCCGCGCGATGAGGAACTTCACGAACATCGGATCCTTCGGCCGCCACTCGTCGCGGCGCAGGCGGCCCTCCAGCTTCAGCGTGAAGCCCAGGGGCGGCTGCAGGTCCTCGCGCGGCTTCGACTGGCACCACACCGCCATGTACACCTCGCAGCGCGACACGGCGGCGCTCCACTGCGAATCACGCAGGTACAGCTTGCAGTCCTCCTGTGCGCGCTTCGTCACCGCCTCGGCGGCCTCGCGCGCCTTGGCGCGGGCGCGGCGGAAGTACTCGCTCTCCTTCTGGATCTTCCGGAACGACTCCAGGGCCTCTTCGGGCTTGAGGCGCTGCAGGAGCCGCTCGCCCTGCGAGTAGTACTCGAAGGACTCCTTCTCCAGCTTGATGCGCCGGATGAGCGTGTTCGCCTCCGGGTGGATGGGGTCCAGGTCCAACGCCTGGGTGCAGACCTCGTGGGCCTTCTCCCAGTTGGGGGCGCCCAGCTCGCTGGAGGCGTAGGAGCGGCACTCGCTCAGCAGATCCTGGATCTTCTGCGTCGGATCCATCTGCGCGGCCCCACCCGGCCCCTGAACGTCCACCGGCTTGGGGTTCAGGATGGAGGACACCATGCCCACCATCAGCAGCACGCCCACCAGTCCGGCAGCCACCATGATGAGCTTCTTGCGCTTGGCGGCGGGATCCTCGTCCGAGCCCCCACGCGCCGCGCCCCGGCGCACGGGCACCGCGGACGGTTCGGGCTCGAAGCTCATCTCCACCACGCCGAACTGGAGCTGATCCCCCGGCTCGAGCGGGACCGGCGTCTGGTCCAGCGGCTCACCGTTGAGCAACGTCCCGTTGGCGCTGCCCAGGTCCCGCACCGTCACGCCCGAGCTGGTCGCTTCCAGCTCCGCGTGGCGGCGGCTCACGGAGTCGTCATCCAGCATGATGCCGGCGGGCGGCTGCCGCCCGACGAGCACCTTGCCCTTGAGCGGATATGTCTGGCCGGCCCAGGGACCGACCATGCCGCGGAGCACCGGGCCACCCGCCGGCGCCGGACGTGCGCCGCCCCCCGGGGCGGGACGTGCCGGACGCGCGGGCCGCTTCGCCAGCGCCGCGCCGGGCTCGCTCTTCGCCGCGCCGGGGCCCTTCTTGATGCTGGGCATGGCCCGGGTGGCGCGTACGCCGCCGCCCTCGTCGCCCACCGGCATGGGCTCATCGCCCCCCGCCGCGGGCCTGGCCGCCGCGCGCCGGGCCCCAGAACCCCGCGCCGGGGCCGCCTTGAGACGCAGCACGTAGTCCCCCAGGAGGACCTCCGACTGCGGCGTCAGGGCCGTGGGCTCCATGATGCGCTGGCCGTCGACGAACGTGCCGTTGGCGCTGCCCACGTCCTCGATGAAGACGGTGCCGCCTTCGTCGAAGACGCGCGCGTGCGTCCGCGACACGCCCCCTTCGGTGATGAGGATGTCACTGCCCTGCTGGCGGCCAATCTTCAGCTCGCCCGTGATGGCGAATTCGTTCTCAGTGCCGTCAGGGTGACGGACGACCAGGGTGGCCATGGGCGCGTCAGTCCTCGCGGAAGATGCTCATGTTGACGGGGATGCCCTTACGCTGCAGCTCGTCGTAGAACTTCGGCACGAAGCCGGAGGCGACGTAGCGGCCACGGACCTTGTGGTCCTCCGTGAAGCCATCCTGCTTGAAATAGAAGATGTCCTGGAGGGTCACGATGTCGACCTCCATGCCGGACACCTCGGTGATGTAGCAGATCTTCCGCGTGCCGTCGGAGAAGCGCGTCTGCTGCACGATCATGTGCACCGCGCTGGCGATCTGCTCACGGATGGCCTTCACCGGCAGGTCCATGCCGGACATGAGCACCATCGTCTCCAAGCGGGCGATGGCGTCACGCGGCGTATTCGCATGGAGCGTGGTGAGCGAACCGTCGTGGCCGGTGTTCATGGCCTGGAGCATGTCCAGCGTCTCACCGGAGCGGCACTCTCCCACAACGATGCGGTCGGGCCGCATGCGCAGGCAGTTCTTCACCAGCTCGCGGATGGTGATGGCGCCCTTGCCTTCCAGGTTGGGCGGCCGGCTCTCCAACTGCACCCAGTGGTCCTGCGGCAGCTGCAGCTCGGCGGCGTCCTCCACGGTGATGATGCGCTCACCCTCCGGGATGAAGGAGCTGATGATGTTCAGCGTCGTCGTCTTCCCGGAGCCGGTGCCGCCGGAGATGACGATGTTGCGCCGGGCCTTGACGCACATCTCCAGGAACTCGGCCATCTGCGCCGTGACGGTCTTGTACTTGATGAGGTCCGCGATCTTCAGCGAGTCCTTCTTGAACTTGCGGATGGTGATGCAGGGACCCTTCAGCGCCAGCGGAGGGATGATGGCGTTGACGCGGCTGCCGTCCTTGAGGCGCGCGTCCACCAGCGGGCTGGACTCGTCGATGCGGCGGCCGATGGGCGCCACGATGCGCTCGATGACGCCGAGCACCGCCTGGTTGGAGGAGAACGTCTTCTCCGACAGGGTCAGCTTGCCCTTGCGCTCGATGTAGATCTGGTTGGCGTGGTTCACCATGATCTCGCTGATGTCATCCGACGCGAGGAACGCCTCCAGGGGCCCGAGCCCCAGCGCCTCGTTGATGACGTCAGTGAGCAGTTCCTCGCGGTCCACGTCCTCCGGAAGCTCTCCGTCCGCTTCCATCTGGTCGATGATGTCGCGGATGGCCTTCTCGGTGCGGCGCCACAGCTCGTCGTCGCCGAGCCGGTCCATGTCCATGCGGCGCAGATCGAGGTACTCGATGAGCCGGTCATGGATTTCCTTCTGGAGCCGGGTGTAGCGCTCCTGACGCGGATCCACCTTGCGCTTGTTCTTCGCCAGGGCGGACGCCAGCGACGCCGGCATGCCCTTGGGAGCGGGCGCGGGAGGCGGCGCTTCTTCTTCCTCCTCCTCGTAGGGCGCTTCGTCTTCGTAAGCCCCTTCCTCGTCATCGTAGGGCTCCTCGCCCTGCTCGTCGTAGTACTCCTCTTCGGCCTGACCCGCGCGGGTCATCACCGGGCCCTCGTCCTCGAGCGCCTCCACGTTGAGGATGTAGTCGCCGATGTAGACCTGGTCGGTCGGCTTGAGAACCTGGGGCGCGGCAATCTTCTTGCCGTTCACGAACGTGCCATTCGTGGACTTCATGTCCACGATGATGAACTTCCCGTCCTTGGCAACGATTCGCGAGTGGTACTTGGAGACGTTGCCCTTCGCGAGGATGATGTCATTGCCCGGCAGACGGCCGATGGTGACTTCATTCTTGTGATACTCGCGCTGCTCGGTCCCGCCGCCCTTTTCCGCGAGGGTGATGAGAAACATGGGGACGGATGCTAGCAAGCCCCCCTTCGTCCTCAAAGCGTGAGAACCGGGTTGCATGCTCGCCCGCAAGGCGACGGGCCGGCAACCGCCCCGGAAGGGAAGAAGCCGGCCCGCGCCGTGGGCCCGGAGGGCCCGTCTGAAACGGCGCCCGGGGCGCCCGCCTCAGTCGAAGATGTTGAAGTTCACCTCGGACCGGGCCTGCTTGTAGCGGCTCTTCACGTCCTCGATGATGGTGCGGACCTTGTCGGAGTCCGGGTTGACGATGCGCGGCGTGACGAAGATGACCAGCTCGCGCTTGGTGGAGTCGAAACCGCGGCTCTTGAAGAGCTCACCGATGATGGGGATGTGACCCAGGCCGGGGAGCTTCGACACGGACTTCTGCTCGTCGTGGCTGAACACGCCGGACAGGACGATGGTCTCACCATGGCGCACGGTGACGTTCGTCTTCACCTTGCGGGTCCGGAAGCCGGGGATGGAGGACGAACCACCGAAGGACACCGCCACGGAGGTGTCGATTTCAGAGGCCTCCGCCTCGATCTCCGTCTGGATGTTGCCGTTGCGGTCCGCGGTGGGGCGCAGGTTCAGGATGACGCCGTACTTCTTGAACTCCACCGTGAACTGGTTGTTCGTGATGAGCGGGATGGGAACCTCGCCACCGGCGAGGAACTCCGCCTTCTCACCGCTCGCGCACACCAGCTTGGGCTGCGCGAGCAGACGGCCGTAACCGTCATTGCCCTGGAAGCCGAAGGAGAAGTCCGAGTTCGCGTTGAGGGTGAGCGTGGACACGCCGGAGCCGAAGGTGCCCGGGAAGAGCTCCTGGGAGATGCTGGCGATGGCCGTCGCGGTACCGGTGATGTCGGTCGGGTAGCGGATGCCGTAGCGGTCGCGGCTGTTGCGGCGGATTTCGACGAACTGAACCTCGGAGAGGATCATCCGCTTGATGCCGACGACGAGGAGGTTCTCCACCTTCTCACCGATGGCCTTGGTGATGAGCTCCGCCTTCTGGAGGTCCTGCTGGCTCTCCACGGAGCCCTCCAGGAAGATGGTGGCGCCCACCACGTTGGCCTGGACGTTCTTCAGGCCCGCCTTCTGGAAGGCCGCGTTGAGGTTCTGGGCCACCAGCTTCTTGGCGTTGGGGGCAATCTTCACGAACGACTTCACGTTCGGGTAGAGGCCCACCACCTGCTCGATGCGGTCGGCGTCCTGCGTGGTGTAGGCCTGACCGTCCAGGTAGATGCGATCTCCCACCATGCGGACGGAGACGCCTTCAATCTCACCCAGCAGGCGCTTGATTTCGGAGATGACCTCGTTGGGGTCCTGCTTGCGCACCGCCACCAGGTAGCTGACGCGCTGGCCCGAGGACTTCCAGACGAGCAGCGTCGTCTTGCCTTCAGCCTGACCGGTGATGAGCAGCTGGCCAGAGCCGAGCGTCTTCACCTCGGCGACGCTCGGATCACCGAGCGCCACGCGGCTGAGGCCAGGGATGGTGATCACCTTCTGGGAACCCACGCCGAGGCTGACGGTGGTGCCATCCTGCGCCAGGGCGCTGCCGCCCGCCACCAGTGCGATGAGGGCGCCTAGCGCCGCGGCATGCGTGATGCGTGTGAACATCGTCCGTGTCCCCTCTTCTCTTCCAGAAGTCCGAGCTAACCCAACGTTCCGTGCTGCCACCACAGCGCCCAGACGGTGCCGAGCGCGATGGCCACTCCATAGGGAATGTGGCGCTGGGGCGCCGGCTGCGCGTCCGCGCTGGCCAAACGCACCCACACCGCCCACCGGCGCACCACTGCCGCCAGCGTGTCCCAAACCGCGCCTTGCCAGAGCAGTGTCACCACCGCTTGAAGCGCGCCCACCAGTGAGATGAAGGCCGCGGCCGCGAGCACCGCCGGGAAGCCCAGCACGGCTCCGACCCCGCCCATCAACTTCACGTCGCCCCACCCCATCCGCCCGCGAAGCGCCGCTGGCAGCAGCATCAACGCGAGCCCTACCCCCGATACCACACCACTGATGAGCCCATGCTCCAGGTCCCCCACCCCTTCGGTGGCCAGGCGCACGCCCAGGCCCACCGCCATCAGCGGGTAGGTGACCGCGTCGAGGATCTCGCGGCGAAGCACATCCGTCACCACGGAGATCACGAGGGCCACTCCAAGAACCGTCCACAACGCGATTTGAACAGGCGTCATCATCGCCTGTCCTCTTCGCGGCAGGCGTCCGGTATCAAACCAGGGACGCCTGGAGCCCGTCAATTGGCGAACAACCAGAAGCCCCGCGGGACGGGGCCTGGGTCACCGCATCATCGGACCAGGAGACGGATTTTCTCGCTGCAGATGAAATACTCGTCCCCGTCCTCGACCTTGCGGCGCTTGATGCGCTGCTTGTTGAACCAGGTGCCGTTGGACGAGCCCAGGTCTTCGATGATCCAGTCGTCGCCCTCGTGGACGATGACGGCGTGCTCACGGGAGACCTTGCCGGAGTTGATGACGAAGTCGCAGTGCTTGCCGCGGCCGATGACGAAGCGCTCCTTGACGATCTGCTCCTGCTCACCGGACTCGGTGACCAGGTACAGCGCGCCGACATCCTCCTCCTCGGCGAGGTCGTCGGCGGGCTCTTCCTCGACCTCATCGGGGGGGGGCTCCTCGTCCATGAGGCCCGGATCCTCGGCCTCGGGCAGCGGCTCCTCGTCCTCCTCCACCATGTCGTCGGCGGGAGGGGGCGGCTCGCTGTTCTTGCCCTTGATGAGGCGCTCCAGCTCCGCGGCGGTCTCCAGGACGCGCTCGGCCACCTCGCGGCGCACCGGGTCATTGTCCAGGCCATTGGCGGAGGCCCGCTCTTCCGGCGTGGCGCGCACGGGAGGACGCGCGGGCGCGGGCGTGGACTCAGGCCGGGGCGCGGGCGCCAACACCGGCGGCGCGGCAGGACGCGGCGGCGCGGCGGCCTGCACGGGCTTCACCGGCGCAGCGGCCACGGGTGCCACGGCGGCCTCGGAGCGGGACTTCACCTCGAGGAAGCCGTTCAGGCGCGCGAACATGAAGAGCGCCTGATTGATCAGGGCGTCGCGATCCGAGCCCATCTGCTGGGCCATGTCTTCGAACGCCTCCCACAGGTGGTCGGCGATGCCTACCTTGCGGGCAGGACGGGAGTTCTGATCGATCATCGGTCTTGACTCGCGTGAACCAGGAAGCCCCGGACGATAGCAGAGGCCTCCACTCCCGCCCAGTTACTCGAAGGGAACCAGGGCCAATGACTGCGCCCGGTTGTCGGTGAGCCCCTGAAAGCCGACCTGGAGAATGCCGTCCGCCGACGGGTAGGCGATGTAGGCGAACCTCGCGCTGCGGTCCTGGGCGGCCACCACAGGCCCCGGCAACGTATAGAAGGCCAGCTCCGTCCCCGCCCTGACGTCCGGCGTGAAGATGTAGTTGCGGATGCCGGAAATCACCGTCACCGCGTAGCGGTCTCCCCGACGCACCTCGCGGCCCACGGCCGCCACGCGGATGCGAAGCGGCGGCGGCGGCTGCGGGAACTTGGACAGGTTCGGCACCGGCGGCGTCTGAGGGTTGGAGTCGTCGTCGAAGTAGAAGGTGTCGGGGTGGAAGAAGTACTCCGTCGGGATGCTGTAGCTCGAGGCCCCCGTCACATCGCGGGACAGGAAGGTGCCCGCCTCGTCGAAGAGGACGAAGGGCTGGTCTCCCCCCGCACGGACGGTGAAGCGCGCGAGGTTGGCGCAGTCCGTCGGAATCTCCTGCGAGTCCGCGATGGCGAAGCGCACCCGGGTGGTCCCCGCCACGGGCTCCACCGACGCGATGGGCAGGTCGACGGCGCACAGCACATCCGTGCCCTCCAGGACGATGATGTCCCCGGCCCGCGCCGGAGCGGCCACGGTGGGCTCGGCCTCGAAGAGCCGCGGCGTAGAGGGGTCCCGAGGCAGGCCGCTCAGCCCTGGCAACGCGCCCTGGTAGATGATCCGGTAGAAGCCGTTCGGAACGGAGCCCTCGTAGAGCACCGTCGACTGGAGCGTCTGGTCCTGGGTCACCGTCACCAGGTCCGCCGTCTCGATGACGAGCGGCTGCTCGTTGCTGTCCAGCAGCGCCACCGTGGAGCGCGCGCTCGCCCCCGACAGGTCGAACTGGCGCAGGTCGCTCGCGGAGAACAACGAGATGTAGCCGTTGGAGGACGGCATGACGCCCAGGAGCGGCACCGTGAGAGGGGGCGTCGAGCCATCGTCGAGCACGATGCGAAGCGGCGCGTCCGGAATCAGGGCCAATCCCGTCGGCAAGCCGCCCGCGGGGAAGATGGGCAGCATCGGCGCGCCGCTGAGGTCCCGCGCCGTCTGGCCAGGGGGCGATGACTCGGTGTCCACCGCGAGCACTCCGGTGCACTCGCGCGCGGCGGAGCAAGAGGCCTCGTCACGGACGCCGAAGATGTAGCGGCCCGCGTTGATGGCCTCGACGCCGGGGATGGCGATCCGGGGGTGGCTCACCAGGAGCCGCACCGGCACGTTGCCGAAGCCCTCGGACAAATCCACGGTGGGCGCGGAAGGCTGAAGGCAGTCCGCGAGCGGCCCCGAATCGGTGACGAGCAGCGTGCGGCCCGACCGACCCGACGCCTGCCGCGTGGCCACCGCGAACTGGCCCTGGCCCGCCAGCATCGTCATGGACAGGATGGACTCACCGGGCTGGAGACAGAACACCGTCACCGGTTCGGGAATCGCCGCGGGCTCCGCGGCCTGCAGTGCGTCTGGCCCCGGAATCTCCTGCCGCAGCACCCGGGCGCCACCGGTGTCCGCGCCAAAGATGCCGTCGGGGTCCTGGATGGCGTAGTACAGCGTACTCGGTCCGCCGCTGCCCTCGGCGGGCGAGCGCGCCGCGAAGGCCGTGACGATGCTCGGCGCCTTGAGCCGGACGACCTGCCGGAGCTGGTCGCGCGCGGACGCCACCACCGAAACCTCCGACGAGCCCGAGCTGCGCGCGTAGACGTACGGCCCCGGGACGTCGTTGCCTTCCGCGTTGTACGCCACGTCGCGCGTGAGCGCGTCCGGCCGGTCCAGCACGGGGATGGACAGGGCCTCCAGCGGGTTGGGCGCCGGGACGAAGGTGCGGGGGTTCGACGCCAGGTCGAGCACGCGCAGCTCATCCCGGTCCGAAGACGTGACGAAGACGAGGTTGTTGGCCAGCGTCACGTCGAACGTGCCGGACAGGCCAGCGAAGCCCGTTGACACGTTGGTGGAGGAGCAACTGCCGGACAGGCCGGCGCTCGCGAGGAGCAGAGCAAGGGTACCGCGCTTCACGGTGAGGTCTCCTGGCACAGGCTGGTGCCCTGGCGCGGATCTCTTCCCTGCCGGGCGCCGAGCCGCGCCACCAACCGGGCGTTCTGCGGCCGGTCGAGGTCGGGAATGTCGATGATGGCCACGCGGCCGTCACCAAAGGTGCTGGTGAAGATGCGAGCGCTGTTGCCGCGGACGTCCGCGGCCAGGCCAAAGGGCTGGCTGGGCTGGTTCGGGTCGTTGTCGCCCACCTGCACCTGGGCGACGAGTTGCCCCACTTCTTCGTCGAAGATGGCCACGGCTTCGTCGCCGCTGCCCGTCACCGCCACCAGGTTGCCGCGACCAGGGCCGCGAGGAATGACTTCCAGTTCGCTGGCGCCCGCGGGCACCGGCAGCGCCGACACGATGCGCACGCTGGGGGTCGTCCCCGCGTCGGGCGCCGTGCCCGCCGCGTTCAGGACGTCCAGGATGAGCAACGTGTCCGGACCGCGCGCCAGCAGGTAGACGCGCTCATCCACGATGGTGAGCTCGGGCGACGCCGGGTCGGGCACGCGCGTGGCCGACGGGACCACCGCCACGCCGCGCGCCTCACGCACCGAGTACGACAGCTCCAGGTCGGTCTCCAGCACGCGGCCCGCGACGGTCCGGTCCACCAGCCGCAGGATGAAGCGCGCCGGCAGCGCCCCCATCTGCGCGGAGGAAGAGTTGCGCCCCGAGGCGTACACATACCGGCTGCCAATGGCCGTCGCGTGCGCGACGCCCGAGAGCCGGTCGTTGGTCCCCAGCGCCACGAACTCGCTGGTGTTCAGCGCGTCGCGCGTGGGGTTCGCCGCGGGGAGATGAAGCACGTATCCCGCCAGGTCCGCTTCGGTGAAGGTCGTCGGCGGCCCGGCCAGTTCCGTGTGCGTCACCCAGACGCGAGCGTCCTCGCCGTTGCCCGCGACGCTGACCCCCAGCGGCCCCGGAGCCGAAGGCAGTCCGTTGGAGGCGCCTGGGACATCCAGCAGCGACAGCGCATTGACGCGGCAGTCGCGCTCGCCGCCCTGCACGCAGCTCAGGCTGAGGCCGTCATCGCCCACGTCGATGGCGTGAAGCAGACTGCCCTCCGCCCGCGCCGGGACGAACAGCCGCGGTGGCCGCCCCGGAGGGCTCCACATGGCCATCTCCCCGGCGAAGCTCTGAATCTGCACGTAGGACTGGGCGCCGATGCCCAGCGACGTGACGTCGTTGGGCAGCGACTCCCCGGGGTCGAAGTCCGCGCCGAAGGGGCGCACCCCCACGGAGTCCAGGTCCAGCGCGACGACCGACCCCGAGTCGTAGCACTTGTCGAAGTTGGCGCTCGCCACGTAGAGGTATCCGTTGGTGGACGGACCCGCTTCGGGGCGCCAGAAGGCAAGACCGCTCGGGTACACGAGCCGGGTGGACGGAGGGGGCTTGCTCTCGGTGCCGACGTTGCAGGACACGAGGAGCAGCGCGGAGGTAAGAAGGTAGGCGCGCATCGGAGGGGGGCGGAGTGTAGGAAGGGGTCTCCCCCCGGGCAACCGGAAACACGGCGGGCCATTCCCATGCGCCTTGCGCCCGACGCAACCGTGCCCCCCGGGGTGCTTCATCCCCCGGAGGGCAGGCAGGCCACGCATCAGGCCGCGGCGGCCGTTTCAGCCTGGATCTTCGAGAAGTCGGCCACCTGGTTGAACAGGGCGCCAATCTCCACGAGCAGGCGGATGCGGTTTTCCCTCAGGGCCTTGTCCTCGGCCATGACCATCACCTTGTCGAAGAAGGTGTCCACGGCGGGCTTCAGCCCCGTGATTTCCCGGAGAGCACCGGAGAAGTCATCCGCGCGCACCAACCCCGACACCGTGCTCCGGGCCTGGGTGAAGGCGGTGTGGAGGTTCCGCTCCGGCTCGTCCACCAGCTTCTGGGGGTTGGTCTCTCCCCCCTGCACGTCGCGGCCCTGCTTCTCCACGATGTTGACCACGCGCTTGAAGGCCACGGCCAGGGGCTGGAAGTCCGCCCGGCCCACGATGTGGCTCAGGGCCTCCAGGCGCTTCTGCGCGGCCACGAGGTCGTCGAAGCCGGCGGACAGCACCGCCTCCACGACGTCCGTGCGGTGCTGCTCACCCCACAGCGCCTTGAGGCGGCCGCGGAAGAACTCCAGCACCTGCTCACGCGGCGCGGGCTCGCCGGCCTTGCGCTTGGCGTTGGCAATCCTCGGCGCCAGCAGCCGGAGCGACTCGTCCACCGCGGCCGACAGGCTGAAGCGGTAGCCGCGCCCCAGCACCAACCGGATGATGGCGATGCACGCGCGGCGCAGGGCGAACGGGTCCGCCGCGCCCGTGGGCGCCTTGCCGATGGCGAAGATGCCGCACAGCGAGTCCAGCCTGTCCGCGATGCCGATGAGCGCGCCCGGATCCTGCGTGGGCAGCGCGTCCTCGGCGCCACGCGGCAGGTAGTGCTCCGCGATGGCCAGGGCCACGGCGTCCGGCTCACCGCCCGCGCGAGCGTACTCGCGGCCCATGATGCCCTGGAGCTCGGGGAACTCGCCCACCATGCCGGTGACGAGGTCGGCCTTGGCCAGCGTGGCGGCGCGCTCGATGGTGGCCGCATCCCCTGCCCGCCCCGCCTGCTGGCCCAGCCACACCGCCAGCGTGCGGAAGCGCTCCACCTTCTCCAGGTAGCTCCCCAGCTGCCCCTGCCACACCACGCGGCCCAGCTTCTCCACGCGGTCGATGAGCGGCGTCTTCCGGTCCTCGTCGAAGAAGAAGCGGCCGTCCGCCAGTCGCGCGCGCAGCACGCGCTGGTAGCCGCGCAGGCTGAGCTGCTCGTCGCGCACCGGCGTGTTGGACACGGCGATGAACTTCGGCTGCAGCTTGCCCGCGCTGTCCACCAGCGAGAAGTAGCGCTGGTGGCTCTTCATCTCCTGCACCAGCACCTCCGGAGGCAGGTCCAGGTGGCGCTCCTCGAAGGTGCCCACCACCGGGCTGGGCAGCTCGACCAGGTTCGTCACCTGGTCCACCAGCGACTCGTCCTCCAACAGCTGGGCGCCGGCCTTGCTCGCGGCCGCCCTCACCTTCTCCACCAGCTGCGCGCGGCGCTTCGTGATGTCCGCCACCACGTGCGCCTTCTCCAGCGCCACCTCGTACTCCGCCGGAGCCTTCAGCTCGATGGCGTCGGGCGACAGGAAGCGGTGCCCCCGCGTGGTCCGGCCGCTCGTCACGTCACCGAACACCACGGGCAGCACATCGCTCCCCAGCAGCGCCACCAGCCACTGCACCGGGCGCGCGAAGGACGTGTCCACGTCACCCCAGCGCATGGACTTGCGGAAGTTGATGCCGTGCACCGCCGCGTGCAGCGTGTCCTTCAGAATGTCCGCCGCCGGGCGGCCCTTCTCCTCCACGCGCGCGGACAGGTACTCGCCCTTGGCGGTGGTGGCGCGGCCCAGTTGGTCCACCGCGAGCTTGAGGCTCTCGGCGAACTTCTCCGCCGCCTTGGTGGGCTTGCCCTGCGCGTCGAAGGCAGCCTTGGCGCTGGGACCCAGCACCTCCTTGATGATGTCCTCGCCCGCGTCCGCCACGTCCTTCACCCACACCGCGAGCCGCCGCGGCGTGCCGAAGGTCCGCACCTCGCCATGCTTCAGGCGGGCGTCCGCCATGCGCTCGGTGATGACGCGCTTCAGGTCGTCCAGCGCGGGTCCGATGAAGGACGCCGGAATCTCTTCCGCGCCCACTTCCAGGAGCAGGTCACGCGCCATGGGCCACCTCCGCCTTCTGCTTCTTCTCCACGGGCTTGTTGAGGACGACCGTCTTCCAGTAGTCGCTGGCCGGCTTGCCCTCCAGCACCGGGGGCTGCTCACCCACCGTCCACGGCGACTTGAGCAGCGGGTAGCCCAGCCGCTCACGCATCTGGAGGTAGCCCTCCGCGCACAACCTGGCGTTGTCGCGCACGCGCTTGATGAAGTTGGCGCGCTCCGTGACGGAGATGGCGCCGCGCGCGTCCAGCAGGTTGAACGCGTGCGAGCACTTCAGCGCGAAGTCGTACGCGGGCAGCGGCAACTGGCGCTCGATGAGGCGCTTGCACTCCTTCTCGTACGCGTCGAAGAGCGCGAAGAGCATCTGCGCGTCCGACTCCTGGAGCGCGTACTTGCTCATCTCCACCTCGTTGGGGTGGAACACCTCGCGGTACTTCACGCCCTTGACCCATTCGATGTCGAAGACGTTCTCCACGTTCTGCAGGAACATGCAGATGCGCTCCAACCCGTAGGTGAGCTCCGCGGAGACGGGCTTGCAGTCAAAGCCGCCGCACTGCTGGAAGTAGGTGAACTGCGTCACCTCCATGCCGTCACACCACACTTCCCAGCCCAGGCCCCAGGCGCCGAGCGTGGGCGACTCCCAGTCGTCCTCGACGAACCGGATGTCGTGCTCCAACGGGTCGATGCCAATCTTCCGAAGCGACCCCAGGTACAGCTCCTGGACGTTCTTCGGCGCCGGCTTGAGGATGACCTGGAACTGGTGGTGCTGGAACAGGCGGTTGGGGTTCTCTCCGAACCGGCCGTCCGCGGGACGCCGCGACGGCTGCACGTACGCCACGTTCCAGGGTTCCGGGCCCAGGGCACGCAGGAAGGTGTACGGGGCCATCGTGCCCGCGCCGACCTCGACATCGTAGGGCTGCGTGTTGATGCACCCCTGGTCGGCCCAGTGCTTCTGGAGCGTGAAGATAAGGTCCTGAAAATACATAGCGCGCGGACCCTAGTGACGGGGGTCCGGAGCGTCAAGGACGGCGCTCACTCCTTGTACGGTGGGAGATCCGCCAGCCGGATTTGAATCTTCGTCTCCTCGCCCGGCTTGATGGGAGCCGAGAGGAGCCTGCTCACCGACTCCACCCCCGTCGGGTCCACCACGCGCAGGCGGTAGACCCCCACGGGTAGCGGGAATTTCTTCAAGGGCGTCGTACCCAGCTCCGTGGCGCCGTCGAACACGGCCGCCCGCGGCACCGTATAGAGCGTCATCCACCCCAGGCCCGCCTTCGCGGCCCCCTTCGCCGTGCTGGTATCCAGCACCTCCGCCATTCCCTCGGGGTCCTGCGTCGCCGTGGTGACGGGCTCGGCGGCCGGCTGGGCCGCCGCCACGCGAGGCGCTGGCTCGCGCGGAGGTGGGCTGACCTGCGCGGACGGCACGGCCTTGGCGCTGGCAGGTTCGGCCTCGGCCTTGGAGGCAGCCGCCCACCGCGCCGGCGAAGAGGCACCTTCCTTCGCCTTCCGCCCGGGCGGGGCCTTCGTCGGGGCCTTGGCTTCAGGCGCGCCCTCCACCGCATCCCCGTCCGAGCCTTCGCCACCAGCGGCCTGCTCGGTCTGGGCGACAGCCTGGGAAGGCTCGGAAGGTGCAGATTCTGGCTCGGCCCGACGGAAGCCCGGCGGCGGCCCCGCCTGCTGCGGTGGCCAGGGCTGGTTCGCGGGGTCCTCCGCCGGCGGCGGATTCAACTCCGCGCTCACCCACGCCTTGGCGGCTTCGAAGCCCGGCAGGAGCTGCGCACGCACGGCAGGCAGCGTCGCAGCCCAACCGAGCCCTCCCACCAGGAGGAGCAGGAACAGCCGGCTGGCCCAGCGCGACGGCGGACGGGCGGCGGGCGTCTCCACCGGTGTGTCCGAGGCCCGGGACGCATCGGGGCGCGCCGACCGTCCGGAGGCCCGAGCACCGTCCGCGCCGGGCCGCTGGGGCCGGGAACGGAAGCGCTGCGTCTGGAGATCACTCGGCTCGTCGAGGGATTCGGGCTCGGCCGGGGCCTCCTGCCGGGCAGTGGGCCGCGGCCGAGGTGTACGCGCGGCCGGCGCGCTGTCCTGACCTCCGCGAGGCGTGCGCGAAGCCAGAGAAGCCACCTCACTGGTCCGGCGCTGAGGGGCGGGCTTGGGCGCGCTCCCGTTGGCTGCACCTGAGGGGCCACGCGAAGCCACGCCGCCCTCCGCCGGACGGCGCTGGGGCACGGGCTTGGGCGCGCTCGAATGTGGGGCCGAAGGCGAACCAGGCCGGGCGCGCGGGGCCGGCATCTGCGACGTGGGGGCGGAGTCCGCGCTGTCGTCCTGCTGGAGGGCACCCGCCGCCTCGCTGACGCGGGCATCCTCCGCGCGACTGGCCAGCTCCAACAGCGTGCGCGTCTTCTGGCGCTTGTCGGCGAAGAGGTCGCCCATGACGGCGGTCATGCCGTCCTCGTCGAAGATCTCCGAGCCGAGCGCCGCTTCAATGGCGCGCGCCATCTCCCGGCAGTTGGTGAAGCGCTGGGACACGTCCCGGGACAGCGCTCGCGTCACCACGGCTTCCAAGGCTTCGGGGACATCCGGGTTGATGCCGCGCAGCGGAGGCACGTCGGCCTCCACGATCTGCATCATCACCGCCGCTTCGTGCGGCCCGCTGAACAACCGCTGGCCGCTCAGCAGTTCGTGCAGCATGACGCCCACGGAGAACAAGTCACTGCGGCCATCCAGGGTGGCCACGCCTCGCACCTGCTCCGGGGACATGTAGCCGCTGGTCCCCTTCACCGTCCCCACTTGAGTGCGCCCCAACCGTCCGCGCGCCTTGGCGATGCCGAAGTCGATCACCTTCACGACGCCGTCG
Organism: Myxococcus xanthus; assembly: GCF_013116825.1. Lineage (GTDB taxonomy): Bacteria > Myxococcota > Myxococcia > Myxococcales > Myxococcaceae > Myxococcus > Myxococcus xanthus_B. The sequence continues at coordinate 18,667 of NZ_JABFNS010000135.1, forward strand.
TAGGTGAGCATCACGTTCTTCGGAGACACGTCGCGGTGCACCACCACCGCGGGCCGGCCCGACGGGTCCGTGAAGTGATGCGCGTAGTGCAGGCCCAGGCAGGTATCGCGAATCACCCGCCCGACGAAGCCGAGCGGCAACGGATAGCCCTGGCGCGTGGAGGCCTTCACCACCTGCTCCAGGTTCTGCCCGGGCAGGAACTCCATGGCGAGGTACAGCTCGCCGCCCTCCTCGCCCAAATCGAACACCTGACCGATGTTCGCGTGCGAGAAGGCCGCGGTGATGCGCGCCTCATCCAGGAACATCTGGACGAATTGCTCGTCCTTCTTGATGTCCGGGAGAATCTGCTTCACCGCGACAAACTTGCGAAATCCCCCAGGCCCCGAGGTGTAGGCCAGGAACAGCTCCGCCATCCCTCCCATGGAGAGACGCGTGAGGATTTCGTATTTCCCGATGCGCCGCCCCCGATCGGGATCGTCACCGGCGCCACCCTGCATGGACATTCGGCGCGGCATGTTAACTCCCGCATGGGTCCGAGTCGACCTTCGTGACGACCCCTCCCTCGACAAGTTGGAGGGGCACCCGCCCCCCGCGTCGGGGACTCGCACCGGCTGGCCGCCTGCCCGTGCGCCGGCCGGAGTGTCCGATGGCCGATGGGCACATCGCTCGATTCCCCGTGACGGAGGGGGGCGTGTTCTCATACCAGCGAGTCAGAGCAGGAGCCCCATGGAAGACACCAACGGATGCCCCGGACGTGCCAGGCGCATCGCATACTCCGGCCAAAGCGAATCCAAGCAAGACACTGCGGACCAGCTCCGGCTGTTGATTGAGAGCGTCACCGACCATGCCATCCTGACACTCGACGTGGACGGCTACGTAGCAAGCTGGAACCCGGGCGCCGAGCGCATCAAGGGCTACCGCGCGGACGAGATTCTGGGGCAGCACTTCAGCCGCTTCTATCCGCCCGAAGCCGTGGCACGGAACCGGCCGCGGCACGGGCTCGACGTGGCGACGCGTGAGGGCCGCTTCGAAGAGGACGGCTGGCGCGTCCGCAAGGACGGCAGCCGCTTCTGGGCCAACGTCGTCATCACCGCGCTGTATGACGAGACAGGGCAGCTGCGAGGCTTCGGCAAGGTGACGCGCGACTTCACCGCCCGTTACCAGGCCCAGGAGCAACGGGAGATGGAGCGCCTGCGGGAGGCGCTTCGCATCCGGGACGACTTTCTGTCCGTGGCGTCCCACGAGCTGCGCACCCCGCTCACCCCGCTGCAACTGAAGCTGACGGCCATGCGCCGCGCCGTCGACAGCGCTCCGGGAGGCATGCTGCCGAGCGAGCGCGTGGAGCGCGACCTCGACGTCGCCGTCCGCCAGGTGCGCAAGCTGGTGGAGCTGGTGGACGACCTCCTTGACGTGTCACGCATCAGCGTGGGCCAGCTGACCCTGGAGCGCGTGCCCGCGGACCTCACGGCGCTGCTTCGAGAGGTCGTCGCCCGCTACCAGCCACAAGCCAATCAGCTCGGAAGCACCGTGGAACTGGACGCGCCGGCGCCCGTGCAGGGCGAATGGGACACACGCCGGGTGGAGCAGGTGATGACCAACCTCCTCTCCAACGCGCTCAAGTACGGAGGGGGCAAGCCGATTCACGTCAGCCTGCGCGAGGAAGGCGGCATGGCGCGGCTGAACGTTCGCGACGAAGGCATCGGCATCGCGCCGGAAGCACTGCCCCACGTCTTCGACCGGTTCATGCGGGCCGTCTCCGGCCGCAACTACAGTGGGTTGGGGCTCGGCCTCTTCATCGCCCATCAGGTCGTTTCGGCGCACGGGGGCGACATCCAGGTGTCCAGCGTGCCGGAGAAAGGGACCACGTTCAGCGTCCGGCTCCCGCTCGGCCCCACGTAGACATACGCCGTGGGCCATCCCTGTCAGGTGCTCAGCGCACGAACCCGTCCCGCGAGGTTCTGGGTGAAGAGGCGGAAGATGCGCAGCGCCGCCGCCTCGTGCGTATCCACGAAGCGCTCGAAGTCGACACGGCTGATGCGCAGCGCCCGCACGGAGGTCCGCGCGCGGACATGGGCGGACACGGGTCCATCCTGCACCAGGGAGATTTCCCCCAGGTACGCCCCTGGCCCCAGCGTGTTGAGGTGCCGGGCGTCCTCCTCGGGGCCGCTGAAGACGTCCACGGTGCCATCCATCAGGACGAAGAGCCCCAGGCCGGGCGCGCCCTTCTCCAGCAACACGGCGCCGGGCGCGATGACGACCTGACGCGCCAGCCGGTAGAGGTCCTTCATGTCCTCCAGGGACAGCTCGCCGAAGATGGGGATGGCCTTGAGGAACCGGTACCCGTTCGCCGCGGGCGCCGACGCGCCTCCCGAACGGCGGATGAGCATGGCCTCCGCTTCCGCCTCCATCCCCATGCGGCGCAGCAGCCGGGCCTTCTCCGTCACCAGCGCCGGGTCCCCGCGCGCGTCCTCCGAGCTGCTCACCGCGTCCGCGAGCACCGCCAGCGCCCGGTGCGTGAAGCCCTCGGCGTCCAGCAACTGGCAGATGCGCAGCACCGCCTCCACGAAGCGCGGGTCCTCCACGCGCACGCCTCCGAGCGCCTCGACCTCCGCGTGCGCCTGTCCCAGCTCCCGGTAGAGCGTGGCCGCCTCGAAGGGACGATCCAGGCGCACCAGGCACTGCGCCATGGCTTCGCGCGAGCCCAGCTCCCGGTAGATGGCCAGCGCGCGCTCCAGCGCGCCACCTCGCTCGAAGGCGGCGGCGGCGCGCTCGGCATCACCCGCCCGGAGGTAGCTCTCCGCGGCGGCCATGTACTTCCCACTCTGGAAGTAGAGGTCCCCGGCGGTGGCGTCCTCGCCCTGGCCGTCCATCAGCCGGGCCGCGCCCAGGAAGTCCCGCGCGCGCCGCAGCACCTCGACGAAGCCACGGCGCTCCTTCGCCGGTCCCTGTTCAGCTTCGTGACGGATGCGCTCGCGCTGCGCATCGCCCAGCTCCTCATAGAGCTGTGCCGCCCGGTCCGTGTCCTCCAACTCGACCAGAGAACGCACCGCCCGGAGGGCACCCTCCACGGGCGTGCGCAGCCGCCCGCGCCCCTCGCCCTGGCCACCTGCTGACTCTGACATGTCGGGTCTCCCGCTCCGGTGAGACCGGCCAGCATGGGCGCTACCATGCGTTGCGCCCCTTCCCGGCCTGCCCCCTCTTCTCCCATAGCCTCGCATCGAATGCCGGGCCTGCCAACGCCTGCCGCGAAAACGCGTGCGTCAGTCCGCGTCGCGCGCCCGCTCCGCCAACTGCCGCTGGGAGGCAGCCCTCCGCCACGCGTCCTCCAACAGCTGGCGGACCAGCGCCGGACGCGCCGCGGCAACGCGGACGAGCAGGTACTCGGGGTACCCCGCGTAATGTTCGGTGATGTAGCAACTGTCTGGCTCGGCCTGCATGAGGACATCCCGGACGCCGGGCTCTACCTTCACCACCAGCGACTCGCCGTCCTCATGGAAGCGGGCGATGAACTTCTTGCGCACGCGGAACGCGGGCGTCCCGAAGGACGAGCCCTCCTCCATCCCCGGTAGGGACAACGCCAGCGCGCGCACCGCGTCGAACGTCAGCCCCTGCGTCCCCCCACCGCGCGTCGCGCGGCGCCTACCCCGTGTCGCCATGGCCCATTCCTACCAGAGGCCCAGGCAAACACGACAGGTAGCGCCCCCTGTTGAAACTCCGCCCCGTGAAATGACAGACATGGCTTCATCCCCGGGCGGATGGGGCGATGTGATGCCCCTCGGCGGCATGTCTGTGATTTCATCAGCACGACCGCCCGCGCCGACATGTGGGGTCCGCGACACTCCGAGTCCGCTGTGACACAGCACCTCTCAGCCGAGACGGCCCAGACAGCCGCGACTTACGGAAATCCCGGAGACGCCGCGCCTCCGCGCGGGACCTGCCTCCCGCCCAAAGGAGCGGGCGGCCCCCCATCAGAATGGGCCCGGGAGAGAACCGTTCGGATGCCGGCCCCCGTGATATCTTGACTTCCATGTCTGCATTGGACCGGGCTCTTGCCGCACCCTCCTCGCCGGACGCGAAGGGCGAATCGCAATGGAGGATGGAAGTCGAAGGTGGGGGTGACACGCCGCTGCACGTCACGCTGCCCTACGAGCACGCACGCCGGGGCTATGATGCCTCCACGGTGCGCCGGTTCCGGCTCACGGTGGCGGAAGGTCCGAACATCGGGACGACGTGGGAGTCCACGGGTGACACCTGTTCGGTGGGCTCGCACCCGCTGAACGACTTCGCCGTGGAGGACCCCACGGTGTCCCGGTTCCACTGCGAGGTGCGCATCGGACCTCGGGGCCCCCAGGTGAAGGACCTGGACAGCCTCAACGGCGTCATCGTCGACGGAGTGCAGGTGGTGGAGGGCGTGCTGCGCAGTGGCAGCCTGCTGCGCCTGGGCCGCGTGGTGCTGCGCTTCGACTTCAGCGCGGAGAACAACCGCCTGCCGCTGTCGGAGAACTCGCGCTTCGGCACGCTGGTGGGCGCTTCCGTGGCCATGCGGGGCTGCTTCGCGATGATGGAGCGCGCGGCGGGCCGCGATGTGACGGTGCTGCTCGAAGGCGAGACGGGCACCGGAAAGAGCCAGGCCGCGCTGGCCATCCACCAGGCGAGTCCCCGGCGCGACGCGCCCTTCCTCATCGTGGACTGTGGCGCCATCCCCGCGCACCTGTTGGAGAGCGAGCTGTTCGGCCACGAGAAGGGCGCGTTCACCGGCGCCGTCCAGCGGCGCGCGGGCGTCTTCGAGGAAGCCGACGGCGGCACCGTCTTCCTGGACGAGATTGGCGAGCTGCCCGCGGAGCTGCAACCCAAGCTGCTGCGCGTGCTGGAGAACCGCGAGATTCGCCGCGTGGGCAGCAACACGTATCAGCCGGTGAACGTGCGCCTCGTCGCCGCCACGCACCGGGACCTCCGCGCGGAGGTCAACGCGGGCCGGTTCCGCTCCGACCTCTTCTTCCGGCTCGCGGTGCTGCGCCTGCTGCTCCCGCCGCTGCGTCAGCGTCCGGAGGACCTGCCCATGTTGGTGGAGGGCATCCTCGACCTGCTCGGCGCGGACCGCGAGCGCACGGCCGCGCTGCGCACGCAGGACTTCCTGGCCCGGTTGCGGCACGCGGCGTGGCCCGGCAACGTGCGCGAGTTGCGCAACTACCTGGAACGCTGCCTCGTCTTCGAGGAAGCAGTAGAGCTCTCCGAGGAAGAAGCCCACCGCTCCGGCCCACCCGAGGTGGACCCCTCGCAGCCGTACGCCGACCAGCGCCGTCACGTCGTCGATGACTTCGAGCGCCGCTACCTGCGCGCGCTGCTGGAGAAGCACCAGGGCAAGGTGGCCCAGGCAGCCGTCACCGCGGGCATGGACCGCGTCCACCTCTACCGCCTGCTGCGACGCCACGGCATCAAGCCGTGAGCCTCACCGCGGGCGGCTGACGCGCCAGCACCCCAGTCCCGCGGCGGACACGGGTGTCGCCAGGAAGGCCGTCTCCAGCCCCTCGAGCGCCCGCGCGGTCGCCACCAGGTCCGTTCCTGGTGGCTCCGCGACCCAGCCCGGCAGGTGCAACAATCCGCCGCCGCGCTCCTCGCGAGGCAGCTCCGCGACGTGAACGGTGATGGCCAGGTCCACCGCGCGCGGCGCCTCGCTCGCCGCCACGAACTCCACCAGGGCTAGCGCGGCGTGCAGCACGCGCGCTCGCGCGGCCTGCTCCGCCCCTGCTTCAGGCGGCAGCGGCGCGAAGGCCAGCAGGCAACCGCTCCCCTCCAGCCGCACGTCCAGCCCCGCGGCGCGCGCGGCCCCCCCCACGCGCTCCAGCAACGCGTCCAGCCGCTCCAAGGACGAAGGTTCCACCGCGCCGTGGAGCCGGGCTTCCGCGTACAGCGCCACGGCGAACGTGGGCTGGTCCTCCGTGGGGCTGCCCTTCACCGCGCGCCGGAGCGCATCGAGCCAGGCATCGATGTCCGGGTATCGGTCCTCACGCCGCTTCCCCATGCTGCGCAGCACCACGGCATCCAGTGCGGCAGGCACCGGGGCGCGCTCGCTGGGCCGAGGAGGCGGCGCATTCAGGTGCAGGTCCTCCACCTCGTGCCGGGTGGCGCCCTGGAAGGGCGGCTGCCCGGTGACGAGTTGGAAGAGCAGCACGCCCATCGCGTACAAGTCGGTGCGGGCGTCAGGCGGCTCGCCGCGAATCTGCTCGGGCGCCATGGACAACGGCGTGCCCAGGGAGACGCCCGTCAGCGTGAGCGTGGACGCGCCCGGCGCATTCGGCGTCAGCCCCTTCGCCACGCCAAAGTCCACCAGCTTCACGCGCGGTGCGCCACCGCACGCGCTCAAGCGCACCACGTTCTGTGCCTTCAAGTCCCGGTGCACGACACCGGCCTGGTGCGCGGTGCGCAGCGCGCCGCCCACCTGCTCCAGCACCTCCAGCGCCTCTCCCGGCGACAGAGGTCCGCGCAATGCCAGCTCCGCCGCGAGGTCCCTCCCCTCCAACCACTCCATCGCGATGAAGGGCCGCCCGTCCGCGAGCGTGCCGTAGCCAAGCACGTTGACGATGTGCGGATGGCTCAACCGCTGGAGCGTCTGCGCCTCCCGACGGAAGCGCCGCAGGGCGACATCCGAGGGCTGTGGAAGCAGGACCTTCAGCGCCGCGGGCGCCCCCGTGCGGACGTGTCGGGCACGATAGAGCGTGGAGACAGGCCCCCGGTAATGGACCTGCTCCACCAGCCAGTCTGATACCAGGGCGCCGACGCCCAACTCCTCGCCATAGAGGGCCTCTTCGTCACCCGACGCCATGCGGCAGAATGCCTACTTCTTCCGAGGGAAGGGAAAGGGCAGCTCCTCCCTCGAAGGCAGCGGCTTGGTGGGCACCGAGGCACGCCCGCAGAGCTGGGTGCGCAGCTCCTTCGCCACCACGTCGCACGGGGTATGGAGGTAGGTGGTCACCGACTGCGTCCACAGCACGTTGTCATGGTCGTGGCACGCCTCATAGTCGCCATCCCCCGGAGTGAGGGCCCCATCGAGGATCTCGCACTTACCGGCCACGGGCGGACTGAGGGACGTGAAGCAGGGCCCCGTCACGCTCGCGGCGCAGTTCGAGCCCGACGAGGGCAGCGCGCAGACGCGGTTCACCGCGTACGCCGCCCCGCTCGACCAGGCCGGGTCGTAGCAGGAGAACATCTTCCGGTAGATGGAGCCGGGCACGATGACGTCGGCGCCCACCACCCTGTACCCCTTCTTGCTCCCGTCCCAGGTTTCCACGACGTCCACCTCTGCCCCCAGCTCGTTCGGAAGGAAGATGTTTCCGTAGAATGCGCCCTCGCGCACGGAATAGACCTGCTGTTCGGACAGGCCGTAGATGGACGCGGAGTCCGGATACGCCTCGACGTTCGCCAGCCATTCCACGGTCGTGCTCGAAGCCGGCGCGGTCATCACGCTGTAGTAGCCCCCGGCCGGGCAGGTGAAGGAGACCACCGGCGCGGCGGGCGCCCCCGCGCAGCTCCCTGTCGCCTCGCCCAGGTTGCGCGCGTCGAGATGGTCACACCCCGCGATGCCGTCGCACACCCGCAGGACCGTGGGCCCATTCACACTGGAGCCCACGATGAGAGACAGCCCCCCGCAGGACAGCGG
>NZ_JABFNS010000136.1 GCF_013116825.1 Myxococcus xanthus
GGGTCGGGCTGGGCTCCGACTACGACGGAATGGTGCCGCTTCCCCGTGGCATGAAGGATGTCACCGGGTTGCCTTTGCTCACCGAGGCGCTGTTGCGCCGTCATCCACCGTCCTGGGTGGAACGCGTCATGGGTGGAAACTTCCGTCGTTTCTTCCAGGAGACACTGGGTGGTTGACCGGCGGCGGGACGCTCGAAATATTGGCTGGTGCCCATGAACCGCTCACTTCTCGCACTCGTCCCGTTGGTTGGCTCTCTGCTCCTCGCTGGTTGTGGTCCGAGCGCGGGAGGCGACTGCGACGGAGGCGGCTTCGTCTGCGAGGAGCGGGTGCTGGCGCTGGAGTGCCGGGGCGGCAAATGGCGTGAGTTGCCCTGCCGGGGGCCGCTGGGCTGCCGTGAGACGTCGGAGGCCGTGCGGTGTGATACGTCCAACAACGTCGCGGGGGACGCCTGTGCCTCCAGTGCCGAGGGCACGGGGCTGTGCCGCGCGGATGGCCAGGCCGTGTTGGAGTGCCGCCAGGGCGTGTTGACGGAGACGGCTACCTGCTCCGCCTGCACCGTGGAAAACAGCCAGGTGACGTGCCAGCCCTGAGGTTGGCGCTGGCCGGGGTGTCAGGCCCTTCGCCTCGAATCGTGTGGTAGCCTCGGTGCGCCGCTCGCGGGACTCCGATGCGACTTCCGATTCAAGCCTTTGGAGCCTGACCTGCGGTCGTTTCACTCTTCCCCGAGCGGCGCTTCCTTTCCCAATCCCGGGTGCCTGGGGAGGGCGTGCACACGATGGCCGCACTGGCGGAAGCCCGAGTCGAGCAGGTCGCTCGCGAAGACCTGGTGATGTTCGTCAACGCTTGCTTCTCCTGCACGGGGCAGCGGGAGTTCTACGGCGACGCGCGCGGCCAGTCCGTCTCCATCGAGTTCCTGCACCAGTACATCCTGGGCAACTACCGCCGGCTGTATGCACGGACGCTCGCGGCGGGCATCAACCACTTCAATCAAGCGCAGATCATCCTCAACCTGCTCGCCAGCGGCAGCCCAGCGGATGCCCGGGACAAGGCGGAGGAGGGCGCGCTCATCGCCGCCGCGCTGCGCGCCCTGCCGCCCCAGCGGGCCTTCCGTGTCCTGGCGTCCCTGCGCGGCCGGCGCATCAACAACCGCCGGGCGCGTGCGATTGCTCGGGACTACGTGCACGGTCGCGCCAACCTGGCCTTCGACGCCGTGAAGTACCGCTCCAAGCTGCGCGCCGCCGTGTCCCACGGACACCTGACGCCGGAGGGAGAGCTGGGGCCGTTCCTCTTCCGAGGCTGGAAGAAGCGCTCCTTCACCCAGCCCTTGCTGGAGACCTTTCGCCGCGCGCACTATACCCACGAGGCCCTGTACGAGCTTCCGTACACGGTGGCGGAGGGCCTGGCGGTGAAGCACGGCATCTCCCGCGAGGTGTTCCTCCGGCGCATCGAGCCGCGTCTCACGGCGGCGGAGCGCCTGCGCCTGCAGGAATCCGCGGCGCGCGAGCGCGGGACGCCGCCCCCGGTGGACCTGGGGCGGGCATCCCTGACGAAGCTGGCGCTGTATGTCCTGGCGCTGTCGCAGGAGGCTCGCCGGGAGCGCCACGCGGAGCTGCACGCCGCGCTGGAGCAAGCCGCGGCCCGCGTCCTGCGCAGGGCCCCGTCGCCGTTGCAGCGGGTGGCCGCGATTCTGGACAACAGCTATTCGTCATCCGGGTCGCTGGAGAAGCGCCGCCGTCCACTCGGTGTGGCACTGGTCACGCACTACCTGCTGTCCGCTGCCGCCCGGGAGTACCGCACGTGGTGGACGTGCCCGGTGGAGGAGCCGCTGCTCGTCAGTGCACGAGGGCAGACAGACATCGCCACGCCGCTGTTGGAGGCGTTGGCCTGGGGCGCCGACCTGGTGGTCATCGTCTTGCCCAGTGCGACTGGCACCTGGAGGACACGGCGGAGCGGCTGCGCACCACGGTCAGTGACTTGTCCCTCCGCCTGCGAAACGCCGGATTCGGCTATCTCCTCAAGGACACCGTCCTCGAAGCCGCCCAGCGGAAGCATCGCCGCTGAGCGCTCGCGCGGCGGTGTTACTCCTCGGGCTTCGCGGGGGGCGGCGGCGCATAGCCTGTGGCGGCCATCCGCTGCCCGCTGCGCTGATACATCTCCGCGGGCATGTCCTGAACGCCGGTGCCGTCAATCCATCGATTGTAGAAGTTGAAGAGCGCGCACACCGTCACGGTGTCGAAGAGGGCTTCGTCTGTCCACCCGGCGTCCTTCAAGTGTGCGATGTCCTCCCGTCCCACCTGCGCCGCACGGTGGTTGAGGGTGTCCACGAAGGCAAAGAGGGCCTTCTCGGCCTCAGAGATGGGGGCTGTCGCCACGTCCTCCAGGACCGCCTTCACCATGTCGGGATTGCCCAGCAGTTCCGCCGCGACCGCGGCGTGAGAGCCTGTTCAAAACAAGCATTGGTTGCCGCGCGACGTGTACGCGGCAATCAGCTCTCTGAGCCCGGGCGACAGTGGGGAAGGGCCCCGCATGACTTCATGGGTGAAGTGGGACAGCGCTTCGCCCAATCGCGGCTTGTACGCGAACAGGTGCCAGATTTGCGGGACGGGAGCGCCCACCTCTCGGGCCATGCGAATCAGCCGGCCGTAGTGGCCATCGGATTCGCGGTCCTCGACGTCCTTCAGATGCATGCGGTCCACGGCACCCTCGGCGGCAGCAGGCTGGAATGTCCAGCCCGCATGCTCGCATGGGGCACGGCGTGCCACCAGCCTGCACTCAGTCGCTGTGCCCCTGAAGCGACGTCAGGAAGGCGTCCAGCACGGCGTTGACCCGATCAGGCTGTTCCTGGTTGGCCAGGTGCCCCGCATCCGGAATGATCTCCAGCTTCGCTCCGGAGATGAGTCCGGCGATTTCCTCCGCCTTGGCCGGCGGGGTGATGGCGTCGTGCTCGCCCACGATGACGAGTGCCGGGCCTGCGTACCGCGCCAGCATGTCCTTGCTGTCCGGACGCAGGGCCATGCCGCGCAGCGCGGCCGCGACGCTCGCGGGGGAGGCCGCGCGCATCAGTGCCGCCACCTCCTGGGCCACCGGAGAGTCCGGTCCCGTGGCGACCATCTTGGGAAGCATGGCCTGGATGATGGGCTCCACGCCGACCTCCAGCGCCTGTGTCGCGGAGGCCTCCCGGCGCGCCTTTCCCTCCGCGTCGTCCGCGGTGGCCTGCGTATCCATCAACACCAGCCCGCTGACGCGCCCCGCGTCCTCGCGCAGCAGGGCCATGGCGGCGTAGCCCCCCATGGAGACTCCACCCACCACCGCGGTGTCCAGATTCAGCGCGTCCAGCAGCGACAGCGCGTCACGCGCGATGCGGGACATCTCCGTGGGGCCGTCGCCCCGCGCGCTCTCACCGAAGCCTCGGATGTCCGGGATGATGAAGCGGTAGCGCCCCGACAGCGCCTTCACCTGCTTGTCGAAGGTGCTGCCATTCAGCGGAAACGCGTGCAGCAGCAACACGGGCGGGCCCTTGCCCTCGTCCCGGTAGTGCAGGGAGACGCCATCCACGGTGACGGTCAGCATGTTTCCTCTCCTCGCGGAAATGTCAGAGCCACTCTTTGTGCTTGAACCAGAAGATCATCCCCACTGGCAGCGCGAGAATCGACGCCCACATCAGGTACCAGGCGCTGTTCGTGTAGAGCCGGTCGAAGTTCTGCCCGAAGAAGCCGACGATGCAGGACAGCGGCAGGAAGATGGTGGCGAAGATGGTGAGCTGCTTGGAGATGTCGTTCGTTTTGTTCGCCACCATGGACAGGTAGCCGTCAATCACGTTGCCGATGATGTCGCGCCCGGCATCAATCTGCTCGTACAGCCGCACCAGATGGTCGTACACGTCACGGAAGTAGAGCGTCGTCTTCTCGTGGACATGGGAGATGCCCCGCCGGGACAGCAAGCCGACCACGTCGCGCTGGGGCGACAGCACCCGCCGGAACGTCACCAGCATCCGCTTCATCGCGAAGATGCGTTGCAGGTGGGACTTCTCCGGCTTGTCGAAGATGGCGACCTCCAGGTCCTCGAGCTCGTCACTGAACGCGTCGAGGATGGGGAACTGCGCATCCACCAACGCGTCCGCGAGCATGTAGAAGACGAAGTCCGTCCCTCGAACGAGCGTCGCCAGCGGGTCCTCCTTCACGCGGCGCATCACGGTGTCGAGGCCGGCGAAGGGGAGCTCGTGGACGCTGATGAGCCAGTCCTTCGCCAGGAAGAAGTGGTGCTCGTGCAGCGTCAGTTCGCAGATGTCCTTGCCCGGGACGGAGAATCCCTGGAGAACGACGAACTGGTGGTTGGGGTACTCCTCCAGCTTGGGCCGCTGGTCCAGGTGGAGGCAGTCCTCCACGGCCAGCTTGTGCAGACCGAAATGCGCGGCCAGCCGGGCCAACACCTCCTCGGTCGGATGAAGGACGTCGATCCACTTCCGGCCGTCCTCGCCCAGCAGCTCTTCACCACCGGTGAGAAGTTGACCGTCCTTCACAAGACAGACCTGAATCATCCCGTAGCGCTCCCAAGCCAGCGGCATGGCCCGCATGCGAGTGCTAGAACTCCCCCGCGCGGAAGTCGAGCGCTAGAGTGTGACACCCGTGTCTGAAGCCGCTGAGACCCCCCCGGCCTCGCTGTCCGCGAGGCTCGAAGAAATCCTCCAGTCCCATCCGGATCCGGCGTTCGCCGGCCGCCTGCGCAAGGTGTACGTCGCCACCGCGCACGCCATCTCCCGGCTGAGCGACCTCGACCTGGTGCGGTACGAAACGCCCGTCGTGGATTCCTCGCCGGACCTCTCCTTGTGGGAAGAGATGGCGCCCGTCATCCGTGACACGGTGATGGACGTCAACGGACTGCTGAACGTCATCCGGGAAGAGTTCCCCGTGCCGTCCCCGGGCGGCGCGAGCACGCAGGCCCCCGTCGGCATCCTCCAGGAGGCGATGAGCCAGATTGCCCAGGGCATCACCCAGCTGGGCGAGGCCATGCGCAACCCGTCGGTGGTGAGCGACCGGTGGACGCTGCTGGCGGAAGTCCAGCGCGTCCGCGCCCGGTTCCGCGAGCAGATGAGCAACCTGGTGTTCGAGTCGGCGAGCCTCCTGGGCGAGGCAACGCGGGCCCAGGTGGTGCCGGGCTACGCGGCGGAGGTGAAGGCCGCGGTTACCGTCCGCGCCATCACCGCCGACCTGGGCCGCATCCTCACCGCGCGCCTGAAGAAGGTCCGCGATGCGGAGGCGCAGGACGTGCAGTGGAATGCCCAGCAGCTCCAGACGGAGATGGACGCCTTCGGGCGCACGGCCGCGTACCGGAATCTGCGCGCGCAGGACAAGCGGCACATCGTGGAGATGCGCGCCGAGGTTGGCCGCCTGGCCATCCTCCCGAATCCGTCCCGCGAGGAACTGGTGACGGTGGTGGAGGCCCTGGACACCTTCGTCCAAGGCCTGTCCGCGGTGAACCAGCGACAGTTGCTCATTATCCATGATCGCGAGGTGTGGGCGTCGTGCGGCGTCCGGCTGGAGCGCGCCATGTCGCTGGTGGGCTCTGACCCCGCGGGCGCGGCCCGGGCCCTGGCCGAGGCGGCCGGAAGCGGCCAGTCCCTCTACGGCCGCGCGACGGAGCTGGACGCCTTCCTACGCAAGGCGCGCAAACTCCAGGTGGGCCAGCTCTCGCCCGACGAGCTGCGGTCCACCATCGTCGCCTTCCAGGGCCTGCTCGCCGGTCTGGACGTGATGTGATGAAGGCGCTCCTGAAGGCACGAGTCCCGCGCCCGCTTCGCGAGGCCGACCTGTCCCGCATCGAGGGCGTCTTCACCGACGTGGATGGCACGCTGACCACGGGCCACAAGCTGCGCTCGGAGACAGTACGGGCGTTGGAGCGCCTGTCGTCCGCGGGCCTGCGCGTGGTGCTGGTGAGTGGCCGCCCGGCGGGCTGGGGAGAGGCCTGGGCGCGGCAGCTCCCCGTGGACGGCGTCATCGTGGAGAACGGCGGCCTGTTCTTCCTGAAGGGCGCGCATGGCCGGCTGCGGAAGGTCTACGCGGAGGCGCCAGCGGAGCGGGTAGCGAACCGGCGGCGGCTCCAGTCCGAGGTAGCCCGGGTGCTCAAGCAGGTGCCCGGCGCGCGGCTGTCCATGGACAGCGCGTACACGGAAGTGGACCTGGCGGTGGACTATAACGAGGAGGCCCGCCTGGGGGCCGCGGGGGCGGACCGCATCGAGTCCCTGTTGGTTGGGCGAGGCGTGACGGCGGTGCGCTCGTCGATCCACATCAACTGCTGGCTGGGCCGCTTCGACAAGCTGAGCGCCACGCGGCGCTTCGCGCGGACGGCGTGGGGCGAACGGCTGGACCCGCGTGACGGGCGTTATGTATACGCGGGGGATTCTTTCAACGACGCCCCGATGTTCGCCGCCTTTGGACTGGGCGTGGGCGTGGCCAACGTGCGGGCCGTCCTGGACCGCATCGAGGCGCCACCTGCTTTCATCACCCGGGCGCCCGAGGGGCGGGGCTTCGAGGAACTGGCTCGCGCCATCCTGGCCCGGAGGGGCCGCGGCGCGGCCCGTGAGGAGTGACACCGTGAATGTCGTGAAGCTGGAGCTGGCGCGTGGACTGGGGCGCCATCTGCGCGCGGGGCACCCGTGGGTGTTCCGCAAGGCGCTGGAGCACGTGCCGAAGATTCCGGCCGGCAGCGTGGTGGACCTGACGGAGAACGGGAAGTTCGTGGCGCGCGGGTATTACGACCCGCACTCGGCCATCGCCGTGCGGGTGCTCACGCGTGACTCGCGTGACACCGTGGATGCGGGCTTCATCACCCGGCGGGTGCGTCAGGCCCTGGCCGAGCGCACGGCCCTCATCGACCTCACCGACACGGACAGCTACCGCCTGATTCATGGCGAGGGCGACGGCCTGCCGGGCGTGGTGGTGGACCTGTACGCGGGCTGGGCGGTGATGAAGCTGTACTCCGCGGGCCTCACGCCGTACCGGCCGCTCCTCATCGAGGCGCTGAAGGCTGGCGTGCCCGGGCTCAAGGGCATCATCGGCCGTGATGAGGTCGGCCGCGACGACGTCGACGACGACGAGGGTCGCGGCTCCGGGAAGATGCTGTACGGCCACGAGGCCCCGGAGCTGATTCCCATCCGCGAGCGCGGGGCCACCTTCCTGGTGGACGCCTGGAAGGGGCAGAAGACGGGGTTCTTCCTGGATCAGCGGGAGAACCGCTACCTCATCCGGCGGCTGGGCAAGGGCCGCGACGTGCTCAACTGCTTCAGCTTCAGCGGCGGCTTCTCCGTCAACGCGGCGCTGGGCGGGGCCAACAGCGTCTTCTCCGTGGATCAGGACCCGGACGCCATCGCGCTGGCTCGGGAGAACTTCACGCGCAATGGCATCGCCGCGGAGAAGCACGACTTCCTGGCGGCGGACGTCTTCAAGATCATCCAGTCCTTCAAGGACGAGGGCCGCACCTTCGACCTCATCATCCTGGACCCGCCCGCCTTCGCGAAGAGCCAGCGCGCGGTGCAGGCGGCCATTGACGGGTACGCCTCCCTCAACCGGCAGGCCCTGGCCATCCTCCGGCCGGGTGGGCTGCTGGCGACGGCGTCGTGCTCGGCGCGCGTGAGCCCGGACGACTTCATGGGCGCGGTGCGCGAGGCGGGGTTCAAGGCGGGCGTTGACCTGGCGCTCGTCGAGGAGCGCTACCAGCCGCCGGACCACCCGGTGCGCTTGCAGTTCCCGGAGGGGAAGTACCTCAAGTTCTACGTGCTGCAGTCCGTGTAGCCCGCCGCCGCGAATCGCGGGTTGAAACGCAAGAGGCCACGAGGTTCATCACCTCGTGGCCTCCGCTGTTTCCCGGTAGGGAAGGGTCGCTCAGAAGTTGCCGGCGCGGCCCTCTTCAAACGGGACGCGGTGGTTCAGGTACGTCTCCGTCAGCGAGTGGGCGCCGCTGAACATGCCCTTCTCAGAGAAGTGGTGGACCTTCGCGCCCTTGCCAGCGTCACGGAACAGGTCGCCCGGCGTCCAGCCCTTGCTGCCCTGGCCGAAGATGACAGGCACGGCGTCCTTGTTGTTGACGTAGTGCACGTAGTTGGGGCCGTCCGGGTAGGTGGTCGCCGCCGCGCCGAAGGTCTCCACGTTGACGCGGCTGAGCAGCTGCTCCACCTGCGCCTTGGACATCCCATCTTCGATGCGCAGCCGGTTGCCGACATCCTTCAGCGCGCGCGAGGTGATGAGGCCGCCGTGGCTGTAGCCCATCAGGTGGATGTCACGGCCCGCCTTCAGCTCGGAGTAGACGATGTCCGACAGCGAGTCGACCGCGGGGTTCTTGCCCTTGTTCAGCTTGTCCTTCGCGGCCTGGATGACGTCGGCGAACATTCCGGACGTGGCGTTGTGCACGCCGATGGCGCGCATGCCGGTGCTGTTCGCGAGGGCCTGCAGCTCGCGCGCCTGGCCGTCCTTGTTGGTGCTGATGCCGTTGACGTAGACGACCGTCGCCGTGGCGTTCGGGTTGTTCGCCGGAACGAAGGCGGGGACCTGGTTGAGCGGCGTATTCGGCTCGAACGTCTGGCCGCCGGCGCCCACCAGCTTGCCGTCGAAGACCTTGTCCTTGGAGCCCGCGGGCGCGGTGAAGACGCCACCCACCGCGCGCGTCTGCGCGGACCGGCTGTCGAAGCCATCCACCACGACGCCGCGCTGAGCGGCGCCACCCGTCACGGGAGGCTGCACGGTGTTGGTGGCGGGCGAACCACTTCCACGAACGCGGTCGGCGGTGCTGCGGGAGGTCTGCGCGATGCTGTTCCGTCCGCGCTGGATGGTGCTCATGGGGTGGGGGCTCCTGCGGAATCTGGGGGTGTTTCCCCATTGTCCTCGAATCCAGCGGGAAGTTTCCTGTTGGAGAAGATTCGGTGCGAAATCGTATGTGGGTTTGTGTCGGATGGCGCGTGTGCGCGGCCGTGCGAGGGGGGAGGGGTTTATGGTGAGGCATGGTCCAGAAAGGTCAGTTCCTCGAACGCGCGACGCTGGTGCCGGTGGGGACGGAGGTCATGGAGGGCACCACGCACCGGGGAAGCCGGGCGCCGCCGCTGCTCGTGATTCCGCCCCGGCCGGACGAAGGGGGCGGCATGGACCACGTCATCGCGGCGGAGCTCGTCTGGGCGGCGGCGAACGCGGGCTTTCCGACGCTGCGGTTCAATCACCGGGGCGTGGGGGCCAGTCAGGGCCAGCGGGGGCGGGACATGGAGCTGCTGGCGGACGCGGAGGCCGCCATGCAGATGCTGCTGGAGAACGCGGGGGCCAACGCGCTGGCGGTGGCGTCACTCCACGGGGGCGCGCAGGTGGCCCTGGCGCTCCAGGCGAAGCACCCCTCCGTGGGAGGCCTGTGTCTGGTGGCCCCGGCCCTGGTGGCGCCGGAAGTCCTGTCCCGGGTGACGTGTCCGCTCCTGGTGGTACAGGGGGAGGAGGACACCCGGCTGCCCCGGGCCGCCGTCTCCGCCGCTGTCGCTCGGACGGGAGGCGATTTAGAGGTCATCGACGATGCCGGGCCTACCTTCCAGCGGAACCTTCCTCAGGTCGGCCGGGCTGTCGCGGCCTGGCTCCGGCGGCTCTCCGGCGGATGACCGTCGTATCGCAAACCATCGTACTTCTTCACGTTTCTCCTCCTTGCCGCCCTTGCACGCAGGGAGAGGGGACATCCAGACTGTCGGTGCAGACCCAATCGTTGTGACGTTCGTTCGTAGGGGTCTTCCAGACGCGTGTTTCGTTTCTCAAGGAGTGGCCTGATGCGGAAGGTGCGATGGACCCTGGGGGGCGCGGCGCTGGCCCTGACGCTGACGGCCGCCTGTGCGTCCGCTTCTCGTGAGCAGGACACGCCTCCCCCCGCGAACCTGCGGGCGCTCGATGCGCGGGGCGTGGTGGCGGGCGCCATCGTCGTGGACTTCAAGGACGGCACGACGAAGGCGGAGTTCGATGCCTGGGAGGCCGACTGGGGCGTCGACCTGGAGCTCAACTCCGTGGAGAGCGCCGACGAGGCCCTCACGGTGGCGGTGGGCGTGGACGACGTGGACGGGGTGCTCGAGCGCATCCGCCAGCACCCGGCCGTGGAAGCCGCCGAGCCGATGATGGAGGTCCGCGCCAGCTTCACGCCGAACGACCCGCACTTCACGCAGCAGTGGAACCTGCGGATGATCGACATGCCCAAGGCCTGGGAGCACAACCGGGGTAAGGGCGTGGTGGTGGCGGTGCTGGACACCGGCATCGCGTACGAGGACCACGGCGACTTCAAGCAGGCGCCGGACCTCAAGGGCGTGAAGTTCGTGAAGGGCTTCGACTTCGTCAACGATGACGAGCACGCCAACGACGACCACGGGCATGGCACGCACGTGGCGGGCACCATCGCCCAGGCCACCAACAATGGCGAAGGCGTGGCGGGAGTGGCCTTCGAGGCGACGCTGATGCCCGTCAAGGTGCTCAACCACTTCGGTGGCGGGAACACGGCGGACATCGCGGACGCCATCCGCTTCGCGGCGGACAAGGGGGCGAACGTCATCAACCTGTCCCTGGGCGGCGGGGCGTACTCGCAGGTGATGGCCAGCGCGGTGGAGTACGCGCGCAAGAAGGGCGTCACGGTGGTGGCCGCGGCCGGCAACGGCGGGCGTGCGACGGTGGAGTTCCCCGCGGCCTACCCGGGCGCGGTGGCGGTGTCGGCCGTGGGGCCGGACGGTGTGCTGGCGCCGTACTCCTCCTACGGCAAGGAGTTGGACATCGCCGCGCCGGGCGGTGACAAGCGCCGGGGCGACCAGGGGGGCATCCTCCAGAACACCCTCGACCCGCGCGACGTCTCGCGCTTCGTCTACGCGTCCTACCAGGGCACCAGCATGGCCACGCCGCACGTCGCGGCGGTGGCGGCGATGCTCTACGCGGCCGGCGCCAAGGGACCGGATGAGGTGGAGCAGGCCCTCTACGCGGGCGCGAAGAAGTCTGCGGACCAGGCGTGGAGCGAGCAGTACGGCCACGGCCTGCTCAACGCCGAGGCGTCGCTCGCGTCGCTGCGGGGCGGCGGCTTGGCGCAGTGGCCTCCGCTGTACTGGGCGCTGGCGCTGCTGGCGTTCGTGCTGCTGACGCTGCGAGGCCGTGCGCGGCCGGGCTACCTCAACGTGCTGGTGCGGCCCGCCTTCCTCATCCCGCTGTTGCTGTCGACGGTGGGCGCCTTCTTCCTGCGCGGCTGGTTCGGGGGCGCCGAGGGGGCCGCGGGAGACGTGGTGCAGGTGGCGTCGCTGCCCCTGCCGGACTGGGAGCGCATCATCTTCGGCCGGGGCCGGACGGTGAACCCGCTGTTCTACAGCGCGCTCATCCCGTTGCTCCTGTCGCTGCCGGCCATCAAGTGGCGGGGGCTGCGGTCGGCCATGGGGGGCCTGGCGCTCGGCTTCGCGGGCTTCCTGGGCTACACCGCCTGGGCCGGAGCGCCGGCGCTGGCGTGGCTGCCCTTCGCGTTCCTCGCCAAGCCCTGGCTGGGCTTCAACACCGTCATCTGCCTCGTCATCGCCCGCGCGATGCTCCAGAAGGAGGACGCATGAAGCTCACGGGCCGCGTCGTCTTCCGTGACATCGAAACGGGCGTCTGGGTGCTGGAGGGAGACGACGGCACCACGTACCAGCTCGCTGGCGGGGACCGGAAGCTGAAGAAGGACGGTCAGCGCATCGAAGCCGAAGGCCGCGTGGACGGGGACACACTCACCAGCGCCATGGTGGGTCCCATCTTCCACGTCAGCACGTACCGCTTCGTCTGAAGCGGCACGGCGCGGGTCAGGGCTTCAGCCCTGGCCCGGTTTGGATGCGGTGCGCGCGAATCTGCCGCTCCCGCTCCTCGTAGTAGGCCTCCATGGGCAGCTCCCCTCGCCGCGCCGAGGCGCGGAGCGCGCTCAACGCCTTGCGCTCCGCATGCAGCGCGGGGGCCTTGGAGGACTCCAGCGTCGGCAGCGGGTGCTGGGCGTCATAGAAGTTGAGGGCCAACCCTCGCGAGTCCACGGCCACCAGCAGGCCCAGTGACACCGTGGCCCCCACCACCCAGGGAAGCATCAGGCGCACCAGGGAAGGCGTGGGGCCGGGCTCCTGGGCTTCCTCGTCGCTGGCGCGTGCGCCGGGCCTCCAGACGCCAGGCTGCCGCCGTGCGTAGGCGAGCAGGGCGCTCACACCCGCCCAGCCCGCCGCGGCGAGCACGAGCACCAGGCGGGGGTCTGTCGCTTCAGACGTCGCTTCGGTGGCATCCGTGCCCAGTGCCTTGGCGGACAGGAAGAGCACCGAGGACACCAGGTTGTTGGCCGCGTGGGCGGCAATGGCGGGCCACAGCGAGCCGGTGCGCAGGTAGAGCCACCCGAAGAGCAGGCCCAGTTCCGTGCGAGCCAGGAAGCCCACCGGGTCCAGGTGGAAGGCGCTGAACACCACGGCGGAGATGACCAGGGGCGCGGTGGTGGGCGCGGGGGCTGGTGGGGTGAGGCCTCGCTGGAAGATGCCGCGGAAGAAGAACTCCTCGCAGAAGGGCGCGGCCACCGACACACCCGTGAGGATGATGGCCAGCTCCAGCGGCGTCTGATCCGCGAACAGCTTCGAGCTGTCGAACATCCGCGTCAGCCACTCCGGCGCCACCGACTGGGCCAGGAACTGGATGGGGACCACCAACGCGAAGAAGTTCGCCACGCCCAGGAGGAAGCCGAAGACGGTGGCCGCTCGCGGCGCTGGCAGCAGCCCCGTGTAGAGGACAGGGCGCCAGCCCGCCTTGCGCAGCATCACCCAGCCCAGGCCCAGGAACACGACCAGCTCCGTGAACCAGATGCCGAAGGCTGGGTTCGCGAGCTGGACGGTGCCGCCCATGAGGAGGAACGCGCCGAGCGCAAACGCGGCGCTCACCACCGCGATCCATTTGGGACTCGTGCTGAAGCGGGTGCCAGAGGGCGGCCCTGGTGGAGGGGGGACAACGTCGCTGGGAGTCGCGTCTTCCAACGGGCTTTCTCCTATTCCTCTCGTGCTCGAACCTTGATGTCCTTCATCCTGGCTCGAACCGTGCGGAGGCGGCGCGGACGGGGCCAAGGAGGGCCGCTCAGCCGCGCTTCAGGTACCCACGGATGTCGTCCACGAGTTGTGTGCGGGCCTGCTGTTCAGTGGCGGCGGGGCCCAGCGTCAGCTTCTTGTCCGCCTCGATGAGCAGCTTCTGGTCCAGGAGGAACGCCACCGCGTTCTCCAGCGTCACCTTGGCCAGGGACTCGGAGGCGGTGATGCGGCCGGCGTGGTACTCCGCGCGGCCCGTTTCCAGGGCCATCTTGACGAAGGACTTCCGGTCCTCCGCGGCGCCGGTGGCCACGTCCTGGAGCGTCAGGGCCGCCAGCAGGTAGGCCTCCAGGTAGTCGCGCAGCATGTCGGCCAGGAACTCCAGGTCCGGACGCGCGTGGGCCTCGGGGGCCACGCGAAGCGTCTCGCTCTCCTCGAGCACTAGGCCTATGCGCTCCAGCCGCTCCACCGTCTCCGCGAAGATGGAGTCGAACGTGGTGCCCACCCGGTAGATGAACTCCACCTTGAAGAGGCGGGACAGGAACAGCGCGCGCTCCTTCACGGTGTCGTAGGGCGCGGGGCTGCCGCTGGCCAGCATGGCGTTGGCCACGAGGCTCCGGGAGGCCACCAGGTTCATCAGCGTGTTCTTGTAGAAGGACAGCTCCGGGCGGCGTGCCTCCTCCACCTGGTAGATGACCTCGCCACGGGCTTCCTGGGTGCGCACCATCTCGTCGGAGATGAACGTGCGCATGGCGTCCTGGATGGGGCCCATCGTCTCCGGGTTGCTGGGCGCGTTGCGCATCTCCACCGACTGCGGCGAGCCCTCCTCCACGGCGATGCGGCGCAGGATGTTGATGCGGTCCGCCATCTCCCGCTGCGTCAGGCCGCGTCGCCGGTGCGAGAGCAGGGCGGTGCTGACCAGCGCGTGCGGCGTCACCGTGGACACCTTGCTGATGCCGTACATCACCCGGTTGCCCAGCGCGCGGACGAGCCCCTTCTTCTGCTCGTCCGACACCGGTTCGTCCGGGTTGATGCCACGCGCCTGCATGAACGCGCGCAGGGAGATGGGCTCATCGAAGCCCAGGTGGATGCGGCCGTACCGCGCCGCCAGCACCTTGGGGGTGCTCAAGAGCGCCTTGAGGTCCTCGGGCTTCTTCTCTCCGCCAGCCAACTCCTTCGAGTAGCTGCTGGACTCGACGACCTTCTCGTAGTCGATGGCCACCGGCACGAAGATGAGGTCATCGCGCGCGCCCTCCAGCACGGACTCCACCTGCCAGGTGAACATGCCCAGCTTGGGCAACAGCAGCTTGCCCGTGCGCGAACGGCCGCCTTCCGGGAAGAACTCCTGGTGGATGCCGTCGTGCACCAGCTTGCGCACGTAGGCCTTGAAGGACGCGGCGTAGACCTTGTCGCCCTTGAAGGAGCGCCGGAGGAAGAACGCGCCACAGCGGCGGAAGAACGTGCCCAGGGGCCAGAAGGAGAGGTTGGCGCCCGCGGCCACCAGGGGCACCGCGTAGCCCCGGTTCCAGAGCACCCAGCTCATCACCAGGTAGTCGACGTGGCTCTTGTGGCTGGGGCACAGGACGATGGGCGCGTGGCTCGCGGCCTTGAGCGCGCGGTGGAGGCCGGCCTCGTCCACGTGCATGCCGTCGTAGATGCGGTTGAACACCCACTCCAGCACGGGGGAGGTGAACGCCAGCGCCGTGGGGCTGGGCTTGGCGGCAATGGCCTCCAGGTTGCGGCGAGCCTCGCGCAGGACGCTCTCCGGCTTGCGTCCGGATTCCGCCGCGCACTCCTCCACCACCTTGCGCAGGGACCTGTCGCGCAGCGTCTCCTCGATGACGCGCGAGGCGGGCTTCACCGGCGGGCCGAACACGGCCCGCGTTTCGCGCGCGAGGTGGACGTGGAGACTGCTACGCGCCTTGCGGGCGAGCAATTCGTCCGAGTCGCGAGGGTTCTCCGCGACGAAGCGCTGCAGGTCGATGGGCTCGCCCACGCGGAACTGCGCGCGCTTGTAGTTTCGGAAGAAGGCCAGCATCGAGTGCAGGAAGCCCGGTGCCTCGGGGCTGCCGAACACCACGTCCACCCAGTTGGGCTTCAGGCGCGCGGGGCGCTTCTCCCAGACGAACAACTCCGGCACCAGGTACACCGGCTTGTCGGACTGGCGGGCCATGGCCACCAGGGCGGGGAAGGGGTCCTCGCGCGTCTCCTTCCCTGACGGACGGAGCAGGGCGGTGCGGCGCAGGAAGACCAGACCGCTGCCCCCCGTCTGCCGGGCGTGCTCGAAGCGCTGCGTGAAGTCACCGCTCTGTTTCGTCTGTCGCCAGGGTCGGGTGAACCATGGCCGCAGGTTCACCACGGCGCGCACGGGCGGCAGCGCCCGGCGCACCATGGCCCACGTCAGGTAGAGGAAGTTCACCCAGGCGGTGGTGCGCATGACGTGCACCACGAAGCCCTTGGCGTGCAGGTTCCGGAGCTCTGTTTCCGCTTCCGGCGGGAAGTGCACGCTCTCCAGGTAGCGCGTTCCCAGCGCCCGGCCCATGGGGCCGAATTCGTCCTTCAGCGAGGACGTCCCCTGATTCGCAGTCGGTGACAGCGCGGTCTCCAAGAATGCTCCCGGCTACATGTTGTCGGGCGTGGGAATGCCCAGCAGCGTCAGCCCCGCGGCCAGAGTAACCCGGGCGGCGTCGATGAGGGCGAGTCGCGCGGAACGCAGCGCGTCATCGCCATCGACGTTGATGCGCTTGTCGCGCTCCTGGTTGCCCAGCGTGTAGTAGCGGCTGAGCGCCGAGGCCACGTCGAGCAGCAGCCTCGCCACGAGGCTGGGCTCGTACTGCTCCGCCGCGTCGCGGACCACCTCGGGCAGGCGCATGATTTCGCGCACCAGGGCCTGCTCCTCGGGGAGCGTCAGCAGGCCCGCGTCGTAGCTGGCCGGGGCGCCGCCGCCCTTGCGCAGCACGTTGACGGCGCGCGCGTGGGCGTACTGGAGATAGGGGCCGGTGTGGCCCTCGAAGCTGAGCACCTCGTCCCAGTCGAAGGTGTAGTCGCTGGCACGCTTGTGCTTGAGGTCGCCGAAGGCAATGGCGCCCAGGGCGATCTGCTCGGAGAGGGCGTCCGCGTCATCCGTCTGGATGCGGCCGGCCTCCACGTTCTCCCGCACCTTGACGGAGACGCGCTCGCGCGCCTCGTCCAGCACGTCGTTGAGCTGAACCACCTGGCCCTTGCGCGTGCTCATGCCGTGGATGCGGCCGAACGCGACGTGGACGGCGCGGTCCGCCCAGGGCAGGTCCATCTCCTTCAGCGTGCGGAACACCTGCCGGAAGTGCAGCGCCTGGTCCTGCGCGACGACGTAGAGCGACTTGTCGAATTGGAAGCGCTCGTACCGGTCTTGCGCGGCGGCCAGGTCACGCGTGGCGTACAGCGTGCTGCCGTCGTTCTTCTTCAGCAGGACGGGCGGCTCGTTCTCCGCGTAGGGCAGGTCGACGATGAGCGCGCCCTGCGACTCCTTCACGCCGGGCTTCTTCGCAATCTGGTCGATGACCGCGTCCATCTTCCCCTGGTAGCGGCTCTCTCCCTCGATGTGCTCGAACTCGATGCCCATCCGCGCGTAGATCTTCTTGAAGCCCTTGATGCTGGTGTCCCGGAACTGGCTCCAGAGCTTGAGGGCCTCGGCGTCACCGGCCTCCATGCGGCGGAAGAAGGCGCGGGCCTTCTCGTCGAACTCGGGCTCGGCCTCGGCGCGCTTGTTGGCCTTGACGTACACCTCCACCAGGTGGCCCATGTCGTCGATGCGGGCCGGGTCGCCGTACTCCTGGAAGCCCACGGCCACGAGGCCGAACTGTTTGCCCCAGTCGCCCAGGTAGTTGATGCCTTCCACCCGCCAGCCCAGCGCCCGGTAGATGTTGGCGATGCAGTGGCCGAGGAACGTCGTGCGGATGTGGTGGAAGCCAATGGGCTTGGCGATGTTCGGCGACGAGTAGTCGATGGCCACCGTCTTGCCGCGGCCCGCGTCCTCGTCACCGCCGTAGCGGATGCCCGCGGCTCGCGCGGCGTCGATGACCTCCGCCGTGAAGGGCAGGGTGGGGAAGCGCGCGTTGACGTACGGACCCACGGCCTTGATTTCCAGCCCGGGGACGCTGAGCGACTGCGCCAGCCCGGCGGCGATGGCGGGCGGGGCCTTCTTCTGGGCCTTGGCGAGAGGGAAGGTGGCGAAGCTGAGGTCGCCGTGCGCCGGCTCGGCGGGCTTGACCTGGGCTTCGATGTCGGCGGCCGGCACGCCCAGGGCAGTGGCAAGAGCCTGGGCGAATGCGGCGCGGTAACGGGAATAGACGGAAGTGCTCATGGGGCTGCGGGGATACTAGACAAACCGAGGTGGCTTCCGGCCACCTCTTGTTCGCGCCCGCGGCGAATCCCCCACTCAAGGCACGGCGGGGGCTCGCCGGCTGGGCCGGACCACCGCAGAGACGGTGTCCAGCAGCTTGGGCAGGTTGAGGGGCTTTTCGAAGAAGCCGTCGATGCGCTCCAGCCCCTGGCCCGAGGTGAGTGACGCCACCTCGGTGGCTCCGGAGATGATGTACACGACGATGTCCGCCAGCGACTCGTTGCCACGGATGTAGCGGAGCACCGACTGTCCGTCTTCCTCGCTCAGCCGCAGGTCGAGCAGGACCATGGCTGGCCGGATGTGGGAGAGAATGGACCGTGCCTCGGATGCGCCCGAGGTGGCCATCACCCGGTAGCCCTCCTGCTCCAGCACCTGCTGCAGCACCTCTCGGCAGTCGGCGTCGTCCTCCACCAGCAGGATGCCGCCGCTCTTGGGCGCCGCCTGGGCCATCTCCGGCGCGCTGACGGCGCCAGCGAACATGGGGAGCACCATCTGGAACGTGCTGCCCTCGCCCAGGACACTGGCGCTCTCCATGCGTCCGCCGTGGAGGGCGACAATCTTCCCCACCAGGGGCAACCCGAGCCCCGCACCAGGCGGCCGGGGCATGCCCGGAGTGGCGCGGTAGAAGGCATCGAAGACGTGCTCCAGGGCCTCGCTGGACATGCCCGGACCGGTGTCCTTCACGGTCAGCATCGCCAGGCCATCCTCGGCGGAGACGCGCACCTCGACGGTGTCGTCCGCCTCGCTGTGGTGGATGCCATTCTCCACGAGGTTGTGGATGGCCTCGGCGATGCGCTCGCGGTCGCCGCGGACGAACACCTCGGGGCAGGGGGGAATCACCACGCGCACCTTGCAGTGCTCCGCGAGCGCCCCCAGTGAGCGCACCACTTCCTCCGCCACGGCCTTGAGGCCGAAGGGGCGCTGATTGAGCTGCATCTTCCCGGACTGGAGCCGGGACATGAGCAACAGGTCGTTCACCATGCGCAGCATCCGGTCCGAGTTCCGGTCGCAGATCTGCACCGCGCGGCGCTGGGCATCCGTGAGGGGACCCAGCTTCTCGCGGCCCATCATCGCCAGGTAGGACTTGATGGTGGTGAGCGGGTTCTTCAGGTCGTGCGAGACGTTGCCCAGCAGCTCCTCGCGGTTCTGCTCCAGGCTCTTGAGGCCCGCGATGGCCGTCTGCAGGTCCTTGTTGCGGCGGGCGCTGTCGTCACGCAGGCGCGCCACCTCGTAGGCGGCGGTGAGCTGCGCGGCCAGTGACTGCAACAGCGTGTCGGACGGCTCGCGGCGGGAGCCCAGCACCACCAGGACGCCGCCAACGCCCTGCGGGCCCTCGAGCGGCACGGCGACCGTGTCCCCATCACGCAGCAGCGCCTTCTGGGAGAAGGCCCGGCCCACCACGCCCTCACCGGGGACGGCGGCGGTGACGCGGTCGTCGTAGCGGCCTCGCACGTGCTCGACGTGGAGCTGCTCCCGGGATGGGAAGTAGCGCGCCACGTAGCAGACCTTCGGCTTGAGGAGCGTGTGGATGGTCTGCAGGTGGGAGCGGAGCGCTTCGGTGGGCCCCGCGTTGTCCGTCAGGTGCCGAGACATCTCCAGCAGGGCGCGGTGAGCCGCATCCGCATCCACCGAGGGGAGCGGCTTCGCGGGCCGCTTCGGAGTCTTCTTGGCCGCCTTCGCAACCGGACGCAGCGGTACGACTTCCGCCAGCGTCCCCTTCTTCTTTGAGCGCACGGGTGAATCCTTGCTCAAGTTCCGCGCGCATGTGAACGGCCTCTGCCTACCGAGGCCTTCCGGAGGACAGTGGCCGTGTCGGCTGGCCGACAGCCGGGGTTCAGGCCCGGCGCTGGATGCGCTGGTCGTTGCCCAGGGCGTAGGGCTCCACCAGCAGCGGCGCCACCTTCTCCTGGTAGCCCTCCACGGAGAAGCCACCTTCCGCCAGCGCGCTGAGTACGGACGTTTGCACCCGGCGAGCCGTCTCGTCGGCGGTGAGCAGCTTCAGCATGGGCTCGCGCGCCGGCTCGTACTTGAAGACACCCAGCGCCTTGAGCGCGGCAATCTTCACGTCGTCCGACATGTCCTCCAGGAAGGGCACCACCGCGGGGGGGATGCGGGGGTCCTGGCTGCCGGCCACGTGATGCAGCAGCACCACCTTCTTCTCCGGGTTGCGCGTGTAGTGAGCGGACAGGTGCTGGAGCGCGCTCACGCAGGCGGTGATGGTCTCCTCCTCGGAGGTCAGCTCACCGAGGAGCCGCAGGGCCCACGAGGCGGCCTGCTCGCTGGTGCGCAGGAACTCCAGGATGGGCGGCACGGCCACGTCCTTGCCGAAGCTCTTCACCAACTCGAACGTGTGCTCCTTCTCATCCGCATCCGTGGTGAGCGGGTCCACGGTGAGGGTGAAGCGGCTGAGCAGCACGGAGACGGCCTCGGGGACCTTCATCTCCCCCAACTGCTGGATGGCCTTCTGCCGGGTCGCGGGGTCGCCGTACTTCTGGGTGACCTTGGGCTTGAGCTTGAGGGCTTTCTCGGGGCCCGAGCCGCCCGTGAAGATGTCTAAGAGGCCCATGTGCGCGTGTGCTCCATATGGTACGGCGGCGTGAGAAGGTGGGGCGCAGTCCGTCTATGACGGTGCGACGCCCAGGACAAGAGGCAAGAGGCTAGAGCGTCAGCTCGCGGCGGACGTCGCCCTGGTAGGCCCGGGCGAGTGCCTCGGCGGCGGCCCGAGCCTCGGCGGTGGTCTCCTCGGGGACCTTCACCTGGAGGTGGAGGTACAGGTCGCCGTGTGCTCCGCCCTTGAGCGAGGGAACACCGCGCCCCTTCAGCCGCATGCGGCGGCCGGATTGGGAGTGGGGGAGCACCTTCACGGTGACTTCCCCCTGGAACGTGGGGACGCGCACGTCGGCGCCCAGCAGGGCCTCGGAGACCGTCACGGGCAGATCGAGGTGCAAATCGTCGCCTTCGCGACGCACGAGGGGGTGTTCGGCCACGTCGGTCTCGATATAGAGGTCACCTGGGGGGCCGCCTCGTATCCCCGCCGCGCCCTGGCCGGAGAGCCGCACCTTCGAGCCGGTGTGCACGCCCGCGGGAATCTTCACCGTCAGCCGGGCCAGCTCTTCCTTCACACCCGAGCCTCCGCACTGGGGGCAGGGCGGCGCGGCCTTGCCCGTGCCGTGGCAGTTGGGGCACGCGCCCGCGCCACCGAACAGGCTCCCGGAGCGCCGGGAGCGGCCTGTACCGTTGCAAACGTTGCAGGTGGACACCGGTCCAGATGTACCCCGGCCACTGCAAGTGGAGCACCGGCCTGGGCGGTTGAAGGCGAGGGGGCGCTCGGTGCCGGAGACAGCTTCGGCCAGGGTGAGCTGGACGCGAACCGTCAGGTCCTCTCCACGCTCAGGCCCGGCGTTGCGAGCCCGTCGCCCGAACATCTCGCCAATGTCGAAGCCCCCCGGGGGGCCGCCCGCCGCGCCACCACCACGGCCTCCGAACAGGTCGCCGAAGAGGTCACCCAGGTCGAAGCCCTCGGCGCCATAGGGAATGCCTCCGGCACCGGCGCTCCCGGCCGAGGCTTTGTAGGCCCGATAGGCCTCCGCCTTCTTTTCGTCGAAGCCAATCTTCTCGGCGTCCGGGCCGAACTCGTCGTAGAGCTGGCGCTTTCGGGTGTCCGACAGCACCTCGAACGCCGCGCTCACCTGCTTGAACTTCTCCTCGGCGGCCTTGTTGCCCGGGTTGACGTCCGGGTGGTACTTGCGCGCCAGCTTGCGGTACGCCTTCTTGACGTCCTCCGCTGAAGCCGACCGTTCGACGCCGAGGGTCTGGTAGTAGTCGTCCGCCATTTGTTCCCGCCGTGGTGTACCCGATTCAACGTAACCAGCCGGTAGGCACGCGCCAGCAAGGACTGTGCGGACCGTGCGAGATGTATAAAGTCGCCGGAGGATGAGGGAGCCCATGTCACCGCCTCGCTGGCTCGGCGCGGATACCCTGTGGCTTGCGGGCTGGCTCTCGCTGGCGCCAGCCGTGGGGACTGCGGCCACCCCGCCGGCGACCATGGAGGGCCGGGTCGCCGACCGGGTGGTGGCCATCATCGAGGGCCAGGTGCTCACGCTGAGCGAGCTGCGCTTCGAGGCCCGGGTCGCGCTCCTCCAGCGAGGCGGCGTGCAGGCCCTGGAGCTCCCGCTCGACGAGGACACGCTCCGGGGGGCCCTGGAGCTCATCATCAACCAGCGGGTCCAGGTGCTGAATGCGGACCGGTTGCAGGCCTTCCCGGCCGAGCCCGCGGAGGTCCAGGCGCGGGTGAACGCATTCCAGGCGGTGCTGGGAGGGGAGGCGGCGTTGAAGCAGTTCCTGTCCCGCCATGACGTGGACGTGCAGGGACTGGAGCGGGTGCTGGCGCGGGGGCTTCGGGCCGAGCGCATCCTGGACAGCCGCATCCGGCTGCGGGCGCAGGTGGGTGAGACCGAGGTCCGCCGCCACTTCGAGCAGAACGCGGACGAATATCCGCAAGGCTACGAGGCGGCGCGCGCCGCCATCCGGGAGAAGCTGGTTCGTGAGCGGTATGGGGCGCTGGCGGCGGAAGAGCTGGCGCAGGTGCGGGCCTCGGCGCAGGTGCGCCGCGTGGCGCCCTTTGCCCGGGAGGCGAGTCGATGAGGCGGATGCGCGAGGAGCCGGCGCCCGAGGCCCGGCATGGCTACATCATCCGGCAGATGATGGCGGAGGACCTGTCCGCGGTCATGCTGCTGGAGCAGGCCTCGTTCAAGAACCCCTGGTCCCAGGACCTGCTCAAGCGCGAGCTTCAGCACGAATGGTCCACCATCCTCCTGGTGGAGGAGGAGCGGGAGGCGGACGGGCCGGAGTTGCTGGGCCTGGCCATCTTCTGGATCGTCCATGACGAGGTGCACGTGCTGAACGTGGCCACCGCGCCCAAGCACCGGCGCCGGGGCGTGGCGCGCGCCGTCATGGACGAGGTCCTGGCGCGGGGGAGGGCCAGGCGCTGTTCCCTGGCCACCCTGGAGGTGCGCAAGAGCAACGAGGCCGCGCTCCAACTCTATCGGGCCTTCGGTTTCCGCCCCGTCGGCATCCGGCCGAACTACTACGTCGACGAGGGCGAGGACGCCGTCGTGATGGTCCTCGACTTCTAACCGCACGCGGAGTAGAGGACCGCCCCGTTGTAGACCAGCCGTGCGCGGAAGCGCCGAGGCGGGGAATGGGACCCAGGGCCCTGGCCGGTTGTAGGCAAGGGACAGGCCGTGCTTGACACGGATAGGCCCCTTCCTATACTCGCGCGCCTTTCCGTTGTCTTGTAGGTAGATATGCGCCGCCTGGT
The DNA here is from genome assembly GCF_013116825.1 of Myxococcus xanthus. Taxonomy (GTDB): domain Bacteria; phylum Myxococcota; class Myxococcia; order Myxococcales; family Myxococcaceae; genus Myxococcus; species Myxococcus xanthus_B. The sequence goes on from NZ_JABFNS010000136.1 coordinate 22,747, forward strand.
GTCTCTGGCGGCGACGAACCCGAAGAAGAGGTATCAGTGCCGACCATTAGCCAGCTGGTCCGCAAGGGCCGCGAGAAGCTCGTCGTCAAGGGCAAGAGCCCCGCGCTCAAGGAGTCCCCTCAGAAGCGTGGCGTCTGCACGCGCGTGTACACCACGACCCCGAAGAAGCCGAACTCGGCCCTCCGCAAGGTGGCCCGTGTTCGTCTGACGAACGGGATCGAGGTCACGTCCTACATCCCCGGCGTGGGTCACAACCTCCAGGAGCACTCGGTGGTGATGATTCGCGGTGGCCGTGTGAAGGACCTCCCGGGCGTCCGCTACCACATCGTCCGTGGAACGCTGGACTCCGTGGGTGTCGCGGGTCGCAAGCAGAGCCGCTCCAAGTACGGCGCGAAGCGTCCGAGCTGATCGCTCGTCACGCCGATCACCTTCTGTAGCGCAGAGTCCGGACGCATCGCCCCGCACCCTGGGGAGCGTCCTCGTGAAGTTCCTCCTGCAGTACTTGAAGCCCCGTGGATTTCTCCCAATGGGAGTGGGGCGTAAGGGAAGAGAGAAGAGATGCCTCGCCGTCGCGTAGTCGCCAAGCGCAAGATTCTTCCGGATCCGAAGTTCCAGGACCGGCTCGTCACCAAGTTCGTCAACGACCTGATGCGGAAGGGCAAGAAGTCCATCGCGGAAGGCGTTTGCTACGGTGCCTTCGCCCTCATTGAGGAGCGCGCGAAGGAAGACCCCCTCAAGACCTTCAAGAAGGCCCTCGACAACGTCAAGCCGGTGCTCGAGGTCAAGAGCCGCCGCGTCGGTGGCGCCACCTACCAGGTGCCTGTCGAGGTCCGTCAGGACCGCCGCGTGGCGCTCGGCATGCGTTGGATCATCACCTACTCCAAGGCGCGTGGTGAGAAGACCATGCAGGAGAAGCTGGCCGGTGAGATCATGGACGCCGCCAACAACCGCGGCAACGCGGTGAAGAAGCGTGAAGACACGCACAAGATGGCGGAGGCCAACAAGGCCTTCGCTCACTACCGCTGGTAGGCCCTAGAGGCTTCGCGGTTACCGCCCGGGTGCAGAGGATGCATCCGGGCGGTTTTGTTAGATGAAGCAGGTTCTCTGAAACCGTCCGGCCGGCAGGTGTCGAGGCCTCGGGCCCGCCCTTCCTCCCTGGAGAGGTATTGAGTCATGGCCCGTGAGTACCCCCTCGAGCGCTACCGCAACATCGGCATCATGGCGCACATCGATGCCGGCAAGACGACGACCACGGAGCGCATCCTCTTCTACACCGGCGCCATCCACCGGATGGGCGAGGTGCACGAAGGCAACACCACCACCGACTGGATGGTGCAGGAGCGTGAGCGCGGCATCACGATCACGTCCGCGGCCATCTCCGCCTTCTGGACCCGGCACGACCAGCGTTACCGCGTCAACATCATCGACACGCCGGGACACGTGGACTTCACCATCGAGGTGGAGCGCAGCCTGCGCGTGCTGGACGGTGCCATCACGGTGTTCGATGCCGTGAACGGCGTGGAGCCGCAGTCGGAGACGGTGTGGCGCCAGGCGGACAAGTACAAGGTCCCCCGTATCTGCTTCATCAACAAGATGGACCGGGTGGGCGCCGACTTCGAGATGTCCGTGGGCACCATCCGCGAGAAGCTGGGCGCGCGTGCGGTCCGCATGCAGCTGCCGCTGGGCGCGGAGGACAAGCACCGCGGCGTCATCGACCTGCTGAAGATGAAGGCCCTGGTGTTCCAGGACTCGGAGCAGGGCAGCCACTACGAAGAGTCGGACATCCCCGAGGAGTTCAAGGAGGCGGCGGACGCTGCCCGCGCCGAGCTGCTGGAGGCCGCGGCTGAGCAGGATGACGCGCTGACGGAGAAGTTCCTCGAGGGCGTGGAGCTGACCGAGGACGAAGTGCGGGGCGCCATCCGCAAGGGGTGCCTGGGCCTGAAGCTGTTCCCGGTGTTCTGCGGTTCGGCCTTCCGCCACAAGGGCGTGCAGCCGCTGCTGGACGCGGTGGTGGACTACCTGCCCAGCCCGCTGGAGGTTCCGCCCATCCACGGCAAGACGCCCAACGGCGAGGACGCCGTGCGCGAGACGCGGGACGACGCGCCCTTCAGCGCGCTGGCGTTCAAGATCATGAACGACCCCGCGTTCCAGTCCCAGACGCTGACCTTTCTCCGCGTGTACTCCGGCAAGCTGGAGGCGGGCTCTGCGGTGTGGAACTCGGTGAAGGGCAAGCGCGAGCGCATCAGCCGGCTCGTGCAGATGCGCGCGGACAAGAAGGACGAAATCACCGAGTGCTATGCCGGTGATATCTGCGCCGTGGTCGGACTGAAGCTGGCCGGCACGGGTGACACGCTCTGCGACGACAAGCAGCCCATCATCCTGGAGCGGATGGATTTCCCCGAGCCGGTCATCGACATCGCCATCGAGCCGAAGTCGACGGCGGACCAGGACAAGATCCTCCAGTCGCTGCAGCGCCTGGCCATGGAGGACCCGTCCTTCCGCGTGAGGACGAACGAGGAGACGGGGCAGACGCTCATCGCAGGCATGGGCGAACTCCACCTGGAAATCATCGTCGACCGCCTCCTGCGCGAGTTCAAGGTCGACGCGAACATCGGCAAGCCCCAGGTGGCCTACCGCGAGACGGTCACCACGCAGGTGGAGATGGAAGGGAAGTACATCCGCCAGACGGGTGGCCGGGGCCAGTACGGCCACATCTGGCTGCGCGTGGCCCCCAATGAGCCGGGGCAGGGATTCTCCTTCGAGAACAAGGTCACCGGCGGCGTGGTCTCCAAGGAGTTCGTGGACGCGGTGAAGGCCGGGTGCGCGGAGGCCATGCAGAACGGCCCGGTCGCCGGCTATCCCATGGTGGACGTGAAGGTGGAGGCCTTCGACGGCTCCATGCACGACGTGGACTCCAGCGAGATGGCGTTCAAGATCGCCGGCTCGCTGGCCTTCAAGGACGCCGTGCGCACGGCCACGCCCGTGCTCCTTGAGCCCATCATGAACTGCGAAATCGTCACGCCCGATGACTTCATGGGCGACGTCATCGGCGACCTGAACGGGCGGCGCGGGAAGGTGCAGGGGATGACCCCCCGGCCAGGTCGTGTGCAGGCCATCCAGGCGCAGGTGCCCCTGGCGGCCATGTTCGGCTACTCGACCGACCTGCGCAGCCGCAGCCAGGGAAGGGCGACCTACACCATGCAGTTCAGTCACTACGCGCCCGCGCCCAAGACGGCACTCATCCGCTGAGTGGCTTCGGCCCGGCCGTGGACCGGTCGGGCGATTTCAGTTGACGTTGTGGCAGGTTTGGAGCAGGACGCAGCACCTTCGCAGTTGTTTTCCGCGAGTCGAGACGTGCCGGGCTTCGGACCGGCAACCCCGTGAGGAGAGGCCATGGCCAAGGAAAAGTTCGAGCGTAACAAGCCCCACGTGAACATCGGCACGATCGGACACGTGGACCACGGCAAGACGTCGCTGACGGCCGCCATCACCAAGGTGCTGGCGAAGACGGGCGGCGCCACGTTCCTGGCGT
>NZ_JABFNS010000137.1 GCF_013116825.1 Myxococcus xanthus
GCCCTTCGTTGCACACGCCCCTTCGGCCTCCCCCTGACACAGTAGTGTTTGTTAAGGTGGAGTTCGGCCATGAAGCCGGGGCAAGCCCAGGCATGCCAAAGCTGAGCAATGTCCTTTCCCTATGGTGCCTCCTGGCGGTTGCCATGCTGGGCTGCTCCAGCAGTGCCACCGGAGCGGCGGGCCGTCGCGACGCCTACGCGATGGCAACCTGCACTGACACCGTCACGTGCTGCATCCAGCGCAACCCGGGCATGCCCGAAGCGTGCGGCCTTACGGCGGGCGAAGCCGCCTCGCACATGGCGGGCGTCAAGATGGCCATGGAAGCAGCGGACGACGCATCCGCCAAATCGGACGACTCCCACAACGCGGCACTGCCCGAATGGAGGCGCCGCTGCATTCGGAACTATGGCGACTGCCAGGACGATGGCTGGACGGGCTCCTGTTACGACTGCCTCCGCTACTGCGAAGGCCAACAGGAATGGCCTACGGACCAGTGCTTCCGGCCCAAGAAGAAGAGGATGAGATAGTCATGTCCGATGACCTTGACTGGACACCGGTGCGAGCCCTCGCACGCCGCGTGCGCGACGGAGAGCGCCTGACGCTGACGAACGAAGTACGGGAACTCCTGGAGCGCACTGCCTCCGAGGTCGGCATCAGCAAGACTGACTCGGCGCTCGCCATCGCTGGTGTCGAAACAGCCGAAGCGCTCCTGCTGGAGTGCGCGAGGCGCATCAAGGAAGGCTCAGACAGACTCACGGATGCGCTCTACCGAGCGAAGCGCTACCGGCTGTCAGGGAACCTGGACAGCGCCCGCCAGGAGATGCGGGATGTGCTCGCCGTCGAAGTGGTGCCGCACTACCGCGAGATAGCGGAAAGTCAGCTCGAAGACTTCGAAGACGAGCCATGAGCGGCAACGGGGGGCGCGACTGACGCGCTCAGCAACTCCCATCGCAAATCCCCACCGGCAGGCGTCCAGGCGGTGTCCAGGGCCTCCAGCGCCGCGTCCGCTCCGCTTCATACTCCGCGCGCTCCGTGGCCCGCCGCAACTGGCCCTTGAGGTCGGCCACCTCTGCCGTCAGCGCCGCATGAATGTGCCCGGCGCGCTCCAGGCAGAGAGGGACCACAGCACCAGCGCGCCCGCGCGGGGACCTACGACAAGGAGCGAAACCTCATTCGCCAACACCAATAGGCACCTCGCAACGCGCGTGCGCGGCCACGCGCCCCAGGCGCACCTGGCCGCAAGGCCATGCAAGACGCGGCGCGAGTACGAGCAACTGTCTGAGAAACTCCGCCGCCACTTCGGAGACGCCTTCGAGCAACAACCCTCTGTCGCCGGCCTGCACCTGTGCGTCACCTTCACGCGAGGCGACGCCCGGTTGGAGCGGGAGCTCGCACGACGGGGCCATGACGCAGGCATCGGCATCGAAGAACTCTCTCGCTACTTCGCCGGGACGCGCACCCGCCATGGCTGGGTGCCGGGCTACGGCTGCGTGACGACGGACCGCATCAACGAAGGACTCCGGCGCCCGCGAGCGCGACTCGCCTGCGCCCTCTGACACCACCGCACGCGCCGCCTCCCGTCAGTCCCGAAGCACCGCCCCCGTCCGCGCCCGCGACTCAAGCCTGAACCGGAACGGAAACCGCCATGTCCTCCACCCAGACGTTCTTCTTCGCCGTGGTGGGCGACGTCCACGGGCACATGCACCGGATGGTGAATCACCTCACCGCCTGGGAGGTGCGCAGCCGAAGGCCGCTCGACTTCGTGCTCCAGGTGGGCGACTTCGAGCCCCACCGTCACGACGCCGACCTGGCCACCATGGCCGCCCCCACGAAGCACAGGCACCTGGGGGACTTCGCGGCCTACCACCAGCGACGGCGCCGCTTCCCCTGGCCCGTCTACTTCATCGGCGGCAACCACGAGCCCTACGGCCACCTCGACCTGCACCCAGAGGGAGTCGCGCTGGCACCGCACTGCCACTACCTGGGCCGGAGCGGCGTGGTGGAGCTGAACGGCCTCCGCGTGGCGGGCCTGTCCGGCATCCACCGGGAAGCCACCTTCTGCAAGTCCCGCCCGCCGCTGGCCTCGATGGGCGACGTGTCCAACAAGGACTTCACCTTCTTCAACGAACAGGACGTCGAGCGAGTCCTGGCGCTCGGGCGCGCGGACGTGCTCCTGCTGCATGACTGGCCCTCCGGCATCATCCCGCCCGAGGAGGCCGCCGACTTCCAAGGACAGCGCCGCGGCGCGAACCACGACCTCGTCGGCAACGCGTACGCGCGGCTGCTGGTGGACGCGCTCCAGCCCCGGCTGGTCCTCTGTGGCCACCTGCACCGGCGCTACGCCGGCACCGTCCAGCACCCCGGCGGCCAGCGTTCGCTCGTGCGGTGCCTCGCCAGCGTGGAGCAGGGCGCGGATGCGTTCGCGGTCTTCCAGTGCCGTGAGGGCACGCTCCAGGAAATCGCCATGCGGGAGTGACACCAGATGGACAACGCGACGCGCCACCCTGCCCGACTTGCAATAGCGAGTCGCCGGGGACGGACACGACGCACGCACACAAGCCGAGCGCCGCGAGACCGGAGGTGTTACAGAAAGGCCCCCATGTCCGTCCCCGCCCTCGAACTCCAGGGACTCTCCAAGCGTTACGGAGAGTTCACGGCACTTCACACCGTGGACCTCACCATCCACCCCGGTGAAATCTTCGCCCTGCTGGGCCCCAACGGCGCGGGCAAGACGACGATGATTGGCAGCGTCTGCGGCCTGGTGAAGAAATCCTCCGGCAGCATCCGCGTCTTCGGCAAGGACCTGGACCAGGACCCGGTGGGTCCGCGCTACGACATCGGGTTGGTGCCGCAGGAAATCAACTTCGACCCCTTCTTCACCGTGGCCGAATCGCTGCGCATCCAGCTGGGCTTCTACGGCCGCCCCGCGAATGAAGCGCGCATCGACGAGGTGCTCACCGCCCTCAACCTGCACGCGAAGAAGGACGCGTACACGCGCGCGCTGTCCGGCGGCATGAAGCGCCGGCTGCTCATCGCCAAGGCGCTGGTGCACAAGCCGCGCCTCGTCTTCCTCGACGAGCCCACCGCGGGCGTGGACGTGGAGCTGCGCCGCGACCTGTGGACCTACGTGCGCAAGCTCGCGTCGGAGGGCACCACCATCGTCCTCACCACGCACTACCTGGAAGAGGCCGAGGAATTGGCCGACCGCGTGGGCATCATCAACGAGGGCCGCCTCCTCATGGTGGAGGACAAGGCCACCCTGCTGCGCCGCTTCGGCGAGCGCCGCGTCATCATCACCTTCGAGCAGCCGCAGCCGGGCCTGTCCGAGGCCGGCAAGCGCTTCGCCGCCCGCCTCAGCGAGGACGGCCGCACCCTCACGTACGTGGAGCGCGACGGCTGCGCCCCGTCCGGCGAGCTGCTCCGCGCCCTCTACGCCGAAGGGCAGCTCATCTCCGACGTGGAGACGCGCCGCTCTCGCATGGAGGACGTGCTCATCGAAATCCTCCGTGGCCGCCCACAGCAAGCCGCCTGAGCCCTCAACATGAACGTCCTTGGGATGAAGACCCTTCTGGCGAAGGAGGTCCGGCGCTTCATGCGCGTGCCGGGTCAAACCGTCCTGTCGCCCCTCATCAGCACCACGCTGTATTTCATCGTCTTCGGCGTCTCCATCTCCGGCCGCGTCCAGACGGTGGAGGGCGTGCCCTACCTGCACTTCATCGTGCCGGGGCTCGTCTTCCTCGGCATCGCCAACAACGCCTTCCTCAACAGCTCCTCGTCGCTGTTCATCACCAAGATTCAGGGCACCGTGGTGGACCTGCTGGTGGCGCCGCTGGGGCCCGGTGAGCTGATGGCGGGCTTCATCGGCGGCGCCATGGTGCGCGGGCTCGTGGTGGGCCTGCTCACCTGGGCCGTGGCCACCTTCTTCACCGGCTTCAGCCTGGAGCACGCGGGGGTGGCCGCGTACTTCCTCATCCTGTCGTCCTACGTCTTCAGTGTGCTGGGCATGCTCGCGGCGGTGTGGGCGGAGAAGTTCGAGCAGATCAACTTCTTCCCCACCTTCGTCATGCTGCCCCTCACCTTCCTGGGCGGCGTCTTCTACTCCGTGCGCGAGCTGCCCGCGCCCTGGAACACCGTCAGCCTCTTCAACCCCATGGTCTACATGGTGGAAGGGCTGCGCTACGGCATGCTCGGCCGCAGCATCTATTCGCCGCTGGGCGCCGGGAGCATCCTCTTCGCCGTCGCCGTGGGGGCCACCGCGCTCACGTACGCCGTCCTGCGCTCCGGCTACAAGATGAAAGCCTGACTCACCCCGGAAAGCCGGGCAGGCCGTTCACGCCTGCCCGCTTGCCTGCTCGTTCCCAACCCTGTGGGGTAATTCGCGACTGAGCAATTCCCACGAGCTAAGAAAGAGCGATATCCTGGCGGGCACACATGGCTGTGCCATTCGGTAAGTACGAGCTACTACGCAAGATTGCCTCTGGGGGAATGGGTCAGGTGTTTCTGGCCCGCGAACATGGGACGGGGTTTGAGCGACTTGTCGTCCTCAAGCTCATCCTTCCCCACCTCGCGGAGGATGATGAGTTCCTCTCCATGTTCCTGGACGAGGCCGGGCTCGTAGCGCGCCTGACGCACCCGAACCTCATCACCATCCTCGACCTGACGGAGATTGAGGGCCGCCACTGCCTCGCGATGGAGTACGTGCAGGGCGACGACGTGCGCCGCCTGGACAAGACGTCCCGCGCGCAGGGCAAGACGCTGCCGGTGGGGCTCATCCTCCGCATCATCGCGGACGCTGCCGCCGGGCTCGACTACGCGCACCAGGCGCGTGACGCCCAGGGCAAGCCGCTGCGGCTGGTGCACCGCGACGTGTCGCCGCAGAACATCCTGGTCGGCTTCGACGGCGGGGTGAAGGTCATCGACTTCGGCGTGGCGAAGGCGGCCACCAGCAGCCAGAACACGGCCACCGGCGTCCTCAAGGGCAAGTACCCGTACATGTCCCCGGAGCAGGCCAGCGGGCTCGCCATCGACGCGCGCAGTGACTTGTTCGCGCTGGGCGTCGTCATGTGGGAGCTGCTCACCGGCAAGCGCCTCTTCAAGGGCGAGTCGGACATGATGACGCTGCGGCTGGTGAAGGACTGCCAGGTGCCGCGGCCGTCGCAGCTCAACCCGCGCCTGCCGCCGGGCCTGGATGAAGTGGTGCTCAAGGCCCTGGCGCCCTCGCCGGACCAGCGCTACCCGGACTGCGGCGCCTTCCGGCTGGCGCTGGAGGACTACGCGCTCAACCTGCGGCTGCCCTCCAGCAGCGCACACCTGGCCGCCTTCCTGCGGGAGCTCTACGCGGACCGCATCGCCCATGAGACGGACCCGGCGAAGCTGGACCAGCTCGCGGAGGACGCGGACCTGGACTCGCGCTCCAACTCGTCGCTCAGCGGTGTGCCGGGGCTGATGGGCCCCGCGGGGCGCTCCTCCGCCTCGCGGGCCATGCGCGGCTCCGGCTCCCCCCATGGCGCCGCCCCCGGGACGCGCTCGCGGCAGGCCGCCGCAGCGCCGCAGGCGAAAGAGAAGACGCGAGGCACCGCGCCCCTGGCCCGCCCCCCTCCGGAGCCGGCCCGGCGCATCCCCTGGCTCCCGGTGGCCACGGCGGGGCTGGGCCTGCTCATCGCGGGCGCGGGCATCGTCTTCTTCCGCTCGCCCGCGGACGCCACCCCGGTCCGCCCGCCGGTGGAAGTGGCCGTGCCGCACCAGCCGGAAATCGCGCCGGAAGTGCAGCCGCCTCCCCGCATGGCCCCCGAGCCGATGCGCCACGTGGAGCTGCCCGTCATCACCGAGCCCCCAGGCGCCCGGGTGAGCGTCAATGGCGAGGAGCGCGGCGAGACACCGCTGCGCCTGGAGCTGGAGGCCGGGGCCGCCCCGGTGTCGGTGACACTGGCCCTCAGCGGCTACGAGCCCGTGACACGGCAGGTGTCCGCCACGGACGAGGAGCTGCGCCTGGAGCTGCGGCGCGCTGGCGGCGGCAAGCCCGTCCCGGGCACGCCGACCGCCGGTACGAAGCGGCCCGCCAGTCCCGGCCAGGGCGGCGGCCTGGGCATCAAGACGGGCCGCTGAGCCTCGCGCGGGAAAACCCGCGCGAAATGATTTTCTGAGACGGCGCGCGCGCCGGGCCCTCAGGGGGATTGGACCCCCTCACAGGCCCAGGCGCCATGACTCCAGAATCCCTCCACCGTTCCGCCGGCCCCGCTCCGGGCCGGCGCGTGCCCAAGGCGCTGGCGTGGCTCGCGGGCGCGGCCTTGCTCGTGGGAGGCGCGGCGCTGCTGTCGTCGCGCGGCGGCGATGGCGCGGCGTCCGACGCCGAAGCCGGCGGCACCGCCGCGGCGTCCCGCGAGGCCGCATCCGGCGGGCGAGGCCCCGGCGGTCGCGCGGGCACGGGTGGGACGCACGACGAAGCGCCGCCGCCCCCTCGCTTCGACGAGGCCGTGTGCTGGCGCGAGATGGAGCGCTTCGACGCGGCGGTGACGCTGGAGAACTTCCGCGCGTGGGCCGCGCCGCTGCTCGCGTCGGGGGATTCGCTGGTCGCGGACTACCTGGCGGGGCGCCTGACGGAGCTGATTGGCCAAGACCCGGGCCGAGCGAGCGAGGTGCTGTCCTGGGCGCGCACCGCGGGGCCCGACGAGTTCGACGTCCTCCTGACGGCGCTGCGTGGCTCGGAGGCGGTGCACCACGCCCAGGTGGCCACCCGGCTGCTGGCGCAGGGCATGGACGCCACGCTCGACGGCGGACGGCGCGCGGGCCTCCTGTCCGCGCTGGACACACAGAAGCGCTTCGAGCCGGCGGCGCTGAACACGCTGACGTCCTTCGCGAAGGACCCCGTCTCCGGCGAGGCGGGCTGGGCCGCCACGCGCACCATCGCCCGCGTCATGAAGCGCGACTTCGAGGCGAAGGGCAACGCCGCGCCCTACATGGACGCGCTGCTCACCATCGGCACCGAGTCTCCCGACGAGCAGATTCGCTACCTGGCGCTGTCCACGCCCATGCACGCCACGCCCGTGCTGGATGAGCGCACCCGCGCGCAGTACGCGAAGGTGCTCACGCAAGAGGGCAGCCCGGACGGACGCGAGGCCGCCGCGCACAACCTCTCCATCTCCGGAGACAACCAGCAGGTGCTGGAGCTGTTCGCCCAGGCCTTCGCCCGGGAGCAGGAGACGTGCGTGCGGTGGGCCCTCTTCCGCTTCGCCGCCCGCGCATCCGGCCGCGAGGCCCTGCCCGTCATGGCCAACATGGCGATGGCCGACCCGCGCTTCCAGCCCATCTACCAGGTTTTCGAACAGCTCTACGCGAGCGGGCTCCACGACTTCGTCCGGCTCTGGAACAGCCTGCCCGACCAGGACCCCTTCGGCTGTCTCGTCGGTCACGACTGAGCCCGGGAGCTTCCATGAAACGCCTCTGCCTTCTGCTCACGCTGCCCCTCTTCCCCCTGCTGTCCACCCACGCGCACGCGGCCTCCACCGACGCTCAGCCCGCGCTCCGGGCCAGCACCTGCTCCGTGCGCGGGCTGATGGATGACATCCGCCGCGGACTGGGCTCCGGCTCACCGTCCTACCAGCGCTACCTGCGCACCCTGCTGCGCGAGGCCGCCGTCACGCTGCCAGACGCGGAGCTGCGCGACGCCTTCGCGCGCGAGACAGAGCCCGTCATGGCTGAACACCTGGCGGCGGCGCTGGTGGCCCGCGCAGAACGTGAAGCGGACACCCAGGCCATGAACGTGGTGGCGCAGCGCGCGTTGCACGACGCGGACCCGTCCGTGCGCGCCGCCACGCTGCGGGCCATGCGGCGCACCAGCGCGCTGGAGCGCACCGGTGATTTGTACGAGCGCATGGTGCGGGACGAGTCGCCCCAGGTGCGGCAGGAGGCGGCGACCAACCTCATCGAGGACAACGCACACGTGTACGCCGGCCAGTACGGCCCCGCGGCGGACACGGCGGTGACGGCCGCGGTGGCCTCCACGGACCCGGCGGTGACGGCGCGCATCCTGGACAACCTCTCCACGGAGAAAATCAGCGCCGAGTCCGCGGACCGCATCACCTCCCTGCTGCGCAGCGATGACGCGAGCGTGCGCAAGGCCGCCGTCAACGCGCTGGGCGGCGTCCCGGCGGAGCAGATGCAGGGCGCCCGCGAGTCCCTGCTCGCCATGTACCGCGAGGAGACGGACGACGGCGTGCGCAAGGCGCTGCTCCAGAGCGTCGCGCAGCTTGGCTTCGAGGGCGCGATTCCCGACCTCCAACGCCTGCGCGCCATGGACCCGCGCCTGGCGCGGGAGGCCGACGCGTGGATTCAGGTTCTCGGCATGGGCCTTCAGGAGTGGAGCCTGCTCCTGAGGGAGAAGCAGCGGTTGCAGCAGGCTCCGTGACAGGCAGTCCATTGAAAGGAACACCTCATGCGTAGCAGCACCTGGAAGAACTCCCTGGCCGCGCTGGCCGCGCTGGCGCTCATCCCCGCGTCTGTGACGGCGCACACCGTCAAGGGCACCCACACCGGCTCGGTGACGGCCCTGACCCACTACAGCAGCGGCACGTTCCACGGAGCGGTGGACATCGGCGCGGGCGGCCGTTGCAACTACTGGGGCGCGGAGACAGGCGTGGTGGGCTCCGTCTACTGGGCGGTGACCATCCGCACCACCGGCGTCGTCTGCAACGGCAGCGGCAGCGGCAACCAGAACGAGGCGCGCCACGCCTGGGCGAGCGGCTGGACGTTCCGTCAGTGGCACTTCATCAAGACGGCGGACTCCCGCAGCCGCACGTGTGACCGCTGCCAGGTGGGCAACATCGGCGGCACCGGCAACTCCACCGGTCCCCACGCGCACCTCCAGCAGGACAAGCTGGGGACGAAGGACACGTCCTGGTACAAGGGCTACGTCAGCGTGGGCACCGCCGTCACGCGCGCGAAGACCATCGGCGTTCTGGACTGACGCACGGGCCCACTGGGCCATCAGGAGGCCCGGACACCTCCCCATCGGAAGGTCCGGGCCTTCGACCTCGCGCGAGGCGCCGCTCAGCCCAGCTTCATGCTCTTCGGGCGGGCCAGCAGCCGTTCGATGTAGGCCTCCAGCGCGGGACGCCCCGTCTGGCTGCCGAAGATGCGCATCCAGATGAACATCGAACCCACCATCACATCCGCCGCGGTGAAGCGCTCACCGAACAGGTAGGGGCCCTGTCCCAGTTCGCCCTCGATGACGTTCAGCACCGTCTCGAAGTCCGTCCAGCCCCGCGCGGGCCCCGTCGGCAGCTTCATCAAGTGGTCACCCATGGCGGGCTCCAACTGCGACGTGGAGTACACCATCAACGACAGGTAGCGCCCCCAGTCCTTGTCACCTGGCTTCGGCGCGAGCTGCGCGTCCGGGAACTTCTCCGCCAGGTAGAGACAAATGGCCGCGCTTTCAAACAGCCGCGTGTCTCCATCCACCAAGGCCGGCAATTTCCCAGCGGGATTGATTTTCAAGAACTCAGGCGACTTGTGCTCCTTCTTCTCGAAGTCGATGGGGACGATTTCATACTGCGCGCCGCACTCATCCAACATCCACCTGGCAATGACCGCGCGGCTTCTCGGGTTGAAATAGAGTTTCATCGTCGGACCTGACCTTTCGGATGGAGGGCAGCGCGGTCTCCTACCAGAACGCCGGCACGGGGCACGGCCTCACAGGACCTGCGCCACCGCGTCCAGGAGGCGCCCGCCCCCCAGCCTGGGAAGCGGGCCCGGCGGAAGCCGCCTACCGCTTGAAGTGGTCGGCGATGACGCTGGCCACGCAGCAGGTGAGCTTCTTGCCCGTGGGGATGTGGAGGAACTCGTTGGGGCCGTGGGCATTGCTGCCCGGGCCCAGCAGACCGGTGATGAGGAACTGCGCCTCCGGGAAGCGCTCGCCCAGCATGCCCATGAAGGGGATGGTGCCGCCCTCGCCCATGGCCATGGCCGGCCGGCCGAAGTAGGTGGCGGACGCGGACTCCACCGCGTTCGACAGCCAGGAGGCCAGCGGCGGCGCGTCCCAGCCGGTGCTGGACTTCTCACCCTCGAACGTCACCGTCGCGCCGTAAGGCGGGTCCTTCACCAGCGCCTGCGTCAGCGCCTCCATGGCCGCCTTGGGGTCCACGCGCGGCGGGATGCGCATGGACAGCTTCACCGTGGTGAAGGGCCGCAGCACGTTGCCCGCGCTGCTGAGCGCCGGCATGCCGTCCACGCCCGTCACGGACAGCGCCGGACGCCACGTCCGGTTGAGCACCAGCTCCGCGCCGTCGTCCGACATGGGGCGGATGCCGGGCACCCAGGGGAACTTGGTGAAGACCTCCTCCCCCAGCACCTTGGCCGCCGCGCGGGCCTGGTCGCGCCGCGCCTCCGGAATCTGCGTGTGCAGGGCCTCCACCAGCACCTTGCCCGTGCCCTCCTCCTCCACGCGAGACAACACCTGCCGGAGCACGCGGAAGGACGACGGGACGATTCCGCTCGCGTCCCCGGAGTGCACGCCCTCCGTGAGCACGTCCACCCGCAGGTTGCCGGCCACCATGCCGCGCAGCGACGTGGTCATCCACAGCTGCTCGTAGTTGGCGCAGCCGGAATCCAGACACACCACCAGCGACGGCTTGCCGATGCGCGGCGCCAGCGCCTCGATGTAGGCCGGCAAGTCGTAGCTGCCGCTCTCCTCGCACGCCTCGATGAGCACCACGCAGCGCGCGTGCGGCAGGCCCTGCTCGCGAAGCAGGCGGATGGCGGTGAGCGACGCGAAGGCGGAGTAGCCGTCATCCGCGCCGCCGCGCCCGTAGAGCTTGTCGCCCTCGCGCACCGGCGTCCACGGCGTCAGGCCCTCGCGCCAGCCCGTCATCTCCGGCTGCTTGTCCAGGTGGCCGTACAGGAGGATGGTGTCGTCGCCCTTCGTCCCGGGCACCTCCATGTAGATGACCGGCGTGCGCTCGCGGCCCTTCTCATCCTTGAGGCGCACCACCTCCAGCACCAGGCCAGGCAGGTGCTGGGCCTGCGCGAGGCACCAGTCCGCGACGAGCTGAACGGCGGCCTCCATGTGGCCGGAGCGGACCCAGTCCGGGTCGAAGGCGGGCGACTTGTTGGGGATGCGGATGTAGCGCTCGAGCGCGGGGAGGATTTCCTGCTCCCAGATGCGGTCGGACGAGTCGGTGGCGGTCTGGACGTTCATGGCCATATCGGGCCGAATCCAGAACACGGGAGAGGGGCCCCTGTCGACAGCGGGAATCCACCAGGAGGCCGGATGGCGTTGATGGCCCCCATCGGATGCGCTGAAAACGCCCCACCCCGGCACTCCTGGGAGTACCGGGGCGGGGCGCCAACTGTCGTCAGCCGCTCACTGCTCCGCGGGGATTTCGCGCACGGACATCCACTTGAAGTCCACGTCGGTGGCGCTGTCCCAGCGGAAGACCGCGATGGGGCCGCCCCAGGTAATCGGCATGGCGTTCACCCCGCCGCCGCAGTGGCTGGCGTCGCCACCCCAGCTACCCGAGTCCACCATGTCGTAGACCTTCTTCCAGGTCTTCTTGTCGGCGTTCTCGTTGAGGTACATCTCCAGGCGCACGGCGTCCTTGCCGTTGACCTTGGTGTTGCGCATCACCGACTTGAAGCCCACCCAGCGGCCGCGGAGCGAGGACGTGCCGGACTTGTACGCCGCCTGCTCATACGAGACGTGCCACGTCTCCTTCTGCCAGCGGACCCGGCCGTCATAGTGCAGCGAGCCCTTGTAGGAGCTGCCCTCGCAGCCCGAGTTGCTGTCGTTGTGCTTTCCGCCACGCGCGTACCAGGCGAAGTTGTCCGAGGCGTCGGACGTGGAGTTGACCTTGATGAAGCCCGTCATCTCCACGTTCCGCCAGTCGTTCGCCGCCTGCATGTAGCCTCGGCTGGCCAGCACGTCACGGTCATAGGTCGGAATCTTGGACGCGCTGTAGCCCGTTGACGTGAAGACGGACATGCGCACCTTGCTGCTCTTCATCTTCCAGGAGCCGTCCGAGTTGCGCGTGATGGTGTTCTGCGGGTCAAAGCGCTTGTCGGACGTCGCGCTGTCCGACAGGAACCACTGCTCGCCGCCCGACTTGGTCGGGTAGATCATCGTCACGCCGAACTTGTCCTGCGTGGGCGAGGGGTCGGGGTCCGGATTCTCCGGCTCCGGGTTCTCCGGCTCCGGGTCCGGATTCTCCGGCTCCGGGTCCGGGATGGTGGCGCCGGAAAGGGCCGCCATGTCCGTGATGCTGCCCCAGGTCGTCTGGGTGCTGCCGTAGAAGGTGACGCGCACGTAGCGGGCGTTCACCGTGGGGAAGGTGACGCGCTCGAAGTCAGCCGTCTTCCCGGAGGAGATGCCCACGAAGACGCGGGTGAACGTGGTCCCGTCCGTCGACGTGGCGATGTCGAAGAGGTTGATGCGCTCGTTGCCACGGAACCAGGCGATGTCCAGGCCGTTCACCGGCTTCACGGACCCCATGTCGCCGCGAATCCACTGGCCCGCGCCCGAGGCCGACCAGCGAGTGGCCTTGTTGCCGTCAACCGCCATGGCAGGCGTGTTGCCGTCGTGGGAACTGGCGGTGGCGGACGTGAATCCTCCAGCGGCCAGCGCGGGCGTCGCGAACGCGCCGACGGCCAGCGAGAACGCGGTGACAGACGTGCGGAAGCGCTTCCATCCCCCCAGGGACGAAGTCGAGTGCTGTCGATTCAAGTGACTACCTCAGGTGAGGCCGCGAGCTTCCGCGACACATCGGAGCGGCCAAGAGCCATTCCGGAGCGCCGCGTTCCCCCCGCGGCGCGTGGACTTCCATTTCCCCGGCCGTCTGGGAGGAGGCACCCGCGCTCACGCGCGGAGGCTTTCTCCAGGAGCGGCCGGAGGTGTTACCGACTCAACGACGGACTGCGGGCCCCAATACCCTTTGAGTCGATATGGAATTCCCACGGCATTTCTTGAGCATGTTTTCAGCCATGCCCGCTCGCCCTGCGGCGATACATGCAATGAAACACGGCCTGTTTCTCAGTCTTTGGCGGGAAGTCTTATCACAGCCAGAGCCGAACCCTTCAACCGCACGGCGTCTTGCTTCAATGGCTGCAATTTTTCGGAGCCGCCGAAGCAAGCGTCTTCAGTCCACAGCACCAGCGCCGAGCCGGCGGGCACCGGATAATCCAGCGCGCCGCGCAGGCTGAGCAACACCTGCAGGCGCTGGCCGCCGCCACGCCGTTCGAGCACCAGGGCGTCCGGCCCCAGGGCCCGGGCCACATAGGAGCCCCGCCCCGTCTCGCGCAGGGCGGGCTCCGACGCGCGCAGACGGAGCAGCTCCCGGTAGAGCGCTCGCACGCCCGCATGCCCTGGCTTCTCCGCCTCCGCCCAGTCCAGTCGGGAGCGGGTGAAGGTGTCCTCCGCTTGCGGGTCCGGCACCTCCGCGCCCGCGAAGCGCGCGAAGCCGGCGAACTCCTTTCGCCGGCCCTCCGTGACGAGCTTGCCCAGCTCCGCGTTGTGCTCGGTGAAGTAGAGGAAGGGCGTGCTGGCGTTCCACTCCTGCCCCATGAAGAGCATGGGCGTGTAGGGAGACAGCAGCAGCAGCCCGCTCATGGCGCGGAAGGCCGCGGGGCTCACGTCGTGCCCCAGCCGCTCGCCGAAGGCACGGTTGCCCACCTGGTCATGGTTCTGGATGCAGTGGACGAAGCGCCACGGCTCCAGCCCCTCCGCCTTCGTGCCGCGCGCATGGCCCAGGTTCTTCGACACCTGCCCTTCGTAGAACCAGCCCTGGTTCAGCGTGCGCGCCAGGTCCTCCGTGTTGCCCGTGTAGTCCTGGTAGTAGCCCTCGCTGTCCCCCGCGAAGGCGCGGCGCAGCTGGTGGTGGAAGTCATCCGCCCACACGCCGTCCAACCCCAGGCCGCCCTCCGACGCGGGGCACATCAAGCGCCGCTCGTTGCGCTCGTCCTCGGCGATGACATGCACCTGCCGGCCCGGCGCGCAGGCCCGCGCTCGCTCGGCGACTTCGGTGAGCAGGTGCGGCGTGCCGTCGTCGATGATGGCGTGCGCGGCGTCCAGGCGCAGGCCGTCCAGGTGGTAGTCGGCAATCCACATCTCCACGTTGGCCAACACCTGGGTCCGCGCGTGGGCGCTGCCTTCGCCGTCGTAGTTCACCGCGTCGCCCCACGGCGTGTGGTGGCGGCCGGTGAAGTAGTGCGGCGAATACACCCGCAGGTAATTCCCATCCGGTCCGAAGTGGTTGTAGACGGCGTCCATCAGCACCGCGAGCCCGTGCGCGTGCGCGGCGTCCACCAACCGGCGCAGCCCCTCCGGACCGCCGTAGTCCTGCTGGGGCGCGAACAGACTCACGCCGTCGTAGCCCCAGTTGCGGCGTCCCGGGAAGGACGCCACCGGCATCAATTCCAGCGCGGTGATGCCCAGCTCCTTGAGGCCGGCCAGACGCGGGATGAGCGACTCGAAGGTGCCTTCCGGCGTGGCCGTGCCCACGTGCACCTCGTAGAGGACCAGCGCCTGCGGCGCCACGCCCTTCCAGCCCGCGTCCGTCCAGGCGAAGTCAGGCACCACCACTTCCGACGGCCCATGCACGCCCTGGGGCTGCGAACGCGACCACGGGTCCGGGAAGGGGCCTTCGCCGTCCACGCGCAGCTTGTAGCGAAGCCCCGCGCCCCGCCCTTCCAGCACCGCGCCGAAGCAGTCGCCGGGCTCCGGCGTCATCGGCAGGACGCGGCCGGGCTGGCCTTGCGCGTCGTGCAGCACCACCTCCACGCGCTGGTGGCCGGGCGCCCAGACACGCCACCGCACCCGCCCGTCCGCCTCCACCCACGCCCCCAAGAGAGGGGCCTTCGACCGCGCTGCCCGAGACTCATCCGCTGGACCCATGGGCGTGTCCCTGTAATGCGTCACCCCTGCCCTTGAGGAGCACTCCGTGTGGCCGGCCGCGCCCGCCGCGCGGCGGATGTTCACGGGTAGGCATGGCGCCCGGAAGGAATGGGAACCGGCCGACGGTGTTCGTGACGACGCCCCCGCGGGCTGGACGACGGCCGTGAGCAGGCGCGCGGCCCGCCTTGTCGGCCCCGCGCCTCGCCAGGATGATGCGCCCCCCGGCGGCCACCCGCCCCTGATTGGAGTCCCCTGGAATGAGCATCACCCACCCTGGCCTGGAGCCGCTGCCCGAATCGCCCGACGAGGACGTGCGCGCGCGCGTCGCCGCCATCGAGGTCCTCTCTCCCCGCGAAATCGACGAGCGGTTGTCGGACCTGGGCTACCGGGGGCAGACGGAGGCGCGCCGCGCGGCATCCGTGCTGGCGTACCGGCACCTGCGCCGCATCCGCCACCTGTTCCTGGAGGGGCTCGCCCCCGAACCGGGCATGCGGGAGAACTGCCTCTTCCTGGGGCCCACCGGCTCGGGGAAGACGTTCCTCGTGGAGCTGCTGTTCCGCGAAATCCTCGCCGTGCCCACCGTGCTGGCGGACGCCACGCAGTTCTCCGAAACCGGCTACGTGGGAGACGACGTGAGCACGCTGCTGTCGCGCCTGTACGAAGCCGCGGACCGGAACACGGCCTGGGCTGGCTGCGGCGTGGTGTGCATGGACGAGTTCGACAAGCTCGCCACCAGCCGCTCCGACAGCCGCTTCGCCGGCCAGCAGACCACGAAGGACGTCAGCGGCTTCGGCGTGCAGCGCAGCCTGCTGCACATGCTGTCCGCCCCCAGCGCGGACTTTCCGCCCGACTTCGGCTTCACCAGCCGCCAGCGGCCCGACACCATGGAGCTGGCCTGCGTCACCTTCATCGCGTGCGGCGCCTTCAGTGGCCTGAGCGCCACCGCGGAGGGGCTGGCCCGGAGCGAACACCTGGGCTTCGGCCGCGAACCGCTCCCGGCGCGGGCGGAGAGCATCGCCACGCGAGTGACGGAGGAGCAGTTGGAGCAGACCACCGCCTTCGCGCGCTACGGCTTCATCCCGGAGCTCATTGGCCGCTTCAACCGGCTGGTCTCCTTCTCGCCCCTGGACGCGGGCACCCTGGGCGACATCCTCCAGCACAACGTGCTGCGTGCCTATGAGCGCGAGTTCGAGCAGGAAGGGCTGCGCCTGCAGGTGGACACCGAGGTGCGGCAGTTCGTGGTCGCCCGCGCGCTCAAGCGGGAGACGGGCGCGCGAGGGCTGCGCACCACGCTCGCCCCCTTGCTGGAGCGGGCCGCCTACGAGCACTTTGGCCACCCGGGCAACGACGGCACGCTCCGGCTGACGCTGGAGGCTGGCGAGGTCCACGCGCGGCGGGTGTAGCCGCGCGCCTCCCGGCCAGCTGACGTGCCAGGGAAGCAGGCCCGTTCCACACCCCGCACGCACAAGCCTTACGGTTTTGCTGAGCAACGGAATCCGGAGGGCAGACACATGCATCACACTCGGGAGATACCCAGGGAAGGCTGGGGGGACTACCTCGCCTTGCTGAGCAACCTGGAGCGCGACCACTGGGTGCGCATCGAGACGGAGAGCACCGACTTCGGCGACCAGCCGCTCGCCGGCAGGCTGCCGCTGGTGGAGATTGCCCTCGAGTCGAAGGGGAGCGACCAGGGCTCCGTGGAAATCATCGTGGGCCGGCCGGGCGGAGAGGTCACCCACCGCATCCTCAAGCCCGACCACATCTACGCGGACGAGAGCGAGAGCGGCGAGCTGGAGTGCCTGGACATCGAGGACGCGGACCACGTGAAGACGCTCATCTTCTTCGAGCCGCAACGCGCGGGCGACGAGCTGGGCATCGGCGCGCCATCCTGACGGCGGACCCCACGCGAGCACGATGAGGCCGGAAGGCACCCGCCCGAGCAAGGGGTGCCCTCCAGCCAGCGCGCCCTCCTGACCGGGCCTCACGGCGAGGCCAGGGCGGCGGTCCTGCATCGTGAGGCTACGGGTACAGCGCGCGAGCGCCCTGCTTGTCCAGGGTGGTGAGCACCAGGTCCCCCGTCTGGGTGCCAGCGCACTGCGGGTAGTGCATGACGGACGCGCGGTCATACGTCGACGTCAGGGCGCGCCACGCGTTGTCCTCGAAGCAGCCGCTGCCCGTGGAGCGGGTGTGCTCGTGGCGGAAGCCCAGCACGTGGCCCAGCTCGTGGCGCATGATGCCCTCCAGCGTCCAGGGCGAGATGGGGCCAAAGGCGGTGTTGTCCACCAGCACGTTGCGGCCCGAGCGCCCTGAGTTCGGGAAGAAGGCGCGCGCCAGGTACTGGCCGCCCGAGTTCACCGGACGCACGTCGAAGAGCACGTTGTTGTTCGAAGCGGTGCAGGCCCCGTCCTGCGCCGTCACGTGGATGAAGTTGACGTTCGCGGTGGCCTCCCAGGCCGCCGTGGCGCTGTTCATCGCCGTCACCACGCGCGACTTGTTGCCGGAGAAGGTGCTGCTGACGCAGTACGTGAGGTTACGCGCCTGGGTGGCGCTCCACCTCACGTCTCCGCTAATGGCCTTGGTGGGGCTGGTGTTGTAGACGGCCAGGCCGCCCCGGCTGGTCCCCGTCTCCGCCGCGACGTGGTTGTCGAAGAAGGCGCGCAGCTCCTCCTCGCTGTCGAGCGCCATGTCACCGTCGAAAATCAGCTTGCCCTCGGGATCCTCGTACACCGAGGCCCGGAACTCCTCCCACGTCATCTTCGTCGGCTCGGACTCGGAGGCCTCCGGGCCACCGCACGCGGAACCGAGAAGGGCCACACCAGCAACCAGCGCAACGGAGCGGAACTTGAGCATCTTGGGGTTTCCTCTGACGCCTACTTCGGGGGACGCCCCCGCCGCCCGGCGATTCCGCCAGCCGCGGCCTGGAGCGCTCCGCCCTTGAGCAACCGCCGCGCCAATCCGACGCCCAGAGGACAAATCAGGATTTCATGACATTGCATGGACTGAAGACATTCCATGTTTGGAGTCAAAGGACGTAAACACTCCTGACGGCGCGCCCGGCAACATGGCGCCGGCACGGAGGAATCGCGTCTTCCGAGGGAGTTGCATCCAAACCAGACAGCGCTGTCTGTTTGTCGGTCACCTGCCCCGTGGGGCAGGTCCGCCGCACCTGGGGAGAAAACCACCCGTTGCAAAACGCCAGACATTGGCAAGATGCATTCCCAGACAGCCAGCGTCAACCCTCTCACCGCAGCAGGGCCGGGTTCATTCAGCCAGCGCCGACACCCGGGGATGGCGGCCGCGGGGGTTGATTCCCGACGCCCCGGGGCGCTGAGGACTGCGCGCTCCATGCGGGCGTGATAGGCGGAACAGGAGGATCCCGCCGTTCGCTATGCACCTGTTCGACATCCCCGCGTGGTTGGAGGTGGCCTGGCCCCACGTGGTGGCGGCGCTGACCGTGCTCATCAGCGTGGTGGCCAGCGCCCATGCGGTGCTGCACAAGCGGGACGTGCGCGCCGCGGTGGGCTGGGTGGGGCTGGCGTGGCTGGTGCCGGTGCTGGGCGGGGTGCTGTACGTCCTGCTGGGCATCAACCGCATCCGGCGCCGGGCGCGGTCGTTGATGCTGAAACAAGAGCACGGCCGCTTTCCGCCGCTGTTCCAGGTGGCCCCCATGAAGGCGGAGACGGTGAGCGGCCCCCACCCCGAGGCCGCCCCCCTAGCACCCCTGGTGCGGCTGGGGGACGCGGTGGTGGGACGGCCGCTGCTGCCGGGCAACCGCGTCACCGTGCTGGAGTCCCGCCGGGACGCCTACCCCGCCATGCTGGAGGCGATTGGCGCGGCGCGCACGACGCTGTCGCTGTGCAGCTACATCTTCGACAATGACGTGGCGGGCCGGCGCTTCGTGGAGGCGCTGAGCGCCGCGGTGAAGCGGGGCGTGGAGGTGCGGGTGCTGGTGGACGCGGTGGGCTCGCGCTACACGTGGCCGCCCATCCTGGGCCGGCTGCGGCGAGCCGGCGTCCGCGCCGCGCGCTTCCTGCCGTCGCTGATGCCTTACCGGCTGCCCTTCGCCAACCTGCGCAACCACCGCAAGCTGATGGTGGTGGACGGGCGCGTGGGCTTCACGGGTGGCATGAACATCCGCAAGGCCTTCTGGCCCGGCGAACACGCCGCCGTGGACCTGCACTTCCGCGTCGAGGGACCGCTGGTGGGGCAGCTCCAGGAGACCTTCGCGGAGGACTGGGCCTTCACCACGCGCGAGCGGCTGACCGGTGAGGCCTGGTTCCCGCCGCTCACCGAAGTGGGCACCGTGCTCGCGCGGGGCATCGCGGACGGCCCGGACGAAGACTTCGAGACGCTGCGCACGGTGCTGCTGGGGGCCCTGGCCACGGCGCGGACCTCGGTGCACATCGTCACGCCCTACTTCCTCCCGGACACGGCGCTCATCACCGCGCTGAGCGTGGCGGCGCTGCGCGGCGTCCAGGTGGACATCCTCCTCCCCGAGAAGGGCAATCTTCCGCTGGTGCAGTGGGCCGCATGGGCGCAGCTGTGGCAGGTGCTGCGGCCGGGCTGCCGCATCTTCCTCACCGCCCCGCCCTTCGACCACACGAAGCTGATGGTGGTGGATGGCGTGTGGTCGCTCATCGGCTCGGCCAACTGGGACCCGCGCTCGCTGCGGCTCAACTTCGAGTTCAACGTGGAGTGCTACGACACCGCGCTGGCCACGCAACTGGAGGGCGTGGTGGCCGCGCGGCTGCGCAACGCGCGGCCCCTCACGTTGGAGCAGGTGGACGCGCGCGCCCTGCCCATCCGCCTGCGGGATGGGCTGGCGCGGCTGCTGTCGCCGTACCTCTAGAGCAGGGCGCGCCGGACCCGCCAGAAGGTCTCCTTGGCGGCACGGTAGCCCCGCGAGTCCTGGGGCAGCAGCGTGCGCAGCAGCTCCGCGGACTGCGTCTGCAGGGGCCGCACGCAATGCGTCTCCACCTTGGCACGCAGGAAGCCCAGCGGGTCGCGCTTGCGGTAGTCCGCGAAATAGGTCCGCAGCT
Source organism: Myxococcus xanthus (assembly GCF_013116825.1). Lineage (GTDB taxonomy): Bacteria > Myxococcota > Myxococcia > Myxococcales > Myxococcaceae > Myxococcus > Myxococcus xanthus_B. The sequence continues at coordinate 19,918 of NZ_JABFNS010000137.1, forward strand.
CGTTGCGCGTGCGCGCCCGCCCGTTGTCCGCGTACTTGGCCACATAGGGACTGAAGTCCGGGTAGAGCCGCCCCGCGCCGAAGTCGCCGTGCAGCGTCGTCTTCATGAAGTTGCCGATGAGCAGGTCGTCGAAAATCTGGTAGCGCACGGCCGACATCAGCGAGCCGCGTGGCACCTCGAAGGTGATGCCCCGGCGGAAGCGGCGCTTCTGGAATTCGATGACGTGCTCCCGGCCTCCCACGCGGAAGCGCAGGAAGTCGAGCGTGCGCCCCAGGTGCTCCACGCCGAGGAAGTAGGTGGTGAGCGCCGTCACCTCGTCCGTGTCCAGTGAATCGCTCCAGTCGTCACCGAAGGCCTTCGGGTCCACCGGGCGCAGGACGCGCTCCCGGGGCTGGATGCGCTCCGTCTGACCGCGGATGAAGTCGTGGCGGATGAACGCGGGCAGCAGCAAGCAGGTGTGCGACTCGAAGCCCCGGCCGTAGTCCTCCAACCGGGTGGTGTACTCGGAGGCCCAGACGCTGTCGGCCCGCTGGTACTTGTGCATGGAGCTGAAGGGGATGAAGTAGCGCACCCCATAGAACTCCGCCTGCCGGGCAATGGTCCGTCCCACGGGCGTCTTCGCCGCGGCATGGGGCGCGATGCGCTTCCCGTCCTCGGTGAAGAAGTTGATCATGTCCGCGTCGCCATACCCGGACAGGGCCAGGAGATACGACTCCTGATACCCGCTGACCACCTTGCGTACGAAGTGGCTGGCCCCGCGGTCCCCCGCGTCGTTGAGGTTGACCAGCAGCCGCCCATCCATGTCCACCAGCAGGACGGCGTCCTGGTTCACGTCCGGCAGGCACATGACGCGGATGCGCGGTGACAGCTGTGTCCACACCCGGTCCGCCAGCACGTGCACCTTGAAGCCCTGCCCGCGCAGGTCATCGCGCATCCGGTGGCCGAAATGGTTGGGCACCAGCAGCGTGCGCGAGCGCAGCGCGCCCAGCGACTCCATGCTCAGGTGGTCCGGGTGGCCATGGGACAGCCACACGTAGGGACAGGCCTGGATGGCCTCGCGCTGCGCCGCCGGAATCTCATGCGACAGCGTCCAACTCCCGAAGTATGCGCTGCCGTCCGTCCACGGGTCGGTCACCAGCACCGGGCCGTGGTCGTGGCAGATGAGCGTGGCGTTTCCAATCGTCTCGAAGCCCAGTTCCATCGCGTGCCCCCCTTCGCCCTGCGTCCGCGCACAAGTCCGCTGGTTTGGCCGGACGAACGTGACGATGGGCGGACGCCGCCTGCACTGCCCGGCAGCACGGTGAAGATGATTCGTCGCCTGGACGCACGCTGCCCGTTCCTGCGGGCGTGGCGCCGCGGCCCCTTGCGCCCCGCCCCCGGACTTGCGCTGGAAGCGCCGTGGCGCGCGGAGGGAAGCGCCCTTCCCCTCATGGGAAGGACGCCTCCTTCCGCGAGGCGTCCGGGCTCAGCTCCTGCGCGCCACGAGGGAAAGAATCTGCGCGCCGTAGCGCTCCGTGAGGGAGGGCCCCACCCCGTGGATGGCCATCAACTCCGAGCCATTCTCCGGACAGGCCGACGCGATGGCCTCCAACACCCGGTCCGTGAGGATGCGGAAGGCGGGCACGCGCCGCTTGCGCGCCTCCGCGAGCCGCCAGGCCTTCAAGGCCTCCACCATCTTCGGAGAAGGCTCGTCCGCGGCGCGGCGGCCCGGCGCGGCGGCACTCGGAGCCCCCGTGCTCCGGGACGCACGCGGCGCCCCGGCGGTGCTCTTCGAGGGAGCGTTCGCGCGCCAGTGCGTCGGCGGGTCTTCCTCATCGGATTCGGATGCCGTGCGCCGCGTCGCGGCCCCGGCCTTGGCGCGGACCGCGCGCTTCTTGGCCGAGGACCGCTTCGCGGTGCCCTTCTCCGCGCCCTTGCCCCGCTTGCGCTTCGCGGCCTTCTCCAGGGGCAACGGTAGGACGACCCGCTGGGGGTCCACCGCGCGCGTGCGGCGGCCCTCATCCGTCAGGGCGAGGCGCTGGAACAAGATGACCTGCCCGTCCTTGTCGAACGAGTCCACCTCCAAGCGCGTCAGCCCGGCGCGGACCAGTCCGCCCACCAGCCGCTCGAAGTCGCGCCGTGGCAGGGACTCTCCGAACAACTCGCGGTGGAGCCGTCCGGTGGCCTGTCCGTCCCGCTCCTGGAGCGACTCCAGGATGCGCTCCAGCCAGTGCCGCTCCGCGGAGGTCGGCTCGGCGAAGCGCAGCGTGGCGCAGTCCTCCGGCGCGCAGACGTCACACAGGCCGCACGGCTCACCCGAATCCTGGGTGTCACCAAAGTGCCCCACGAGCTGCTTCATGCGGCAGCCATGGGCCTCCGCGTAGCGCCCCATCTGCTCCAGGTGCAGCAGTTTGCGATCGCGCTGGGCCGAGTACGACGCGGCCCAGCCCGGCTTCCCGCGCATCACCGTCTCGTCAGGCGTCATGACGACGCCGCCGTGAATCCAGAGCTGCTCCAGTGCCTTGTCAAAAACTTCGGGGTCTCCTCGCACGCGGCCCTGGAGCACGGCCTTGGGCTCGAGCTGCGGCGCCGTGGACTTGAACAGCCGCTCCAGCACGTACGCCTCCGGGTAGTCGCGCCGGTGGAAGAACTCGTGCGTGCGCCGGTCGATGTACGAATGCAGCAGCACCGCGCGCGACGGCTTTCCATCGCGGCCCGCGCGGCCCAGCTCCTGGTAGTAGCCCTCCAGGCTGGCGGGGAGCGCCGCGTGGATGACGGTGCGCACGTCCGCCTTGTCGATGCCCATGCCGAACGCCGTGGTGGCCACGATGACCTCCAGCGAGCCCCGGAGGAACTCGGCCTGCACCCGGTCTCGCTCCGAAGGCTGGAGCCCCGCGTGATAGGCGGCGGCGGGGAACTCGCCCGCGAGTTGGTCTGCGAGCTGCTCGGCGTGCTTGCGCGTGGCCGCGTAGACAATCGCGGGCCGGTTCTCCTCGTCCTCGAGCAGGCCCTGGATGGCGTCGCCGCGCGCGCCGGGGTTCAGCTCCCGCACCTCGATGGCGATGTTGGTGCGGCGGAAGCCGTGAATGAAGGTGCGCGCCTTGCCCCCGGGGCCTTGCAGGCCGAGCTGCTGGACGATGTCCCGCTGCACGTCCGGCGTGGCCGTGGCGGTGAGCGCCACCACGGGCGCGGGGCGCAGCAGGGGCAACCGCGCGCCCAGGAGCCGGTAGTCCGGGCGGAAGTCGTGTCCCCACTGGGAGATGCAGTGGGCCTCGTCCACCGCGATGAGCGCGGGCGTGCGGCGCGCCAGGAACTCCACGAAGCCCGGGACGCCGAGCCGCTCGGGCGCGATGAACAGGAAGTCGAGCCGGTCCTCCAGGTAGTCCGCGCACACCTGCCGCGACATGGCCCGGTCTCTTCCGGAGTGGATGCGGTCCGCCGCGAAGCCGAGCGACTGGAGCCGCGCCACCTGGTCCTCCATCAGCGCGATGAGCGGACTCACCACCAGCGTGGTGCCCGCGCGCGCCAGACCCGGCAACTGGTAGCAGAGCGACTTGCCCGCGCCCGTGGGCATCACGAGCAGCAGGTCCTCTCCCGCCGTGGCCGCGCGGCACACGGCCTCCTGATACGGCCGGAAGTCCGAGAAGCCGAACGCCTCCTTCAGCAGCGGACGCAGCGCCTCGGGCGCCGTCGGTGCGCGCCGCACGCGCTCCGGCCGCTGCCCGGTGGACGCGGCAGACGCCATGGGCCTCGCACGATTCACTGGAGCGCGAGCAGCGCCCGTGCTCTCCCAGGCCCCGGCGTTCCAGCCCGCGCCGTCCGCCCGCGGAAGACGCGAGGCCGCGCCTCCGCCCGGTGACATGGCGGAGGACAGCGGCTCATCACGGAGCTCCGAGCGACCCACGGAGCCCGAGGTCCTGCTCCGCCGCGTCCCAAAGAGCGGCTCCGAAGCCTCCGAGAACGCGCCCGGGCGTCCCTGTCCCTGCACACCCGGCGCGGCATCCGCGAAGCGCTCGGCAGAAACCTCCATGAACGCCCCTTGCCGGCCACGCCCCGACACTCCCGCCGAAGCATCCCCGAAGCGCTCGGTAGAAGCCTCCGTGAACGCCCCCTGCCGGCCACGCCCCGACACTCCCGCCGGAGCATCCCCGAAGCGCTCAGCAGAGGACTCCGCGAGCACAGCCTGCCCGCCAGGGCCACGCGCTCCCGCGCCAGCGCCGTGCGCCGCGCCCTCGCTCGCCACCTGCGCCGCGCCGCCCTGTCCCCAACCTGCTTCAGGTGGAGCCCCCCACACCTCGTTACGCGGAGGCCGTTGCGTCGCGGTGGCGCCATGGCCCACCACCTCGATGACATACGCCTCGATGCCGCGGATGAACTCATCGAGCTGGCCTTCGCCGCGCTCGATGCGCTGGAGCCACGCCTCCCACTGGCCCGTCATGGCCGGCGTCTTCACATCCGGGTGCACCACCTGGATGAGATGGATGCCCTTCTCCGTGGCCTCCATCACCTTGCCCCGGCGGCGCAGGTACTCGCGGTCCAGCAGCACCTCGATGATGGCCGCGCGGGTGGCGGGAGTCCCCAGGCCCGTCTCGCGCATCGCGTCCGCGAGCTCCTTCTCATCCAGCGCCCGCCCCGCCGACTCCATGGCCGTCAGCAGCGTCGCATCCGTGAAGCGCGGAGGCGGACGCGTGCGCTTCTTCACCGCCTCCACGTCCTCCACGGACTGCGGCTGCGCGCGCGCCAACCCCGACGGCAGCGTCTGGGGCTCATCCTCCGGCTCCCGCTCCGCGTCCTCGCCCTTGCGCCCCTCCGACTTCAGCCGCGGCGCCTTCTGCCCGCCGCCGATGTCCAGCACCTTCCAGCCCACCTGCTCCACCTGGGTGCCCGTGCTCTGGAAGCGGTCCACCACGGGCTGCGCCCCTGCCGACGTCACCGCGGTGATGACCGTGGTGACCCGCCAGACGTGGTCCTCGTGCCATGCCTGGAGCAGACGCCGGCACACCAGGTCATAGACGCGCTGCTCGTCCGGAGACAGCCGCACCCCGCCCGGCGCCGTGGGCGTGGGGATGATGGCGTGGTGGTCCGTCACCTTCGCGTCATCCACATAGCGCTTGCCCAGCGCCCGGGCCCCCGTGCCGACGGCCAGGTCCTCCTCGTAGGGCCCGCGAATGGCGTTCACCACCTCCGGCAGCGTGTCCGCCACGGTGCGCGACAGGTGCCGGCTGGCGGTGCGCGGATAGCTCAACAGCTTGTGCTTCTCGTAGAGCGCCTGCGCCACCTCCAGCGTGCGCTGCGCGCTGAAGCCATGGAGCCGGTTGGCGTGCCGCTGCAGCTCCGTCAAGTCGTAGAGGAGCGGAGGCGCCATCTTCTTCTCCTCCGACTCCAGCGATTCGATGAGGGCCCGCCCGGCGCGCACCCGGTCGATGATGGCCTGCGCCTCCACGCCGTTCGCATCCAGCCGCCGCGCCTCGCGCACGCCCTCGAAGCCCGGGGGGGCCACGGGCTTGCCATCCGGCCCCGAGCGGAACCACGTGCCCTTGTACAGCGCGTCCGGCGGAACCCCCTTCGCCCTGGGCGCGAAGGTGGCCACCAGCTCCAGGTAGTCACGCGGCACGAAGTCGCGGATGGCCAGCTCACGCTCCACCACCATGGCCAGCGTGGGCGTCTGCACCCGGCCCACGCTCAGCATCTCCCCATGGCCCCCGTGCGCCAGCGTGTACAGGCGCGACAGGTTCATCCCCACCAGCCAGTCCGCCCGGCTGCGCCCCATGGCCGCGGCGGCCAGCGCTTCGTATTCGCGGCCGTCCGCGAGCCGGCGGAAGCCGTCCTGGATGGCCCGCTCCGTCAGCGACGACACCCACAGCCGCTGTACCGGCTTGCGGCACTTCGCCGCGTCGTAGATGTACCGGAAGATGAGCTCGCCCTCGCGCCCCGCGTCCGTGGCGCACACCACCGAGGACACCTCCGGCGCGTTGAGCACCTGCTTCACCACCTCGAACTGGCTGCGCGTCTCCTTGGAGACGACGAGCGGCCAGTCCGCCGGGAGCATGGGCAGCAGCGCGCGGCTCCACTTCTTCCAGTCCGCGCGAATCTCATGGGGCTGCGCCAGGCCCACCAGGTGCCCGATGGCCCACGTCACCACGTAGCCATTGCCGCGCAGCCAGCCCTCACCGCGTTCGTTCGCCCCCAGCACCCGCGCGATGTCGCGCGCCACCGAGGGCTTCTCCGCCAGCACGGCCAGCAGGGAGGGGCGACCGGAGGACGCCTTCGCACCGCCGTCCCTGCCTCCGCGCCTGTCCTCCCGGGGCGTCTCGCCCATCTCTTCCCACCTCATGTGCCCTGTCCCCTCC
>NZ_JABFNS010000138.1 GCF_013116825.1 Myxococcus xanthus
TCGCCCCCTTGCCAAGCTGCGATGACACGCTCGCGCAGGTCGAGCGAATGCGTACCGGACATAGCAGGCGATACCTCCTCACTCCGTCAACACCCTCCGCCTGCTCCCTTCATCCGCACCCCGCTATGAGACAGACGCCTTCCACCGGACGCCGCGCTTCCTGACAGGAGCGCGGGGACTCCAAAGCACTCGGGCCGTCTCCCTCAGAAGGAGACGGCCCGTTGTGTTTCTGCCTGGGCGTTACTCGCGCCCGTGATGCCTGGCGCCGGGGCGAGGCCCTCGCCCCGGTGCATGCGGGCGAGGCGACAGCGGACCGCTCAGTAGCGGTAGGTGTCCGGCTTGTACGGGCCGGAGGTCTTCACGCCGATGTAGTCAGCCTGCTCCTGGCTCAGCTCGGTGAGCTGTGCGTTGAGCTTCTTGAGCTGGAGGCGAGCGACCTTCTCGTCCAGGTGCTTGGGCAGCACGTACACCTTGCCGACCTCGTATTTGGCGCTGTGCGAGTACAGCTCAATCTGCGCGATGGTCTGGTTCGCGAACGAGCTGGACATCACGTAGCTGGGGTGGCCGGTGCCGCAGCCCAGGTTCACCAGCCGGCCCTTGGCCAGCAGGATGATGCGCTTGTTGTCCGGGAAGATGACGTGGTCGACCTGCGGCTTGATCTCCTCCCACTGGTACTTCTCCAGGGAGGCGACCTCGATTTCGTTGTCGAAGTGGCCGATGTTGCAGACGATGGCCTGGTCCTTCATCTTGGCCATGTGGTCGTGCGTGATGACGCCCTTGTTGCCGGTGGCCGTCACGAAGATGTCCGCCTTGTCCGCGGCGTAGTCCATGGTGACGACGCGGTAGCCTTCCATGGCCGCCTGGAGCGCGCAGATGGGGTCGATCTCCGTCACCCACACCTGGGCGGACAGCGCGCGCAGCGCCTGCGCGGAGCCCTTGCCCACGTCGCCGTAGCCCGCGACGACGGCAATCTTGCCGGCGACCATCACGTCCGTGGCGCGCTTGATGCCGTCCACCAGCGACTCACGGCAACCGTACAGGTTGTCGAACTTGCTCTTCGTCACGCTGTCGTTGACGTTGATGGCGCGGAACAGGAGCGTGCCCTTGGCGGACATCTCCTGGAGGCGGTGCACGCCCGTGGTGGTCTCCTCGGTGACGCCGAGAATCTTCGCGCTCTTGCGCGTGTACCAGGTCGCGTCCTCGGCCAGCTTCGCCTTGATGGCGGCGTACAGCTCGCGCTCTTCCTCGCTCTGGGGGTTGGCGAGGACGCTGGCGTCCTTCTCCGCGCGCTTGCCCAGGTGCATGAGCAGCGTGGCGTCACCACCGTCGTCCAGAATCATGTTCGGACCCTCGTGGTCGCTGCCCGCGGGGCCGAAGTCGAAGATGCGGTGGGTGAAGTCCCAGTACTCCTTGAGGGACTCGCCCTTGTGCGCGAACACCGGCGTGCCGGCCTGCACCAGCGCGGCGGCGGCGTGGTCCTGCGTGGAGAAGATGTTGCACGACGCCCAGCGGACCTCGGCGCCCAGCGCCTGGAGCGTCTCCACCAGCACGGCCGTCTGGATGGTCATGTGCAGCGAGCCCGTCACGCGCGCGCCCTTGAGCGGCTGCGTCTTGGCGTACTCCTCGCGGATGGCCATGAGCGCGGGCATTTCGCTCTCGGCGATGCGGATCTCCTTGCGGCCCCAGTCGGCGAGCGACAGGTCGGCGATGGCGTAATCCTGCTTCTGGGACTTGGTTGCGGCGGTCATGGCAATGGCTCCTGGTCCAGCGGGCGCGGCGTTCCGGGCTCGGGGAAGTTCGGTGTGGATGCTGCGACGACTCACCCTCGCAAGAGACGCGTACAGGTGAGCGCCGTTGGGTGATTCCGCTTCGAGCCTGGGGCCGTGTCCGGCCTCGCAGCGCTCCTCGAAGGCAGCGGGGAACCTACGAAAAGGACCCCTTCATTTCAACGAGAGACTGCCGCCCCCGGGGGCAGGCGGACAGCCTGCTCCATCCACTTCCAGACGCCCACCTAGCGAGGGAACGTGGCGAGCGTGAGGGACTCGGGAGGGACGGCCAGCTCCTTGGGCGCCAACGCCACGCCGGACAGGTAGCGCCAGCCGGTGCCGTCGTGGCGGAAGTCGGAGCGCTCCACGAAGGAGCGGTCCTTTCCCTTCTCGAACACCTTGGCGAAGAAGAGCACCTGCGCCCGTCCGTCCGCGTCCGGCTCCCGGCGGTCCATCACCACCAGCTTCGGGTACTGATGCGCCTGGGCGAAGGCGCGCAGCTCGCGCAGCACCTCGTCCTGGGGCCGCGCGCGGTCGGGGTGGCTGGGGTGCAGCGTCTTCCACAGCCAGGCCACCTCGCGCAGGGCGAAGGCGCTGTAGCGGCTGCGCATGAGGCGCTCGGCGTCGGGCGGCTCGGCCTCGCCTCGGTGGAAGGGCGCGCAGCACTCGCGGTAGCGCAGGCTGGAGGAGCAGGGGCAGAGGGGGGCAGGGGGCATGGTGCGGTCCGAGCCTACCCGTCCCGCGCGGGCCATGGGTGTTCGTGCGTACAGAGGCGGTGGAACGCCCTTGCTGGGCGGGGAGAGCAGGCATACATCCGGGGACCGCACCCTATGAGCCTCCTCGAAGCCATCGTCCTGGGTCTGGTCCAGGGTCTCACGGAGTTCCTTCCCATCAGCTCCACGGCGCACCTGCGCATCGCGCCGGAGTTGTTCGGCTGGAAGGACCCGGGCGCGGCGTACTCGGCGGTCATCCAGCTGGGCACGGTGGCGGCCGTGCTCATCTACTTCCGCAAGGACATCGTCTCGCTGGTGGCGGCCTTCTTCCGGGGGCTGGCGCGGCGCGAGCCCTTCGGCACGCTGGAGGCGCGCCTGGCGTGGTTCGTCCTGGTGGGCACGCTGCCTGTCGGCATCGCCGGGCTGACGTTGAAGAAGTTCATCGAGAACGAGTTCCGCTCGCTCTACGTCATCTCCGGAAGCCTCATCGTGCTGGCCCTCATCCTCCTCGTGGTGGAGAAGCGGGCCTCGCACCAGCGGACGCTGGCGGACATGCGGTGGAAGGATGGCATCCTCATTGGCATGTGGCAGGCGCTGGCGCTGATTCCGGGTGCGTCTCGCTCTGGCACGACGCTGACGGGCGGCCTGTCGCTGGGGCTCAAGCGCGAGGATGCTGCACGCTACTCGTTCCTGCTGTCCATTCCGGCCACCACGCTGGCGGGCGTCTTCGAGCTCAAGCACCTGCTGGAGGCGGAGACGCGGCCTTCCGCGATGGCGCTCTGGGTGGGGACGCTGGTGGCCTTCGCGTCGGGCATGGCGGCCATCGCGTGGCTGTTGCGCTTCCTGCGCACGCGGACGACGTTGGTGTTCGTCGGGTACCGCGTGGCGCTGGGCGTGCTGCTGCTGGTGCTGCTCCAGACGGGGAAGCTGAGCCCGATGTCGGGAACGGAGAACGTGGAGGTCCCTGGCGAGCCGGGGGCGCCGCCGGTGGAGAAGCAGATTACCGACTAGCGTGAGAGGACGTGGGCCGTGAGTGTGGAGGCGCTGTTCCAGACACTGGAGTCACGGCTGTCCTCGCGGCCGGCGCGTGAGGTGCATCTGCCGGGGTGGACCCTGCGGGAGGCCTCGGTGCTGGTGCCGGTGTTCGAGCGGGACGGCGTGCCCCACGTGCTCTTCACGCGCAGGCCCGCGACGCTGCGGACGCATGCGGACCAGTACAGCTTCCCCGGGGGAGGCCGCGACCCCGAGGACGCGACGCCCCTGCACACGGCGCTGCGCGAGACGGAAGAGGAGCTGGGAATCGACCGGCGCGGCGTGCGGGTGCTGGGCATGCTGGATGAAGTGCCCACGATTTCGCAGTACCGGGTGCGGCCTTTCGTGGGGGTGATTCCCGGGGACGGGAATTACCGGCCGAGCGCGGAGGAGGTGGCCTTCATCCTGGAGGTGCCTCTGGCGGGACTGTTGGACCCGTCCATCCTCCGCGTGGAGCAGAAGGAAATCATGGGGGCGGAGCGGGACCTGTACTTCTACACGTATGGGACGCACGTCATCTGGGGCGCGACGGCGCGCATCCTGCGCGACTTCCTGAACCACGTGACGCAGGTGCCTGGCGGGGCGAGGTAGGGCGTCGCTGCGTCATGGCAGGCGCGTTCGGAGCTGGAGCCAGGGGACGAGCTCCGGGTGCTTCTGCTCCACGTTCGTCCTGGGTAGGGCGTGGGCCAGGGTGTTGAGCCCGTGCTTGATCCGACGCATGACGAGGAGCTTCTCGATGGGGACGGCGCGGAAGTCTTCCTGCGCCAGCACCATCCATCGTGACGCTTCCTCCAGCGACATCGTCGTGAGGCGCTGGAGCCACGCGACGATGGGCTCGGAGTCGAGGACGGGGTCTCCTTCGCGTTCGCCCAGTTCGGAGATCAGTCCTGCCCGCAAGTTCATCGCCGAGAGCATGAATGAGTGCTCTGTAGCTCCCAGGGGAGGCTGTTTCGCGAGGGCATCGTAGATGCGAAGGGCGACGTGGGCCCAACCGGGGCTTCTTTCCTCGCGCGCTCTCGCTGCGATGGTGAACGCAAAGACATCCCAGTTGAAGGGCTCGCCTTCAATGGGCCCGCCAGGTGTGACCCTGTCGAGCCATGGATTCACTTTCGAGAGGGGCCATTCCAGGACGTCGTCAAACAGGTCACGAGTCGGGTTCATTGGGCAGGTCCCTAGGGGAACAAGATACCGGCTCGGGAGAATGCCTGCCTGCCGATTTCCAGCGCTCTGGCACTCGTGGCTGCGGGAGCCTCGAAGAGGTAGTGGCCGCTGTGAGGCGTGATCTCCACACCTGTGCGTAGCATGCCATGTGCGGCGATTTCAGCTTCGCCTGCTGCGAGCACTGGGCGTCCTCCGCTGGCGACCGCGTGCGAGATTTCTTTTGTTCGCCATGTGTGAGGGACAATCAGCAATTCCCCCTCCGCGGTCACCACCCACTTGATGGAACCGTTGTTCACATACCGTAGAAAGTCGGGGTCTGTGACTCGGACGGGGCGAACGCCTACCAACCGCGCGATTTTCTGCTCGTTGTCCAATAGGTGGGGGCGTTGATTCTCAAGGAGCTTCGTGGGAGCGCCGTCCAAGGAGGAGGGCGCGTCTGCTCCTCTCTGGCCGCGAGCCGTCATGGCGACCGCATTGGGCGCAAGGCCTACGGTCATGACGCCCTCCGCCACGGTGATGGAGCGCACGCCTCCAGCCATCGCCGCGGACAGCCTGAAGCCCGCCTGCGCCTCCGCGGCCAATGCCGCGCTGGCGAAGCCGGGCAGCGTCGGGCCCTTGGAGGCCATGCTCGCGGCCCCACCGCTCAGCGCCGCCGTCAGCGCGAGGATGAGTACGCGCGCTCCGTTCTCGCCCATGACTTGGCCAAAGCGGTGTCCCGCGTCCTCCAGCTCCCGGAACGACTCCGCGCGGTCAGCGTCCGCCGACAGTCTCTGCCAGCCCTCCACGAGGCCCATGAAGGCATCCACGCCGAGGTAGGCGAGGACGAAGGTCGTCAGTGCGACGGCGACAATCTTGGTGACGGGCTCCGGCGCGACGATGAGGAGCATGTACGCGGCCATCGCCGACGTCAGCATCGCCTTGAGCGCGAGCGGGTTGACGACCTCCTTCACGGCGTCCTGTACGCCGTCCCACACGCCATCCCAGGCGAAGGCGAGCGCCATCTGTCGGCGCGCCTTGGCATCCAGGAAGGAGAAGCCCCCCTCCAGGAGCGTGAGGCACTCGCCAGGGCTGTCTTGTCGGGAGCACCAGGCGCCGTAGTCATGTCCGGCACTCTGGGGCTCCGAGTCCCACGAAGCGGGCCGAACCCGTGGTCGCTCCGCTGCCTCGCCATGGAGGGAGAAGCGCATGTCCAGCACGAGCCGGGTCACCACTCGTCGGAACGCGTCTTCGTCCACCTCGACCGGCTTTGCGCTTTTCGGCGGGATGTAGACGATGGGCTCGCCCTGGCCCGTATCCAGCCGCACGACACGCGGTGTCGCGCAGCCCGCGAGAAGTACGCTCAAGAGCAGTGCCACTGCCCCACGCAACGTCATGTCGTCCCCCCTGGCATGTGCTCCGAACGGGTGGGAGCACATGCCAGGAGTTAGCACCTGGCTCTGACGACCCGAGGAGGTCCGGAGGCACCGGACCTCACTCCGTCGCGGCTCACGCCTTCTGCTTCTGCTCCAGCTCCGCGCGCAGCTTCTCCTCCTGGGCGCGCAGCTCCGGGGTGAACGCGGCGCCGAAGTCCTCGGCCTCGAAGACGGGGCGAATCTCCAGCTCCGACTCCTCGCCGGGCATGGGGGGCGGGCAGCGGCGCGCCCACTCCACGGCCTCGTCCATGGACTTCACCTGCCACATCCAATAGCCGGCGATGAGCTCCTTCGTCTCCGCGAACGGACCGTCGATGACGCTCTTCTTCCCGTCCGCGAACCGGATGCGCTTGCCCTTGGTGCTCGGGTGGAGACCGTCGCCGGCCAGGAGCACGCCCGCCTTCATCAGCTCCTCGTTGTACTTGCCCATCTCGGTCATCAGCTTCTCGTCGGGCATCACATTGGCTTCGGAGTTCTTCGTCGCCTTCACAATGACCATGACGCGCATCGGTTCTTCCTTTCGGTTCGGGAGGCGCTGCGTCCTCGTTCAAAATGGCGACGAATAAGCTCGAAGCGGATCGACACGAGGCGAGAAAATCGCGAGGCAGGTTGGCTCGCGGCTCAGGGAAGCCCCAGGAGTCCAAGAAATATCAGGGGGTTGCGTGAGGCGCCGGGCCGACTGAGTGGCGCGAACCTCGCCCATGGCGCAACGCGAGAGAGGCGTGAGGCTCAGCCCACCGCGCCGAGGGCTGCGTCCCGTGGGTCCTTGATTCGCCTCTCCGCGATGGCTGCGCCGGGGGGGGGCGTGGCGGCCGGGCCCAGCGGGCCCTCTCCTCGGCCCTCCAGTCGGCATTGTGAAGCGTTGATGCCGACATCACCGTCCTGGGAGGCCGTGTTGGTGCGCGGCGCGCCAGGGGGCCGACATGGTTCGTGGAGCACTGAACGAAGGGGGCCGGCTGCTTGCCGTGCTCGCGCGCGGCCTTCGATGACGCGCACGCTCTCTCGGTGCTGCGCCGAGAGGCCCGCGTCGCCCCCGTCAATGACAAGGCGGGCAAGCCGGTGGGCATCGACGAGCACATCGGCCGGCGGCCCGTCTTCGCGGCGGGCAACGTGCGCTCCGGCGGCGACATCCAGATGCTCCAGTACACGCGAAAGCGCCCGCGCCAGGGCTTCGCCTTGCTCATCCACCACGACGACGCGGCGCGCGAGTTCGCCTACGAGGAGACGGACGGCGCGTCATTGAAGGCCGCGCGCGAGGGCGGCTGGGCCGTGGTCAGCATGCAGCGGGATGGGAGGCGCATCTTCGATGAAACCCGAGCACGGATTGGGAACGGGAGGGGATGAAGAGGCGGCGTCCCGCTTCCTGCTGGACCTGGCCAGGGCACTGCACCTGGCCTATCAACCCTCGCTCCTGGTGGAAGCGCGCGTGCGCCGGGCGGCGAGGGCCTGGGGGCTGAGGACGGAGGTCTTCACGGTCCAGAGCCTGGCCATGACACAGGTGGTGGCCCCTCGACGGTCACCCGCGGACTTCGCGCGGCTGCCCTTCAACCCGCACTGGAACCTGGGCCGTGCGGCGAGGCTCCTCCAACTGGCGGATGACATCGCGGCGGGAGGCGTGGGCCTGCCCGAGGCCCGCGCGAGGTTGGGCCGCATCGTGGCCGAGCGCTCTCCCTACTCGAAGTGGCTCGTGCTCCTGGCCTATGGCGTGTACGGCGCGGCCGTCGCGGCGCGCGTGGGGGGCGCGTGGTGGGAGATGTTCGCGGCCCTCCTCGTGGGCGCCATCGCGGGCGTCATCCACTTCGGGACGCTGCGTTCGCATCGGGTGGACCTGCAGAAGAGCTTCCTCGCGGCGTTCCTGGGAACGCTGGTGGCGTTCGGGCTTCGATTCGTCCTGCCGCCCTTCGATGTGGTCCAGGCGTTGTTTGGCGGGGCGGTGCTGCTGGTGCCCGCGATGGTGGTCACGCTCGGCTCATTGGAGCTGGCCTCGGAGTCCGTGGAGGCCGGGATGACGCGCCTGGCCTATGGATTGCTGCGCTTCCTGATGGTTGGCGTGGGCATCGTGGTGGCCACGACCTTGTGGCGCTTGCTCTGGCCAATACCGGAGTACACCGACGTGCACGTGCTGCCGCCGTGGCTCACCTTCGCGCTGCTGGCGGTCGGTGGCGTGGCGCTGGCTGTCTGCATGGCGGGGCGGCGGCGCGACCTGGTGGGCATCGTCGGCGGGGTGCTGCTCGCCTACGCGACGCAGGCTGGGATGAAGGCGGTGTTGGGAGAACAGGGGAGCCCGATGGTGGCCGCGTTCGTGCTGGGCGTGGCCGGGTTGCTCTACGGTCGGGGCGGACAGCGGATGCCGATGACAGTCATCATGCCGGGCTTGTTGCAGCTCGCGCCGGGCTTCATGGGGACGCAGGCCATCATCGCCTTGCTCGGCATGGGGCGCCCGGGCGCGGAGGATGCCCGGCCGTTCGACGTGCTGATGGTGGCGCTCCAGCTGGTGTTGGGGTTGGTGTTCGCGACCCTGGTGGTGCCGCCGCGCATCCCCGTGGATGGCGACGACACCGCGCCATCGGGTTCGGGGAGCGCGTAGCGCCTCTGGGGCGAACGATGCAGCGCCAATCCAGTTCGCCGGGCCCGGGAGGTCCGCCCGGCGGACACGGGCGGCGGCGCTGCTCCGCCGCCCGGCGCCGCGCGTGACTACGCGTGCGACTGCTGGGCGCGGCGGACGAACCGCTCCACCTGTTCGGCCAGCGCCATGACCTGGTCGCCGATGGCCGTCTCCTCCTTGCGCTCGCGCGCCTCCAACAACTGCCGCTTCACGCGCTCCTTGATGGGCCCGATGCTCAAGCTGCCCGGGGCCTGGCTGGGGGGGTAGTCGAGCAGGCTCTGCGCGAACTTCTGGACCAGCGCCTGCGCGGGCACGAACGTGAACATCCGCTCCCCGTACCACTGCAAGTACAGGCCGGCCTTGGGGCCGTACTCGAACGGGTCCGAGCGCAGGTTGATGAGGTACGGCCAGGTCGGGTCGAAGCGCTTGCCGCTGAACCACATGTCCGAGCCTTCGCCATCCTGGTAGCTGAAGATGAGCTTCCAGTCGTCGTACCGAACGGCCGCGAGGTTTCCGCTGTCGAGCACGTAGATGAACTCGCGCCGGGCTCCCTTCTCCTTGCCCGCGAGCAGCCCGGTCTGGTCATACCCATCCAGGTAGACCCGGAAGGTCTTGTCACCCGCCTTGTAGCCGCGCTGGCACTGCGCCGCGAGGTCCTTGGGGCCGCCCGCCGCGGAGACCAGCGTGGGCATCCAGTCCTCGTGCGCGAAGATGTCGTTGATGACGCGCCCGGGCTCCACCACGCCCGGCCAGCGCACCAGGCAGGGGACGCGCACGCCGCCCTCCCAGGTGGAGCCCTTCTCGCCCCGGAAAGGGCTGTTGCCGCCGTCTGGCCAGCCCATCTTCTCCACGCCGTTGTCGGTGGAGAAGACGACCAGCGTGTTGTCGGCGATGCCCAGTTCGTCCAGCTTGGCCAGCAGCACGCCGACGATGTCGTCCAACTCCCGCATGGCATCCGCGTAGAGGCCGTAGCCGGTGGCGTTCCGGTACTTCTCCTGGAGATAGGTCCAGACGTGGGTGCGCGTGGTGTTGTGCCAGAGGAAGAACGGCTTGCCGTCCTTCACGGCGCGCTCCATGAAGTCCAGCGTCCCTCTCAGGAACTCCTCGTCCACGGTCTCCATGCGCTTGCGGGTGAGCGCGCCGGTGTCCTCGATGCGCTGCTTGCCCACCACGCCCCAGCGCTTTTCCTCGGTGGGGTCATCTCGGTCCGTGGCCCAGCTCCGGAGGACGCCCCGTGGACCGAAGCGCTCCTTGAAGGCTGGGTCCTTGGGGTAGTCCGGGCACTCGGGCTCGTTCTCCGCGTTGAGGTGGTAGAGGTTGCCGAAGAACTCGTCGAAGCCGTGCACGGTGGGCAGGTAGGGGTTGGAGTCACCCACGTGGTTCTTGCCGAAGTGGCCGCAGGTGTAGCCCAGCGGCTTCAGCATCTCCGCGATGGTGGGGTCGGAGTCCTGGAGCCCATACTTCGCCCCGGGCATGCCGATGGTGGTGAGCCCCGTGCGAAGCGGGTTCATGCCGGTGATGAAGGCCGCGCGGCCCGCGGTGCAACTCTGCTGGCCATAGCAGTCGGTCATCATCGCGCCTTCCTTCGCGATGCGGTCGATGTTGGGCGTGCGGTACCCCATCATCCCCTGGTTGTAGGCGCTGACGTTCCAGATGCCGATGTCATCGCCCCAGATGACCAGGATGTTGGGCTTGCGCGACTGCTTGCCGTTGCCGTTTCCATTGCCCGTGGGTTTCGCTTTGCTTGCCATGTGCAGCCTCCTGGGCAGGAGGTGTGCACGCGTTCCCGCGGGGACATGGTTCTGGAGGAGGGGGCGGGAAGGAAGTCAGCGCGCTCCCCAGCACGGTGGAGTGCATGTCCCACGCCTCCGAGGAGGTGGTCTGCCAGGCGACGCCGCGCTGAACCCTTGCCGCGAACACCACGCCCAGGCATGCCCCAACCACCGCGCCCACCACGGGCGACCGAGCACGGCGACCGGGCCTGCTTCCCGGCTCCGGCGACGGGGCTGCCCCCCAGAGACTGGGAACGCTCATGTCTGGCGGCAAGGCGCATGCGAGAGCCCGGGGGATTGGGGCCCGACCGAAGCCTGGGTAAGAAGAGACTGGCCTCGCATCAAAAAGGGGCGCGAAGAAGCAGGAGGACGATTGCCTTCTTGGATGAGACGGGCCACCCGTTTCGGGCCCACCTGGGCGCCGGTGGGGCAAGTCCGAGTCCTCAAGCGTCTGAGCAGGCGCCGTGAGGTGTCCAGCGTCGTGCTGCTGACGCTGCCCCGGGGGGCGTGAGCGCCCCAAGCTTGGCACGAAGGGAATTCCGTGCCCTACAGCATCGTCCCGATGTCCTCCGCGCCCTCTTCGAGCATGCCGGGCTCCATGGTGAGCGGACCTGCCGAGGCGGTTTAGAGGTGCCGCTTGAAGTAGCGCGCGGTCTCCTCCCACATGCGCTCGGCCAGCACCGGGTCGAACACCATGTGTGGCATGCCGCTGAGGGGCAGGAACTCGTGGGGCTGGCCCGCCCGAAACAGCGCGTCCGAAAGCTTGAGGGCGTGGAAGAAGAGGACGTTGTCGTCCGCAGTGCCATGGATGAACAGGAGCTTTCCCATGGGCTGGTCGGCCTTCACGTGAGTGAGGAGCGAGGCCTGCTCGTAGGCCTGGGGGTGCTCGTCGGGGAGGCCGAAGAAGCGCTCCGTCAGGTGTGAGTCGTAGTCGCGCCAGTCCGTCACTGAGGACACGGCCACCGCGGCCTTGAAGACGTCCGGGCGGGTGAGCACGGCCAGCGCGGACATGTAGCCGCCGTTGCTCGCGCCAGTGATGCCCACGCGGCTCAGGTCCATTTCCGGCACCTCGGCCGCGAGCGCGCGCAGCGCGGCCACCTGCTCGTCCAGCAGCAGCCGGGGCCAGTCGTACTTCGGCTTGCGCAGCTTCGCGTCGGCGGTGGGCGAAACTCCTCGCCCGTCCAGCTTCACCACGATGAAGCCCTCGTCCGCGAGCCATTGGTTGGTGAGGTGCTGCTGCATGCTCTGGTACACCATGGGGATGCCGGGCCCCGCGTAGATGTCCACGATGACGGGCAGCTTCACGCCGGGCTTCGCGTCGCGAGGACGCACCAGCGACGTGGGGTGGCGCTCCTTGCCCACGTACCGCACCTCCACTCGCGGCTGGAGCGGCGGCTCCTTCGCCACCGAGGGCAGCTCGCCCACGCGGGTGCCATCCGCCTTCATCACAGTGGTGTGACGCATGCGCCGGGGGCCCTCGGACGTGATGGCCAGCAAGCCGCCCCGCTTGGACATCCGGGCCAGCTCCAGGGCCGGGCTCTCCGAGGTGACGCGGGTGGGCTTCCCGCCCGGGCTCAGGCGCCACACGTAGCGCTCGTCGGAGGTTGGGCCGCCGGTGAAGTAGACGGTGCCGTCCTTCTCCACGTAGCCCGCCATGTCATAGAAGCCCGCGCCGGGCGGCACGAGCGAGCGCACGAACTTGCCCGAGGCGTCGCGCAGCTCCACTTCGCCAGCGCCGTTGCGCTCTGTGTACCAGAGGAAGCCGCTTCCATCCTCCAGCCAGTGGGGGAACGTCTGGTGCAGCGTGAGCCAGGCGTCGTCCTTCTCCACGAGCAGCGTGCGCGTGCTCCCCGTCCTCGGGTCCACCGCGAGCAGGAGCTCCTCCGTCTGGTGCCGGTTCTGCACCAGCACCGTCAGAGGGCCCTTCGCCGGCCAGCGCACCGTGGCGAGGTAGGGATACTTCTCCACGTCCCAGCGCACCCACGTCGTCTTGCCGCCTGTGATGGGGATGATACCCAGGTGCACCCGGGCGTTGGCCTTGCCGGCGCGCGGGAAGGCGAGCCGCCGCGCATCGTTCTCCGGGTGGAGCGCGTCCGCGATGGCGAGCTTCTCCACGCCGCTCGTGTCGGACTCCGTGTAGGCCAGGGCCTTTCCGTCCGGGCTCCACCAGTAGCCGGAGAAGCGCATCATCTCGCTCGTGGCGATGAACTCCGCCAGCCCGTGGCTCTTCTCCTCCGTGCCGCCCTTCGTCACCGGGTGCTCGGTGTTCGTGGCCAGGTCCAGGCGATACACGTCATGCCCCCGCACATAGGCCACCTGGGTGGCATCGGGAGAGAAGCGCACGTCCATGGCGCCGGGGCCCGTCTTCAGCTCCGTCACCTTCCCGGACGCGCGCGTGACGATGTACTGCTTGCCGGACATGCCCACGAGCAACTTCTCGCCGTCCTCGGACAGGGCATAGGAGCTCAGGCCCCGCAAGGACACACGCGCGGGCTCCTGGCGCGCCTTCGGCTCGACGGTGAGGTTCTCCCGGGCACGCTGCAGAAGGCTCTCCGCGGTGAGGTGCTCGCGCGTCTGTCCCGTGGCCACGTCGAACGCGTGGAGCGCGAGGGCGCGTGAGCCCTCCGGATTGCGCAGGAAGAAGAGCGTCTGCTCGTCCGGGGTGAAGCTCGTGCCCATGGGACGGCCGAGGTTGAAGTAGCGCGTCTCCACGAGCTGGCGGATGAAGCCGTCCGACTTCGGCGCCGCCTTCGGAGTGGGCACGGACTTGGGCTGGGCGAGGACTGGAGCGCTCAGCAGGACCAGCGTGGTGAGGAGGATTCGCATGGGGGTGTGGGAGGAGTCACCGGAATGATGGCTCATAACGCGGCGAGAGGATGGCATGGCCATGTCGCGGGAGCGTGAAGAGCCCATCAGCTTGGAGGGCAACGTGGCGCGTCAGATGATTGGCGTTGACCATGACAGTTCCATGGCACATCCGCGAACGGGGAGCGCAATTGTCCGCAAGTGGCCAGTCCTGCTCGAACAGACGAGACGAACCGCTACGAGCTCATCATCCCATGCACCACCGACGAGCTGGTATTTCGCGCACGGCCGGGACGAGTTCTTCACCGTCATCCAGTGGGACCAGCGCGGCGCGGGCAAGACGTATGTCGCGAACGCTCCGGTCATGGTTGCCCCGACGCTCACAGTCGAGCGGATGCAGGCGGATGCCGAAGCGCTCGTCAAATGGGCGCGCAAAACCTTCCGCGAGGAGAAGCGCTTCGTCCTCGGCCATGGTTGGGGGAGCCTCCTCGGGCTCACCCTCGCGCAGCTGCATCCCGAATGGCTCCACGCCTATATCGGCGTCGGCCAGGGCATCGACGCGCGGGAGCGCGAGCGGCGCGGCTGGGCCTGGAAGATGGAACAGGCGAGCGCGGCGAAGAACGAACAGGCGATCCGCGACCTCGATCGCGCCCTATGCCGTTGGCAAGGCGCCGATACCGGTGAAGGACATCCTGCTCCAGCGCCGCTGGCTCAATTTCTTCGGGGGAGCCGCCTATCGGCGTCCCGATGTGAGCTTCGAGGGCGCAGCGGTGAATCTGTCGCCCGAATACATCGACGAGGAGGAGCGCCAGGTCTGGAAGGCACAGAAGCTCTCGGTCGAGAGGCTCCTTTCCGCGGTGCTAACGGCGGACCTGACGCATGTGAAGCGGCTGAAGACGCCGCTGAGCCAGTTCCTCGGACGCCACGACCACAAGGTCTCGGCGACGGTTGCCGCCGAATGGCTCACGGGCGTCAAGGCGCCGTCGAAGCATCGAGCAGTCGGCGCACGAACTGAGGGTCGAGGAGCCGGGCAAGGTGCTGCGCTCATTCGTCCGCGATGCCCGTCCATTCGCCGAGCGCGCCGGCGATGTCGCGCCCGCCAGCTCCAACCCAACCGCCTTGGGATATCCCCTGAACACTGATGAAAGCGGGCCGAAGACACCGCCCTACTGGCCCTGCGAGCACAGTGGGCTCCAGGTTTAGCGGACTCGCCGAGGCGGTTTAGAACTGCAGGTACACGTACGGCCGCGTCTCCACGGCGGACAGGTGACGGATGCCCAGGCCGAGCACCACCAGCACCGCGGCGCGCACCGGCACGGGCATGCGGACGAAGAGGTCCGACGACACCGTGTAGAGCTTCATCGGTACGGCATGGAAGAAGACGGCCGCGGCCAGCATGGCCCACACCAGCGGGCTCACGTTGGCGATGCCGGGCACGCCTGCCATCATCCGTTCGTAGAACTCGCCCGCGTGCGCCATGTCCGCCGCCCGGAACACCACACGCGTCAGCACGACGATGGTGAACGTCGTCAACATGCCCAGCGCCACGCGGGGGATGCCCGGGGACTCGGGCTTGCCCACCGACCACTCCCAGCAGCGCGACACACACAGCGCCACGCCGTGCACCGCGCCCCAGACCGCGAAGCGCCAGTCCGCGCCGTGCCACAGGCCGCCCAGCACCATCACCGTCATCAGGTTGAACAGCACGCGCGGCTTCGACACGCGGTTGCCGCCCAGCGGCCGGTACAGGTAGTCGCGCAGCCACGTGGACAGGCTCAGGTGCCACCGGTTCCAGAACTCGCCGATGTTCTTCGCCAGGTAGGGCCGGTTGAAGTTCTCCGGGAACTTGAAGCCGAACAGCGCCGCCACGCCAATCGCGATGTCCGAGTACCCCGAGAAGTCGTAGTAGAGCTCGAAGGTGTAGGCCACCGCCGCGACGATGCACTCCGCGGAGGCGTACTTCTCCGGCGCGGCGAAGACGGGGTCCACCAGCCCCGCGCCCAGAACGTCCGCGATGACCAGCTTCTTCACCAGCCCCACCGCGATGCGGAAGAGGGCGTGGCCACCGGCGTCGGGCGTGAGGCTCGGCGTCTGGCGGAAGTGCACCATCAGCTCCGACGCCCGGATGATGGGGCCACTCACCACGCGCGGGAAGAAGAGCAGGTACAGCAGGTGCTCGATGAACGAGTGCTCCGCGCTCGCCTTCTGCCGGTACACGTCCACCGTGTAGCTGATGGCCTGGAAGACGAAGAAGGACAGGCCCACTGGCATCAGCAGGTTGAAGGGCTCGGCGCGGACTTCAATGCCCCACGGCGCCAGCAGCGACAGCAATGTCTGCCGCAGCATCTCCAGGTACTTGAAGCCCGCGAGCAGGCCCAGGTTGGAGACGACCGACACCGTGACGAGCGCCTTGCGGACCCCCTGTGACTGCGCGCGGGCCATGCCCTTCACGCACAGGTGGTCCACCGTGACGCCCACCAGGAAGATGAGGATGGGGAAGGGCGTGAAGGCCGCGTAGAAGAAGAGGCTGGCCACCAGCAGCACGCCGATGCGCGGCCAGTAGTGCCGGTGCACCGCCCAGTACAGGGCGAACACCGCGATGACGAAGACGAGGTACTGGACGCTGTGCGACAGCACGTCAGTTGTCCTCCACGCGCGAGGTGGGGCCCGCCTTCTTGTGGGCCTCGTACGCCGTGAGCAGCTCCCGGGAGAAGGCCCCGGCCAACCGCGCGTAGCCTTCCGGTGTCAGGTGGACGCCGTCCGCGTGGCCCAGCGCGGGCTGCGTGCGCTGCCAGCGCAGCATGGAGCGCTCTCCGCCCATGGCCGCGCGCGTCGACCAGTACGCGCACCCCGCGTCCTTCGCCACCTGCGGCAGCGTGTTCAGCACCGACGCCAGCGAGGGCGCCTCACTCCACCGGCCGTTGGCGTCCTGCGTGAGCCGGTCCGTGGGGCCCATCACCAGGCACTCCGCGTTGGTGGCCTTGCGCAGCCGCGTCAGCAACTCCGTGTAGTCCCGGCGCAGCGCCGAGGCGTCCAGGTCCGGCCGGCCCGCCTCGTTGGTGCCGTACCAGAACACGAGCAGGTCCGGCCGCCGCGACGCCAGCTGCGCGTCCACCGCCGCCGCGTCCATGGCCCCCAAGGTCGAGGCCGTGGCGCCGGGAAGGCCCAGCGCGTCGTACACGACGCCCGGCGTGTCGTACTCCAGGGACGCCCCCAGCACCGTGACGTTGCCGTCCTTCGGCGCCGTCACCTCCACGGTGTGCGAGGACCCCGTGACGGGGAACGAGCGGATGCGCACGGTGGGCGCGGTCAACGGCTCCGGCGGAGGCGCGTCCGGCGGCAGCAGCTCGCCGTCTATCGCGATGTCCGGCGCGCGCACGTCCGGCGCGTCCAGCGCGTACAAGTCCAACCGGCCCGAGGTCTCCTTCGCCTCCGGGCAGTCCGTGCAGAACTGGATGCGCAGCTTCGCGCCCGGACCGCCCACGGCGCGGATGCCCGTCAGCCCCCACAGGCCGCCGGGCGGCGCGTCCTTGGCGGCGTCCTCGATGGTCCAGTCCCCCTCCAGCGCGCGCGTCACGCCCGCGGGCTCCAGGCGGGGGGAGGCCTTGCCGGCGGCGATGAAGCCCCGGCCGGCGGCGCCGAAGCGCTTCGTCAGCACTTCGCGCACCGCGTCCGTGAAGTAGTGCGACGCGGTGTGCGAACCGCCCAGCTGCGCGACGCCCACGCGAAGGGGCTCGCCAGCCTCGCGGCGCTTCAGCTTGTCGAACGTGCGCGCCAGCGCGGTGTCCGCGTTCTGCAGGCCGGCCGGGTCCACCGCGGCCACCAGCGGCGCCCGGCTCTTCGCGAACGCACGCTGCAGGGACAGGTCGAAGAGGTGGCCCAGCAAATCCGAGCCCCGGGCGCGCGGGTGGACGAGGTCGTCCAGCATCAGCCCTTCCTCGAGCCAGCGCAGCGCGGAGCCCTCGCCGCCCATGGCGGCATAGGCGTCCCAGAACGCGCAGCCGGCCGCGCGGGCCTCCTCGCGGTAGATGGCGCCAATCTCCTGGGTGCCCCGGCGTGACACCACCTCGCCGCTCATGGTGCGCACACCCGCGTCGATGGGGGCCATCAACAGGCACGCGGCGTTCGGCACGTTGGTGCGCACGCGAGACATCAACTCCTTTATCTGCGCGCGCACCTCGTCCAGCGTGGTGCGGTCTCGCGAGTAGAAGAAGGCCTCGTTGCCGCCCACCATCATCACCACCAGGGACGGCTTGCGCTGGCGCAGCTGCGCGCGGAAGGCGGCGGGCTGGGCGCGCAGGTACACCTCCGCCATTCCGCCCAGCAGGCCCACGGTGTCGTAGACGACGCCCGGCGTGCCCGACTCCAGCGTCATGCCGTGCAGCTCCACCTTGCCGGACGTGGTGAGCGTCAGCGACTTCGCGCCCTGCGGCAGCGTCACGCGGGCGAAGGCCGCCTCCGACTTGTTCTTGGAGAAGCCTCGCGTGTGGATGCGCTGGAGCGGCTTGCCGTCCACGGAGAACTGCACGGAGCCACTGGCGGGCTGCGCCAGGAAGAAGAGCTCCGCCACGCGCGAGCCTTCCACGTCATAGCGCGTGCTCTGGGAGCCCTTCTCCGAGCTGAAGGCCACGCCGGTCCAGCCCACCCGGTCGCGGGGCCACTTGGAGTCCACCAGCCGCTCGATTTCCCAGCCGTCCGAGCCTCGGCCCGAGCGCGTCCAGCGGCCCGCGCTGGCGGGGCGGGTGATGAAGAGGAAGCCCTTGCCGCCCGCGCCGAAGCGCTCCTGGAGCCGGTCGCGCACCAAATCCGTGATGTGGTCGGAGGCGACCAGCGAGTCGCCCAGGTGCACCACGCGCACCGGCGTGCGCCGGGCGTCCTCGCGCAGCTCGGCCAGGGCCCGGGTGTAGGGCGCCAGTCCGTCCTCCAGGCAGCTCCCGTCCGGCCCCGCCTTGCGGCAGTTCAGCTCGATGTCCACGTGCTGGGAGCCCATGCGCTCGCGCAGGGCCTCCAGGTCCTTCGCGCGGGCCAGGGTGGGGGCGCTCAGCTCCTCCAGGCCGATGCCCGGCGTGGTGGGCACGGCGGGCAAGGGCTCCGCCACCAGGGCACCGGCGTCGGCGGGCGCCTCCTCTTCCGTCTCTTCCGGCGGGCGTTTGGCGGCGCCCGCACCCGCCGTCATCACCTCTCCGGGCGGACGCGTGGCGCGACCGCCCGACAGCGAGGTCGGCAGGACGAGCGCCACCAGCTTCTCGGGCAGGGGACCCCGCTGGAGACTCGGGAGGGGCCGGAGGGCGTCTGGGACCGGGGCAAGCGACAGCCCCAACGCCAGTGCGACGGTGAGGATGAGCGTCAGCCCGGTGGATCTGGCCTTGAGGAAGTCCAACAGCGCGGCATGAGACTGGCTTTTTGGTGGCGGGTCAAAACTCTCACCTCCCTTCGTGGCTTCGCCGTCTGGGGGGCGGGCAGGCGAGTCCCTCTTTCCCGGCGAGGCTGAAACGGTATGGTGCGCCGCCATGGCCGCCGGCTGGGTCCGGGGCCTTCAGGAGTGCAACACCCGCAATGGCCCTCTACCCCGTCATCATGGCCGGAGGTTCCGGCACCCGTTTCTGGCCGCTGTCCCGTCAGGCGCGGCCCAAGCAGTTCCTGCCGCTGGCTTCCAAGCTGCCGCTCATCACCGATACGTCCGCGCGCCTCAAGGGGCTCGCCTCGGTGAAGGACACCTTCATCGTCTGTGGCCCCCTGCACGCGAAGGCCGCGGCGAAGCTGGTGAAGGGGCTGCCCAAGGCGAACCTCCTGGTGGAGCCGGTGGCGCGCAACACCGCGCCGGCCATCGCCCTGGCGGCGGTGCAGGTGGCCGCGCGCGACCCCAAGGGCGTCATGGTGGTGCTGCCTTCCGACCACCACGTGGCGGACGTGCCCGGCTTCAAGCGCACGCTCGCGGACGCGGCGGACCTGGCGGAGGCGGGGCACATCGTCACGCTGGGCATCAAGCCTTCGCGCCCGGAGACGGGCTACGGCTACATCCAGGTCGGCGAGGCGCTGGAGGGCGGTGGCCGCAAGGTGCAGGCCTTCAAGGAGAAGCCCGACCTGGAGACGGCGCGCGGCTACGTGTCCTCCGGTGACTACCTGTGGAACGGCGGCATCTTCATCTTCCGGGTGGACGTCATCCTGGAGGCCTTCGCGAAGCACATGCCGGAGATGCAGAAGGGCCTGGACGCCCTGCGCAAGGCCGCGGGCAAGCGGACCTTCGGCGCGGTGCTGAAGAAGGTGTTCCCGAAGCTGCCCTCCACCTCCATCGACTACGGCGTCATGGAGAAGGCCTCCAACATCGCGGTGCTGCCGGGGGACTTCGGCTGGTCGGATGTCGGCTCGTTCGCGGCGATTCCAGAGGTGCGCCCCGCCGACGCCCACGGCAACGTGGTGTCCGGCAACCTCGCGGTGGTGGTGGACTGCCACAACTGCGTGGTGCTGGCCGACAAGCGCCCGTTGTCCGTGGTGGGCCTCACCGACATGGTGGTGGTGGACTCCGGCGACGCGGTGCTCGTGGTGCCGAAGGACAAGAGCCAGGACGTGCGCAAGGTGGTGGAGGCGCTCAAGGCTCGCAAGCTGACGAAGTACCTGTAGGCGTCCAGGTGGGGCCGGGTGCGCTGGAGAAACGCCCGGCTCCCACCCTGGAAGAATTACCGGCCGCGAACCCCTGATTCACCGGTGACCTCGGTCAGTTGGGGGCTTGCTCTGTCGATGAGTGGACAAGGGTCCTCTGCACGCCGGTTGCAAGGCCCCCACCGCCTGCCCCGCTCCGGGGCGACAGAGGGTGGTGGGGTATGGCCTGCATGCGGTGTGACGTGGACCATCCGGCCGGGGCGTCTTGCCCGGAGGTGCATGACGGCGTCGCCGTGTCCGCGAGCTGTCTGGAGGGGCAGCGGCACGGGCCGCTCGTCTTCCGGCGCTGGTTGGGGGCGGGGGCGCTGGGCACGGTGTACCTGGCGGAGTATCTCCCCACGGGGCACCGCTTCGCGGTGAAGGTCTTGCACCCGCACCTGGCGGCGCAGCCGGCCATGCAGCGCCGCTTCTACGCGGAGGCGCATGCTTTGCGCGAGCTGGTCCACCCGCACGTGGCCCGCGTGCTGGACGCGCGCCCGGGGCCCGGCGGTCTGCCGTGCCTGCTGATGGAGTACGCCGACGGTGAGTCCTTCTCCCGTCTTCCGATGCCGCTGGCGCCCGTGGAGGCGGTGGAGCTGCTGGGGCAGACACTGGAGGCCGTGGAGGCCGCGCACGCGCGCGGGCTCATGCACTGGGATTTGTCCGTGGACAACCTCGTCCTCACGCGGGATGCGCGGGGAGAGCGCCGGGTGAAGGTGCTCGACTTCGGTGCCAGCGCCATCCTCAGTTCGAGCCTGTCTCCCGAGGAGCGGGCGCGCGGCATGGTGGTGGGCTCGCCGGCCTTCATCGCGCCCGAGCAGTGGTCCGGTGAGGGCGTGGATGGCCGCGCGGACGTGTATGCGCTGGGCGTGGTGGGCTACCTGCTGCTCACCGGGCGGCTGCCCTTCGGCATCGGCCGCGCGGGGGAGCTGGCGCCTCCGGAGCCGCATGTCCTCAATCCCAGCGTGCCGCCCGCGCTGTCCGCGGTGCTGCTGCGGGCCCTGTCGCCGCGGCCCGCCGAGCGCTTCCCGGATGCCCGCGCGTTCCGAGAGGAACTGGCGCGCTGCATGGACCCGCGTGCCCGCGCGGCGGAGCGCGAGGCGGCGCTGGTCGACGACGTGGAGGTGCTGGTGGACATCGACATCACGTTCGACGAGGACGCGGCGCCCGTACCCCAGGCGCCCATCCTGCTGCTGCCGGAGATGCGCGTGCCAGAAGGCAACGTCACCATCTTCGGCCAGGCGATTCCGGAGGACGGTGCCACGCCGCTGCACCTGGCGCTGCGGGCGGCGGCCCATGCGGAGCCAGTGCTGGAGGCGCCGGCCCCGCGCGTCGCCGCGCCCGAGGGGCTGGACGTTCGCGTGAATCTGGCGGATGGCTGGACACGGGTGGTGGCCCACGACGTGTCGGTGGATGGCTTCTTCGCCGCGTGGGATGGCGCGCTGCCGCCGCTGGCCGCGCGCCTGGGCGTGGAGCTGTCCTTCGCGGGGCGCGCCGTGACGTGCGAGGGCGACGTCGTCCGCCATGTCACGGGAGACGAGGCCCGGACCTGGGGCGTGGCCGCGGGCGCGTTCATCCACTTCGCCGAGCCCGCGCCGGCGCTGCGCCAGTGGGTGGCGTGGATGCTGGAGGAGGGGCGCCGGCCGGAGCCGCGTCCCGATGGGGAGCTGGCGCGGCTGCTCGCCCGGGCCGCGGAGGCCGCGAAGGACCCGTATGTCCTGCTGGGCGCGCGGCCCGACGCTGACTTCGAGGAGATTCGCCGCCGGGCCAGCGCCGCCCTGCGCCGGCTGGAGGGCTTCCGCGCCCGTCCGCTGCCGTCCGGGCAGCGCCGCGCGCTGGAGGCGCTGCGGGGGCGGGTGGAGTCCGCCCGCTGCACCCTGGGCGAGCCGCTGAGCCGCGCCGGCTTCGACGCCGTTCGGGGCAACCTGCCGGGGCTGGCCCGCTGTGTGGAAGCAGGGCTGCCGGACGAGGAGGTGGAGCCCCTGCGCCACGCCTTCCTGTCGGCCCGGCCGGGCTCGGAGGCCCGGGCCCGGGCGCTCTTCACCCAGGGACACGCGCTGGAGGTGCAGCGGGCCCTGCGCGCCGCCCTCTCTCGCTATGCGAACGCGCTGGCGTTGGATCCGCTCAACATGCCGTGGCTGCGGCATTACCAGGAGCTGCGCCAGCGGGCACAGGGGCTGACGCCTTCCATGCCCCCCGTGCTTCACGAGGGGGCCATGGCCCCTGTGGCCCTGCTTCCGTAGCGCGGGGGCCTTTTCTGGCCCCTTGGCCCTCCAACGGGCCAGGGACGCCCTCGGGTCGGGTGCCCCCCTGGCCCGCGCTCGTGTAGAGTCCGCCGCCCTCTGCCATGCCCTCCGTCGTCACGGGGGCGGGGACACCTTCATGAACGCGCACATCTTCCGCGAATACGATATCCGAGGCCTGGTCGATAAGGACCTCACCACCGAGGTGGTGGAGCTGCTGGGCAAGGGCCTGGGCACCATCATCCGTCGCCAGGGCGGGCGCTCCATCGCCGTGGGCCGCGACTGCCGCGAGTCCTCCACCCGCTTCCGGGACTCGCTCTGCGCGGGTCTCACCTCCACGGGCCTCAACGTGTTCGACGTGGGCGTGGTCCCCACGCCGCTGACGTACTTCGCCGCCAACACCCTGCCGGTGGACGGCCTGGCGATGATTACCGGCAGCCACAACCCGCCTGAGTACAACGGCTTCAAGATTGGCGCGGGGAAGACGACCTTCCACAGCCATGAGATTCAAGCCCTGCGCAAGCTCATCGAGGCGCGGGACTTCGAGGTGTCTCCCAAGCCGGGCACGGTGACGCCGTACGACATCATCACGCCCTACAACCACTTCGTCCGCCAGACGGTGAAGGTGGGCCGCAAGGGGATGCGCATCGTCATCGACGCCGGCAACGGCACGGGCGGCGCCATCGCGGTGCCGCTGTTCGAGAGCATGGGCTTCGACGTGGTGCCCCTGTTCTGTGAGATGGACGCGACGTTCCCCAACCACCACCCGGACCCGACGGTGGTGGAGAACCTGGAGGACCTCATCGCGGCGGTGAAGCGCGAGAAGGCCGAGGTGGGCATCGCCTACGACGGCGACAGCGACCGCATCGGCGTCATCGACGACCAGGGCAACATCCTCTGGGGCGACCAGTTGATGGTGCTCTTCAGCCGCTACGTGCTGAAGGAGAGCCCGGGCGCGGCCATCGTCGGCGAGGTGAAGTGCAGCTACACGCTGTACGACGACATCGCGAAGCGCGGTGGCAAGCCCATCATGTGGAAGGCCGGGCACTCGCTCATCAAGTCGAAGATGAAGGAGACGCAGGCGGAGCTGGCGGGCGAGATGAGCGGCCACATCTTCTTCAAGAACCGCTACTTCGGCTTCGACGACGCCATCTACTCCACCGCGCGCCTGCTGGAGATTCTCACGCACGAGAAGGCGACCATGTCGGAGCTCCTGTCCGACGTGCCGAAGACCTACGCCAGCCCGGAGCTGCGCTTCGACACGAAGGAGGAGAAGAAGTTCGAGATGGTGAAGCGCGCCACGGAGACGCTGCGCGACGCGGGCCACGACATCATCGACGTGGACGGCGTGCGCGTGACGTTCCCCGACGGCTGGGGCCTCATCCGTGCCTCCAACACGCAGCCCATCCTGGTGCTGCGCTTCGAGGCCAACACGCCCGAGCGCCTCAAGGAAATCCAGGCCCTCATCGAGGGCACCGTGGAGAAGGTCAAGGTCGAGGTCGGGGGCTGACATGACGACGCCGCGCATCCTCGCCATCAGTGGCAGCCTCCGGACGGGGAGCTTCAACCGCCAGCTCCTGGCCATCGCCGTTGCCCACGCCCGCTCGCTGGGCGCGGAGGTGGACGTGGTTGACCTCAAGACGCTGGAGTTGCCCCTCTACGACGGCGACGTGGAGGCCAAGGCCCTGCCCGCTCCCGTGGAGGAGCTGCGCGAGCGGCTGGGCAAGGCCCAGGGGCTGCTCATCGCCAGCCCGGAGTACAACTCTTCCATTCCGGGAGGCCTGAAGAACGCCATCGACTGGGTGTCCCGCCCGCCCGGCAGGCTCTTCCAGGAGAAGTGGGTGGCGATGATGGGGGCCACGCCCGGCGTCTTCGGCACCGCGCGCATGCAGCCGCACCTGCGGCAGGTGATGGCCTCCGTGGGGGCGCACGTGCTGCCCACGCAGGTGCACATGGCCCGCGTGTCGGATGCCTTCACTCCGGACGGGAAACTCAAGGACGAGGCGCGCCAGAAGGAAGTGGAAGGGCTGGCGGCCGCGTTGGTTTCCAAGCTGAAGCCCTGAGAGGACGCGCTCATGCCAACGCTCGGAATCGACCTGGGGGGGACCTTCGCCCGCGCCGCCGTGGTGGACGAGGTTGGCAAGCTGATCGCCTCCACGAAGGTGGCGCTGGTGGAGCGCAGTCCCTCGGGGGTCGTGGAGACCATTGCCCAGGCGGCCTCGGACGCGGTGACGGCCGCCGGTGTGCCGCTGGGCGCGTGCGGTGTGGCGGCCGCCGGGCAGATTCACAAGGACTCGGGCGTGTTGTCGGTGGCGCCCAACCTGGGCTGGCGCAACGTGCCGCTGGGCGCGCTGCTCACGGACCGGCTGGGCCAGCCGGTCCGCGTGGTGAATGACCTGGCCGCGGCGGCCTGGGGCGAATTCCACGTCGGCGCGGGTCGGGGCTCCCAGGACATGCTGGTGGTGTTCGTGGGTTCGGGTGTGGGGAGCGCCATCATCGCGGGCGGCCGGCTCGTCGATGGTGGTGGTGGTGTGGCGGGCGAGTTGGGCCACATCAAGGTGGTTCCCGGAGGGCGCCGCTGCGGCTGTGGTGAGCTGGGGTGTCTGGAGGCCTACGCCGGTGGCCACAACCTCATCGCGCAGACGCGGGAGTTGCTCGCCAGCGGTGGTGCGCCGGAGGTGGCGCGGCTGACGGGCGGAGACCCGGCGCGCATCACCCCGGTGACGTTGGAGCAGGCGGCGGAGGCGGGCGACGTGGCGGCCGGTGAAGTCTACGAGCGGGCGGCGCGGTTCCTGGCCCTGTCCGTGGCCAACCAGGTGACGATGCTCAACCCGGCGCGGCTGGTGCTGGGGGGCGGCGTGCTGAGACACTGCCCGGGCTTGCGGCGCCGTGTGGAGGAGGGCGTGCGCGCCTGGTCCTCCACCACGTCGCGCGAGGGCCTGCTCATCGCGGACGCGGAGCTGGGAGACGACAGCGGTCTGATTGGCGCGGCGTTGCTGGTGAAGTAGTCCGCGCCCCTTTCCAGAGGAGGAGGCATTCCATGGCCGAGCACAAGGGCATCGTCACGTTCAAGGGGCAGCCGGTGACGCTGGTGGGGGATGAGGTGAAGGTGGGCGACGCCGCTCCGGACTTCACCGTCTTCAAGGGGCTCAACGACGCCGTGCGGCTGTCGGACGTGAAGGGCAGCGTGGTGGTGTTGAGCGTGGCGCCCAGCGTGGACACGCGGGTGTGCGCGGCGCAGCTCCGCGCGTTCAACAAGGAGGCCACGGCGCTGGGGCCGGACGTGAAGGTGTGGTTCGTCACGCTGGACTTGCCCTTCGCGCTGGGGCGCTTCATCGGCGCCGAGGGCATCCAGAGCGTCACCACGCTGTCGGACTACAAGGACCGCGAGTTCGGTGAGAAGTACGGCGTGTACATGAAGGAGCTGGGGCTGCTCGCGCGCAGCACCTTCGTGGTGAACCGTGAGGGCAAGGTCGTGTTCCGGGAGATTGTCCCGGAGATGACGCACGAGCCGGACTACGACGGCGCGATGAAGGCGGTCCGCGCGGCGCTGTGACGGGGGTTCAGCCGCGCTCCGGCGGTTTCCAGCGCCGCAGCGCGGTCTGCTGCTCGTAGGGCTGGGGCGACGGGTAGGTGATGAACTCGATGATGGTGCCCCAGGGGGCCCGGGCGTAGCAGAAGGCGTTGCCCGGGCCTTTCTCCAGTGCTGGCAGTTCGTGGGGGCTCGAGAAGACCTCGCCTCCCGCCGCCTGGAAGCGCGCGAGCGCCGCGTCCATGTCGTCCACGTAGACGGCCAGGTGCTGGATGCCCAGGTCGTTGGGG
>NZ_JABFNS010000139.1 GCF_013116825.1 Myxococcus xanthus
GCGGCGTGGGGGGCGAAGTCGGCGGGGGCATTGGTGGCGACATCGGAGGCGCCCAATCCCCGGGCCTCACCCGCCCGCCTTTCGTGGGGCTGCTGAACGCCACCCAGCCCCTGTTCAGCCTCCCTTCCATCATCGCGCTGGGCACCGCGCGCGAGGCTCGGCGCACCGCCAACCTGTCGCTGGCCGAGACGCGGCGCCAACTCACCAGCGCGCTGGCCCAGTCACTGGTGCTCGTCGCCGCGCAGGAGCGGATGGCCGAGGTCAACCGCGTCAACCTGCGCACCGCCTTGGAGCGGCTGGCCCTCACGGAGCGCCGCTTCGAGCTGGGCGCGGGCACGCGGCTGGACGTGGTGCGCGTGCAGCAGGACACGGAGACGGCGCGCAACCTCGTCGTCCTGGGCGACGAGACCCTGCGCAAGGCCCGTGAGACGCTGGGACTGGTGCTGGGCATTCCTCGAGGCGTGGGCCTGGTCCGGGGCGTCCAGTTGGAGACCCTGCTCCAGCACTCGCGGCGGGACTGCCAACAACTGGAGTCGCTCGACCGGCGCGCGGACATCGCGGTGGCGCGCTCACGGCGCACGCTGGCCGAGCGGCAGGTGTCGGAGGTGAAGGCGCGTTATGCCCCGACGCTCGCGCTGACCAGCACCACCCTGGCCCTCACCGTGGAAGAGGGCTTCGTGACGGTGCCGGTGTGGAACATCGGCGCCAGCCTGGTGCTGCCCTTCTGGGATGGCGGCGCGCGTGAGGGCCAACTGAGGCAGACGCGCGCGGGCGTGGAGGTCGCGAAGCAGGGGCTGGTGGAGCTGGAGCGCACTGCCTCGGTGGAGGTGCTGCAGGCCCGGCGCGCCGTGGAGGTCGCGGACGCGGCCACGCGCATCGCGGCCCGGGGACGCGCCCTGGCCGAGGAGAACGACCGGCTCACCCGGCGCAGCTTCGAGGTGGGAACGGGGACCAGCCTGGAGCTCATCCAGACGGCGTCGGACCTCCGCCAGGCGGAGCTGCTGCTGGTGGTGCGCGAGTTCGAGCTGGAGCAGGCACGGGTCGCCGCGTTTCTCACGGAGGCGGCATGCGACTGGTGAAGACGTGGAGCACGGGGCTCGCCGTTCTGCTCCTCGCGGGCTGCCGCTCGCAGGGAGACTCGGGGCCGCAGGGAAGCCAGGCGGCCACGAACCAGCCCATGCCGGTGGAGGTGGAGCGCCTGGCCCCCGCCGAGGTGCGCGAGTCCAACGAGTACCTGGGCGCGCTCAGCTCCCGCAGCAGCATCACCGTCTATCCGCAGGTCGCTGGCTACGTGAAGGCGATTCCGCTCGACCCAGGAGCACGCGTCGAACAGGGGGAAGTGCTGCTCGTGGTGGACCCCCGGCGAGAAAGCGCGGGCCTGCGCGCCACCCGGGCGCAGCAAGCCGCCGCCATGGCGCAGCGTGAGTATGCCCAACAGACGCGAAAGCGCAGTGCGCAACTGCTGAAGGAGGGACTCCAGAGCCGCCAGGACCATGACCAGGCGGTGGCGCAGGCACTGCAAGCCGAGGCCAACGCGCATGCAATCGAAGCCCAGGTGCAGGCCCAGGAGGTCCAGCTCGGCTTCTACGAAGTGAGCGCGCCCTTCGCCGGCATCGTGGGCGACTACCCGGTGAACGTGGGCGACTTCGTGACGCAGCAGACGGCCCTCACCACGCTGGACCAGAGCAACACGCTGGAGCTGTCCGTCCAGATTCCCGTCGAGCGGGCAGGCACCGTCCGGGTGGGAACCACGCCTGTGGAGGTGTTGGATCCGGAGGGCCGGCTCGTGGTGTCCGCGCCGGTGTTCTTCGTGGCGCCCACGCCCAACGCCACCACGCAATTGGTGGAGATACGCGGTGCCTTCGAGAACACCGTGGGCCTGCGCGCGGGACAGTTCGTGCGCGCCCGGGTCGTCTATGCCACGCGGGAGGCCTTGCGCGTCCCGACCGCCGCCGTCACCCGCATCAGCAGTCAGTCCTTCGTCTTCGTGGTGCAGGACTCGGACGCGGGCACCGTGGCGCAGCGAGCGCCGGTGAGCCTGGGGCTCGTCTCCGGCAATGACTACGAGGTGACGGGCGGACTGGACGCGGGAACGTCCGTGGTGGTCAGCGGAATCCAGATGCTCCGCGACGGCCAGCCCATCCAACCCAAGGCCGCCTCGCGCAAGCCACCTCAGGGCGTGGGCGGCAGCGGGACCGACGGCGGCACCCCGCCGGAACAGTGAGGGGCGGCCATGTTCACCGACTTCTTCATCCGCCGTCCCGTCTTCGCCAGCGTGGTGTCCATCATCATCACCCTGGTGGGGGCCATCTCCATCCCCACGCTCCCCGTCGAGCAATACCCTGACCTGTCGTTGCCCGTGGTGCAGGTGACGTCGACGTACATCGGCGCGTCCGCGGAGACGGTGGAGAGCGCCGTCACCACCGTGCTGGAGCGGCAGCTCAACGGAGTGGAGGGCATGCGCTACATCGCCTCCACCAGCAGCAACACGGGCGTGAGCACCATCACCGTCACCTTCGACCCGGGACGGAACTTGGACATCGCCGCGGTGGACGTCCAGAACCGCGTGGCCACCGCGTCCGCGCAGCTCCCGGCCGCCGTCAACGCGCTGGGCGTCACCATCACCAAGGCCCAGACACAGCTGCTCATGGCCTTCGGCCTGTTCGACGAGGAGAACCGTTACGAGACGGGCTTCCTCAGCAACTACGCGGATGTCTTCATCCGAGACGCCCTGCTGCGCGTGACGGGCGTGGGCGACGTGCGGATTTTCGGCGAGCGGCGCTTCGCCATGCGGCTGTGGCTGGACCCCTCGGAGCTGGCGCGGCGTGGGCTCGCCGCCACGGACGTGGTGAACGCCCTGCGCGCGCAGAACGTTCAAATCGGCGCGGGACAGGTGGGCCAGCAGCCAGCGCCGCCGGGACAGACGTATCAATTCACGGTGCGCGTGCAGGGGCAGCTCACGTCGGCGGAGGAGTTCGGCGACATCGTCGTGCAGCAGGGGCCGGACGGCTCGCTGGTCCGGCTGAAGGACGTGGGCCGCGCGGAGCTGGGCGCTGAGAACTACGGGCAGCTCTTGCGCTTCAACGGCCGCGAGGCCGTGGGCCTGGGCATCTTCCAGCTCCCCGGCTCCAACGCGCTGGACGTGCGCGACGGCGTCATCGCCGAACTGGAGCGGCTGAAGGGCAACTTCCCGCCGGGCATGCGCTACCAGCGCGCCTTCGACACCACGGCGGCGGTGCAGGCCTCCATCGAGGAGGTGCTGGTGACGCTGGGCGAGGCCATCTTCCTGGTGGTGCTGGTCATCTTCATCTTCCTGCATGGCTGGCGCAGCGTGCTGGTGGTGGCCACCACGTTGCCCGTGTCGCTGGTGGGCACCTTCCTCTTCGTCAACGCGTTCGGCTTCTCCATCAACACGCTGACGCTCTTCGGCCTCACGCTGGCCACGGGTCTGGTGGTGGATGACGCCATCATCGTCATCGAGAACGTCGAGCGCACCATGGAGCAGGACAACGTGGGCCCTCGCGAGGCCACCCACCGGAGCATGAAGCAGGTGGCCGGCGCGCTGGTGGCCATTGCCCTGGTGCTGTCCGCGGTGTTCGTCCCGGTGTCCTTCTTCCCCGGCACCACCGGCATCATCTACCGGCAGTTCGCCCTCACCCTGGCCTTCTCCATCAGCTTGTCCGCGCTGGTGGCGCTCACCCTGTCCCCCGCGCTGTGCGCCATCCTGCTGCGGCCCCACGAGGGCCAGAAGTGGAAGGTCTTCCGCATGTTCGACCGGGGGCTCGGCGCGTTCCGCGACGCCTACGGCCGGATGTTGGCGAAGCTCATCGGACCGCTGCGCTGGCCGGTGGTCATCGCCTTCGTCCTGTGTCTGGCCGGCACCATCCTGGTGTACCGCCTCACGCCCACGGGCTTCATCCCGGGCGAGGACCAGGGCTACCTCATCATCGCCGTGCAGGGGCCAGAGGGCACGTCGCTGGACTACACGCGCAATGTGCTGCTCCAGGCGGAAGACGTGATGCGCCAGCAGCCGGAGGTCGCGGACATCTTCACCGTGGGCGGCTTCTCGCTGCTGGGCACGGGCGTCAACTACGGCACCCTCTTCGTCAACCTGCACCCGTGGGACGAGCGCAAGCGCACGGAGCAGAGCGTGGCGGGACTGGTGGAGCGCCTGCGACGCCCGCTGATGGCCATTGGCGGCGCGCGCGTGTTGCCCTTCGAGCCCCCCGCCATCCGCGGCGTGGGCAGCGTGGGCGGCTTCGAGTTCGTGCTGGAGGACCAGCAAGGCGGCCGAACGCTCGCTCAGCTCGCGCAGACGACGGACATGTTGGTGGGCGCGGCCAGCCAGGCCCCGGGCCTGCGCGGCGTCTTCTCCTCCTACACCGCCAACACGCCGCTCCTGGACGTGCGGGTGGACCGGGAGAAGGCCCTGGCGATGGGCGTCCCGCTGGATGGCGTCTTCTCCACGCTGCAAGTCTACCTGGGCAGCCAGTACGTGAATGACTTCACCTTCGCCAGCCGCGTGTACCGCGTGTACGTGCAGGCGGCCGTCCCGTTCCGCAACGAGCCGCGCGACATCGACGCGCTCTACGTCCGCTCCGCGAAGGGAGAGATGGTGCCGCTGGAGTCGCTGGTGCAGGTGCGTCCCATCACCAGCGCGCAGAACATCCAGCACTACAACCTGTACCGCTCGGCGACCATCAACGGGCAGGCCGCGCCGGGCTCCAGCTCCGGGCAGGCCCTGGACACGATGGAGGCGGTGGCGCGCAAGACGTTGCCCATGGGCTACACCTTCGAATGGACGGGCCTGTCCCAGGAGCAGAAGGAGGCGGGCCGCAGCGTGCTGGTCATCTTCGGGCTGGGTGTCGTCTTCGTCTTCCTGGTGCTGTCCGCGCAGTATGAGAGCTTCGCCCTGCCCCTCATCATCCTCCTGGGCGTCCCCGTGGCCATGCTGGGCGCGCTGGGGCTGCAGAATTTGCGCGGCCTCCAGAACGACGTGTTCTGCCAGGTCGGGCTCGTCATGCTGGTGGGGCTGGCCAGCAAGAACGCCATCCTCATCGTCGAGTTCGCCGAGCAGCTCCGCCACGAAGGCCGGAGCGTCGTGGACGCCGCCATTCACTCCGCCCAGACGCGCCTGAGGCCCATCCTGATGACGTCCTTCGCCTTCCTCATGGGCGTGGTGCCGCTGATGCTCGCCTCGGGGGCGGGGGCCTCCGCGCGCAAGTCCCTGGGCACCACCGTGTTCGGCGGCATGTTGCTGTCCACCTTCGTGAACCTCATCTTCATCCCCGTGCTGTACGTGGTGATGGAGGCCGCCAGGCTCCGCGTCCGCCGGCAGGGTGATGTCAACACGCCGCCGCCCACCGTCCGCCCACCGGAGCCCCACGCACCCTGAGTACTGGCCTGGGACCTGGGGGACCCCCGGATGCCCCGCCGGAGGGGCTTCGTTATTCTGCGGGGTGCCATGTCTCACTTCCCGTCACGCGATGACCGGCGGCGCCAGCGGCTGTATGCGCTCAAACGTGCGCCCGGGCTCCGCCACCATGGCAACACCGCGCTGCTCCAGTTGCTGGGCAAGGGCCAGGACGTGTCCTGGGCTCGCGGCGAGGTGCTGTGCCGGGAAGGCGAGCCCCCCGAGGGCTTCGCCCTCCTCCTGGAGGGCGAGTTGGAGGTCATGCGCGGTGACGCGCTCCTGATGACGCTCCAGCCCTGCACGCCCCTGGGACTGGAGGCGCTGTCGAGCGGCAGCAACGCCTTCACCATCCGCGCGACGACGGACTCCGAGGGCCTCTTCTTTCCGAAGGACGCTGTCGCGAGCCTGCTGCACACGCCCACCGGCGTGCAGGAGCGGTCCCGTCCGCCAGCGGAGGTCATCGCCTTCGAGAGCGACGTGCGCGGCGCGCCCCTGTCCTCCCTCATCGAGCTGGTGGCGAAGGTCATCCACCGTGACTTCGGCGATCGCGTGCTGCTGCTCCGGAGCGCACCGGGCGAGCATGGCACGCCCATCACGAAGGGGGCGGATGGCGTCCTGCGCGCCACGCTGCCTCCGGCCGAAGCGGGCGGTCCCGGCCTGCTGACCCCAGCGGTGCTCCAGCGGCTCACGGCCGAGCACGGCCTCCACTACGTCCTGCTCGACGGCTGCGGCGTGGCGGACGTCGGGATGACAGGCAAGACGGCGCGGCTGGTGACGACGCTGGACGCGCGGCAGACGTCAGCCCCTCGCGTGCTCCCCACCGTGGTGGTGGGGCCTCGCCGTGCGTCACGCGCGTCAGCGCTGAGTGGCCAGTCCCTGCATCCCCAGTGGCTGCCGCCCTGCCCCTTGCGGTTGAGCCTGGACAGGATGGCGCGGGTGCTCGTGGATGACCGTCCGCTGGACGCCACGGTGCTGAGCCCCGCCGAGCGGGACGCGCTCTCCCGCTGGGCCCGCGCCCTCACCCACCGGCGCGTGGGCCTGGCGCTCAGTGGCGGTGGAGTGTGGGGCTTCTACCACGTCCACATCCTGCGCTGGCTGGTGAGCCAGGGCGTGCCCATCGACATCGTCAGCGGCGCCAGCATGGGCTCGCTGGTGGGCGCGTACTTCTGCGGCAGCGCGCTGGATGGGCGTGACGGACTGGATGGACTGCGACGGCTGGAGGAGCGGGCCATGAACCGGCAGCTCACCCTGGCCGCCACGGCCGCCATCGTGACCACGTATTCGCTGGAGCGCTTCGTGGAGCAGGACCTGGGCCGGCTCTGCCTGGAGGAGCTGGCCATCCGCTTCCTGCCTGTCACGACGGACCTGACCAGCGGAGACTGCGTGGCGCTGGAGCAGGGGCCGGTGGCCCTGGGGGTGCGCGCCAGCGGCTCGGCGCCGGGCATCTGGGGCCCCACGGTGGTGCCTCCCGCGCGGTACGTGGACGGCGCCTTCACCAGCATGGTGCCCGCGCACGTGCTGTTGAACGCGGGCGCGGACGTCATCTTCTCCAGCAACATCTTCCCCTTCGGCGTCCGGCACGCGTCCCCGCGGCGGCAGTCCGGCCTGGGGCGCTTCCTGGCGGGGCTCAATCCGGTGGCCCGCGCGCTGGACCTGGCGGCCAGCGGCGTGCTGCTATTGCACCGCAGTGGTGACGTGGAGAGCCTGCTCGCGGACGTCCGCTACGACATCCAATCCGCGGAGGCACCGCTGCTGACCGCCATGGAGTTCACCAAGGCCCGGGACATCCTCGGACGGGCGGCGGCGGATGCGTCGCTCGCGAAGCGGCTGGAGGAGATGAAGCAGCGCTGGCTCCAGGTCAAATCCCGGGGTGCCCGTGTCCACGCGCATCCAGGAGGACAGCAAGCCGCATGATTCCCGTTCGCATCCTGGGCACCGCCAGTGTCCTTCCCGGCCCCGCCGTGACGACCGCGGAGCTGTGCGCGCGCGTGGGACGTGACGCCGCGGAGGTGGAACGAAAGACAGGCATCCGCACCCGCCACTTCGCGCCACCAGGGACGAAGGCCGCGGACGTGGCGGCGCTGGCGCTGCGGGGCGCGCTGGACGCGGCGGGGCTGGAGGCCCGAGCCCTGCGCCGAATCCTCTGCGTCACCTCCATGGGCGGCGACGTCACCACGCCCGCCACCGCCAACCGCGTGGCCGCGGCGCTGGGCCTGTCGGGGAGCTGCGACGCGATGGACCTGAGCAACGCCTGCATGGGATTCCTGAGCGCCTTCGACCTGGCGGCGCGCTCGGTGGCCACGGGGCTGGGGCCGGTGGGCATCGTGTCCGTGGAGCTGCTGTCGCGCACCACCACGCCCGAGGAGCCCCGCCCCTACCTGGTGCTGGGCGACGCCGCCGCCGCCGCCGTGCTGGGCGCGGGCCGGCCGGGAGAAGGCGTCCTGGGCGTGGCCCTGGGCAATGACGGCACGCTGCCCACGGACGTGGTGCTGGAGAACCCGACGGCCACCGGCAAGCTGGAGCGGATGCGCTTCCTGACGCCCAGCCAGGAGATGACCCGCGTCGCGCTGGATGCGCTGGTGCGGGCAGCGCGCGCGGCGTTGGACGAGGCGGGCGTGGCCCTTCGCGACGTCGAGTGGGTGCTCACGCACCAGCCAAATGGAAGCATGCTGGAGGCCATCCTCCAGGCGCTGGAGGTGTCACCGGAGCGGAGCGTGCGCGTGGTGGACACGGTGGGCAGCGTGGGCTCGGCGTCGCTGGGAACCAGTCTGGACCGGCTGCTGCGCACGCGTCCGGTGAAGCCAGGGCACCGCATCCTCCTGGTGGGCGTGGGCGCGGGCGTGGCTCACGGCGCGGTGCTGTACCAGGTGGGCGGATGAAACAGGCGGGCGGTTGGCCCCTGACGGCCTGGCTGACCACGTTCCGGCTGCTGCGCCGGTATCACCGCTACGAGGTGGTGAACCTGGAGCCGCTGCTCCGTCCCGGCGCGAAGCTCATCGTCGGCTACCACGGGCGCCCCCTGGCCGTGGACCTGTGCATGCTGACGGTGACGCTCCACGAACGCCTGGGCTATCTGCCGCACGGCGTGGCGCACGGCGCGTTCGCTTCGATTCCGGGCATGCGCACGGTGGCGGACGGGCTGGGCTTCGTCACGGGGGATGACCCGCGGCTGGCGGAGGCGGTGGCGCGCGGCGAGCACGTGTTGTTGCAGCCAGGAGGCACGCGCGAGGGCTGCCGAGACTTCCGCCACCGCTACCGCGTCGACTGGGGCGAGCGCATGGGCTACCTGCGCCTGGCGGTGCGCTACCGGCTGCCGATTGTCCCCGTGGGCGGCAGCGGCATGGACGACGCGTACGTGGGCCTCAACGACGGGTACGCGCTGGGCCGGCGCGTGGGCATGCCCGCGCGGCTGCCGCTGTGGCTGGGCGTGGGTGCCACGGGCCTGTGGCCCTTGTCGCTTCCCTTCCCCGTGAAGATGACGCAGTGGGTGGGCGAGCCGCTGACGCGCCACCTGGAGCCAGGCTTCGACGCGGGCGACCGGGACGCGATGCGCGCGGTGCACCAGGACGTGGCGGATGCTGTGCAGGGGCTGCTCGATAGGGCTCGCGGCGTGGACAAGGGCAGCAGATGGAAGGCGGTGCAATGACGGAAGGTGAGGGTTCCGAGGCGCGGGAGTGGGCGCTCATCCTGGGAGCTTCGTCTGGCACGGGCGCGGCCATCGCGGAGGCGGTGACTCGGAAGCCCGGGTTGAATGTCTTCGGTGTCCACCGGGGCCGGTACGCGGAAGGTGCCGTGCAGTTGGAGCAGCGGATTCGGGACGCCGGTGGACGCGGCGTGCTGTGGCAGGCGGATGCATCTTCACCGGAGGCCGCGGAGGCGGGCGTGGCGGCGCTGCGGGGGGTCGCCGGGCCTCGGAGCGTGAAGCTCTTCGTGCATTCGATTGCGGGGGCCTCGGTGGGGCGCTTCCTGTCCGAGGGCGAGGACCGGCTGCACGCGCGGCGCATCCGCCGGACCTTCGACACGATGGCGCACTCGTTCGTCTTCTGGGCGCAGGCCCTGGTGAATGAAGACATGTTGGCGCCGGAGGCCCGGCTCCTCGGTCTGCAGAACCCGCTGGATGAAACGCACCTGGGGAACACAGGGCTCATCAGCGCGTCGAAGGCTGCGCTGGAGATGTACGTGCGCTACCTGGCCATGGAGCTGGGACCGCGAGGACACCGCGTGAACCTGCTGAAGTTCGGCACGGTAATGACGCCCGCGCTGAAGCACGTGTACTCACCCGAAGCCCTGGCGCGCCTGGAGGCGGCCCACGCGAGGATGAACCCCGCGGGGCGCATGGGCACCGTGGAGGACGTGGCCCGCTTCGTCACGGTGCTCGCCGGAGAGGAGGCGGGCTGGTTCAACGGCGCCACCATCGACTTCACCGGTGGGATGACGCTGCGGCTGTTGGACCTGGTGCTGAATCCGTGAGGTCAGCCCTGTTCCATGGCCGAGAGACAGGGCTCGGCATCTTCCCCGAGACAGTCATGTGCGCCGGCCGTCAGGCCCGTGCGTCTTGCTCCGGCATCCGGAACGACAGACAGTAATAGAACGGGGCCACCTGCTCCTCGGTGACGTCGAACGCGCCCGGAGGCAGCAGCTCCCGGGGGCAGTGTGGATCCCACGAGTAGAACGTCATCGCGCGGAACGCGGCGCGCTGGAACAGCGAGGGCCGGAAGGCCGGGTCCATCTGCTCGTCCACGACCACCAGCGGCGTGCCCGGCTTCGCCACGCGCGCCATCTCCGCCAGGGCCCGCTCGGGTGCCCGGTAGCCGCCAATGCCTCCCACGTGAAACACCCGGTCGAACGACGCCTCCGGGAACGGCAGCGCGTGCGCATCCGCCATCATCAGCCGCACGCCCGCATGACCTCCAGACCGCAGCCGCCGCTTGCAGTGCCTGAGCATGCCCTCGCTCAGGTCCACGCCCCACACGTCCACGTCGAGCCCCGGCGGCAAGCGGTCACGCAGGAGCGGCAGGTTCGCCCCCGAGCCCACCCCCACCTCCAGCACCCGCACCGGGCTCCCATCCTCGTGCGGCGTCAGCGAGCCGAGCGACACACGGCGCATGTACCCCGCGCGCATCCGCGCTTCCGAGACAGATTGCAACAGCGGCGTCAGCAGCGTCGTCAGCGGGTCATGCAACGCCGGGAGCCCGTCGTAGATGACGCGCATCAGCCGGTCCGTACCGCGCACCGCGTCCTCGCGATACAGCCGCGCCATCCCGCGCGCCACGCTCCACGCCTCGCCACAGCCACCGCAGCGCAGCCACCCGTCGCGGATGCAGCCCTCCGCCTCGAGCCCGTGAAACACCAGCGTCCCGCCACAAGCAGGGCACGCCAGCAACGTCACGTCCCCGACGCGCACACCGTTCATGAACGCGCGAGCGCCTCCGGGGGGGCCTGCGCATCCCGCATGCCCAGCCGGGAGAACAACTCCACCGCGCGCTGCTGATGCGCCCCCCGCGCCGGGTCCTCCGAGGGCAAGTGCCTGGCCAGCGCCAGTCGCGCGTGGGCCTCCTCGAAGGACTGTCCCTTCCTCGATGCGACAGCGATGCACCGGCGCCACGCCTCGAAGGCCCGCGTGGCGTCGCCATCCAGCCAGGCCTCTCGCCCACGCCACAAGCGCGCCGCGGCCTCTCCGAAGGGGAACACCTTGGCGAAGACCTCCGCCTCCCTGCGCGCGGCCTTGGCGCTCGTCACCAGCGAGACATCCGCGCCCCGCTCCCACAGCGTCAGGAACACCTCCGCCACCGTCATCACGCCGAAGTAGACGAAGTGCGCCACCGGCTTGCCAGACGACATCCTCGCCAGCGCCTGCTCCGCCGCGGCTCGGGCCCCTTCCGCGTCACCTTCACGCAGCCGCAGCAGCGCCAGCGCCCCCTCCACGATGATGCGGTCCGTCTGCCCGCCCTGCGCCTCCGTCCACGCCAGCGTCTGCTCCAGCGCGGCGCGAGCCTTCGCGTAGTCGCCCAGCCGCAAATGGATGTGCG
The DNA here is from genome assembly GCF_013116825.1 of Myxococcus xanthus. Taxonomy (GTDB): domain Bacteria; phylum Myxococcota; class Myxococcia; order Myxococcales; family Myxococcaceae; genus Myxococcus; species Myxococcus xanthus_B. The sequence continues at coordinate 11,443 of NZ_JABFNS010000139.1, forward strand.
CCTGGTAGTGCAGCGCCCAGTGCTCCGTCTGGAGCGCCCCGCGCCGCCGCGCCGAGTGCTCCAGCCACGCCATCAGCGGCAGCCCCCGCTCGAACTTCCCCTGGTAGCACGACACCACCGTGAGCAACGCGCGGCACTCCTCCGCCAAGCGCACGTCGCCCACCGAATCGACGATGCCCATGGCCCGCTCCAGCCACGCCTCGGCCTCCGCCCACCGCGCCACGTACGCGCCATACACGGCGTTGCGGCACAGCACGAAGGCCAGGTCCGCGGGGTTGCCCACGCGCTCGGCCACCTCCAACGCGCGGCGGGACCACGTCTCCGCCACCGACCGGATGGGCAACGTGCCCGCCACCACCGCCATGCTCGTGTAGCCCCGCGCCAGCTCCGGCGACGCGCCCGCCGGCTCGCACAGGTTCAACGCGCGCAGGCCGGACCAGAGAACGGGCAGCGCCTGGTGCGCATAGATGAACGCATCGAGCAGCCGCATCAACAGCCGCCCCGCCACGCGCCGCACCCGCCGCTGCTCCTCCGTCTCCTCGTCGTAGTCCTCCGGCCGGGAGCTCTGCGCCAGCCGCAGCAGGCCCTGCCCCAGCGTCCCCAGCGCCCATCCCATGCGGCTGGATGGCACGGGCCAGCCGAAGTGCCGCAGCGCGCGCTCCGCATGCTCACGGAAGGACTGGAGCTCCCCCAACTGGAAGCGCGTCTCCGCCAGGAGTGCCTCCAGGTGGCCCAACGTCACGGCGTCGCCGCCCACTTCGGTCACCCGTGTCAGCGCCCGGGTGAGGAAAGGCAGCGCTTCGCGGCAGGCGCCCACTCGAAGGGCATCCTCGCCCGCGCGCAGCGCATAGCGGGCCTCACGTTGCGCGTCCCCAGCCATGCCCCAGTGGTAGGTGAGCGCCGCCGTCCACTCCGCCCGCTGCCCATGCGCCGCCTCCATCGCCAGCGCGGCGCGCCGGTGCAACGCGGGCCGCGCGTCCACGGGCAAATCATCCAGCACCCCTTCGCGCAGCTTGTCGTGCGCGAAGCGCCAGCGCCCATCCGCCACGTCCAGCACCGCCGCCGCCGCGCAGTCCGTCAGCCAGTGCTCCACGTCCACATCCGGCGCGGCCTGCTGGAGCAGCGGCACATCCACCTGCCGCCCGACGATGGCGGCCACTTGCAGCAACTCCCGCGAAGGAACCGGCACCTTCTCCAGCCGCCGCTGCACCAGCCTGCGCACGCCGCCAGCGAAGACGCGCTCCGGCAGTGCCATGTCGCCAAGCCGGTCCAGCCCTCCCGCCTCCTCCGCCAGCGCCCGAACCACCTCCACGAGGAAGAAGGGATTGCCCTCCGTCTCGCGCAGCAGCAGGTCCACCAGGTGGGGCCGGGCTCCGGGTGCCCCCATCATGGACTCACTGAGGATGGAGACCTCCCGAGCGTCCAGCCGAGGCAGCCGCAGCAGTGACAGGCCCGGCAGTGCGGAGGGAAGCGAGGGCGCCTCGTCGTCACGGAAACTGCCGATGAGCAACAGCCGCAGCTGCGCCGCCCGCGTGGCGAGCCTCGAGAGCAGGTGCAGCGACTCATCGCCCGCCCAGTGCAGGTCCTCCAGCACCACGACGAGGGGCTGGGTCAGCCGCGCGAACACGTCCTCCACCACCTGGAGCAGCCGCGCCTGCACCATGTCCGCGCCCACTTCGGCGGGGTCCACGACGGAGTGCCCCAACAGCGCTTCGATGTCCGGCACCAGCGGCTTGAGGATGCTGGCCTCGCGCTCACTCAGCGTGGTGAGGATGGCCAGCCAGCGCAGCACCGGACGCCATTCCTGGTACGGGCTGCCACCCGCCGCCACGCCCTGGCCGCGCAGCACCACCGCGCCCTTCACCAGCGCCAGCGCGCGCAGCTCCTCCAGGAGCCGCGACTTGCCCACGCCGCTCTCCCCCCCCACCAGCCACGCGCCGCCGCGGCCCGCCATCGCCGACTCGAGCACGGTGGACAGCCGCGCCTGCTCCTCCACCCGGCCCACATAGCGCGCGGCCTGGAGGAAGCTCTCGCGCGTGGCGGCGGACTCGGGCGGCACCGGCTCACCGGTGGCGGCGCAGAGCTCGGCAATCACCGCGTCCGCGCCGCGGGGCCGCAGCTTCGGGTCCGGCGACACCAGCCGCTCCAGCACGGCCTTCAACGCGGGTGGGAAGTCCGGCGGCGAGGGCACCTGTCCGGCATGCGGCAGCCGGCCGAACATCATCTGGCTGGCCATGGCGCCCACGCTGAAGAGGTCCGTCACCTCCGAGGGCGGCTGGTCCTCGAACAGCTCCGGCGCGAGGTAGCCCGGCGTGCCGCCCGGCTGCGCGCGGTGGACGTGCTCGCGCCCCACCGCCAGGCCGAAGTCCAGCACCTTCACCTGCCCGTGGGCCACCAGCACGTTGGCGGGCTTGAGGTCGCGGTGGATGATGCCGCGGCGGTGCAGGTACGCCAGCGCCATCAGCGTCTGCACCAGCAGCCCCACCTGCACACGCAATGGCTGCCCCATGCCCGCCTGCACCAGGTGCCGAGCGTCCTCCAGCAGGTCCATGGCCAGATAGGGCCGGTGCTCGGCGTCGAAGCCGTAGTCCAGCACGCTGATGACATGCGGATGCCGCAGCGAGGCGAGCGTCTGGAACTCGTGCGCCAGCGACAGCGCCAGCTCATGCCGGGCGATGGAAGACGGCGTGTACTCGCCCTCGGGCAGCCGAGGCAGCCGCGCCAGGTCCTCCAGCGTCTGGTGCAGCCGCTTCACCGCGACGGGGCCCGCCAGCAGGTCCTGCGCGCGCCACACCGTGCCCGCACCGCCCCGGCCCAGGAAGCCGAGGATGCGGTAGCGCCCGCCCACGACCTCGCCTTCCGCGTGGCGACGCGTCGCATCCTCCGGCCGGTGCCGGGTTTCATGAGGAAATTGCCGCATCAGAGGGGGGCCGCCCGCCCCCGATGATAACGGGAACCCCTGGCGGCGGTAGGACTGATTCCAGACGCACCGTAATCCCCGGCTCACCGGGCAAATAAGGTGAGCCTGGGCGGCAGGTCAGCCACTACCCAGGCGCGGGCTCAGCCCCCGCCGAAGACACTGGCCAGGCTGCGGCCTCCCTGCACGGCGCCGTAGATGATGACAGTGAAGTAGGTGAGCGACCCCACCGTCATCCCATGCCCCATGAGGATGAAGTAGCCGTCGCGCTGCAGGATGCCGATGGCGAAGAAGAGCGCCGCCAGCGCGGGCAACGTGTTGCTGAAGGGAATCAGGCCGAACGGCATCATCAGCAGCACGCCCGCGAAGAAGAGCATGAAGCCATTGAAGCGGTTGGTGCTGGAGCCGTGCGTGAGCGCCAGCAGCCGCGGCTTGCTCATCTTGTCCACATACTTGGTGAAGACGTCCGCGCCCTTGTCCAGCGCCGGGGCCAGGTTGGTGCGCAGCAGCGGCTTGTCCAGCAGCTTCCGGGGCAGCCAGGGCGTCCGGTTGAACGTCACGCCCACGCCGATGAGGACGATGAGCAGGCCGAACACCGTGGACACGCCCGGAATCGACACGGGCAGCAGGAAGGGGAAGGTCAGGATGCAGCAGAAGAGCAGCAGGCCCTGCTCACCACACGCCTGCATCAGCTCCCGCACCGTCAGGGATTCGGGCAGCCGCGCGGACAGCGCGCGGAGGGTGGCGGAGAGCTGGGCCTGGGTGTCCGAGAAACTCGTGGACGAAGAGGGGGTGGGCGAAGGCGTCGACATTATCAGGCCGTCACTAGCACGGCCTCCCCGTCAATGCTCAGCGCCAAGCGATGTCGTACACCGCCTCCTCGCCCTCCCTCCGGACAATCTGGACCGAGGGGTGCCTGGCCCCGCTGGCCTCCAGCCCCGCCAGGAAGAGCCCCACGTAGAAGCCCGCCACCACCACGGGCCGGCACGTCAGCGCATACCGGGTGGGCCCCAGCTGCTCCATGTGCGTTTCCAGATAGTTGGTGCCCGTGCGCAGGTTGCGCGTCATCCGCGCCAGCATGCGCTGCGGCCCCAGGAGCCGCACGGTGCCTAGCAGCGCGCTGCCGATGAGCGTGGAGCTGAAGCCCTCCACGAAGCGCCGCCCCACCACCGCGGCGGCCTCGTCCAACGGCGCCTCCGGTGCCAGCGTGGCCGCGGCGACCTTCAGCGCGGCCACCCAGACTTTCAAGGGATAGGCCAGGGCCAGGGAGCCCCGCGCGTCGAGGCCCACCTCGCGCAGACGGCCCACGCACGCGTCATCCAGGTCATCACCCAAGGCGCGAAGCAGTCCCTGGAAGCTCTGCTGGAATACAAGGGGTTCTGGATTTTCCAAGGCGCGGCAATGTATCGCCTGGATGACAGCGCCTCAACCGGGCGGGTGACTGTCTATCGCTGGTGATTCAACACCCGGCACGGGGGCGAGGCGTGTGCCTCATTCGACACGGAGCGCCACGCCGCGCTGGGCTCTCGCGACGCAGTGTGATGAAGAGCCGACGGCCCGCGTCATCCCCTGGGTCTGCTCGACGCGCCGCCCGTCTTCCTTGGAGTCCGCCATCATGAACACGCCCCCTCGTCACCTCTTCATCGCTGGCGCCACGGGCGCCACGGGCCGCACGCTGATGCGACAGGCGCTGTCGCATGGTGCGCCGCTTGTCCTCGCGCACGTGCGACCCAAGAGCGCGGACAGCGACCTGGTCCGCCCCTGGCCCCACAAGGCCGTGGTGGAGTTGTCTGACGGTGAGGCGCTGGTGGAGATGATGCGCGGCTGCACCACGGTGCTCCAGTTGATTGGCACCATGCGCAAGCGCTTCGATTCGGGCGACACGTATGAGTCGAGCGACATCGGCACCACGCGGCAGTTGGTGGAGGCCGCGAAGCGCGCGGGGGTGGACCACCTGGTGTTGCTCAGCTCCGTGGGCGCGGGCCGGCCGGTGGGCGCGTACCTCAAGGCCAAGGCGGAGGCGGAGCGACTGGTGCGCGACAGTGGCATCCCCTGGACGGTGGTGCGCCCGCCCGCCTTCGAGGGCGAGTACCACCACATCAACCCCGTGCTGCGCGCCCTCACCCGCCTGCCTCCACTGCGGAACATGCGGCCCATCCACCTGGAGCAACTCGCCGCCGTGCTGCTGCGCGTCTCCGAGCAGCGCGCGCCGCTGAACCAGGTACTGGAGGGCGACACGCTCTGGGCCGAGGTCGCCGCCGCGGGCGCCTGAGCCGTCTTCCAACTCCTGCCGATTGGCATGGCGGTGCGCGTAGCGGGAGTTCGTCTGGCCCCGCCAACGCGCGCGGCTTCCGGTAGCACCAACCCGGGGCCGTGTAGCAGTGGCCAGGAAGACGAACTTCGGCCGGAAGTCGCAGCCAGCCATCGTCCGAATCAAGCAGGCGGTGACGGAGATCAAGCAGGCCGCCAAGAAAGCGCTCGCGGCGGAAGGCGCGGTCCTCTTCATCGAACGCGTGTCCCCCGCGCTGGCGCACATCGACAGCTCACCGGGCGCCATAGGCGCAGCCGTCAACCACGCCCTCGACGAGTTCGCGCCCCTCATCGCGAGCGCCCCCCGTGGACGCGGCGACCCGCGACGCCTGGCTGGAGCGGCGCTGAGAGGACTATCAGGCCGACGACATCCCTTACATCGAATCACTCGGCGACCACTGGGGCACGCTGTGCGCGAAGCTAGACGTTGCTTCCGCCTGGGCCGACAAGCTCATCGGCACGGTGCGGAGGGTCTGGTCGGCCTCGCCCGACCAGCGTGACTTTTTCAATGGAGCCACGAACTGCCTGAGCGCGCTCATCGCAGCCCACCGCGATGATGACGTGCTCGCGCTGCTGGAGCTGTCGCCGTACAAGCTGTGGCATTACCGCCAGCCAGGCGTGGCGGCGCTCGAAGAGGAAGACGCCAACACGTGGGACACCCCATCGCGGGCCCGGTGACTTTTCTTCCGGCGCGTGGAGGAAGTGCTCCCGACGACCTCCAAACGTCCTGTGCGATTCTGACTACCTTTCAGGTAGACATCGCCCATTCCGAGGTGCCACACGGAGGCGCGTTCTTCCTCGAAGGAGGCGGGACAGTCGCGCTCGGCCACGCGCCCCGCCGTGTCATCCCTGTCGAGTAGGTTACAACCCTGGAGGTCGCCCCTGCGTGTTCCCCCCTGGCTCATTGGTGATGACGGCGGTGGTGCTCCTGCTGGGCACAGCGGCGTTGGCCCAGACGCCGATCACGAAACGTTGGCGACGTATCGAGCGGGCCATGGTCCTGAGCGCGGGCGCAGGCGAGCCCGTCCAGCGGCTCCGGCTGGCGCCCGGCGTGGTGACGACCGTGCTGCTCGACTCGGACGCCGTGATGGAAGGAGAGCTGCCCGAGGCCCTGCGAGGGCTGTTCACCCGGCTGGACGTCACAGGGACACACTTGCTGCTCCAGCCCGTCGTCGCCATGCCTGCCCAGGGCGTTCCGCCGTTGGTGCTTCGCTTCACGGACGCAGCCGCGCCACAACGGCTCGTCCTGGAGCTGACGACCGAGGCCAACGTGGTGGACTCGGTCGTCGACGTCCGGCGCCACCCCGCCACCGTGACGCAACTGGAGGCTGAACTGGTGGCCCTGCGTGAGCGCAACGTACTGCTGGAGACCCGGCTGGCCACAGCGCGTCGGCCAGTGCCGCAAGAGGGGCTCGCGAGCGCCATCCTCTCCGGCGCCATTGGCCCCACGGGGGTTCTCGTCAAGTGGATACGTGACAGGCCCAGTGAGGCGGGGCTCAAGGTCCACCAGCTTGGCAGCTATCGCTCCGGCGCGTGGCTGACGCTCGCGGTGAAGTTGGAAAACCCACTGGGCGAGGCCCCCTGGCAAACGGGCATCGCCCGGCTGACACACCTGGACTCGGACGGGCGCCCCACCGGAGAGACGCTGGAGTTGCCAATGTTGATGCTGGAGCCGCGTCTACTGCCTGGCCAGAGCGCGGTCGTCGTCCTGCAGTGGCCCGCCCCCACGCGCCCGCCGCCTGCCTATGCGCTGGAGCTTTGGGACACAGGCCGGCGCCGCGGCGCGCGATGGGAGCGGCTGAAACCGTAGACGTGCGACAGCCCCAGAGGAACCCGCCATGCGACTGGAGCCGATTTCATCTTCCCCAGGTCCCCTCGTGCTGTCTCCACAGGCACTGCCTGTCGGCACGCGCGTGGAGCGCTGGCGCGTGGAGCGCCGCATCGGAGGCGGCGGCAACGGCACGGTGTATGAAGTGCGCTCGCGCCCCGATGGCCGCTGCTACGCGCTCAAGCTGGCCCACGCCCCAGGCGATCCCCGATTCCAGCGCGAGGCGCGGACACTTCATCTGCTTCGCCACCCTGGAGTGGTGCGGCTGCAAGCGACGGGAACCTGGCGCGCGGGGGCCGCCTCATACCCATACCTCGTGCTGGAGTACGTGCGAGGCAACACGCTGTATGACTGGTCTCGGGCGCGCAATCCGACGGCTCGGCACGTCGCTGGCCTGTTGGCGCAGGCCGCGTGGGCACTGGACGCCGCGCATCGCAGGCAGGTGCTTCATCGCGACTTCAAGGGGGAGAACCTTCGCGTCGAGGAGCGAGGAAGACTGGTGGTGCTGGACTGGGGCGCGGGCTGGCATCCCCGTGCCGCCCCCATCACCTCCGCGGCACGGCTGCCGCCCGGGACCGGGCCCTATCGCAGTCCCCAGGCCATCCTCTGGAGCATGCAGGCTCCACGGCAACCCGCCCGCTCCGAGCACTACCTCTACACGGTGGCGGACGAGTTGTACGCGGTGGGCGTCACCTTTCACCGGCTGGTGGTGGAGCAATATCCGCCGCTCGTCCTGGACAAGGCTCACTCCCCAGTGACCTCCGCCACATTGAGAGCCCTCAACCCGCGCGTGCCCGAGCCGCTCGCACGCTGGATTGAGGGCCTGCTCGCGTTCGCACCCGAGGCCCGGCCGCGCGGCGCGGGAGACCTGGCCCGGGAGGCTCAACAGGCCCAGGCCCACGCGGGCCCGGACTGGGACGTTCCGCTGTTCGACTGGTACGAGGGGCCCTCCACGGCGACGCGCACGACACACGACGAGGAGGCAACCTGGGGTTCCGTTGCAACGGAAGAAGAAGCGGCCTTTCTCCATGCGAGGGCCCTGCGCGCCGCCCGGGTCCAGCACCATCGCGTGGGCCGCTGGCTGCGGCGCCGGGTGTTCTCGGAAGTCCAGACGCAATCCCACACGGAGCCAGCGAGCCTGCTGCAGCCACGACACGAGGGCCGGTGGATGCGAGTCGCCGGAGGCCTGACGTTGGTTGCGTGCATGGCCTGGGTACTGATGCTCGCAGGCGGGCCTCATGACGCTCTCACTCCGTCCCATCCCGTCCAGCAACTGGCGCGAACCGAAGGACCAGCCGACACTGGTTCGCCCGCCACGGCCCTTCCGTTTTCCACCGCCGAGCCGCCATGGCCAGGAGAAGCCATGTCCACGACCGAGCCACACGCGCGCTGTGTCCCCCGACTCCACCGTTACCTGCTGGCTGCATTCTCCGCGGCCAGTCTCAATGCCTGCGCAGGTACTCAGGTCCGGCCCGAGCCCGCGCGCTGCCCTTCCGAAGCCCTGGAGTCAATGCGTCAGCTCGGGCTCGACCTGGGGTTTGGCGGGTTCATCCAGCTCGACCTTCAGCAACCGGATGACTCGTACCAGACGAACTACAGCATCGTCGTCAGCGACGGCCCCATCACCAGCCGGCTCGACGAGCCCATCGGCCGCCTCCCGGCGAACACGCTCTTCTATGGACGCCTCTGGACGGGCGGCGAGACAATCCAGGGCCGCTACACACGCGTGAGGACACCGGATGGCAGCGAGTACCCGGTGTGCTTCATCCTGGGCGACGAGACGGGAATCCCCAAGTACCGCGGCTCGAAGCCCGGCCACACGCGCGTGCATCCGTGGTCCAACGCCCTGGTGGTGGACCACTTCCCCTGACGCAGCGCTGCCTCACGGTGGTGAAATCGCCGCAGGCTTCTCCAGGACGCGAGCCTCGCTTCGCAGGCGCAGCTCGTTGCCCGCAGCGGAGAGGACCGCGGCGACGGGCACGGAGAGAAAGGCGCCCGCCACGCCGAAGAGCACGCCCCCGGCGGTGATGGACAGCAGGATGACCACCGGGTGCAGCGGCACCGCGCGCCCCATCACCACGGGCTCCAGGACGTTGCTCTCCAGTTGTTGCACTCCCAGCACCACGGCGAATACCAGGAGCGCGTCGATGGGCCCATTGGTGACGAGTGCGACCAGCACCGCGACACCGCCCGCCAGGGTGGCGCCGATGACGGGAAAGAACCCGCCCACGAAGGTGAGCGCCGCCAGCGGAAGCACGAGTGGCACGCCGATGAGGGCCAAGCCCACACCAATGCCCACCGCGTCCACCAGCGCGACGATGACGACACCGCGCAGGTAGCCGCTGAGTGTTCCCCAGGCGCGCAGGCCCACGGCGCGCACGGTGTCACGCCGCGACGGAGAGACCCGGGCCAGCACCCAGCCCCCGAGCCGCTCGGTGTCCTTCACGAAGAAGAACAGCAGCGTCAGCGTCAGCAGCCCGCCCGCCACCGCCTGTACCGCGAAGTTGGCGCCCGCGAGGACGCCCGTGGTGATGCGCCCCAGGTTCGACTTCAAGAAGTCGAGCGCCTTCTCGAACAGGCCGTCGATCTGCTCCCGGGACACGGGGAGTTCCTGCGTCATCCAAATGATGAGGCCCTCCATTCCCTCTTTCACGTTCGAGCCCGCCGAGCCCACCTGCTGGACGATACGGGGCACGAGCACGAGCAGCCCGGCGGCTCCCACCAGGAGCAGCACCAGCAGCGCCAGCACCGTCGCGAGCGCCCGAGGCACCCGGTGGGCGGACAGCCACCGGACGGGCGGGTACAGCAACGTCGCCAGCAGCAGCGCCGCCACGGTCGGCAGGACGATGAGGTAGAGCCGCGCCAGCAGCAGCACGAGCCCCACCACCGCGGCCGCGACCACGAGCAGCTTGCCGCTGAACAGCGCGCAGCGCGTGAGCCAGGAGGCAGCGGGAGGGTCCAGGGTGGCCATACGTCGTGCGTACCCTATGCACGAAGCGGCGCATGGCGCTGGGAGGCCACCTGCCGGTGTGGCCTCATGAACGGACGCAGTGGACGCGCGGCTGGAATCCAACGAATGGCCAGGGCGGTCCGTTCCTCAGTGGCGCGCCCCGAGGAAACTCAAGGCACGTCCACCGGGACGGTCTGCATGAAGGACACCCGGAGGTCCGTGGGGCGCATCAGCTCGGGGCGGCCACCCGCGGTGCCACCATTCTTGTAGGTGTTGAGCTGACCGGCGATGGTCCACTGCCCGGGCCGGTTGTTGGCCCCCTGGGCGTAGTGGATGAAGGGCGTGGCGCCCGTCGGGGCCGCCATGCTTGCCGGTGAGGTGAGAATCGTCGCTGGGCGTGAAGCTCCCCGCCGGCTTGAGGTTCGGGTGCTGCGAGAGGAAGCCGTCCAGTTCCGCCTTGCCGTTCTTCGAGTCGTCCGCGTAGTGGAGAAAGGACAGGCTGTTGTTCTTCGTGTCGTGCAGGGCATGGACAGCGCAACCGTTGAGCGCGCCCGTCACCACCGTGGTCGGCCCGCCCGGACGCGGATGCAGCGGCACTCCCTGGATGCCCGCGAACTTGCCCTCGCCCGTGGAGAGGTAGTGCGCATGGAGTGCGCCGGGATGCCCTGACCACCGGCGGGTGAAACGGACAGGTTCGTGTTGCCCTGGTGCTGGTGGGCATTGAGCGTCACCACCGAGTCACTGGCGTTGACGAAGGGATTCTGGGCAATGGGGAGGACCACGCCCTGGAGCGCGCCACCTTGGGACATGTTGTAGGCGTTCAGGACGTTCTGCCCCGAATAGCCCAGCGGGTTCGCACCGAATGACGAAGTGACGTCCTTGCCCTGCTGCCGCGTGGGCTGGGGGTTCACCTTGCTCGTGGAGGGCCTGCTGCCCTGCGCATCGACCCCATTCTCGACTCGGGTTGCAGATTGAGTACTCCTTTGTTCCCCAGCATCCACAACGGCGGCACCACGGTGAACGGCGTCTTCGGGGAGCCGTCCAGCTTCGGCGTGGAGAAGGGCGACAAGGTCTACTGACGCGCCGCTCGCGAGCCTACCTCCAGTTGTGCATGGCGCCGAACCGCCGCCACTGCTCAATGGCTCGCCGCTGCTGGCGGACCAGCCAGTCCGGCTGGAAACCCACGTGATGTCCGGACCGGATGACGAGTTCAAGTCCCGCCCGCGTGCGATCTCCAAAAGACGTACGCGGGTGGGCCAGTTCCTCAAGGCACAAAGCTAGGTGAAAGGGCTGCCCCAGCCGCAGCCGTGACGCGCCCTCCAGACGAGCACGGTGCGTGGCCCACCAGGCTCGCCACGCAGCAGGGGCCGTGCTTGGCTGCACGACCTGCCGAAACGCGACCGCCTCTCCTTCATCGCCCTCCTCATCCGGAACCAGGGCGGTTTCCGTGAGCCCCGCTCCGGACATGAGGGACAGCGCCTTTGCCGCCACGTTCTTCACGGCTGGGCGCTCGTGGCCCAGATGCTCTAACAACAGTGGCGCCGCCGCGGGCACGCCCAGCACGCCCAGCGCCTCAAGACTGCCCATCAAGTATTCCGCCTCGTCGCTCAACTGCATTAACAAACCGAAGTCTTGAGCCTCCCCACCCAGGCCAAGAAGCCAGGGCAGCCGCGTCCCCCGTGGCGCTCTTGCGCGGCAGAACTGGCGACAGACGTGGAGTGCACGTGTTGACCCCAGCCGGAGCGCAGCCAGCGCCCACTCGGCCATCTCCTCCACTGGAGCCTGCGTCAGCTTCCGTTCAAGCACGGGCAACGCGGCACGATGCCCCAACTCAGAGACCGCGAGCGCAGCAGCGGCGCGAACCTCCTGCTCAGCATCATCCAGAAGGGGGAGCAGCGCCTCCGCCCCACCGTCGCCGCGGAGCCCGATGACGCGCGCAGCGAAAGCCCGCAGCGACTTGCACCGCGAATTCAACAGGACGGTCAGATGCGCCAAGAGCTTCGGGTGCTGCACCCACATCAGCGCCTGAATGCAATTGGGCAACAATGCCACGTCCAGGTCGACCAGACGCGCCAGGACCTCCTCAATACCCTGCTCATCAGGCCCGAGCTGCACCCTCGCATGGATTCCCGCCATGAGCTCATCACTGGCATCGCTGGCCAACGCCTCACGCGCGCAGGCAATCGCGGAATCATCCCCCGAGCGCATTGCCTCCACATGGCGAAAGATGCGAACTTCCAACAACTCGACATCGGGCCACTCCACCTCCGCATCGTGCAAGTAGCGCTGACGTTGGGTGAGTAGAAATGCCAGCTCTGACAAGTGCTGTTCCTGGAGTCCCCGGAGGAAATCCCTGACAGGCGCGTCACTCAAAAGAACATGAGGCATGACCCTGCATTAGCACACCATCGCGCCACATCCCCACCCGGCCGCCACAATGCCTATCATCGAGAACACCACCGCCTTCACAGCCCGGGACTTCCTGTCCATGGACAAGGACGGAGCGGATACGCTGGTCATCTGCCTTTGTGGATCCTTCAAGCTCACTGCCCCTGGTAAGGCAGGCCCGGAAGGGCTTTCCCTGGCCGATGAGCAACCCGCCCCACCCTCAGAGGACGTCTACTGGGGCGACCCAGGAATCTCCAGCTTGAGGTACGAAGGCCAGTCCGCCTACTTCCGGCCAGGAACGGACATCTACGTCAATGGACAAGCCTGGGCTCCCCATGGGCGTCCGGTGAAGGAGCACCTGGTCGCGGTCCGGGTGGGCGAATGCCAGAAGGGGCTTCGGGTGTTTGGAGACCGGGTGTGGTGGCGGGGCATCACCGGCTGGCGCTCCACATCCCCGGAGCCGTTCACCTCCATGCCCCTCCGGTACGAACGCAGCTTCGGTGGCCCTGCCTCCCTGGGGGCATCCAAACCCCATGGTGTGTATGAAGATCGCAACCCGCTCGGTCGAGGCTTCCACCCCGAAGGACGGGACGCAGACAATCAACCCCTTCCCAACCTGGAAGACCCACTCCAGCCTCTCGACTTGCCAACGAAGCGGGTCCCACCCGCGGGTCTTGGAGCCATCTCTCGGTGAGCGTCAAGGTAGTTGTCGCGTGAGAGAGTTCAACCGATGCGCTTCAACTCCTGCACGGCCAGGGTGGGGTTCGGGGAGGGGT
>NZ_JABFNS010000013.1 GCF_013116825.1 Myxococcus xanthus
GACAGCCCCACAGCAGGGCAACTGGGAGAAGCCCCGTCCAGAGGTTGCCACGCCCACCACGCCGAAATGACCCCATGACACGCTCCAAGGAGCCTGCTCCCGTCCACCGGAAGCGAGGCCCTGGGAACCTAAGCAGCGTGTCCAGCCCCCGGCATTCCCCCCCAGCCCAGGGGCCCTGTCACATGACAGGGGGGCATCCAGGCGAACAGCGCGCCCATGTGCCCCAGCGTGCCGGGGTGTGCGGCAGCGGAATAGGTCTCTCCCCGAACGGTTGGCAGCGCACGCCTTGGCACAGGGGTGGCGGAATCCTTTGGTCCCAGCGCCGCCCACGAATTAAGAGAACCCTTCCATGGAAAGCGCCGCCCCCGACTCCCTGCCCGTGCCCGACGCCTCAGGCGACGACCTCCGTGCCGTCGAGGAGCTCGCCCAGGCCCGCAACGAAATCGTCGCCCAGATTGAAAAGCGCGTCGTCGGTCAGCGCGAGGTGGTGGAGCACCTCCTCATCTCCCTCTTCAGCCGCGGCCACTGCCTCTTCGTGGGTGTGCCGGGCCTCGCCAAGACGCTGCTCATCTCCACGCTGGCGGACGTCCTCAACCTGTCCTTCAACCGCATCCAGTTCACGCCGGACCTGATGCCGTCGGACATCACCGGCACGGACATCCTGGAAGAGGACCGCACCACCGGCCGGCGCACCTTCCGCTTCCTCCAGGGACCGCTGTTCGCGAACATCATCCTGGCGGACGAGGTGAACCGCACCCCGCCGAAGACGCAGGCCGCGCTGCTGCAAGCCATGCAGGAGTACCGCATCACCGCCGGTGGCCGCACGTACCCGCTGGAGCTACCCTTCCTCGTCTTCGCCACGCAGAACCCCATCGAGCAGGAGGGCACCTATCCGCTGCCCGAGGCCCAGCTCGACCGCTTCATGTTCCTGGTGGACGTGGGCTACCCCACCGCCGACGAAGAGGTGCAAATCGTCAAGAGCACCACCGGCGGTCCGCAGCCGAAGCTGGAGAAGATTCTGTCTCCCGAGCGCATCCTCGCGCTTCAAGAGCTGGTGCGCCGCGTGCCGGTGCCGGACCACGTGGTGCGCTACGCCGTGGAGCTGGTGCGCCACACGCGGCCCAAGGAGCCGGGCGCGCTGGACTTCATCGCGAAGAACGCGTCCTGGGGCGCCGGCCCCCGCGCCAGCCAGTACCTGGTGGTGGCCGCCAAGGCGCGCGCCATCCTCCACGGCCGCTTCGTCGCCACCGTCGAGGACGTGCGCGCCCTGGCCCGTCCCGTGCTCCGCCACCGCGTGCTGCCCAACTTCACCGCGGAGAGCGAGGGCATCACCTCCGTGAAGCTCATCGACCAGCTCCTCACGGTGGTGAAGGGCTAGCCAGGCCCGCGCCATGCTGCTCGACGCCCAGACGCTGGCCCGCCTCCAGGGAGTGAAGCTGCGCGCCCGCGCGGTGATGGAGGGCGTGTTGTCCGGCCTCCACAAGAGCCCGCATCAGGGGCAGAGCGTGGAGTTCGCGGAGCACAAGGAGTACGCCCCCGGCGACGAGCTCCGCCACCTGGACTGGAAGGCCTACGGCAAGTTCGACAAGTACTACGTCAAGCGCTTCGAGCATGAGACGAACCTGCGCGCCGTCATGGTGGTGGATGCGTCCGCCTCCATGGGCTACCGCAGCGGGGCGCTGAGCAAGCTGGACGTGGCCACCACGCTGGCGGGCGCGCTGTGCTACCTGCTGGTGCGCCAGCAGGACGCGGCGGGCCTGGCGCTGATGGCGGGCGGCAAGTGGAAGGACGTGCCGCCGCGCGCGTCGGCCGGGCACCTCAACGTGCTGCTGGACACGCTGGAGCACACCGAGCCCACCGGCACCACGGACCTGGGCAGCGCGGCGGACCACCTGGCGGAGGTGCTGCCCCGGCGCTCCAGCGTCATCGTCCTGTCGGACCTGCTGGACGAGAATCAGGACGCCCTGCGCCGCATCCTCGCGCTGCGTCAGCGGAAGAACGACGTGTCCGTGTTCCACCTGGTGGACCCGGCGGAGCTGACCTTCCCCTTCGACGACCCCACGCTCTTCATCGACATGGAGGGCCAGGGTCGCATCGAGGTGAACCCGCGCGAAATCAAGGAGAGCTACCTGGAGGAGTTCAACGCCTTCCTGGCGAACGTGAAGGCCGCGTGCGCCGAGGCGGACGTGGACTACGACCTGGTGCGCACCGACGACAAGCTGGATGACGTGCTGCTGCGGTACCTGTCGCGGCGCGGGAGGCGCCGGTGACCTTCGGCAACCCGTGGATGCTGCTGGGCGCGCTGGGCGCCCTCATCCCCCTGCTGGTGCACCTGTTCGACCGGCGCCGCCCCCGGCCGCACCCCTTCGGGCCGCTGGCCTTCGTGATGCGCAGCCAGAAGCGCACCGCCAGCCGCCTCAAGCTCAAGCGCCTGCTGCTGTACGCGCTGCGCACGCTCATCCTGCTGGCCATCCCCATTGCCCTGGCGCGCCCGGAGCTGACGCGTGACGCGGCCGCCGCGCAGGTGGTGAAGGGCCCCGCGGCCACGGCCATCGTCCTGGACGCGTCGCTGTCCATGCGCTGGTCGGACGGCACGCCGCTCTTCGAGCGCGCCCGCGACGAGGCCCGCGACGCGCTGAAGGACCTGCTGCCCGAAGAGCCCGCCACCGTGCTGGTGTGCACGCAGTCCCCCGCCGCGCCGCCGCCGCCGGGCTTCGACCGCGGCCGCCTGCGCTCGCTGGTGGACGAAGCGAAGGCCACCCATGGCACCGCGGACCTGTCGCGCTGCCTGGACATGGCGGCCCGCGCGCTGGAGGAGAACCCCATGCCGGCCAAGCGGCTGGTGCTGGTCTCCGACATGACGGCCGCGGCCTTCCGCCTGGAGGCGCCGCCGCCCACGGTGAAGGGCCCCACGGGCGCGCCCGTGAAGCCGGAGGTGGTGCTGCGCGACGCGGCCGAGGGCCACGAGGTGCTGAACAACCGCGCCATCGTCGACCTCAAGGTGGAGCCCGCGCTCCAGGCCGGCCCGCGCACGTTCCAGTTCACCTTCACGGTGCGCAACTTCAGCGCGGAGCCGGTGAAGGACCTGGAGGCCGCGGTGCGCGTGGGCGAGTCCACGCTGGCCAAGGGCTTCGTGGACATCCCCCCGGGCGGCACGACGCAGAAGACGCTCACCGTGCGCTTCCCGCAGGGCGGCACGGTGCTGGGGCAGGTGACGCTGGCGCCGGACGCGCTGGTGGAGGATGACCGACGTTCGTTCGTGCTGCCGGTGCCCCGCGCGCTGAAGGCGCTGGTGGTGAATGGCTCGCCCCACGCGACGCGCTACCGGGATGAAGCCTTCTTCGTGGACGCGGCCCTCACCGCGCCGGGCTCGCCGGTGGAGGTGGCCACGCGCGACGCGGAGGTGGGCCTGCGCGAGGACTTCTCCGCCTACGACCTGGTCCTGCTGCTCAACGTGCCCGCGCCGAGCGCCGACGAGGCGCAGAAGCTGGCGGCCTTCGTGGAGAACGGCGGCGGCCTCTTCATCAGCATGGGCGACCGGGTGAACCCGGACGCGTACAACCAGCGGCTGGGCCCGGTGCTGCCGCGTCCGCTGCGCCTGGTGCGCACCAGCGCCGAGCGCGACGACCCGGACGCGGACACCCAGAGCGCGCGGCTGGCGCAGGTCTCCGTGGAGCACGTCCTCTTCTCGCCCTTCACGGGGCAGGCGGAGGAAGGGCTCGTGGGGGCGCGCTTCTACAAGTACATGCTGCTGGAGGCGGACTCCCCGGGCGCTGGCGGCGCCAGTCAGGTGCTGGCCACGTATGAGGACGGCGCGCCGGCGGTGGCCGTGGCGCGCAAGGGCAAGGGGCGCGTGGCGCTGCTCACCAGCACGGTGGACCGCGACTGGAGCGACTTCTCCATCCGCACCTCCTTCCTGCCGCTGATGCAGCGCTTCGCCGCGTACCTCACCGGCTCCCTGGACGAGCGCGAGGAGGTGCGCGTGCGCGTGGGCGAAAGCGCCACGCTGCGCCCGGAGGGGGCCCAGAAGGTGTCCTCGGTGCGCGCGCCGGACGGCGCCGAGGTCACCGTGAAGGAGCAGCCGGAAGGCGCGCTGGTGGCCGGGCCGGTGACGGAGCCGGGCGTGTACTCGGTGCTGGGCGCGGACGGGAAGGTGCAGCCGGACCTGTCCTTCGCCGCCGTGCTCGACCCTTCCGAGAGCGACCTGGGACGTGTACCGACGGACACCCTCACCGCCTACTTCGGAGAGGAGACGGTGAAGGCCTCCACGGGTGACGCGGACAAGCCGACGGTGCCGCTGTGGACCTGGCTCATCCTGGCCGCGTGCCTGGCGTTCTTCCTTGAAGGCACGCTGCTGCGCAAGTAGCCGTCACCAGACCCGGAGCCGGCGCATCACGACGCCGCCGACGAGGACGGCCGCCGCACCCGCCGCGAGACGTGGAAGGCCCCTCCGCAGCTTGTGCTCGGCCACGTCCACCCGGTCCGCCAGCAGCAACATCATCCAGTGCCGCGTCCAGTGGTCCGGGTACTTGTAGGCCAGGCGCCGCAGCATGCCGGAGACGCCCTTGGGGGGCTGGGCCGTGCCGAACACCGGCGGCATCTTCCGCGCGGGCTGCCCGTGCTTGAACACCGTCACGTCCGACTGCTGGCGGGACGGCGGGCCCTGCGCGTCTCCGCGCAGCTGGGGTGATTCCTCCCTGGGGTAGCCAGGGCGATTGCGAGGGTCGGCGTCCACGCCGTACCCGGGGATGTTTCGCGCATTCGGGTTCATGGTGGGCTCCTTCCACTCAGGCGTGGCCATGCGGGGAGAGGACGCACTTGATGCAGCCGTCCTGTTTCTTGGAGAAGAGGTCGTACGCCTTCGGCGCGTCCTCCAGGCTGAAGCGGTGGGTGATGATGCCCTTGGCGTCCACGCGCCCCTGGCGGATGTGCTCCAGCAGGTGCGGCATGTAGCGATTCACGTTGCACTGCCCCAGCCGCAGCGTCTGGTTCTTGTTCATCGCCGTGCCGATATCCACCAGGTTCCACGGCGGCCCGTACACGCCCACCACGGAGATGACGCCGCCCTTGCGCTCAACTGGTGCATGCACCAGTTGAGCGCCGTGGTGGCGCCGGCCTCGGCCATCAGCCCCAGGCCCAGCACCCGCTGCAACATCGAGCCTTCGGCCTCGCAGCCCACCGCCTCGATGCTCACGTCGGCGCCCCGGCCCTCGGTGGTCTCCTTGATGGCGGTGACGATGTCCACGTTCTTGAAGTTCAACGTCTCCACGTGGGCGAACTTCCGGGCGAAGTCGAGCCGGTAGTCCTGCATGTCCACCGCGATGACGCGGCCAGCGCCCATCAGCCACGCGCTCTTCATGGCGAAGAGGCCCACGGGGCCCGCGCCGAACACCACCACCGTGTCCCCTGGCTGGATGCCGCCCATCTCCGCGCCCATGTAGCCCGTGGGGAAGATGTCGCTGAGGAAGAGGACGTCCTCCTCGTCCATGTCCTCCGGAATCTTCATGGGCCCCACGTTGGCGAAGGGCACGCGCACGTACTCCTGTCCTTCACCCGAACCCGATAGGGGCCTTCGTAACTGAGTGCGCGCATGGGTGTACCGCTCCTTTGTAGGTAAAGGAGTGAGGCCCCCACACAGAGGTGGCAAGCCAGGGCTGGCGCCAGCCTGGACGCTCCCTTGCGCTGGCTGACGACCTCGGCACCGGATGGAGCGGGAGCCAGGCCACGTCGAGTGCTGACACCCGCCCAAAACCAGTCATGCTGGTAATTTTACACATTCACGAAACTGATTTGCGATTGCACGACCTTAAGAAATTCTTGGGATTGAAGAGAAATCTAGTTTCGCTGAAAATCTTGACTTGTTCGTGACGTTCTCCGGCTTCCGGGGATGTCGCGGACACACCCCCATGTCGTCAGGAGAACACCTTGAAGCGCTCCACCCTGAAATTGACCTCGGCCGCAACGGCCCTCATCTCGTTGAGCACCTTCGGCGTGGGCTGCGGCCCCTCGGACAACGGCGCCGCGGTCCGCGTCGCCCAGAACCCGGCGCAGTCCGGTCAGAGCCTCTTCAAGGGCATGGCCTTTGGCCTGGGCCCGGACGCCCACCACTTCGATGACATCTGGCAGCGTCCGGAAATCAAGGAGCGGCTGGGCGAAGACACCCTGGCCAAGCGCGAACAGGCCGCCGAGTCCGTCATCGCCAAGATGGCCCAGTTGGACGCCGCGTTCTTCGAGCGCTTCAACAAGGACCTGCGCAGCGGCAACCACCTGGTCGTCGACCAGCTGCTGACCGACACGCGCACCCTGGTGATGTCCGCCGTGAATGAGCTGGCCAAGACCGGCGACCAGGAAGGCGGCGTGGGCATCGGCTCCATGGAGCACGTGCAGGCCGGCCTGACCGTCTACATCGAAACCGCCGCCGCGGTGATCCTCCTCGTATTCCTCTTCATCACCCAGTTCGACATGACGCCTGTCATGGAGTCCGAGGCCAGCCGGCTCAAGCGCGATGTGTGGGTGGACATGCTGGTGAAGAAGTTCGCTCCCGCCGAGTAGTCCCCTGGGGAGCGTCCGCCGCCCTCACCGGTGGGCGCTCCCCTTCTTCCCTCCCTTTCACGAGCACGGCTGTGACCGCGTCTTCCCACTCCCCCCGAACCTCCTCGCCCCGCCGCCTGGGCCTGCTGGCATTGGGCCTCATCCTCGGCTGGGCCAGCGTCACGATGTACGCCGTGCACGCGTCGTTGCCCTACAACCCCATCCACCTCCCCTTCGAGAAGCACTTCGACATGAAGCTGATTCTCCCGGAGGGGTGGGCCTTCTTCACGCGAGACCCACGTGAGGACCGGACGCTGCCCTACCTCCGCACGCCGGAAGGTCAATGGGTCTGGGCGAGCAATGCCCCCAACTTCCAGCTCCAGAACGCCTTCGGCATCAACCGTGTCTCGCGAGCCCAGAGCGTGGAGCTGGGCATCTTGACCAGCGAGGCCGCCGCGCTCGAACAGGTGGCCTGCAGCGAAGCTCCCAGCGCCTGCCTCGAGCGCGCCCCGGTGGCGAAGACGCTCCGCAACAAGAGCCCCCGCCCCACGATGTGCGGTGAGCTGGGGCTCGTCTTCCAGCGGACCATCCCGTGGGCCTGGAGCCGCACCCATCAGGACAAGCCCATCACTCTCCCCTCGAAGGTCCTGAGGTTGAACGTCGAATGCTGACCGAGCTTGGCAACCGCGCGCGCGCCTGGGTGGCGGGGCCTTCTCCGTGGACCAACGTCTACGGCCTGGCGCGAACACTCATCGCGCTGGCGACGGCGGGCACCCTCGCCTTCAGCCACTCCACGACGATGTTCCATCCCGTCTCGGGCATCTCCAACACGCCTCTCTGCGATGGCCTCCGGGCGGCATCCCTCTTCTGCGTGCTCCCCGCTGGCTGGCTGGAGGTCGCGCGCTGGACGGCGGTGCTGCTGCTCGTGGTCGTCGCTTCCGGCTGGCGACCGCGCCTCACGGGGCTCGTGCATTGGTGGGTGGCCGTCAGCCTGCACTGGTCCGCGACGCTGACGGACGGCGGTGACCAGATTGCCGCCATCCTGGCGCTGCTGATGCTGCCCCTGACGCTGACGGACGACCGGCGCTGGCATTGGAGCGCGCCTTCCGAAGCCGGCCTGAACGACGAGCCGAAGCGGCTCATCGCCCGCTCCGCCTGGGTGATGCTCCGCCTCCAGGTCGCGGGCATCTACTTCCATGCCTCCGTGGGCAAGTTCAAGGTGGCGGAGTGGGTGGACGGCACCGCGCTGTACTACTGGTTGCTGGACCCCTTGATTGGCGCCCCCGCCTGGCTGGCTCGCCTGATGCTCCCGGTGCTCAGCAGCCCCGTGGTGGCGCTGCTCACCTGGTCCGTCCTCCTGCTGGAGCTGGGGCTCGCGATGGGGCCGCTGCTGAGCCCGTCCCTCCGGCGGGTGCTGTTGCCGCTGGGCATCGCCTTCCACCTGGGCATCGCCGTGTTCCACGGGCTCATCAGCTTCGTGGCCATCATGTTCGGCGCGCTCATCCTGCTGCTCCGCCCCTACGATGAGGTCTTCCGCTTCGAGCGCCTCCACGCCTGGTTGCGGCAACCGCGCCGCCAGCCCGCCCCCGCGCCAGCCATGGAGCCGGTGACGGCGCAGGCGGTGCCGACCACCGAAGTCACCTGAGAGCGCCCATCGGGGCCGCCGTCCCGGTCCCGCCGGGGCGGCGGCTTCCGCGCCTCGGCGGGCGGATGGCGGGCGCGCGCCTGCTCGCCTGCCGCGGAGCAGGCATGCGGCCCTCCATGGGTCCATCGTCGACCCGCGCGGCCTTTCCGCTACGCTGAAGCCCCCTCCCGTCAACGCGGGAGGGCTCACCAGCGGAGGCAGCGGCAGCCCATGGACATCCATCTGGCGGAGGAGATCCGCAAGCAGGTCGAAGAGGCCTTCCGCAAGCGCGGCCGGGTCAACATCGTCATCGCGGGCCGCAGCGGCGTGGGCAAGAGCACGCTGGTCAACGCGGTGTTCCACGGCCGCATCGCGGACACCGGCCAGGGCCGCCCCGTCACGAAGGAGACGCGCGAGTACACGAAGGACGACATCCCCGTCAGCATCCTCGACACCCGCGGCCTGGAGCTGGGCGCCTTTCAAGAGACGCTGAAGCTGCTGGAGGAGCTGGTGGCCACGCGCGCGAAGGACGCGGACGCCACGCGCCACCTGCACTGCGCCTGGCTGTGCATCAGCGAGGACTCGCGCCGCGTGGAGGACGGTGACATGAAGGCAGTGGAGATGCTCGCGCGGCACATGCCGGTGGTCGTCGTGGTCACCAAGGCGCGCAGCGACCAGGGCTTCCGCGCGGAGGTGCAGAAGCTGCTGCCCATGGCCCGCAACGTCATGCGCGTGCGCGCGCTCCAGGAGACGGACGACGAGGGCCATACGCTCCAGCCCAAGGGCCTGGTGGAGCTCGTCGAGCTCACCATGGAGCTGGTCCCCGAAGCCCAGCGCAACGCCTTCGCCGCCGCCCAGCGCGTGAGCATCAGCCAGAAGCGCAAGCGCGCGCACGGCATCGTCGCCAGCGCCGCGGCCGCCGCCGGCCTCATTGGAGCCGTCCCCATCCCTTTCGCCGACGCCGCCCTGCTCGTCCCCACGCAGGTCGGAATGCTGGCGGGGGTGAGTAGCGTCTTCGGCCTCCCACTGACGGAGGCCTTCCTCTCCACGCTGGTGGGCGCGGGCATCACCGGCCTGGGCGCCACCTTCACCGGCCAATCCATCGTGTCCGGCCTGCTGAAGCTCGTCCCCGGCCCGGGCACGGTGATTGGCGCGCTCATCTCCGCCACCACCGCCACCGCGCTCACCACGCTGTTCGGCGAGGCCTACGTCGCCGTCCTCTCCAAGTTGATGGAGAAGCGCTGTGGCGAGCTGCCCACGGAGGAGGAGGTCATCCAGGCCTTCCGCGAGGAGATGTCCCTGCGCGGCGCCGCGTAGACGCCCGGGCTACTTCACGCGCTCGATTTTGTACCGGCGGCCCTTGATGCGGCCTTCACTCAGCCGCTGGAAGGCCACCCGCGACACGCGCCGGGCGACGGCGACGTAGGCCACGTGGTCCTGGATTTCAATCTTGCCCACGTCGGTCGCTTCGAGCCCGCCCGCCTCGCCCGTGAGCGCGCCCAGGATGTCCCCGGGCCGCATCTTGTCCTTGCGTCCGGCGGAGATGTAGAGCGTGTCCCACGTGGACTCCAGGGACACCGCGTTGCGAGGGTCCGCCGAGGGCAGTGACTCCACGTCCCCGCGCTCCAGCTTCACGCCGGTGGCCAGTTGGATGTCGTCCACCTTGCGGCCATCCCGAGGCGTGACGATGGAGACGGCCAGGCCCGCGCGCCCCGCCCGGCCCGTGCGGCCGATGCGGTGCACGTAGGGCTCGGCCTGCATGGGCAGGTCGAAGTTGATGACGGCGTCCAGCGCCTCCACGTCGATGCCTCGGCCCGCCACGTCCGTGGCGATGAGCACCCGCGTGCTCTGGTTGCGGAACTTCGCCATCACCCGGTCGCGCTCGAACTGCTCCAAATCTCCCTGGAGCCCGTCCACGCTGACGCCCGACGCGGAGAGCGACTTCTTCAGCTCCACCACGGTTGCCTTGAGGTTGCAGAAGACGATGGCGGACGCCGGCTGGTAGTGCCGGAGGATGCGCAGCAGCAGGGCCTGCTTGTCTCCCGGCTCGCAGTCGTAGCGCACCTGCTGGATGTCGGGCCCCGCGGTGGCGGTCTCCACCGTGACGCGGACGGGCTGACGCTGGAAATCGCGGCTCAGCGCCTCGATGTCCGGCGGGAAGGTGGCGGAGAAGAGCACCGTCTGCCGCCGCGGCGGCATGGCCCCGAGGATGCGCTCCATGTCCTCGCGGAAGCCCATGTCCAGCATCCGGTCCGCCTCGTCCAGCACCACCGTGGACAGCTGCCGCGTCTCCAGCGCCTCGCGGTCCAGCACATCCATCACCCGGCCCGGCGTTCCCACCGCCAGGTGCGCGCCCTTCTCCAGTGCTTCCAGCTGCGGGCGGATGGGCTGGCCTCCCGCGAGCACCAGCACCTGGAGCCCGGGCAGCCGCCGCCCCAACCTGCGAATCTCGCCCGCCACCTGCGCGCACAGCTCTCGCGTCGGGCACAGCACCAGCGCCTGCACCTTGCGGTGCTGCAACTGGACCTTCTGGAGCAGCGGCAGCGCGAAGGCCGCCGTCTTGCCGCTGCCCGTCTGCGCCTGGCCGACCAGGTCCCTGCCCTGGAGCAGCACGGGGATGCTCTGCGCCTGGATGGGCGTGGCCGTCTTGAAGTCGAGCTCCTCCAGCACCTGGAGCAGGGGGGGAGAGAGCGCGAGCGCGGAAAAATCCATTCGAGGCCTCGATGAGCGGAGGCACGGAAGGAGCCTCGGGTTCTGCAGGCCCCATGTCACACCCAGCGAAGGCAGGACAAGTGAAGCCGCCGACCGCTCTCTGACAGGGCGAGCGACCGGCAGCACACGCACCTGGAAGTCCTGTTAAGTGGACTATTCTAATATCCTGGAGAGCCCCGTATGGAGACACCTGCCTGGAAGCCCCTGGTCCTCGCGTTGCCGCTGATGGCGGCCCGTGGCGGAGCGCCTCATGAGCAGGAGGAGACGTTTGCCAGCGCCACGGAGTCACAGCAGGCGCCGCTCACCACGCCCACCGCCACGGTGCGCTTCCTCACCGGCTGGACGCACTCGCAGCACGGCGCCATCGTCCGCGGCGGCACGCTCGTCGTCGACTACGACCTGTACCGGATGACGGACTGTCACCACAGCACCTACGCCGGCCAGCAGGCGTGGGACACGCTGGCCTATGTCCGCTTCCTCCCCAGCGGCCAGCTCTTCAGTGGCAGCGTGAAGCAGGCCACGGGCAGCACCTCGTTCGTGAACAAGCCCTTCGAGGTGACGGTGCCCTCGGATGCCACGAGCGTGGAGACATGGTTCTTCACCTCCGGCCGCACCTGCGCGCCGAGGTACGACAGCACCTACGGCCAGAACTACGTCTTCCCCGTGGAGGCGCAGTCGCCCTCCGCCGTGGTGTGGGCCGGTGACTGGGGCGGCAGCTTCGCGCGCGACTGCGAGCACCGCGACGGGCTGGCGGACCCCATCGTCATCGACAGCTACGTCATGGAGCGCGCCTGCAAGTTCGTGGACGCGGACGTGTACGTGCCCGGCGTGACGGATGCCGCCACCGCGCGTCCGGAGCTCATCCAGGCGCAGGTGGAGTTCAGCGTGGACGGCGCGGCCACACAGCACCGGTGGCTGGCCTATCAGGGTCGGGTGGGCAACAACTACCGGTACCGCTGGAACCTCGCCGCGGAACCGCTCGCCTATACGCCGTGGAACGCCTATGCATTCGGGTTCCGCTATTCAACGGATGGCGTGAGCTGGTATCGCATCGCGAGCGACGTTGACCCCACGGGCGGCACCGCGCGGACCGTGCAACGAAGCTTCTGAGACGGCCCACCTCTGTTGAATGCCGCTGGGCCCGCGCGATTCAGCGGCGTCCTGGAAGAGGCGCTGTGGCAAGAAGTGTTCCCCTGAGAAGGCGAGCGCACTGCGCCCATCATTCCAGCGGGGCCACACCCGGGCCGGGCCCAGGAAAGGAAACGCGAGATGACCGAAGGCACTCCACGCGTGGCGGAGCGGATTTCCACGGGCATTCCAGGCCTCGACACCGTGCTGCACGGAGGCTTCCGCAAGGCCCGCACCTACATGCTGATGGGCCTCCCGGGCTCGGGGAAGACCATCTTCGCCAACCAGGTGTGCTTCCACCATGCGAAGCGCCACGGCGGGCGCGTGCTCTACCTGACGCTGCTGGCGGAGTCGCACACGGAGCTGGTCGGCAACCTCTCCTCGCTGACCTACTTCGACCCCACGCTGCTGCCCAACGCCATCACCTATCTGAGCGCCTTCACGGTGCTGGAGCAGGGGGGGCTGGACGCGCTGGCGGAGCTCATCCGCAAGGAGACGAAGAACCACCAGGCCACGTTGCTCGTGCTGGATGGACTGGTGGCCGCGGAGGAGGTGGCGCCGTCGCAGCAGGCCATCAAGAAGTTCATCCACGGCCTCCAGGTGGTGACGGGCCTCATGGGCTGCACCACGTTGATCCTCACCACCGGCCGCGGACAAGGTCTGCGCGCCGAGCACACCATGGTGGATGGGTTGATGCTGCTCCGGCAGCGCATGTTCGGCGCGCGTGCCGTGCGCGAGCTGTTCGTGCGCAAATTCCGGGGCAGCCCCTATCTGCTGGGCAAGCACAGCTTCGACATCACCCAGGACGGCATCATCATCTATCCCCGCCTGGAGACGCTCGCGGAGTCCGGGCCGCCGCCGGGGCCGCCGCAGGACGCGAAGTGCGCGTTTGGTATCCCCGGGATGGACGCGATGCTGACCGGAGGCGTGGCCCAGGGCTCGACGACCATCCTCCTGGGGCCATCGGGCAGCGGCAAGACGCTGCTGGGACTGAACTTCCTCGCGGAAGGCGCCCGGCGGGGCGAGCGCGTCCACTACTTCGCCTTCTACGATTCCCCGGAGCGCATGGTGGCGCAGGCGGCGGGCATCGGGCTCGACCTCAAGCCCCTCATCGACCGGGGCGACTTCGAGGTCAGCTTCCGGCCGCCCACGGAGAACCTGCTGGACAAGCTGGGCGTTCAGTTGCTGGACATCATCCGGACCCGCGGCGTGCGCCGGCTCTTCCTGGACGGCTACGACGCGCTCCGCAGGGCGGCCGTCCGGCAGTCCCGCGTGGCGCGCTTCCTGGCCGCGCTGGTCAATGAGTGCCGTATGCGCGGCGTGACGCTGCTCTACTCCGTCGAATCGGTCTCCGCGTTTGGCCCGGAGGTGACCTTCCCGATGAGGGGCATCTCCATGGTGGCGGAGAACATCCTCTTCCTCCGTCAGGCCGAGCTGGACTCCCGGCTGCGCCGCTTCGTCACGGTGCTGAAGCTGCGCAACAGCTCGCACGACGCCTCCCTGCGCGAGCTGTGCATCAGCGCGAAGGGGATGGAGGTGATGGGCGCCTTCACGGATGTCGAGGCGATGATGACCGGCGTGCCGCGGTCGACCACGTGGTCCGAGCCCCGGCATCCCGGCGGCGGGCGCCAGGAGCCTTAAGCATGGGCCCCATCCTCATCGTCGATGACGAGTTCGGCATCGTCGAGGCCATGCGCGACCTCCTGACCGACGAAGGCTACCGGACCGCCATCGCGCTCAATGGGAAGGAGGCCTTGGAGCGGATGGCCGAGGAGCACCCTTGCCTGGTGCTGCTCGATTACATGATGCCGGTGATGAACGGCCCGGCACTGCTGGAGGCCATGGAGCGCAATCCCCTGCTGCGTGACATCCCCGTGGTCATGATGAGCGCCAGCCCGCCGGACTACTGGAAGCACCTGCGTTGCGCGGCCTTCCTGCCCAAGCCCTTCTCCCTGGACGAACTGCTGGTGGTGGTGAAGCGCTTCGCCCAGGGCGCCATCCTCCAGTAGCGCGCCTCATTGCCCTGCGGCCTGACAGGCAGCCGACGCTCCCAGGAGGACCGCGTTTCCCCCAAGCGCCCAGCCCCTGGCTTCTGCCAGACTGCGCGCCGTGACGACCTCCTCCAGCCTCTATCGTGACTGTGCCCGCCTCTTCATGGTGGGCTTTCCCGGCACTCACATCGACAACGAGCTGGCCGCGCTGATGGATGACGGCGTCTACGGCGCCATCCTCTTCAAGCGCAACGTGGGCAGCGCCGCGGACACGGCCGCGTTGTGCCACGCGTTGAAAACACGCGCAGGCCGGCCCTTCATCCTGTCGGTGGACCAGGAGGGCGGCCGCGTGGCCCGGCTTCGCGGCGCGCCCTTCACCACGCTGCCGCCCATGCGGGAACTGGGGCAACGCGGCGACGCGGCCCAGGTGGAGCGCGTGGGCCGGCTGCTGGCATACGAGCTGCGCGCGCTGGGCTTCGACTGGGACTTCGCGCCCGTGCTGGACGTGGACACCAACCCGGCCAACCCCGTCATTGGCGACCGCAGCTTCAGCCGCGAGGCGGAGAAAGTGGCGCGGCTGGGCGTGGCGCTCGCGCGGGGACTGGAGGCGGGCGGCGTGGCTTCGTGTGGCAAGCACTTCCCCGGCCACGGCGACACCACCACCGACAGCCACCTGACGTTGCCGCGGCTGCCGCACGATCTGGAGCGGCTGCGCAGCGTGGAGTTGGTGCCTTTCCGCGCCTTCGCCCAGGCGGGGCTTGCGTCCCTGATGACAGCGCACGTCCTCTTCGACGCGCTGGACCCGGGGGTGCCCGCCACCATGAGTCCGCGCGTGCTCCAGGGTGTGCTGCGCGAGGAGCTGGGCTTTGACGGGGTGCTCGTCAGCGACGACCTGGAGATGAAGGCCATTGCCGGCCACTACTCCGTGGAGGAGGCCACGGTGCAGGGCACGCTCGCGGGCGTGGACCTGTTCCTGGTGTGCCACAACGCGGACGTGCAGCGCCGCGCCATCGAAGCTTTGGTGAAGGCAGTGGAGTCCGGTCGCGTGTCACGGGAGCGAATCGCGCAGGCGCACCGGCGGCTGGACGCGCTCAGTGCCCGCTTCGCGCACCCGGCGGAGGACCGGCTCGCCCTGCTGGGGAGCCCGGAGCATCACGCGCTGGCGGAGGGGCTCGTCAGCACCTTCACCGGCCGCGACCCGACCGAGGTGATGCTGGCCTCCCGCTGAAGGCGACGGAGACCGGAGTGCCACGCGCTCCCGGCGTCCTGTGCCGGGAGCAGTTGGAAGGGGCGGCATGAGAAGCCCGCCCGCCCCGGCGTGACTTCAGCGGCGGTAGGGGCCGCTGCGGTCCTGCCAACCCAGCGGGCTGTAGCCGCTGTAGTGGCCGCCGCGCTTGCCGCCCAGCGTCGCGCCGTCCTCACCACCCAGGCCATGGGCCGCGGGCGAGTACGCGGCGCCGCCCTCCGCCTGGTACCGGTCATTCATCATCTTCCCGGCGTCATCCACGATGGAGCGACCCTGGGTGCCGTCGTTCTTCGGCGTGCGCGGGTCGATGCTGGAGCCAATCTGGTCAATGGTGCCGTTGTAGCCCCGGTTCGCCGGCAGCGTCCAAGGCGGCAGCGGCTTGTTGGTGTTGCCACCCTCGATGTTCTTCATCGCATCGGGCTGGTCACCGCGCTGGGCGACGAGGCTGCCCCGTGGCTCATCCGGTTGACGGCCACCGGTCTCCGGAAGACCCCGGCAGCCTACGGCCAGAACCGCGCCCGCCACCAACGCCGCCGCCGAACCCCACCGCCGAATATTCCGCTCGCGCATGTCGACTCCTCCGAGTCCCTTCAATCTGGTTGCTCGTACTTCCCGAAGATGGGGCACGCCGGGCATGGACACCACGGGGTGACTCCATGTCCGCATGACGACGGACCGCCCGAACCCCACATATAGCCCCAGCGGCGGCCGGGAGCAGCCTTCTTCGGCGCTCCCAGCGCCCGACCCGCGGAGGGCTTCTTCTTCGTCGAGGAAGCCCACTTCGAGGTCGCGGGCCGCATCCTCGCCCAGGGCCGCCGGTCCCCATGGCGGATTGCTTGCTGGAAGACGTCTGGCCCTGCGTCCTCCTGGGCCCAGGCCCAGAGCGCTACTTCCTGGAGGCCTTCTTCGCCGCCGAGGCCTTTTTCACGAGCGCCATCTTCTTGCCGGCGCCCGGCTTCTTCCCGGCCGCGGCCTTCTTCGCAGCCGCGGCCTTCTTCCCGGCCGAGGCCTTCTTCGCAGCCGCGGCCTTCTTCCCGGCCGAGGACTTCTTCGCGGTCGCGGCCTTCTTCGCCGCGCGGGGTGCCTTGGCGGCCGGAGCCGCCTTCTTCGCCGCCGCCTTCCTGGTCGCGGCGGACTTCCCTGAGACAGTCTTGCCCGCCGGAGCCTTCTTCGCGGCGGCCACCTTCTTCCCCGCGGGCGCCTTCTTCGCGGCGGACTTCTTCACGGCACCATCCGCCGCCGGAGCTTCGCCCTTCAGCGCGGCCAGCACCTCGGCGACATGGCCGTTCACCTTCACCTTGGGCCACACCTGCTTCAGCACACCATCCGGGCCAATGAGGAACGTGGCCCGGGTGATGCCCAGGAACTTGCGGCCATAGAGCGACTTCTCCCCCCAGACGCCGTAGGCCTCGGACAGCGTGTGGTCCACGTCGGCCAGCAGCGGGAAGGGCAGGTTGAACTTGGTCGCGAACTTCCGGTGGCTCGCGGTGCTGTCCGCGGACACGCCCAGCACCACCACGCCCGCGGCCTCCAGCGCCGAGTGCTCGTCACGGAAGCCACACGCCTCCACGGTGCATCCGGGGGTGTCGTCCTTCGGGTAGAAGTAGAGGACGACACTCCGGCCCGCGAACTGCGCGAGCGAAACCGGGTTTCCATCCTGGTCGGCGAGTTGGAAGGCGGGGGCCTGGTCACCTGCTTGGGGCATGGGCATGCGGGCTCATTAACCACAAAGCCCGCGCCACTCAACGCCCAGCGACAGCGTCCCGCTAGTGCGCGGGGTGCCCCGGCTCACCGCCATGGTCATGACCATGCTCCCCGGGGGGATGGCTGTGGGCCTCCAGCCGGACCAGCTCCTTCTGGCAGTCCGTCAGGGCCTGGTGCAAGGGCTCCCGGTCCGCGCCCTCCGGCGTCTGGCCCAGCCGGATCGCCAGGGCCTCACACGCGGCGCGCTTGGTGTCCACCTCCGACGTCCCGGGGCCCGTGGCGCCCGGCGTGGCCAGGGGGCGCGGCGGCAGCTTTCCCCGCAGGCGGCGGATGGCGGCGATCCGCTGCTCCGCTTCCGGGCGGACCTTGGAGTCCTTGGGAATCGCCTCGAAGGCGTTGATGACGGGGTCCCATGCCGGGTCCAGGGGGGACACGCGGCGGTCAATCAGGTCGCGGTAGGACTTCTCCGCGTCCCGGAGCTGGTCGGGTCCCTTGTCGCAGCCAGGCGACAGAAGCAGACAGAGCGCGAGCGGCATGACGGCGGACAGCCGTCGGGTGAGCATCCTCATGAAGGGTCGGTTCTCCTCTCCTGCTGGCCTCCCGATTGAAGCACGGCTAGGGTGCCGCGTCGTGCAGCCCATTCTCCTCGCCTTCCTGCTTGGCCTGTCCCAAGGCATGCTCCACGCCGTGGGCCCGGACCACTGCGCCGCCATGGCCACCCTCGGAACCCTGGGGGGAGGCCGGCGCCGCGCCGCCATCGCCACCGCCGTGCGCTTCGCGCTGGGACACGCCGTCATGCTGGGCGGCATCGCCGCGCTCTGCATCCTGGCGGGCGTGGGCCTCTCAGAAACCTTCGAGCGCTGGGCCGAGATTTTCGGCGGCGCCGTGCTGGTGGCCCTCGCGGTGGCCGCACTGCTGTTCCCCAGCAGCCTGGACCACGGACACCCGCACCTGCCCGGCCACACGCAGGAGCCGCATCAGCACGTGCACACGGTGAGCACCACCGCTGGCGCGCTGATGGCCGTCAGCGGCGTGCGCTCGCTGCTGTTGGCGCTGCCTCCGCTGCTGGTGGGTGGCAGCATGAGCGCGGCCGCGTGGATGTACCTGCCCGGCTTCGCGCTGGGCATCCTCATCGGCATGGGCGTGGTGGGGCTGATTTTCGCGGAGGGCATCGCCCGGCTGAACGCGCAAATCACCCGCTGGGTGCAGCGCGTGGTGGCCGTGAGCTCCGGCGCGCTGGGCCTGTTCTGGATTGGCTCGCGGCTGGTCGGCGGCTGAGCCCCGGCGCGGCGTCCCCGCCCATGACGGCGGGGACGGACGGCGCGGCGGCTAGCCGCGCTTGTCCAGGATGCCCAGCGACATCATCGCCACCAGGAAGCCGTAGACGACGTGCTCGGGGCGGTTGGCGAAGGCCAGCAGCTCCGCCACGGTGCGGTTGCCGTCGATTTTCGGCAGCAGCTCCGCCTCCCACCGCTCCAGCTCCACTTCGTTGAGCTGGTAGGCCGGGGCCACGGCGGGGATGAGGCGGTCCTCCGGCTGGAGCAGGCGCCGCAGGCGCTCCGGCTTGTAGAGCTTCTTGATGCCCCGGACGATGAGGTTGGCCGGGTGCACGTCCAGCTTGATGGACTCCGCGCTCGCCTTCTCCCGGAAGCTCAGCACGTACGAGCCTTCATCCCACGCGAAGAGCGAGTAGATGACGGCCTTCACCTGCTGGCCCACGTAGTAGAGGCGCTCGGTGTCCTTGAGCAGCCCGCGCTCCACCAGCACGTCACCGGTGCGGCGGTTGGACTGCGCGGCCACCGCCGACGCGTCCTGGAGCTGCTCCGGCTTGATCTTCCCCACGCGAACGAGGAACTGGCCGAAGCGGTCCGCGAGCAGGTTGGAGAGGGCGAACACCGGCGTGCCCTTCTCGAAGTAGACGACCTTCTTCACCTTGCCCTTCTGCACGCCCAGCTCGCCCGTCTCGCGGGAGAGGTAGAAGGCGGTGAGGAGCGAAGGCAGGTTGTCGCGGATTTCACCACGGCGGCTGCCTGGCGCGCCCGGGGGCGGCGGGTCCGGCGGACGGCCCGGCGTGGGCGGGCGCACCTGCGTGGCCGGCACCTTCTGCATGGGGCTGGCCGTGAGGTTGGCGCCGCGAATCTCCGCCGTGATGTTGCCGCCGCCCGTCACCTTGATGCGGCCGGTCAGCTCCATGGCGTCCTGCGGGCCTTCCTCCTCCACGTCGATGTCCAGCTCCACCTCGAAGGCGTCCTGGAGCGACGCGGCCGCGGCGGCGGGCTTCTCCGGAGGCAGCACCTTCGTCATCGCCTCGAGCAGCTTCTGCGCCTCGAAGGGTTTCTCGAAGTAGCCGGCGGCCTGGTACTTGGTGCGCGACTCGACGGCGTGCTTGCCACCCTTGAAGACGCCGGTGATGAAGAGGAGCGGGAGCTGGGGGTTGTCCTTACGCAGCGCGTCCGCGAGGTGGTACCCCATCATGTCGGGCAGCAGGATGTCGAGCACGGCCGCCGCCGGGGGCTGGGCCTTGGCCAGCTCCACCGCCTGCTTGCCGCGGCTCGCACCAATGACCTCGTAGCCCGCCTCCTCGAAGAGCTGCGTGAGGAGGGACAACAGCTCCTGATTGTCATCGACGACGAGGATTCGGGGTGCCATCGCGGGGCGTACCGTACCAGATGCGAAGGGAAGGGTCAGACAATCTGCCCCCGGGTGCTCCAGCCACCGAGGAAGATGCATCCGACCCTCCATGCGGTTAGGGTGACGCCCTCGATGTCCCCCTTCCGCTCCTACCTGCGTCACCTGCTGGCCTGCCTTCCCCTCCTGCTGCCCCTCGGGGCCATGGCCCAGTCCGACGGGGGGCTCGACGCGGGCCTCCCCGACGCCTCCGTGGGAGAGGGCGGCGCGGACCGGGACAACCCCGAGGGGGAAGACGGTACAGGCAGGGTGAATACGTCCTGCCGTAGCAGCCGGGATTGTTCCCCCCGCTTCTCCTGCGATGACGGGCTCTGCCGCTACACTGGCGTGCGCAAGGCAGACCAGCAAGGCTGCGTGCTGGGTGGCCAGGCCGCGCTCCTCGTCGTGGGCCTGGCCGCTGTGGGCGGCTACAGGCGCAGGCGTTAGGAGCACACGCATGAGGCTGGGGCTCAAAGCGGACAACCTGCTGGAGCGCGTGGCGGACTGGCTCAACCTGGCCCCACAGCCGGTGGCCCATGCCTTCTTCGGGATGATGGCGTCGCGGACGCTGATGGCCGGCGTGCGGCTGGGCGTCTATGAAGCCCTGACGGACGGGCCCGTGTCGGCGGAGACGCTGGCGGCGCGGCTGAAGCTGTCCCAGGAGGGCACTCGCACGCTGCTGGAGGCCCTCATCGCGTGCGAGGCCGTGGAGCGTCAGCGCGGTGGACGCTACCGGCTGGCCCCTCGCGCCAGGCGATGGTTGGACCCGCGCTCGCCCCGCTACGTGGGCGCCTTTCTGGAGTTCAACTACGCGCAGTGGGACTGGTGGACCGGGCTGGAGGGCGTGGTGCGCACCGGCCAGGCGGTGGACATCCACGGCTTCGCGCCCGACGACGCGCGCTGGCGCGACTACATCCACGCCATGCACCAGATGGCGCGGCTGGCGGCGCCGGAGGTCGTGGCGGCCATCCCCCTGCCCCGGGGTGCGAAGCAGGTGTTGGACCTGGGCGGCGCGCACGGCTGGTTCGCCGCCGAGCTGTGCCTGCGCAACCGGGGCCTGAAGGCCACGGTGTTGGACTTGGAAGGCAGCGCCCGCGTGGGCCGGGAGATCATCGCCTCGGCGGGGCTGAGCCACCTCGTCACCCACCGCGAAGGCGACATCCTCACTGCGGAGCTGGGCGGCCCGTATGACGGGGTGATGCTCTTCCAGGTGATGCACCACCTGTCCCCCGCACAGAACGTGGCCCTGCTGCGACGGGTGCGCGCCTCACTGGCGCCCCGGGGGACGCTGGCGGTGCTGGAGTATCTGCGCGAGAACGTCGACACGCCCACCAGTGCGGCGCCGTTGATTGGCTTGCACTACTTCCTCACCTCCGGCGCGGCCGCCTATACGCCCGCCGAGGTGGAAGGCTTCCTGGACGACGCGGGCTTCCGCATCGAGAACAGCCGCCCCATCCGGCACCTGCCCTTGCAGACGCTCCTGGTGGCCCGACTGGACTGAGCGTCCA
The DNA here is from genome assembly GCF_013116825.1 of Myxococcus xanthus. Classification (GTDB taxonomy): domain Bacteria; phylum Myxococcota; class Myxococcia; order Myxococcales; family Myxococcaceae; genus Myxococcus; species Myxococcus xanthus_B. Next base: position 21,112 of record NZ_JABFNS010000013.1, read on the forward strand.
CCCGACCGCTGAACTGGCGTGCCTGCCCGCGGAGGCCTGCCCACCCGGGAGACGCCTGCGCTACCCTGCCCGCCCTTTTGACGGCTCTCGTCACACCGTTGCCCATGCTTCCGCAAACACCACTTCCCGAGGACCCTCCGGACGTCCCTCTCGCTGTCGACCTCGACGGGACGCTGGTACGCACGGACACGCTGCACGAGAACCTGCTCGTCCTCTTCAAACGCGCGCCCTGGCTGCTGTTCCTGGCGCCGCTGTGGGTGCTCAAGGGCAAGGCCTTCTTCAAAGCGGAAGTGGCCCGGCGCGCCGCCCTGGACGCAGCCAGCCTGCCCTACCACGAAGAGCTCCTGGCGTACCTGCACGAGGAGAAGACCCGAGGGCGCCGGCTGGTGCTGGCCACCGCGGCGGACCGGCGCATCGCCGAAGCCGTGGCCGCGCACCTGGGTCTCTTCTCTGACGTCGTCGCCAGCGAAGCGACGGTGAACCTGTCCGGCGAGCGCAAGCTGGCGAAGCTGAAGGAGCTGCTGGGCACCTTCGACTACGCGGGCAACGACGCGGTGGACCTGCCCTTGTGGCGTGAATGCCGCCGCATCGTCGTGGTCCACGCGCCAGCCGGGGTGCTGAAACAAGCACAGGGCCTGGGCCGCGGCGTCCACCGCGTCTTCGAGCGCCCAGCCACCCGCCTCCGCACCTGGGTGAAGGCGCTGCGCGTGCACCAGTGGGCGAAGAACGCGCTCGTCTTCGTGCCGCTGCTGGCCGCCCACAAGGGCACCGAGCCGGACAAGCTGGTTCAGGCCCTGCTGGCGTTTACGGCCTTCAGCCTGTGCGCCTCCAGCGTGTACGTGCTGAATGACCTGCTGGACCTGGACTCCGACCGGCGACACCCGACGAAGAAGCAGCGTCCGTTCGCGGCGTGCACGCTCCCCGTGAGCACCGGCGTCATGCTGGCGCCCGTGCTGCTGCTGGCCGGCGCAGCGGTGTGCCTGCTGTTGCCGCCCGCCTTCTCCGCCTTGCTGGGCACCTACTACGTGCTGACGCTGGCCTACTCACTGCGGCTGAAGCAGGTGGTGATGTTGGACGTGCTGGTGCTGGCCGGGCTGTACACGGTGCGCATCTTCGGCGGCGCGCTCGCGGTGGACGTGCCCACGTCCAGTTGGCTGATGATGTTCAGCATGTTCCTCTTCCTCTCGCTCGCGCTGGTGAAGCGATTGAGCGAGGTCCGGCGCCTGCGGCAGTCCAATGAGACGTCCGCGCACGGCCGTGGCTACCTGGCTCAGGATTACGAGCAGCTCGCCAGCCTGGGCGCGGCTTCGGGACAGGTGTCCGTGCTGGTGCTGGCGCTCTACATCACCTCCGATGAAGTGACGGCGCTGTACGCACACCCAGAGCGGCTGTGGCTCATCTGCCCGGTGATGCTGTACTGGGTGGGCCGGGTGTGGCTGTTGGCGCACCGCGGGCTGGTGAACGAGGACCCGCTCGTCTTCGCCCTGAGGGACCGGGTGAGCTACGCCGTGGGGCTCGTGTGCGCGCTGGTGCTATGGGCCGCCACGTGAGAGGTCTGGCGCGATGAAGCCACCGGAGTCCTGGGGGCGTTACCCCCAAGTCGAGCAGCAGACGCACGCCCTGGTGTGGCGCACGGATGCGCTGCCCCGGAGGGACGGTAGCCTGCTGCCTCACGGGCTGGGGCGCAGCTACGGCGACTCGTGCCTCAACGCGGGGGGCACGCTGCTGCTCACCTCGGGGCTCGACCGCTTCATCGCCTTCGACCCGGCCACCGGCGTGGTCCGCTGCGAAGCGGGCGTGTCGCTGGACACGATTCTGCGCCTGGCCGCTCCGCGCGGCTGGTTCCTGCCCGTGACACCGGGCACCAAGTTCGTGACGGTGGGCGGCGCCATCGCCAACGACGTGCACGGGAAGAATCACCACCGGAGTGGCACCTTCGGCCGTTACGTGCGGCGCTTCGAACTGCTGCGCTCGGACGGCAGCCGCCGGGTGTGCGCGCCGGATGAGCATCCGGACTGGTACGGCGCGACGATTGGCGGCCTGGGCCTCACCGGACTCATCACGTGGGCCGAGGTGCAGCTCACACCCATCAGCAACCCGTACGTGCTCCAGGAGACGGTGCCGTTCGGGAACCTGGATGGGTTCCTCGACGTCGCCCGCGCGTCGGAGAAGGACTACGCGTTCACCATGGCGTGGGTGGACTGCCTGGCCCGGGGCAAGAAGCTGGGCCGGGGGCTCCTGTACCGGGGCAACTTCGCGCCGCCGCAGTTCGACGGGCTGCCGTTGGCCAGGAGCCACCTGTCGCACGGCGTGGGGCTGGCGGTGCCCATGGACATGCCGGCCTTCTGCCTCAACCGCCTGTCGGTGTCCGCCTTCAACTGGCTCTACTACCACCGGCAGAACGGCAAGCCGAAGCAGCGGCTCACGCACTACGACCCGTTCTTCTACCCGCTGGACGCCATCTACGCGTGGAACCGCATCTATGGCCGGCGCGGCTTCCTCCAGTTCCAGTGCGTGGTGCCCTACGCCACCGCGCGCGACGCGCTGAAGGAAATCCTGGAGCGCAGCTCGCGCGGCGGACTGCCCAGCTTCCTCTCCGTGCTGAAGACGTTCGGTGACATTCCCTCGCCGGGGTGGCTGTCCTTCCCGCGCGAGGGCGTGACGCTGGCCATGGACTTCGCCAACCGCGGCGAGAAGACGTGGAAGCTGGTGGAGGACCTGGACCTGCTGACGCGGCAGGCGGGCGGCGCGGTGTACCCGGCGAAGGACGCGCGGATGAGCCCGGAGAACTTCGCGGCGTACTTTCCGCAGCGGGAGCGCTTCATCCAGTACGTGGACCCGTCGTTCTCCTCGTCGTTCTGGCGGCGGGTGAACCCGGTGTCCCTGCCCTTTTCCCTGGCCGCGGGGCGAGGCGAGACGGCATCCCCGCCGCCGCGGTCCCTGCTTGCCATCCGCTGACCTTCTTTCCGAGATTCACTCCCCATGAAGAAAGTGCTCGTCCTCGGCGCCACCAGCGCCATTGCCCAGGCGACGGTGCGGCTCCTGGCCGCGCGCGGGGCCTCGCTGTACCTCACTGGCCGCAACGCGGCGAACCTCGACGCGGTGACGAAGGACGCCGCCACGCGCGGCGCGGCGAAGGTCGCGTCGCAGGTGGTGGACCTGAACGACTTCGACACCCACGAGGCGCTGGTGGAGGCCGCGTACACGGCGCTGGACGGGCTGGACGGCGTGGTGCTGGCGCACGGCGTGCTGGGTGACCAGGCGGAGGCGCAGCGCTCGTGGGCGGCGACGGAGGCGGTGCTGCGCACCAACTTCCTGAGCGCGGTGTCGCTGCTCACAGTGCTGGCCAACCGCTTCGAGGCGCAGAAGGCCGGCACGCTGGTGGTGATTTCGTCGGTGGCGGGTGACCGCGGCCGGCAGAGCAACTACGTGTACGGCGCGTCGAAGGGCGCGCTCAACGTCTTCCTCCAGGGCCTGCGCAACCGGCTGGCGAAATCCAATGTCGCGGTGGTGACAGTGAAGCCGGGCTTCGTCGACACGCCGATGACGGCACACCTGCCGAAGAACAAGCTGTTCGCCTCGCCGGAGAAGGTGGCGCGCGGACTCCTGAGCGCCGCAGACTCGCGGAAGAACGAAGTCTACGTGCCCGGCATCTGGGCGCTCATCATGCTCATCATCCGGACGATTCCGGAGACCGTGTTCAAGCGCATGAAGCTCTGAGCAGGCAGGGCCGCCCTCTGGCGCCGAGACAAGGCCCGTCAGGGGAGCGCCTCCGAAGTAACGGGGGCGACTGGAAAGCACCTGGGATATTCCGGATAGACTTCCAGGCCAGCCCACCATGAGCGCCACGGCCCCACTGTCCCCGGTCCCCGAGCCCGCAGCGTCCGAAGCGAGCGTGACACCTTCCGCGCCCGAAGCCTGGAGTCTCGCGCGGCGGCTGGCCTTCCGCTTCGCCTTCGCCTACCTGGGCCTCTATTTCTTCCCGTTCCCCTTGGACCTCATCCCCGTCCTGGGTGACTTCATCACCTCGTTCCAGGAGGGGCTCTGGAAGGCCGTGGTGCCCTGGGTCGGCAAGCACATGTTGCGGCTGTCCACGGACATCACCGTGATGCCCAACGGCAGCGGCGACACCACGTTCGACTACGTGCAGGTGCTGATGTTCTTCGTCGTCGCCGTGGCGGTGACGGGTGTCTGGTCCGTCATCGACCGGCGCCGCACCGAGTACGTGAAGGCCCACGACGTGCTGCATACGAATGTCCGGTACGTGCTCGCGATGAGCATGCTGTCCTACGGGCTGGCCAAGCTCTTCAAGTCCCAGTTCCCCTTCCCCAGCCCTGAGCGGCTGGTGCAGCCACTGGGGGACTTCTCTCCCATGGGGCTGCTGTGGAACTTCATGGGCTACTCGAAGGGCTACAATGTCTTCACGGGCGGCGCGGAGTTCCTGGGCGGCTGCTTGCTGCTCTTCCGGCGCACAACGACGCTGGGCGCGCTCGTCGTCGCGGGCGTCATGGTCAACGTGGTGGCGCTCAACTTCTTCTACGACGTCCCCGTCAAACTCTATTCGTCCCACCTGCTGCTGATGTCGCTGTTCCTGGTGCTGCCCGATGCCCGGCGGCTGCTCGACGTGCTGGTGCTCAACCGCGCCACGCAGCCTCGCCCGCTCCAGCCGCCGTTCCCACCTTCGCGCTGGCTGAGTGGCGCCGGGCTCGTGATGAAGGTCCTGGTGGTGGGCGGCATCGCCTACGGATTTGGGAGCTCGCGGCTGGAGTTCATCCGCAAGTACGGGGACTCCGCGCCGCGTCCCCCGTTCTACGGCTACTACACGGTCGACTCCTTCACCCAGGACGGGCAGCGCCTGGATGCCACGTCCGGAGACGCCCGGCGGTGGAAGGCGGTGGCCGTCAGCCGCTTCGGCCGGATGAACATCAAGCACCTGGACGACACCGTGAAGTCCTTCGGACTGGAGGAGGACGCACCGAAGAAGACGCTCACCCTCATCGAGGGCCAGGACGACGCCGCGAAGAAGTTCGTGCTCGCCTACACACGCTCGGACGCGAACCAACTCGTCCTCCAGGGCACGCTCCAGGAGGCTGCCATCGAGGTCCGCCTCACGCGGGTGGATGAGTCCAAGTTCCTCTTGCTCAACCGGGGCTTCAACTGGATTCAGGAGGCCCCCTTCAACCGCTGACTCAGTCCAGCGGGGGCACGTCGCGGCCCTCGCCGAAGCCCAGGGCCCAGAAGCGCGGCCGGACAGGCTCGCGCGCCAGCAGCCACAGCAGGTGGTACTTCGCCTCGTCCTGCCCATCCAGCGCGAGCGCGAAGGTGCCGTAGTGCATGGCCACCGACGTGGCCGAGCGCAGCACCTTGTGCGCCTGGAGGGCTTCCACCGGCCCCATGTGGACCGGGCGGAAGGCGGTGGGCCGGTAGGCGCCAATGGGCAACACCGACAGCCGCATGGGACCGAAGCGCTCGGCCATCATCGCGAAGTGGGGACCGAAGCCTGTGTCGCCGGCGAAGAACACCGGCCCGCCGGACGTGGCGAGGACGTAGCCCGCCCAGAGCGTCGCCGCGCTGTCGGTGAGCCCGCGGTTGGAGCGGTGCTGCGCCGGCACCGCCGTCACCGTGCGGCCCGGCGCCACCTCCGTGGACTTCCACCAGTCCAGCTCCACCACGTGCCGGAAGCCCTCGCCGTCCAGCAGCGCCTTGTTGCCCAGACCCACGATGAAGCGCGGCTGGTGCGCCTCCTCCAGGCGCCGCAGCGTCGGCAAGTCCATGTGGTCGTAGTGGTTGTGACTCACCACCACCACGTCGATGGGCGGCAGGTCCTCGAAGCGGATGCCCGGAGGCCGCACGCGCCTGGGACCGATGAAGGGCACCGGGCTCGGGCGGTCCGAATAGATGGGGTCCGTCAGCATGTTGAGCCCGTCCGCCTGGACGAGCACGGTGGCGTGGTTGATGAACGTCACCCGGAGCTGTCCCGGCCCCACGCGCGCTGGAGGCGGCCTGCCTGGAGCGGACTCCTCGTAGTCCCGCCACGGGCCGCGAGGCCCCTTGCGCAGCGCCTTGAAGACCTCGTCCGGGCTCAGGCGCTTGATGGGCTCCAGGTTCTGGAAGTGCTCACCGTCGAAGTGCTCCGTCACCGGGCCCTGGTGACGGGGACCCGCGAAGAGGCAGCCCCCGAGCCACGGTGCTGCCAGCAGCAGCACCAGCGACAGGAGTTTCGTCATGGGCCGGGAAGAACGGTCCAGGGACATGGGTGCGGTGCTCCCTCCAGACTGGACTGGGAAGACGCCCGCGCGGCCCGGGCTCGACGTCCATGTCTCGGCTCGACAGTGGACCGGGTTTGCGCCCGTCCGGCAACCGGCAACCCACTTCGGGGACGCCTCTGCATAGCGGGTGTCACGCACCGGCGACGGGCGGAAGAGAACGCCAACGTCTCCGCGCCCCTCGGCCCACCGCTCACGTCACGACGGCGTGCAGGATGCGCTCGAACAGCCAGGGCGTCTTCCCCAGCAGCCGCACCACGGGACGGCGAAGCCAGGGCCGTCGCGCCAGCATGAGCAGCGCGCCGGTCGACCGGGAGTATTTGCGGAAGACCCGCTGGAAACACTGCTCGTAGGGCATCAGCGCCTCGCGCGTGGCGCCATGGACGAGCGCCTCCGGGAGCAGGTTCCCCAGCGACTCCGCGCACACGAAGGCCAACGACAGGCCCTCTCCGGTGATGGCGTCCACGTAGCCCGCCGCGTCTCCCACCAGCGCGAAGCGGTCGGCGATGCGCGCTCGGGACACCCGGGCCAGCGGTCCCGCGCCGCGGGGCTGGGAGTCCGACTCCGAGCCAGCGAGCCGCTCCGATAGTTTGGGGAAGCGGGCCAGCAGCGTCTCGAAGCTCACCCGCCCTTCCGCCACGCCGTCCTCCCAGAGGAAGGCCAGGCCCACGCGCCGCACGCCCGTGGGCGTCACGTAGGCCTCCACGCCATGCGCGAAGTGGATCTCCACATAGGGCGTCCACGGCGCGACCTGGAAGTGTCGTCGCAGGCCGAAACGGCGCGGTCCCGTCGGCGCCACCTCCAGACCTTCCGCGCGGCGCAGCGGTGAAGCCAGCCCGTCCGCGGCCACCAGCATCGCGGCCTCCACCTGGCCTTCGGCCGTCTGCAGCACCACGCCATTGCCATCCCGCTGGTGGGACAGCACCTGCGTGCGCTCGCGTAACTCCACGCCCACCGTGCGCGCCCGCGACACCAGCGCCGTGGCCAGCGCCATGCGCCGCACGCCCAGCGCGCCCTTGCCTGGGAACAGGCCCTCCGCCGTGCTGCCATCTTCCTGGACGTAGCGGATGCCCACGAAGGGATGGCTGCCCTGGTCATCCAGCAGAGGCAGGACGCCCAACCGCTCCAGCACCGCCATGCCGGGAGGCAGCAGCCCTTCGCCACAGGCCTTGTCCACCGGCGCGGTGCCGCGCTCCAGCACCACGGTGTTCAGCCCACGCAGCGTGGTAGTGATGGCCACCGCCAGCCCCGCGGGTCCTCCGCCCACCACGGCGACGTCATACCGCTTCACGGCGTGCACTCCTCCGGGACTCGCATCCCCATGATGGCGGGCCTCACGCTGACGCCGTGCACGGCCCCACGGCCCGACGCCTCACGTGTCGCTCTCCGCGCGGACCATCGCCAGCGCGCTCCGAGCCATCTCCACCGCCAGCCCCACCGCGCCCACCTTCTTCGGCGGCGCCAGCTCCTCGGCCAGGTAGCGGCGCAGCGCCTCGGCGCGGCGCAGCTTGCCGCTGGACGTGCGCGGCAACGTGCCTGGCACGAGCATCCGCACGGTGTGCGGCCGCACGCCCGTGGTCTCCACCACCGCCGCGCGGATGCGCTCCTCGACCACGTCATCCGCCTCCTGCCCCGAGCGCTCCGCGAGGATGAGCAGCGCCTCGTCCTCGCCCCCTTCGGGCGTGAAGCCCAGCGCCACCGCGCAGCCCGCGCGCACGCCCGCCACGCCCTGCAGCGGCTCCTCGAACGCCTGCGGCGCGTGGTTCGCGCCTCGGATGATGACGACCTCCTTCGCCCGGCCCGTGAGGAACAGTTCGCCCTCCGCGATGAAGCCCAGGTCACCCGTGTCCAGCCATCCGTCCCGCGTCAGCGTCCGGTCCGTGGCCTGCGCATCCGCGAAGTAGCCGGCCATCAGGGACGGCCCGCGCGCGAAGACCCGTCCCACGCACCGCTCCGCGAGCGCCTCGCCCGTCTCGCCGCGCACCTCCACCTCGAAGCCCGCCACGGGCATGCCCACGCTCACCAACTCACGCGAGCCCTCCGCCACCCGGCCCTCCCGGGCCAGCAGCCCCGCGTCCACGCCCAGCGCGCGCGGCCCCCGCCCTTCCGGCGGGAAGGTGACGGCGAGCGACGCCTCGGACAGCCCGTACACCGGCCGCAACGCCCGCGCGGAGAAGCCCCACCGCTCGAAGCGCACCGAGAAGCGGCGCAGCGTGTCCACGGACACCGGCTCCGCGCCGTTGAGCGCGTGCCGCCATGACGACAGGTCCACCCCGTCCAGCTCCGCGTCCTTCACCCGCTTCAAACACAGGCCATAGGCGAAGTTGGGCGCGGGAGAGATGTAGCCCCGGTGGCGAGACAGCGCGCGGAGCCACAACGCGGGCCGCGCGAGGAAGGCCTCGGGGGGAATCAGCACCAGGCTCCCCGGGTAGTACAGCGCGGACAGCAGACAGCCGATGAGCCCCATGTCGTGGTACAGGGGCAGCCAGCTCACGCCCACCCGGGGCACCCCTGCCCCCAGCGGCATCGCCATCTCCAGCGCCGCGACCTGCGCCAGCAGGGCTTCGTGCGTCAGCGTCACCGGCTTCGGATCCACCGTGGAACCGGACGAGAACTGGATGAGCCCCAGCGCGGCCGGCCGCACCGGGACCTCCAGCACGTCATCCCCCCGGGACACCGCATCCACCGTGTGACACCCCAGCCGGGGGCGCGCGCGCTCCACGCTGGGCCCCAGCAGCAGGCGCACGCGAGCGTCCGTCAGGACCATCACCGAGCCCGTCACGTGGAGCATCCGCGAGGTCGCGCGGTGGTACTCATCCAATCGCCCCAGCCGCACCGGCGGGTACAGCGGCACCGGCACCGCGCCCGCGAGCAACGTGCCAAAGAAGGCGTCCATGAAGGCCGGCGACGTGGGCAGCAGCAACGCCACCCGGTCCCCCTCGCTCACGCCCAGCCGGGCCAGCCCCGCGGCGGTGCGCCTCGCCCGGCGGTACACGTCCGCCCAGGACATGGACAACTCGCGCTCGGCCGCGTCCACGAAGGTGAGCCCCAGCGGCGACGTGCGCCCGGTGTCCGCGAGCGCCGCGTTCACCGTCAGATGCCTTGGCGGAGGCAACGCCGGGCCCACCAGCCGCGAGCCAGCGTCCTTCACGGCAGGGCCTCCTCCGGCCTGGGTTCCACCGGAGCCGCGACCCGCTGCGCCACCAGCTTCGCCAGGTCTCCCACCGTGCGCACGCCCTGCGCGTCCTCCTCGGACAGGCGGATGCGGAAGCGGTTCTCCAGCCCCACCGCCAGCACCGTGAGGCCCAGGCTGTCCAACTGGAGGTCACGCACCAGGTCCTGCGAGGGCTCCACCGCGCCCTTCCACTCCAGCTCCTCGGTGACGATGCGATGAATCTCCGTCATGACCTCCAGTTCGCGTTCAGCCACGTGGCACCTCCGGAATGAAACGAGGGCGATGGGAGAACGCCTGCGCGTACACATCCCCCAGCGCCGCCTCTTCCGCGCGGATTCGCACGTAGAGCAGCGCCGCATTGCCCACTGAGAAGACCAGCGCCGTCCACCATGCACCGTGGATGAGCGGCACGCACGCCAGTTCCAACACCACCGCGACATAGTTGGGGTGGCGCAGGAAGCGATAGGGCCCGCCCGTCACCGGCGCCAGCCCCGGTACCACGATGATGCGCGAGTTCCACCGGTCGCCCAACGTGGCGATGGCCCAGTACCGCAGCCCCTGCGCCAGCACCGCGCCCACCAGCGCCGCCCAGCCCCACGCGCCCGGGAAGCCGCGCCGCAGCAGGAACACCTCCGCCACGCACGCCACCAGGAACAGCGTGTGGAACACCACCATGAAGCGGTAGTGCCGCTGCCCCGTCTCCACCCCGCCGCGCGCGAAGGCCCGGGCGGCGTTGCGCTTGGAGAGCACCAGCTCCACCAGCCGCTCCACGACGAGCGCGGCCATGAAGCCCAGGAAGAGGGCTTGTGTGGAGGTCACCATCGCAGCAGCACCATCTCCGCGCCGAAGCCCGGCCCCATGGCCATCATCACGCCCCAGTCCCCCGGCTGCGCGCGGACGGACTCCAGCGTCTCTCCGAGCACGAAGAGCACCGACGCGGAGGAGAGATTACCCACCTCGCGCAGGGAGGCCCACGAGCGCTCCAGCGTCGAGGGCGCCAGCTCCAGCGCCTCCTCGAAGGCCTCCAGCACCTTGGGCCCGCCGGTGTGCGCCACCCAGTGCCGGATGTCCCCGCGCTTCAGTCCATGCTGCGCGAGGAAGCCATCCACGTTGCCCCGGATGTGGTCCTTCACGAGCCCCGGCACCTTCGCGGACAGCACCACCTTGAAGCCGGTGTCCACCACGTCCCAGCCCATGACGCGCTCGGTGTCCGGGTAGAACACGGAGCGCGACGCCACCACCCGCGGCCCTCGCGCCCCCGGGGCCGCCGCGCCTCGGAGCACCGCGCACGCCGCGCCGTCGCCGAAGAGGCCGGACGCGATGATGTTCGGTATGGACAGGTCCTCGCGCTGCAACGTGAGCGAGCACAACTCCACGGCGATGACGAGCGCTGTGTGCTCCGGAAAGCCGCGCAGGTAGTCCGCCGCCCGGGCCACGCCCGCCGCGCCCGCCACGCATCCCAGACCGAAGAGCGGCGTGCGCTTGAAGTCCTCCCGGAAGCGCATGCGGTTGGCCAGCCGCGCGTCGATGCTCGGCGTGGCGATGCCCGTCACGGTGACGAAGAAGACGTGGTCCACCTCCCCGGGCGTGAGCTCCGCTGCGTCCAAGGCCTGGCGCACCACCGCTTCGCCCAGCTCCGTGGCCGAGCGAATCCAGGCGTCATTGCGCTGTTGGAATGTCAGCAGCGACGGATAAGCCTCCAGGGGCAACGCCAGATGCCGTCCTCCCACCTGGACGGCGCGGTGCAGGTCCTCCAGCCGCTCCAGGTTGAAGTGGCGCGTGGCCCACAGCTCGCGGAACGCGGCGATGAGCTGCTCCTGACTGGCGTAGTGCGGCGGGAGTGCCCGCCCCACGGCACGGATGAAGGGCGAGCGGTCCTGGCCTGAGGCACTGAGCATGGCGTTCCCGGGTCATTCGCGTCGGTGGAGAGTTGACGCTTAATCGGAGATAGCGTCCAACGCGATACGGGATGTTCCCGCTTCCGTCTCCCGCGCGCACCTCGCATGTTCGACTGTCACGCGGATGACGCACACGGCCGTCGTGGCTGGCGCATCAACAACACGTGTCGGGAATCCCCTGGGCGGTGGCGTCGAAGAAATCCGTCCCGCTCCATACACAAGCGTTGAACGAACCTTGCTCAACGCCGGATGAAGGCCGCCGCCAGCAACAGGAGCAGCGCCCACGTCAGCCCGTCCGGTGCCGACGAACAGCCCCCCTCGTCACGCGGAGGCGGAGGCTCACCTGGCACGCCCGCGTCGACACCGCCGTCCGGGTCTCCTCCTGGACCTGCGTCGACGCCGCCATCCGGCTCACCGCCCACGCCCCCGTCCAGGTCGCCCCCACCGTCCGGGTCGGGCGGAGGCGCAGGGCGTGCCGGAGTCCTCCCCGGAGAGGCACAGCCGCCCATACCGGCCCAGGCCTTCGCGTCGCCCGTCTACCACGGCGACGATGACGTGCGTGGCGTCCTCGGCGTCCACGTGGGCGGACAGGGGCCCCACGCCGTCCGCGCGTGCGACGCGCAGCACCGGCCAGCGGGCCGACGGCGTCACGACGCTTTCCTCCCACAGCGAGCGCACCAGCCCATCCCCGAAGCGCTCACCCAGGAACTGAAAGTAGATGCTCGTGCCGTAGCTGAAAGTGGAGTTCCGTGTCGGCCCGACGGCATTCCGGCACGACACGCCATCACTGGTGGACCCAGCGCGTGGGGCGCCCGAGGTCGTCTTCTTCCCCCCATGGCCACGGCCCCGGCAGCCCTTGTCGTCATGCCGTGCAAGGAGCTGCTCGACCGGCGCAGCTTCGCGAAGCGCGACGTACGCAACAAGGTCCACTGGGCGAGCGGCAAGCGAGGCCTTTGCTCGCGGCGTGCGGATGAAGTGAGCAGGCGGAGACTGTCGAGCGAGAGGAGGTACCGCCTGCCATGTCCAGTACGCATTCGCTCGACCTGCGCGAGCGGTCCATCGCAACCTGGCAAGAGAGTACCCCACCCCTCCTGGCGGCTATTTCTCCGCGCGATGCAGCCGGGGGATTGGCCCAACGCGGCGAAGCAATCGCCCAGCCCTTCTGAGGCGCGCCATGAGGCGAGCCGCCCCGAGGGCCGGGGCGCACCTCGGCAGCTCGCTGTTCGGAAATGTCGGGAGATTTCGCGGCGCCAAAACCCCCGACATTTCCGAACAGCGAGCTACGGGAGGGACTCCGGCGCCCTCGGCGCGAGGGGCCTCCTGGGAGCGCGCGCGGTCCGCTCAGCATGAAATCCGCCACGGAGGTGATGGCATCCACGCGCGCCGTGCGCTCACGAGGTGCCCCGCGCGCATGCACTCCTTACGCGAACCGCTCCATCCTGCTGTTGCTCGTCCTGCCCTGCCTGGCGCTCGCACGCCCCACGAACGACACGTCGCGGAGGGTTCACCCACCTCGGCGGTTCCGTCGCGCGGCGCATCTGAGCCGCGCGATGAGTCAGCGCAGCCGCCGGCACGCGGACGTCTTCACCGCCAGGGACACCCGCGCGCCGGGCACCACGTCCAGCTCACGCACCGACGTGGACGTGAGCCACACCACCCAGCGAACGCCCGCCACCTCCACGGTGGCCGCTTCCTCGCCCGTCGCCACGGGCTCCACGTTCACCACCGTGCCCGTCATGACGTTGCGCGCGGAGACACCCGCCAGCAGTTGGATGGACAGCAGGATGTCCGCGGCCGGCACGGCATAGGCCGCGCGCGTGCCCGGCGCCAACGCGGGCGAGTCCGGCACCCACAACGACAACCCACCCTGCATCCGAAGCCGCAGCCCGCCGTCGTCCGGACGCTCCAGGACTCCTTCGAGGATGTTCTCCTCCCCCTCCCCTTCACCGGCGAGCAGGCCTCGCGCGGCCGCGCCCAGCACCTCGGCCGCGGGCCCGGCCGCGCGGACCTGCCCCTGGTCCAGCAGCAGCGCCTCCCGCGCCAGCACGCGCGCCTCGCCCAGCTGATGCGTCACGTACAGCATCGGCACCCGGGCCTCGTCGCGCACGCGCAGCAGGTACGGCAGCACGCGTTCCTTCAGCGCCACGTCCAGCGCGGCGAGCGGCTCATCGAGCAACAACAACGCCGGGTCCGTGGCCAGCGCGCGCGCCAACGCCACGCGCTGCTTCTCGCCTCCGGACAGCGTGGCCGGGTAGCGGCGCAGCAGCGGCGCCAGCTCCAGAATCTCCACGGCCTCGTCCACGCGAGAGGCCCGCCCCGGCCGCGCGCCATAGCGCACGTTCTGCTCCGCCGTGAGATGCGGGAAGAGCAGCGCATCCTGGGGCACGTAGCCCATGCGGCGCTGTTCGGGCGGCACGTCGCTTCGGGCAACGCTGTCCAACAACACGCGGCCATCCAGCACCACCCGGCCCCGGGCGCCGCGCCGCAGCCCCGCGAGCACCTCCAGCAGCGAAGTCTTCCCGGAGCCCGAGCGCCCCATCACCGCCACCGACGCGCCATCCAGCCGCGTGCCCACCTCCAGCGTGAAGCGCGCCAGTGGCAACCGGATGTCCAGCTCCAGGCTCACGCGCGCACCCTCCGCCCACGCCGCCGCGTCACCGCTTCGGTCGCGAACACCGCCACGAAGGCGAGCAGCGCCGCCACGCCCGCCAGCCGCAGCGCCTCCGCGTCCCGCCCCAACTGCGTGCGCTGGAAGATGGCCAGGGAGAGCGTCTGCGTACGGCCTGGAATGTTCCCCGCCACCAACACCGTGGCGCCGAACTCCCCCAGCGCGCGGGAGAACGCCAGCAGCGCGCCCACCAGCACACCGCGCCAGGCCAGCGGCAACGTCACCCGGAAGAAGGCGCGCGTGCGCGAATCGCCCAGGGTGCGCGCCACCGCCACCAGCCGCGGGTCCACCTCCTCGAAGCCCGAGCGCGCCGAGCGCACCAGCAACGGGAACGCCATCACCGCGCTCGCCAGCACCACGGCCTTGGGCGTGAAGACGACCTCCATGCCCCACGCGTCCAGCACGCGCCCCAACGGGCCGTTGCGCCCGAGCAACTCCAGCAGCACCAGTCCCACCGCGGTGGGCGGCAGCACCAGCGGCAGCGTCAGCACCGTCTCCACCACGCCCTTTCCTGGGCCCTCCCACCGCGCCAGCGCGTACGCCACCGCGAGACCTGGCGGCAGGATGAGCAGCGTGGCCAGCGTCGCCACCCAGATTGTGAAGGACACCAACGCCGCGACGCCCTCCATCAGGGAGCCCGCGCGCTGGGAACGCCGAAGCCGTGGCGTGTGAAGACCTTCCGAGCCGCGTCCGTCTGAAGGAAGCGCACGAATGCCCGCCCGGCCTCCGGCGCGGCGCCCTTCGTCAGCGCCGCCGCCGGATACACGATGCGCGGCGCGTCCTGCTCAGGCACCAGGAAGGCGACGCGCGCGCGCTTCGAATGCGCCGCATCCGTGGAATACACGACGCCTGCCTCCACGCGCCCCGTCTCCACCGCCGCCAGCGCGGCGCGCACGTTGAGCGCCGGCACGACATTCGGCGCCAGCGCCTCCCAGAGCCCCGCCTTCACCAGCCACGCCTTCGCATACACGCCCGCGGGCACCGCCTCCGGGTCCGCCAGCGACAGCCGCTTCAACCCACGCAACCCAGCGGGTGAGGCCGGCGCCGACTTCGCGTCCACCGGCACCACCACCACCAGCCGGTTGGACAGCAGGTCCACGCGCGTCGAGGGCGCGACCAGGCCCGCCTTCTCCACCGCGTCCATCTGCGCCGTGTCGGCGGAGAGGAAGACGTCCGCGGGCGCTCCGGCCACGGCCTGACGCGCGAGGTCGCTCGAGGCCCCCAGGGAGAACTCCACCGCGTGGCCCGTGGTCCGGGTGAAGGCCGGCGCCAGTTCCTGGAGCGCGTCCGAGGTGCTCACGGCCGCGAACACCAACACCGTGTCGGCCTGGGCAGCCCCCCCCGACAACAGGGTGGAGACGGCACAAAACAGGAACAGATGACGCATGGCGTAGCACCTCGCATATCCGGACAACCCACGTTGCATTGTCGTCAGGTCCGAGCCCATCTGGACAACAGATTGACCGGCCCATGCGGGGCCGCTATGGGATACTCCGTGCCACGGAAATTCCACAAAGAGGATGAAGACGTTTCCGAGGACCTGGAGAAGCTCCAGAACCTGCTCCTCGCGCTGGGCCGGCGCAGTTCGCTCCGTGACCCCATCGCCAGCATGTGCGAACAGCTCCAGTTCACGCCACCTCAGGTTCACGCCATCCTCTGGCTGGGTCAGGACGGCCCGCTCACCATGGGCGAGCTGGCGCGCCGGCTGGGCGTCACGGAGAAGACCGTCACGGGTGTGGTGGACCGGCTGGAGCGCCAGGGGCACCTGCTGCGCGAGCGCAGCGCCACCGACCGCCGCGTCGTGCACTGCCGCCTGACGGAGGAGGGCCAGTCGACCTGGGAGCGGCTCAACCGCGTGGTCGTCCATGGCATGCACCAGTTCCTGGGCATCCTCGACGCGGGAGACCGCAAGGCCCTCTTCCGCATCCTGGAGAAGCTGGTGAAGCGCATGGGCGCCCCGGCCACGTCCACGCCGCGTGAGCGCGCGGGCTGACAGGCGGGCCCCCGGCGGGGCCCCAGTCCCCCAGGCGGCCTGACAGGCTTCATGCCCGGGTGGTCAGCCCCCCTGCGTCGCGCGGCGGTCGCAGCTTGCGACAGGGGAGGAAGGCGATGAGGGTACACGCGCGCGGGGTGGCGATAGGGGTGCTGCTGGGCCTGGTGGCCTGCCGGAAGGACGCGGAGGAGCCGCCTCCTTCCACGACGACCTCCGCGCCGAAGCCGACCGAGCCTCCCCCGCTGCCCGCCGGACGCGCCGTGGCGCTCGCCTCCGTCGCGCCCCTGGTGGCGTCCGTGAGTCCGGCCGTCGTCAACGTGGAGGTGCGGCTGGGCGCGCCCACGCCCGGCGAGATGAAGGACACGCCCTGGGGTGGTGACGGTCCCTCGCCTTTCGGAGGCTTGCCGTTCGACGGCGCCCCTTTCGGCGACGCCCCCGAGGACCCGCTGTCTCCCTTCGAGGCCCCCTCGCCCTTCGCGCCGCCGGTGCGCGAAGGCATCGGCTCCGGCTTCATCATCGACGCCAGGGGACTGGTGCTGACCAACCACCACCTCGTGGAAGGCGCGGAGGCGATTCAGGTACAGCTCGCCGACGGTCGCGACCTGGAGGCGCGCGTGCTGGGCTCGGACCCGCTCACCGACGTGGCGGTGCTCCAGCTCGAACGCCGGGACGGCGGCAAGCCCTTGCCGGTGGTGCGGCTGGGAGACTCGGATGCGCTGCGGGTGGGGGATTGGGTGCTGGCCATTGGCAATCCCTACGGCCTGACGTCCAGCACCAGCCTGGGCATCCTCGCCGCGAAGGAGCGCGACATCGCGGCGGGCCCCTTCGACGACTTCCTCCAGACGGACGCCGCCATCAACCCGGGCAACTCCGGCGGTCCGCTGTTCAACCTGAACGGCGAGGTGGTGGGCATCAACACCGCCATCGCCGGCGAGGGCTCGGGCATTGGCTTCGCGGTGCCCAGCAACCTCGTCAAATCGCTGCTGCCCCAGTTGGAGAAGAAGGGCACCGTCACCCGGGGCTGGCTGGGACTGCTGGTGCAGGACATGACGCCCGATTTGGGCGAGGCGCTGGGCGCGCCGGTGCAGGCGGGCGCGGTCGTCACCGACGTCACGGCGGAGACAGCGGCGGCCCGAGCCGGGCTGCGGCCGGACGACATCATCGTCGCCGCGGATGGGCAGCCCATCGACTCGGCGGGCGCGCTCACGCGACTGGTGGCGCAGAAACCACCGGGCGCGGAGCTCACGCTCGCCCTCTACCGGGGCGCGAAGAAGCGCGACGTGAAGGCGACGCTGGGCACGCGGCCCGACTTGGAAGGCGTCGCCGAGAAGGAGCCTGCCGTCGGGGGCTCGCAGCGCCCCGCCGAGCATCGCGTGGGGCTGAGCCTGATGGACATGGACCCGGCGCTGGCGGAGTCCCAGGAGCTGCCGCCCTCCGGCGCCTTGGTGACGGAGGTGGCCCCCGCCTCCATGGCCGAACACGCCGGCCTGCTGCCGGGCATGGTGGTGGTGGAGGCAGAGAACAAGCCCGTGCGCGGCGCGAAGGACGTGGTGACGGCGCTGCGGAAGACGAAGCCCGGCGACTCCGTGCTGCTCCGCGTGGCCCTGCCGGGTGGCGCGCTGGAGCTGCGCGCGCTCACGGTGCCGGAGAGGTAGGCGCGCGCGCCAGCAGCACGCGGGGGTGCAGGAGCAGCGCGACGGCCTCGCGCACCGTCCAATAGATTCGGTCGAACGTGTCCAGGTTGCGCTCGGTCTCCAGCGCCGGGCTGGTGGCCACCTCCCAGCCATACAGCCGGAAGTAATTGCGCGCGCGCAGCAGGTGATACGGGTCCGACACCACCACCACGCGCCGAGCCCCCAGCCCGCGCAGCACCTCGGCCGTGAGCCGGGCGTTGTCGTCGGTGGAGTGACTGCTCTCCTCCAGGATACACGCCTCCGCCGGGACGCCCATCCGCGTCGCCAGCGCCAGCATGGCGCGCGCCTCGGAGGGCGGATTCACGCCCACGCCGCCGGAGAAGACGAGCCGGGGGGCCACGCCGCGGTGGTACAGCGCCACCGCGTGCTCGGTGCGCGCGCGCAGCGCCCCGGAAGGCACGCCCCCGGGCAACACGCGCGCGCCCAACACCACCAGCACGTCCGCGGGCGCGGCCTGCTCGCGCTGCCCGAAGCGGTCTACCACCCAGGCGAGGCCGAAGACGCCACACGTCAGCACGCCCGCCCCCACCATCAGGAGCCGGAAGAGGCGCGCGGTGCGCGGCGTGAGGGACGTGGGCGGCACCCTCCACACGCTAGCCTGAAGTCGCCCCTCCGCCACCGCGCAATCCACGCCGAGGCCTGGAGGCCACACACCGGCGCGCCTTGCCGCGGTGGCCCGCAAGAACCACCGGGGTCGCGAGGATCTCCAGCGCTGGCGCGTCGCCTGAGCGCATGTCCCGACGGGCCATGAGAAGGCCCGGGGAATGAACCACCTCTCGGCCGCGGCGCGTCGTGCCCCGGCGCGTGCGCGGCATGACACGCGGGCCCGGGCGGACTGGACGTAGCCCCAGCGGTGCGCTCCAATCCCCCAGGTGATGACTCCTGAAGACGCGACGAAGGCCCTTTCGGAAGTGGAGCTGGTGCCCTGCGCGGAGATGGCGCTGATGGACGCGCGGCGGCTGGTGGACGCCTGCCTGGGCGCGGACGTACCGGCGCTCGTGCATCGCGAGGCCTGCAGCAAGCCGGGATGCAGCCCGAAGTTCCAGGTGCTGGTGCGCCCCGAGGACGGCCCTCGCGTGGCCGCCCTGCTCCAGCAGCGGTGGATGGACAGCATCGAGCGCGAAGGCCTGGTGCCCATGGGACGCACCGCCGCTCCGGCGGCCCCCGTCTCCGAGGACGACGAACCGCCCTGCCCGGCCTGTGGCACCGCCGCGCCGCTGCTGGAAGGCGCCTGTAGCGACTGCGGGCTCCAGCTCGATTGAGGGACGGGCGGACGCGAGCGGTTGTCACATCACCGCTTCGTCTCATGAAACATCTACAGCACACTGTGGCCTGCAAACCCAAACGCGGGGCGTCCGCGCCCCCGCGGAGAGCGTGAATGGAAGTCAAAGGCGTCGCCTTCCTGGCCCGGCAACAGCTGATGGTGCAGACCCACGGGGAGGCGGCCTGGAAGGCCTTCCTCACCCACTTCGCGAAGAAGGAGCCCTTCTTCTCCAAGCCCGTGATGCCAGTGTCGCGCATGCCGGCGGACGCGTTCCTCCGGCTCAACGACGAACTGCTGGCGCGCTTCTACAACAACAACCCGAGCGCATATTGGCAGTTCGGCGTGAAGTCCGCCGAGTACGCCCTGGGCCAGGGCCAGCTCAAGGCGATGTTCAGCCAGGGTGACTTCCGGCGCTTCCTGCTGTTCACCCCCGGCATCTGGAAGGGCTACTTCACCGAGGGCGACCTCAGCGTGCTCCCCGGTGAGGGCCACACCGACCTGCGCATCACCCACGTCCCCCGGCCGCACCCCTACTTCGAGCTGTCCGTCATGGGCTTCGCCTCCGGCGGACTGGCGTACCTGGGCGCGCAGAACCTCGAGCACCAGGTGCTCAAGGGCTTCACGCGCAACGACAACGAAGTGCTGTACCGCTTCAACGTCGGCTGATGCCCGCGCGGGCCCGCGCCTCGTTCAAGGCGCGGTGCCGGTCGCCGCGCGCTCGGCGACCAGGGGCGCCGCTTCCGGCTTCAGCCGCAGGTCCGCCACCACGGGGTAGTGGTCGGACACGTCCACGCGCAGCACCCGGCTGGCCACGGACGTGAAGGCATCACACGCCAGCACGTAGTCGATGCGCAGCGTGGGCAGGAAGAGCGGCAGCGGATACGTGCCCCCCGTGCCCCCAGTCGCCTCGGCGACGTCATGCAGGGCCCGCCGCAGCAGCCGCGTGGAGCGTGAATCCGGTCCGTCGTTGAGGTCCCCCATCAACACCTTGGGCCGCGAATCCCGCGCCATCAGCCGCGCCACGAAGGCGCTCTGCCGCACGCGGGTGTCGCTGTTGAAGGGCTGGCGGATGAGGTGCGTGAGGTAGACGCTCACCTCGCGCCCATCCACCTCCACCACCGCGTGCGCCACGGTGCGAGGCTCCGCGCCGCGCGGCCCCGGCAGCGGATACTGCGCCAGCGCCTCCAGCGGGAAGCGCGACAGCACGGCGATGCCGTAGGCCCCACCAAACAAATCCGTGGTGCGGAAGTGAGCGCGGTACTTCAGGCCGGTGAGGCGGGACAGCTCCTCCGTCTGGTCCAGCCCCCGCGCGCGGGTGGACCCCGCGTCCACCTCCTGCAAGGCGACGACGTCCGGCACCGCGGCGCGAATCACGTGCGCCACGCGCTCCAACCCGCGGGCGCCAGACTGGATGTTGAAGGTCATCACCCGCAGCTCTCCCGGGGCGCGCCGCACGGCGGCGACGGACTCGGTGGAGGCGAGGTAGCCAGGGCCGGTCGCACACGCGAGCGGCCCCATCAGGAACAAGACGGGGAGGAGGCGGCGAACGCTCATGGGCGAAGGGGCGCGATGTTAAGCCCCCTCCGCGAACCTGTCTCCCGGCCCCCCTGGCTCGTCCGGAAGGCAGCCGGCCTGGCGAGCCATCCGCAAGCAGGCTGGCGAGGCCGTGTCCGCTCTCCACCGGGGGGCCCGACCCAGGAGCCGACCTGCGTCCGGTCCGGGCCACCCTTCCCCCTGCTCCATCCCACGTCCAACCTGTTCCTTCATGAAAACGACACTGGCATCCGATTCGTCTGGCCGGGCTCGCTGGCGCTCGTGGGCGCTGATGGCCATTCCCGCCGCCCTGCTGCCCGTGGGACTCCTGCGCTACCGTGCCCGGCACCGGTCACGCCGTCCGGCGCCCCTGCGCAGCGCCGTGGGCCTGGGGCTGGTGTCCCTGGCCATCCTGCGGCTGGCGGGCAACTCCCGGCGGAAGATTCGACGGGTGCCGCCCTTCTCCGCGTTCCTGCCCGACGAGTTCACCGCCTCGGTGGCCTCCGGTCACTGACGGCGCTGTCGCGCACGGAGGCCGCCTTTCAACGAGGACTAGCGGCGGCGGCGCAGGCGGGTGCCGAGCAGCACCAGGGCCGCGCCCAGCAACGGGATACCGCCCGCGGCGGCGCAGCCACCGCCGTCATCGCCGTCACCGTTGCCGCCGCCAGTCGCCACGGTGACGTTGAGCGTGGTGGCCGCGGAGGCGTCGCCTTCATCCGTACCGTTCTCGTTCACCGAGTTGCCCGCGCCGTACAGGGTGACGGTGCCGGGAGTGGACGGCGCCACCAGGGAGAAGTCGAAGCGGGCCGCGCCGCCAGAGAACGCCTGGATGTTCTTGTGGGTGACTTCCCCGCTCAGCTTGTACGAACCCGTGCCCGGGTTGAGCGTGCCGCCGTTGTCGCTCACCGCCACGTTGTAGCCCGCGCCAGCGGCCGGACCGCCCCGGACGACGAGCGTGTAGTTGCCAGTGGCACCCGGCGCCAGCGTGGTGGGCCCTTCGATGGTCACTGTGGGCGCGCTGCCGCCAGAGTGGCACTCCGCACAGGTGAGGCTCGAGCCCTGCTTACCACTTCGGCCACTGATGCCCATGGAGTTGGCGAACGCGGAACCGGAGACAAGGCACGCCGACACGACGCCGGCAACTCCGAGTGATGCAAGGTACGACCGCATGAAGCCTCCAAAAAGGAACGACGGGAAGGAGGCTCTCTACATAGCGCGCCCCTCCCACCCTTCACAGCCACCCTAACGGCCGCTACTGCGCAGCAATACCGCACAGGCCTCGTCACGAAGTTGAGACAAGGTGAAGCGCGTTCCCACACCCGAGTGCTCCAGTCCGGCCCCCAGGGAAAGCACCCCGTGCGCCATGGTCCAGGCCAGGTTGGCCAGCCGACGCGGCTGGAGTCCTGGGGCCAGCCGGCCCGCGCGCGCATCCGCCTGGAGCCGCGCCTCCAGCACGTCATTCAGCTGTCCACTCAGCGCCAGCACCCGCGACTGGTGCGCCTCGGATTGCCGCCCCGTCAACTGCGGCCACAGATAGACGACGCGAAAGCCGTCCAGGTCCTCCGCGTACAAATCCACCCGGGCACGAACCAGCGCGGCCAGGGCCTCCACGCCGCTGGCCGCGGCCGCCACCGCCGCCTCCAGCACCTTCACCTCGCGCTCCAGTCCCTCCACCGCCAGCGCCCCCACGAGCTCCTCCTTGGAGCGGAAGTAGTAGAACAGGGAAGGCTTGCTCAGGTCCGCCTCCGCCGCTACGGCCTCCAGGGTCAGTCCCAACACCCCGCCCCGAACCAGCACCGCCCGCGCGGCGACGAGGATGGCCTGACGGCGCCCCTCCTGTCGCCGCGCCTTGCGCGCCTCGCGCTCGGAGAGCGCTGCGGTGAGCGCCGACGCGGGGGTGGGCGCGGCCGGTGACGCGGCCGGGCGACGGCGGCCCGGCGCGGGTTTGCGACCACCGCCGCTAGAACCGGGCGAAGGCATTCCGCACCGCCTCCCGGCCGCCCTGCTCCACCACGTCACCGTGGCACACCACCACGCGCTCCACGTCCCAGGCCTGAGCCCGCGCCAGGGACGCGCGCACAGCCTCCCGGTCCTTGATGACGGAGCGGACCAGCAGGGTCGGCGCCAGCCGCTGCCACGCGCCGCTCAGCTTCAGGTACATACGGGTGAACCACGAACCCGTCCGGTGCACGTTGAACGCCAGGTCGGTGACGAACAGCGTCTGGCTGGGGCGGTGGAAGAAGAGCAGCTCGTCCACCTTGGGCATCCCCTGGACGAGCACCTGGTCCAGGACGCCGGCCCAGCTGGCCTCGGCCGTGGCACCCAACTCCAGGTCGATGCGCAGGTCCGGCCGCTTGAGCCGCAGCGCCGCGGGCGCGGCCACCTTCGCGTCGGGATAGGCCGCCGCCCAGTCCTGCACGTACAGGTGGTGCATCAGGTTGGGCGCCACCAGGAAGCGCACCGGCCCGAGCGCATCCACCGCCGCCCGCGCCTCCGGACTGCAGCGGACGGGCGAGTGGAGCCACAGCCCCCCATCCGGCAGGCGGACGGCCGTCATCCGGCCCCCCAAGTCCATCCCCCCGATGCGGAACTCCACCGCGAGCACGTGCACGTCGTCGGCCACCTGGCGAAACATGACTGCCTCCTGGATGCGGATTCAACCGGCGCTCATTATTCTGACCGTTGGTCGAAAAACACAATCCCGTCCAGGAAGGGACCCAGCGCCCGTCCGGGCGACGGGGCCGTTGATTTCCGGGTGGGCCCGGCGTAGGCAACCGTCCTCTTTCCACGACTTTTGAAGGGTGCTCCGCACATGGCCGAGAAGCTCACGCCCCGCGAGAAGGGCTTTTCCGAGTGGTACGTCGACCTGGTCCAGAAGGCGAAGCTCGCCGACTACTCGGACGTGAAGGGCTGCATGGTCATCCGGCCCAATGGCTATGCGCTGTGGGAGAACATGCAGCGCGTCCTGGACAAGATGTTCAAGGACCTGGGCCACAAGAACGCCTACTTCCCGCTGCTCATCCCCGAGAGCTACCTGAAGAAGGAAGCCGAGCACGTCGAGGGCTTCAACCCGCAGCTGGCCGTCGTCACCCACGCGGGTGGGTCCAAGCTGGAGGAGCCCTACGTCATCCGGCCCACCAGTGAGACCATCATCAACCGCAGCTTCGCCAAGTGGATCCAGAGCTACCGGGACCTCCCGCTGCTCTTGAACCAGTGGGCGAACGTGATGCGCTGGGAGATGCGCACGCGCCTGTTCCTGCGCACCACCGAGTTCCTCTGGCAGGAAGGCCACACCTGTCACGAGACGGAGGAGGACGCGGAGAAGGAGACCCGGCAGATGCTGGAGGTCTACCGGACCTTCGCCGAGGACTACATGGCGATGCCGGTCATGACGGGCCAGAAGTCGGAGTCCGAGCGCTTCGCCGGCGCGCTGCGCACCTACAGCATCGAAGCGATGATGCAGGACAAGAAGGCGCTGCAGGCGGGCACCAGCCACAACCTGGGGCAGAACTTCGCCAAGGCCTTCGACACCCAGTTCCAGGGCCGCGACGGCAAGATGCACCACGTGTGGCAGACGTCCTGGGGCGTGTCCACGCGCCTCATCGGCGGCCTCATCATGACCCACTCGGATGACGCCGGCCTCATCGTCCCGCCGAAGCTGGCGGCCACGCACGTGGTCATCATCCCCATCTTCGGCAAGGCCTCCGACGCGGAGAAGGCGCAGGTGCTGGAGAAGACGAACGCGCTGGCCGCCGACCTGCGCAAGGCCGGCCTGGGCGTGGTGCTGGACGACGACGACACCAAGAGCCCGGGCTTCAAGTACAACGAGCACGAGCTCATCGGCACGTGTCTGCGCATCGAGCTGGGCCCCAAGGACCTGGCCAAGAACTCCTGCGTCATGGTCCGCCGCGACGTGCGCCAGAAGGAGTTCGTGTCGCTGGACGAGGCCGTGTCCAAGGCGCAGGCCATGCTGGACGCCATGCAGAAGGACCTGTTCACCAAGGCGAAGTCCTTCCGCGACTCGCACACCTTCGAGGTCAACTCCTACGAGGAGCTGAAGGAGAAGGCGGACCAGGGCTTCCTGCTGGCGCACTGGAACCTGGACCCCAAGGTGGAGGCGCGCATCAAGGAGGAGACGGGCCTGACGACGCGCTGCCGTCCCTTCGACCTCAAGCAGGAGCCGGGCAAGTGCGTCGTCACCGGCGAGCCTTCGCCGGGCCGCATCGTGTTCTCCAAGGCGTACTGAGCCCCAGTCACGTCAGGGCCGGCGGCAGGGCACGACACCGCCCGCCGCCGGCTCGAACTGGAAGGCGCCCCCGCGGCGCTTCCAGTGCCACCGGATACGCGTGGGGCGCTCCCACCGGCTCCTGTGCTGAAGGGAATCGACGGACTGTGTCTCGCTCATGATGTCAGGAGCCGTGAGCCATGCGCCTGTTCACCGCCGTCACCCTGGGGCCCGCCATCGAAGCGCGCGCCACCGAGGAGTTGCACCGGCTGCGCCCCCTGGCCCCCCAGGCTCGCTGGGTGAAGCTGGAGGGCCTGCACCTCACGCTCGTGTTCCTCGGGGACGTGGATGACGCACGCCTGCCCGCCATTCACGACGCCCTGACGCCGATTGGAGCTCGGCATTCCCCCTTCGTGCTGTCTGTCGTCGGTGGCGGCGCTTTTGGCGCGCCCGCCCACCCACGCGTGCTCTGGGCGGATGTGTGCGGCGCCACGGACGCGCTGAAGGCCTTGCAGGCGGATACCGCTCGGGTGCTCCAGCCGCTCGGCTTCGAGCCCGAGCATCGCGAGTACACCGCGCACCTCACGCTGGCCCGCGCGAAACACCCGCGCGGAGACGCCGCCCTCCTCGCATGCGTCCAGGCGCTCAAGGACACGTCACTGGGCGAGGGGCGTGTGGACCAACTGGTGCTTTTCGAGAGCAAGGGCGGCCATTACCTGCCCCGATTGGAGGTGCCCCTCACCCGCCCGCCGGGGTAGCGGCTCCCTCGTGACGGCTGGCATCCCGGCTGCACTCTCCGCACGCCGGAAGCAGCCAGGCACCTGAAAGGACTCGCCAATGCGGTGGATGGTCATGCTGATGGTGTGGTTCGGCGCCCACAACGCGGTCGCGGCGCCACATGAGGGGCTGGAGGCCCGGTTGCAGACGGGAGACATCGTCCTGCACACCTCGCGCTCCTCGCAGTCACAGGCCATCCAGAAGGCCACGCAGAGCCCCCTGTCCCATGTGGGCATGGTGGAGGTGACCGAACAGGGCGCGTGGGTCGTGGAGGCCGTGCAGCCGGTGCAGCGAATCCGGTTCTCGAAGTGGAAGGCCCGGGGCGTGAAGGGCGACATCCTCGTCCTACGCCCGCGAGAACTGAGCGATGCGCAGCGCCAGCAGGCGGTGACGGCGGCCAAGGCGCACCTGGGCAAGCCCTATGACTGGCACTTCGGCTGGGGGGACGACGCGATGTACTGCTCGGAGCTGGTGCGCAAGGCCTACGCCCAGGGGGCGGGCTTGGAATATGGGAAAATGGAGCGGCTGGACTCGCTCCGCGTGAAGGGCCTGGAGCAGCAGCTCCGCGAACGTTACGGGAAGCGGGTTCCCCTGGATTTGCAGTTGGTGACGCCCGCCAGCATCGCCGCGGATGTACGCCTGGACGTGGTCCACTCCGACTTCCCGTCCGTGAGGTAGGCGCGGGCTCGCGAGGATGCAGCGGCGGGGCACGGACGCGATAGAGTGTCGGCATGCGACGCGTTCTGGTGCTCCTCCCTCTCCTCGCGCTGGCCAACTGTAAGAAGGACGAAAGCCCTGGCGCAGCCAAAGTCACGGTGGATTACTCGGGCTTTCTGCCTGGCTGCGTGCAGGTGAACGCACGCGACGAGGGCAGCGGCAAGGAGCTCTCCACCACCGTCGCCGGCAAGGGCGAGCGCACCGGCGGCTCGCTGACGGTCGCGGTGATTGCGCCCAGCGGCTGGGGCTCGACCATCCAGGTGGAGGCGCGCGCCTTCGAGCAGACCTGTGAGGCCGCGAGCCCCGTGGTGACGCGGTCCACGTCCGTGACGTTGACGCCAGGAACCCCCGTCCCGGTGGCCCTGTCCCTCCAGGCGACGGATGGAGACGGCGACGGGTACGTCTCCGTGCTCACGGGCGGCACGGACTGCAATGACACCAACCCGGACATCCGCCCGGGCGCAACGGAGCGCTGCAACGACGTCGACGACAACTGCAACGGTCAGTCGGACACGGTGGAGCTGCGCCTGGGCCAGAGCTGCACGGAGGGCCAAGGCTGTGAGGGCGTCCGTGCGTGCGGTGGGAACGGCGAGGTCCTCTGCAACATGCCACTGGCCGCGTATGCCTACCCTGACGTGGACCAGGACGGCCACGGCGACCGGAACGCCGCTCCCGTCGCATTCTGCTCCGGTATCCCGCAGGGCTATGTCGTGAGCCCGGCGGACGACTGCAACGACAACAACGCCAGCATCCGGCCAGGAGCGACGGAGCTCTGCAACGGCGTCGACGACAACTGCAACGACCAGATTGACGAGACCTTCCCCGACCTCGGCACGGCGTGCACCGCGGATGCCCAGTGTGCCGGCGTCTACGTCTGCGACGCCTCGGGCATCGCCACCACCTGCCAGGCCGCGGCGACGCCCACCGACTGGTTCCTGGACGGCGACGGAGACACCTTTGGTGATGGCACGGCCGTGTCGTCCTGCGTCTCGCCTGGCGCGAGCTACGTCGAGGTTGGTGGTGACTGCAACGACGGAAACCCGTTCACCTACCCTGGCGCGCCGGAGCTGTGCGACGGCCTGGACAACAACTGCGACGGGAATGCCGAAGGCCCCGAGGTCTGCCCGAGCGGCGGTGCCAGTTGGGCAGCCCGCACCGTGGGCGCGAGCGATCAGGAGTGGCGCTCCATCTTCACGGAAGCTCCAGGCGACGTGAGTGTCTCAGGTAACCAGGGCGGGACCGCGATACTCAAGCCGCCCTCATCCACGTTCCAGACCAACGCGACCAACTGCGGCGACAACAACAGGGGCTGGAACGCCGTCTGGGCGGACATGGCCAACCTGGGCCGCCTCTACCTCGGCTCATCGGGAGGCAGCCTCTCCTTCCTGGATAGGTCGGAGAATGCCTGCACCGAGACAAACACCATCGGCCGGTGGGTGAAAGGGCTCGTCGGCTTCCGACACGAAGGAACCCTGGAGATTCATGGAGTCACCGAGAACTCCGGCACGGGGGGGCAGGGACTGACATTCAAGTGGACTGGAGGTAGCAGCTCCAGCGCGTTGAGCTTCGGCCCCGCCGCAGTCGCGCCGCTATTCGACATTCACGGCCGTTCCCGTGCAGTGATGTTCGCGGTAGGCGGCCTCGACAATGGAGGAAACAGGGGACGCATCCACCGGTTCAACCCCTCCTCCGGGCAGTGGCAGTCAGAGAGCGTGGAAGCCGCCATCTCAGGCATGGGCCGGCTCCGCGGCGTCTGGGTGGTGAATGACAAGCTCGCCTTCGCCGTGGGCGAAAGAATGAACAGTGCGAACACCGTCCTCCAGTGGGACGGAAGCACCTGGAGCAGGATGTCCTCCTTCCCCAACACGCAAAGCGAGACCCTGACCTCCGTCATCGCCTTTGGTTCGAAGTCGGTCTACGTGACCGCATACAACGGACGCATCTACCGGTATGACGGCACGGGGTGGCAGATCGTCTTCGAGAACACGAGCCTGCGCTTCAACGACATCGCCGGCACCAGTCCCGCGGACCTCTGGGTCGCGGGCAACGCGGGCCAGATTCTCCACTGGCCCCAGTAAACCGGCTCACGTCACCCGCCGCGCCACCACGAAGCGGCGGGTGAACGGGAACGGCGTCCCATACGGCTGCGCGGGATAGGACTCGCGCAGCAACGGGCGCAGCGTCTCCACGAAGGCGCGCGCCTCCTCCTCTCCGAGCGCCGCGAGCACGGGCCGCAGCGTCGTCCCCAGCAGCCACTCCAGCACCGCGTCCTCGCCCGGGAGCACGTGCAGGTACGTCGTCTCCCAGGCCTCCACCGTCAGCCCCAGGCCGAACAGCCAGGACACATACACAGGCAGGGACTCCACCGGCCTGCGCCGCGCGGGCGCCACCACGGAGGCGAAGCGCGGCAAGGCCCGCACCTCGTCGACACGCCGGTGCGAAGGCGCCTCGAAGTTGGCCGGCACCTGGAAGGCCAGCACCCCGCCGGGCGCCAGCTTCGCCACCAACCGCCTGAGCAACACCTCATGGTCCGGCAGCCAGTGCAGCGCCGCATTGGACACGAGCACGTCCAGCGGCGCGGGGGGCTCCCAGTCCGCGAGGTCCGCTACCTCGAAACGCACCGAGCCCACGGACGCACCGCGACGGGCCGCCTCAATCATCTCCGAGGACGCATCCACACCGGACACCAAGGCGGACGGCCAGCGCTCGGCCAACACACGCGTGAGGTCCCCGGCGCCACACCCCAGGTCCGCGACCTGGGAGGGCGTCGCCGAGTCCACCCGCGACAGCAAATCGAAGAAGGGACGCTTCCGCTCGTCGCGAAAGCGCGAGTACTGCGCCGGGTCCCACATGGCGGCCTCCTGTCACGGGAGAGCCTAACGCCCAGGGTCCTTCAGCGCGGTATCGCGGGACACGCTCCCCAGGGAGGAAGCGTGTCCCCGGGACAGCAAACTACTTGGCGCGGCGGCGACGGGCGCCCGCGTCCGGCGCGCTCCCGGCATCCTCGCCACCCTCCACGGCGGCGCCGGTGCCGTCGGCCGCATCGGCCGTCCCGGCGTCCGTGCCCGCGTCGGCCTCCGGGAGCTCAATCTTCGGCGGCGGGTTCACCAGCGTGAGCGAGGTGAGGAACTCATCCGCGCCCGGCGCGCCGATGCCCGCGTTGTAGACGGTGATGAGGTTGTAGACGCGCGGCCCCACCAGGAAGCTGCGGCCCTTCACCTCGCCGCTGGGCGACGCCAGCATGTACGCCTTGCCCGGGTAGCCATCCAGGGTGATGTCCTCGGAGCTCTTCAGCTCACCACCCACCTGCCCGGCGATGCCCTGGATGCCGCCGTTGATGAGCGCCTCGGCGGGCACCGTGGCGACAAACGCCTCCGGGTAGTCCACCGCGTTGACGATATAGCTGACACCGCCCTCATTGGCCGCGTACGTGACGAGCGTGGCCTTGTCCGTCCGCTTCGGCAGGGCGGCCTCGCTGCGCTGCGCCTGCGGCGGGGGCCCCGGCAGCTTCACGGTGAAGCCCTCGGGAGCCTCCAGGACGTTGAACGCGACGGCGGGGGTCTCTTCACCACCCTCGTTGGCGACCTCCTCGATGGTCGAGGTGGCTTCCCGGTTATCGGGCTTCTGCTGACCGGCGCACGCGGCGGCAATCAGCGACAGGGTGGCGAGGCTGGCGACAAGGCGGGACAACGGGGACATGGGCACACTTCCTGAGTGTGGTTGAACGCAGTGCGTCGACGGACGCTAGACGAACTTCCTGGTTGCTGACTACCCGACTTTGGGAGGGGAGCCAGTTTCATTGCGCGCCGGACTCTACCGGAGCGTCGGCGAGAGGACGTAGCGCCGTCCACTACTCGCCGAGATACGCACGCCGGACCTCCGCGCTCTCCAGGAGCGCCTTGCCCGGCCCCGCCATCAC
This sequence comes from Myxococcus xanthus, assembly GCF_013116825.1. Lineage (GTDB taxonomy): Bacteria > Myxococcota > Myxococcia > Myxococcales > Myxococcaceae > Myxococcus > Myxococcus xanthus_B. The sequence goes on from NZ_JABFNS010000013.1 coordinate 51,241, forward strand.
GACCTCGCCCGTCTCCAACACATAGCCGTAGTGCGCGGCGTTGAGCGCCAGGTGGGCGTTCTGCTCCACCAACAGCACGCTCACGCCCGTGGCATTTACCTCGCGCAGGGTGCGGAAGATGGCCTCCGTCACCTGCGGCGCCAACCCCAGCGAAGGCTCATCCAACAGCAGCAGCTGCGGCTTGCTGAGCAGCGCGCGAGCAATGGCCAGCATCTGCTGCTCGCCGCCCGACAGCGTCCCGGCCATCTGCTTGCGGCGCTCCTTGAGCACCGGGAAGAGCGTGAAGCTCTTCTCCAGGTCCTGCTGGATGCCGGAGGTGTCCGTGCGCAGGTACGCACCCAGCTCCAGGTTCTCCTGGACGGACATGTTGGGGAACACGCCCCGGCCTTCCGGCGCGTGCGCCATGCCGCGCGGCACCAGCTGGTGCGCCTTCATGGCCGTGGTGTCGTGCCCGTTGAACTGGATGCGTCCAGCGCTGGGCTTGAGCATGCCGCTCACCGCGCGCAGGGTGCTCGTCTTGCCCGCGCCGTTGGCGCCGATGAGGGCCACCACCTCGCCCTTGCCCACCGTCAGCGACACACCCTTGAGCGCCTGGATGGCGCCGTAGTGCACCTTGATGCCGTCCACCGACAGCAGCGGCGGGAAGGACTGGCGCTCCCCCAGCGTCTTCACCTGCGCGTCGCTCACGCCGCCCCTCCGTGACTCTCCAGATAGCTGTCGCCCAGGTACGCCTCGATGACCTTCCGGTCGCTGCGCACCTGCGCCGGAGCGCCCCGGGCAATCGTCTCGCCGTGGTCCAGCACGGTGATGCACTCGCAGATGCCCATGACCAGCTTCATGTCGTGCTCGATGACGAGCACCCCCAGCTTGAAGTCGTCCCGGAGCTTGCGGATGAGCACCATCAGGTCCGCCTTCTCACGGGTGTTCATGCCCGCCGCGGGCTCGTCCAGCAGCAGCACCTTGGGCTGCGTGCCCAGCGCGCGCGCGATTTCCAGCCGGCGCTGCTCACCGTAAGGCAGGTTGCGAGCCTCCTCGTCGCGGCGGTGCGACAGGCCCATGACCTCCAGCAGGTGCTCCGCCTGCTGCGTCAACTCCCGCTCCTCCTGCTGGAAGCGCGGCGTCAGCAGCAGCGCGCGCCACCAGTCGCGGTAGTTGATGAAGGCGCCCTTCATCTTCGCGCCCAACCCCACGCCTTCGGGGTGCAGCGCGCCCTGCGCCCGGCACGCCACCTTCACGTTGTCCAACGCGGTGAGCGCGCGGAACAGGCGGATGTTCTGGAAGGTGCGCGCCAGCCCCAGGTGGTTGATTTGATGCGGCAGCCACCCGTTCACCCGCTGCCCGCCCACGCGGACCTCGCCCTGGGTGGGCTGGTACACGCCGGTCAACACGTTGAACGCCGTGGACTTGCCGGCGCCGTTGGGGCCGATGAGCCCCTGCAAGTCGCCCTGCCGAACAGAGAGGTTGAAGTCCGTCAGCGCCTTGAGGCCGCCGAACTGGATGCTCACCCCGTCCGCCTGGAGCAATGGCGCTCCGGCCTCCGCCTTCGTCTCCTCCGCGGCCGCGCTCACGCCAGCCCCCTGCGCTTGCGCGGAATCCACCGCGGCAGCACGTCCCAGATTTCCTTCGTCCCGAACAGGCCCTGGGGCCGCGCCAGCATCAGCGCCACCAGCAGCAGGCCGTACACGGGCATGCGAATCTGGTCCACCTTCTGCGCCAGGCTGCCTTCGGCCCCCAGCAGGGTGAACAGCGAGCGCATGCCTTCGGGCAGCAGCGTGAGGAACGTGGCCGCGACGATGGCGCCCGTCGTGGAGCCCAGGCCGCCCAGCACCACCATGACGACGATTTCCATCGACTTCACGAAGGTGAAGGAGCCGGGGTTGATGATGGGCACGAAGTGCGCGAACAGCGCGCCGGCGATGCCCGCGAAGAACGAGGAGATGACGAAGGCGCGGACCTTGTAGCCCGTGGTGTCCACGCCCATGGCCTCGGCGGCCACCTCGTCCTCGCGGATGGCCCACAGGCTGCGGCCGTGGCTGGAGCCGGTGATGCGCCGGGCCACCAGCACCGTGAGGAACACGAAGAAGTACACCATGGCCGGCGACGACGTCTGGGGGATGCCGGACAGGCCCAGCGCCCGGCCGAACGCGTCCGTGTTCTGCACCACCACGCGGATGATTTCGCCGAAGCCCAGCGTGACGATGGCCAGGTAGTCCCCGCGCAGCCGCAGCGAGGGCAGCCCCACCAGGAAGCCGCACAGCGCCGCGGCCAGGCCGCCCACCAGCAGCGACACGACGAAGAACACCTGGTCGCTGACCGCCACCGGCAGGAAGGAGAGCGCCACGTCCTTGAAGTTCAGCGACAGGACGCCGGAGATGTAGGCCCCCACCGCCATGAAGCCCGCATGGCCAATGGAGAACTGCCCCGTCATCCCGTTCACGATGTTGAGGCTGACCGCGAGGATGATGTTCACCCCCACCACCGACAGCAGGTAGGAGGCGAAGGGCGCGTCGCTCATCAGCCCCTGGAACAGCGCCAGCACCGGCAGCGCCAGCAGCACGGGCAGCAGGCCGCGCAGCGACGCGGGGACGGCGGAGCGGGCCTCGGGGGCAGGAATCGCCGGAGTCTCCATCAGACCTTCTCCGCGGCGACGCGGCCGAAGAGGCCGCCCGGCTTCACCAGCAGCACCAGGATGAGGAAGCCGAAGGCCACCGCGTCACGCCAGGTGCTGGCCGCGTAGCCCACCACGAACTCCTCCACCAGGCCCAGCACCAGGCCGCCCACCACGGCGCCCGGCACGTGGCCGATGCCACCAATCACCGCCGCCACGAAGGCCTTCAGGCCCACGTACAGCCCCATCAGCGGGCTCACCGACGTGTCCTTGATGGCGTAGAGCAGGCCGGCGCCCGCCGCCAGCGCGCTGCTCAGCATGAACGTCAGCGCGATGACGCGGTCGGTGGGGATGCCCATCAGCGCCGCCACGCGGTGGTCCCAGGACACCGCGCGCATGGCCCGGCCGAAGCGCGTGCGGAACACCAGGTACTGCAGGCCCACCATCAGCGCCACGGCGATGCCGAAGCTGATGACCTGCCAGTTCCACACCACCACGTCCCGGTCACCGATGACGAGCCACTCCACCGGCTCGATGACCTCCGGGAAGGCCCGCGGCGCCGCGCCCGGCAGGAAGCCGAGGTCCAGTTGGAAGCCGTAGGACAGCGCGAAGGAGATGCCGATGGCGGTGATGAGCGCGGTGAGGCGCGGCTTCTCCCGCAGGGGGCGGTACGCGAAGCGCTCGATGAGGAACCCGAGCAGCGCGCAGCCCAGCATGGCCACCGCGAACACGACGGCCACGCCCAGCAGGGAGCTGCGCATGTCGCGCCCGAGCGCGAACGCGGTGGCGTAGCCCATGTAGACGCCGACCATCATGACGTCGCCGTGGGCGAAGTTGATGAGCTTCAGGACGCCGTACACCATCGTGTAGCCAAGCGCGACGAGCGCGTAGATGGTGCCGGCGGCCAGGCCGTTGATGAGGTGCTGGAGGAGCTGCGCCATTAGGGATTGATGGTCGTGACGTACTGCGTCTTGCCATCCTCGACCTTGAGGACGACGGCGGACTTCACGGCGTTGCGCTGGGCATCCAGTGTCACGGTGCCCGCCACGCCCGGGAAGTCCTTTGTCTGGGCAATGGCGTCACGCACGGACGGGCCGCTCAGGTCCTTGGCGCGCTCCAGGGCGCTCACCGCCACGCGGGCCGAATCGTAGCCCAGCGCGGCCAGGGCGTCCGGCACCGCGCCGTACGCGGCCTTGTAGTCCGCGATGAACTTCTGCACGCGCGGATCCGGGTTGTCCGGCGAGTAGTGGTTGGAGAAGTAGCTGCCCTCGATGGCGCTGCCGCCCAGCTCGAAGAGCTTCTCGGAGTCCCAGCCGTCGCCGCCCATCAGCGGAACCTTGAGGCCCACCTCGCGCGCCTGGCGGGCGATGATGCCCACCTCGCTGTAGTAGCCCGGCACGTAGATGCCTTCCGGCTGCGACTTGCGGATGGCGGTGAGCTGGGCGCGGTAATCCGTGTCGCCCTGGCTGTAGCTCTCCACGGCCGTCACCTTACCGCCCATCTCCGTGAACTTGCGCGTGAAGACGTCCGCCAGGCCAATGGAGTACGCGCTCTTGTTGTCCTGGAGCACCGCCACCGTGTTCAGCTTCAGGTTCTCCCGCGCGAACTTCGCCATCACGAAGCCCTGGAACGGGTCGATGAAGCAGACGCGGAAGATGTAGTCGCCCTTGTCGGTGACGGTGGGGTTGGTGGAGGACGGCGTAATCATCGGCACGCCCGCCGCCTGCGCCTTCTCCGCCATGGCCAGCGAGTTGGATGACGCCACGTCACCGAGGATGAGCGCGACCTTGTCCTGCGTAATCAGCCGCGTGGCGGCCTGGGCGGCCTCCTCGGGCTTGCTCTGGTTGTCGTAGACGCGGATGGACAGCTTCTTGCCCTTCACTCCGCCCGCGGCGTTGGCCTCCTTGAGGGCCAGCTCGATGCCGTTGCGCGTGGAGATGCCGAACGTGGCCTGGCCACCGGTGAGCGAGCCCACCTGCCCCAGCAGGATGGTGTTCGCGTCCGCCGGAGCGCCCCCGGGCGCCGCCCCCTGCCCCTGCGCGGCCTGAGTACCTCCTTCACCCGAAGGAGCAGGCTGCGTCTTCTTCTCGCAAGCGGCCACCATGACGGCGAGCGCGGCGAGGAGCATCGGGGCAAGTCGTCGCATGCAGGGCTTCCCTTCTCGGAAACTGACACGGCAAAGCCCTGGTTTTCTAGGGGACACCTCTCCATGGGTCAAGCGTGCAGCCTTCCCGAGCCCCCGTCACACACCCCCTGTGCAGCGCGTCAGTCAGGAGTGCAGCCCGTCCACCGGGCCGTCGTGGAGCACCTCGCCCCGCTCCTCCACCTCCGCCGTCTCTTTCCGAACGGTGGCGTGAACCTGCCGGAGCACCTCGTCGGTGTACCGGGAAACCGCAACCTCCTGCCAGACATGCACGGACCTGGTGACCTCCACCCGCTCCTCATGCAGGGGGATGACGAAGGTGCCCGCCTCGAAGGGCACCAGCCCCTCCAGCACCGGCCGGGCGGACGCCACGGCCTCCGGCGCCGGCGGGCCCTCGGCGTCCACGGCCTGCTCGGACACCCGCTCCACCACCAGCTCCTCGCGGCGCACGGGCACGGAGAAGTGCCGCACCTCCGTCCGCACCACCTTGTGGATGCGCACCTGTCCCGCCTCGCGCACCACCACGTGAGGATGGGCCTCCTCGCGGGCCAGGGGCACCACGAGTTCGCCGGGCGTCGCGAACCCGGCGGAGAACACGGACTCAGGGTGACCTGACCGCGCCTGCGCCGGGCCGTCGTGCGCTGGTGACACCTCGTCCCGCGTCAGCCCCAGGTGCACGTCCTCTCCGCGCACGTCCACCACATCGCCGTAGCGCGCGGTGAAGGACTTCAGCCGCAGCAGCCCTCCTTCGATGGCGAAGGTCTCCCCGCCACACCCCACCACGGTGCCCAACCGGGCCCCATCCGCCGTGAAGACCCGCATCCCTTCCCGTACGTCCGTGCGCATCGGAGGACTCCTCTCATGTGGTGTGGTTCGCGGCTCACGCCAGCGTGGGCAACCCGGGCTCGCTCCAGGGATGCTCCCGGCCATTCGGCCCGCGCCGGCGCACCCGCTCCAGGGGCGTGCTGGGGCGCTCCGGGTCCGTGTCCGTCTCCAGCGCGGCGGGCTCGCGGGCAGCGGGCGGCGAGGAGGGCACCAGGGCCAGGACGGGAAGCGGCCGGAGCCGATGGCGCGCGAGCCGGCCCGCCACCAGGGCGCCCAGCATCCCGGAGGCGCAGGCCACGCCCACCATGGGGCCTCGCAGGTCCGGACGGAGCAGCCGGTGGATGCCACGCACCACCAGGTGCGCCCCCACACCCGCGGCCGCGCCGCCCACCCATGAGTCACTCCAGCGCCACGGCTCCCAGGTTCCCTGCCTGCTTCTCATGACGGACTCCCGTTGGGTGCTCACGGCACGCGGTCCGGACGCACCTCGCTTGAAGATGGGGTGGGCCGCCGCGCCCTGAGAAGCCCCGGCTCACGGCCGCTGGCGCGGTGTCGCCAGGGCAGGCGAAAGGACAGGCGGGCGTTCGGGTGGGCAGGCACGGTGCCGAGCCAACTGGCACTGCGTCCTCGGCCCCTGACACCGAGACCGAGCGCTCACACCTTCCATGATGACCGGGGTGGAAACCCCAGGGCCTCGTGCTCGCACGCGGGGCCTCCACCAGCGCCGGGGTCCAAGGTGTGGCCAGCAGGCCCGCCCGCCCCGGTCACGAGGAGCCAGCCATGTACCAACGCAGCGACGTCAATGAAGGGATGGTCGTCCGCAGCATCGACGGCGAGAAGCTCGGCAAGGTCTTCGCCGTCGGCGACGGCGAGTTCCACATCGAGAAGGGCCTCTTCTTCCCGAAGGACTACCTGGTCCGGTACTCGGAAATCAGTCGCATCGACGGCTCGGAAATCATCCTCAGCCACGGCAAGGAGATGCTGAGCCGGCTGACGGGTGAGGACCGCACGGGCGCCGTCGCCGGCACGGGTGGCGGCGCGGGCGTGGGTCCGGGCGCGGTGGGACTGGGCGCCGACCGGGCCGCGGCCCGCGCCAGCACGGGCATGGACGCCACCACGGACACGGTGGGCCGCAAGGGCGCCTACGACACGGACTACGACACACGCCTGGGCACGGACACCGCGGGCCTGAAAGCCACGGACACCTCGGTCGGCGCGCGGGACATCCACGGCCGCGAGGAGGACATCACCATCCCCCTGCACAGGGAGGAGGTGGACGTGCTCAAGCGGGACGTCCAGGCCGGGGAGGTCCGCGTCCACAAGGACGTGGTGGAGGAGGACCGGGAGATGGACGTGCCGGTGCGCCGCGAACGCGTCCGCGTGGAGCGCCGGGACGTGAGCCCGGAACGCCCGGCGATGAATGCCTCGTTCCAGGAGGAGACCGTCGTCGTCCCGCTGCGCGCCGAGGAGGTCGAAGTCCAGAAGCGCACCGTCGTCGACGAGGAGGTCGTCATCCACAAGGACGAGGTGGATGAGGAGCGCCACATCTCCGAGCACGTCCGCCGGGAACAGGTGGACATCCGCACCGAGGGCAGCGACGAGCGGGCTCGTACGCTGAACGCGCCCTCCGACGACCCGCTCAAGCGCGGGTAGCCGAGCGCGCCTTCCCGGCCCCTCCCGGGAGGGGCTGGGTCTCCTCCCCGCTTCATCAGGGTGAGGACTTCCGGAGTCGCGGCCGCATGATGGGCGTTTCCTCCTGGGACCGCCCTCCCGCCGAGGCAGGGCGGTCCAACCGCATGAACTCGCGATGCCGGTCGGGGAAGTGCTTCCCCATGAGCCTCACCAGCTCCGAGTCGTTCGCCGGACGGCAGGCATCCGCCAACCGGTCCGCCATCTCCCGCGCGCTGCCGAAGCGCGCCTCGGGGCGCTTGGCCAGCGCCGTCTCCAGCACGTCCCAGAGCGCCCGGGAGACGTGCGAAGGCCGCGGCGGAAGCGCCTCTTCGCAGATGGCGTGCATGGTGGCCAGCTCGTCGGGCTTCTCGAAGGCCCGCGCGCCGATGAGCGACTGGTAGAGGACGAGCCCCATGGCGAACAGGTCGCTGCGCGCATCCAGCCTCATGCCGCGCGCCTGCTCGGGGGACATGTACAGCGGCTTGCCCTTCACGATGCCCGGCAGCGTCACCGTGCGCTGGGCGCGGGCCTTGGCCACCCCGAAGTCCAGCACCTTCACCCGCCCGTCGAACCCCACCATGAGGTTGTGCGGGGACAAATCCCGGTGCACCAGCTCGAGCGGCGCGCCGTCCTCGCCCTGCAGCACGTGCGCCGCATGCAGCCCCGCCAGGCCCTGGCACACCACGGCCACCGCGTGCGCCGTCTCCAGCGGGCCCTTGGCCGCGCGGAGGAGCCGCTCCAGGTCCACGCCGCGCACCAACTCCATGGCGATGTAGTACGCGCCCTCCGCCTCGCCGAAGTCGTAGACGTGCACCAGGTTGGGGTGGGAGAGCCGCAGGCCGATGCGGGCCTCGTCCAGGAACTGCTGGACGATGGAAGGGTCCGAGGACAGGTGCGGGAGGATGCGCTTGAGGGCCACCAGCCGGCCCAGGCCCTCCGGGCCTCGGGTCCGCGCCACCAGCACCTGCGCCATGCCCCCGGTCCCCAGAGGTGTCACCACCTCATAGCGGCCAATGTGGCCCCGCGAGGCCGTGGGCGGCTCCCCGGAGAGCGCGTCCAGCCGCTCCAGCGCGCCCTTGCCATCCGTCAGCGCGAGGAAGCCCAGCACGGCGCTGTCGAGCTGCTCGCCAATGGCCTCCACCAGCTTCATCACCAGCCCGCCGCCGCCGTCGAAGGCGCCCTCCACCACCAGCCCCAGGCCCCCCAGCTCCAGGCTGCCCAGGGCCAGCCGCGTGCAGAAGAGCGTCCGGCCGTCGTCCAGCTTGCGGACACCTCGCCAGTGCGCCGCCTCCAGGACGTCCACCCCGGGCTCACCCAGCACCCGCGTCAGCACCGGGCCTCGCGTCCCTCGCAGGGACACGAAGCCCGCGCGCGCGTGCACCAGCCGGGCACACTGCGTGAGAAACACGTCGAGCCCGGAGTCCAGGGCCAGGCCCCGCTCCAGGCAGTCCTCCAGGATGACGTCGGCCATCCGATGCACGGAGACCAGACCCCGGAGAAAAACGACCTCTTCCTCTAAAGAGGGGAAATCCACGGGCCCATTCAACACCCAGGACACCCTTTTCAGGAAACCCGGAACCGCCGGGACGGCTACACGCGCTCCCGGTCCTTCAACGGCGCCACGGCCGGAAGGTGCTCGGGCGTGCCCGAGCGGAGCGGCCGGGGCAGGGGGTCATCCATCAGCCCGTGCATCTCCAGGACGCGCTCCAGGTGCGCCACGCGCTCGCGGAGCAGCCGCACCTCCATGCCGCCGTGCTGGGCCTCCTTCAGCCGGATGAAGGCCTCCACCAAGGGCTTGAGGGAGAAGCGAAGCGTGAGCCCGAACAGGGGCACCCCCACCACCATGGCGGTGATGAGGAAGATGACGATGCCTTCGGTGACGTCCATTGATGCGCTCCAGGGGACTGACTGCGCGGCAGGCAGTCTACGCTGGAGCGAGGAGGCGATTGCGAGCGTTCAGCTCGCCTGGCCCGTGTAGATGGCGTCCGCGATGCGGTAGGCGCTGCCCTCCAGGCGCTGGAAGGACTCCTTGAGCACCGCCGCGTCGGAGGTGTTGAGCACCTCCTTGAGGCGCTCCAGGTCCGCCTTGATTTCCTCGCGGTCCTTCTCCGACAGGAGGCTCGCGTACTCCTCCAGGCTCTTCTCCGTCGTGTAGATGAGGCCGTCGGCGTTGTTGCGCAGCTCCGCCAGCTCCTTCTTCTTCTTGTCGTCGGAGGCGTGCGACTGGGCGTCGGAAATCATCGCCTGGATTTCCGCCTCGGACAGGCCGGAGTTGCTCACCACGCGCACCTGCTGGACCTTGCCGGTGCCCAGGTCCTTGGCGCTGACGTGGACGATGCCGTTGGCGTCGATGTCGAACGACACCTCGATTTGCGGCACGCCACGCGGCGCCGGGGGAATGCCCACCAGCTCGAAGCGCGCCAGCGTCTTGTTGTCCGCCGCCATCTCACGCTCGCCCTGGAGCACGTGCACGCTCACCAGCGGCTGGTTGTCTACGGCGGTGGAGAACACCTGGCTCTTCTTGCAGGGGATGGTGGTGTTCTTGTCGATGATTTTCGTGAAGACACCGCCGGCCGTCTCGACACCGAGCGACAGCGGCGTCACGTCCAGCAGGAGGACGTCCTTCACCTCGCCCTTGAGCACGCCGCCCTGGATGGCCGCGCCCACGGCGACGACCTCGTCCGGGTTGATGCCCTTGTGAGGCTCCCTGCCGAAGAACTCCTTCACCTTCGCCTGCACGCGCGGCATGCGCGTCATGCCACCCACCAGCAGCACCTGGTTGATCTGCTGCGCGGGAATGCCCGCGTCCTTCAGGGCAACCCGGCACGGCTCGATGGTGCGGTCGATGAGGTCCGTCACCAGCGCCTCGAAGGTGGCGCGGTCCACGGTCTCCGTGAGGTGCTTGGGGCCGGAGGCATCGGCGGTGATGAACGGCAGGTTCACCTCCGTCTCGGGCGCGCTGGACAGCTCGTGCTTGGCGCGCTCGGCGGCTTCCTTCAGGCGCTGCAGCGCCATGCGGTCCTTGCGCAGGTCCAGCCCGTTGTTGGATTCCGCGAAGCGCTTGGCCAGGTAGTCGATGAGGCGCTGGTCGAAGTCCTCGCCGCCCAGGAACGTGTCGCCGTTGGTGCTCTTCACTTCGAACACGCCGGCGTTCAGCTCCAGGATGGAGATATCGAAGGTGCCGCCGCCCAGGTCGTAGACGGCGATGCGCTCGGTGCCACCCTCCTGCACCTTGTCCAGGCCGTAGGCCAGGGCCGCGGCGGTGGGCTCGTTGATGATGCGCAGGACATTGAGCCCGGCGATGCGGCCGGCGTCCTTGGTGGCCTGACGCTGGCTGTCGTTGAAGTAGGCGGGGACGGTGATGACCGCCTCGGAGACCTGCTCACCGAGGTAATCCTCCGCCGTCTGCTTCATCTTCATCAGGACGATGGCGGAGACCTCCGGCGGGCTGTAGCCCTTGCCGCGAATCTCCACCCACGCGTCGCCGTTGGGGCTGGAGGCCACCTTGAAGGGCGACACGCCGATGGCCTTCTTGCCTTCGGGCGAGTCGAACTTGCGGCCGATGAGCCGCTTCGCCGCGAAGACGGTGTTCTCCGGGTTGGTGATGGCCTGCCGCTTGGCAATCTGCCCCACCAAGCGCTCGCCGGAGTCCGTGAAGCCCACCATGGAAGGCGTGGTCCGGCTGCCTTCGCTGTTGGGGATGACCACCGGCTCGCCGCCCTCCATGACGGCGACGCACGAGTTGGTCGTCCCAAGGTCGATTCCAATCACCTTGCCCATGTTGGTTACTGGCTCCCCCCGGAAGAGTTCTCGGACTGCGCGGGCGCGGCGGGCGCCTCGGTGTCGGTCGTGGCGGTGTCGGTCGTGGCGACGGCCGGCGGCGCCGCGGCGGCCACGGGCTCGGCGGGAGCACGCGCGACGACGACCATGGCCGGACGCACCAGCCGCTCATTCAGGTAGAAGCCGCGCACGACTTCGTAGGCGACGTGGCCGGCGGGGACGTCCGCCGTCTCCACCTGCTGGATGGCCTCGTGCACGCGCGGGTCGAATACCTGCCCCTTGGCGCTGAAGCCCTTCACGCCGTGGCGGCCCAGCGCGTCCTCGAAGGACTTGCGCGTCATGGCCACGCCCTTCTCGAAGCTGTCCAGGTCCGGTGACTTGGCCGCGGCGTCAATCGCGCGGTCCAGGTTGTCCATCACCGGGAGCAGGTCCTTGAGCAGCTTCTCCGAGCCGAAGCGCTGGACCTCCTCCTTCTCCTTCTGCGCGCGCTTGCGGTAGTTCTCCAGGTCCGCGGCGTGGCGCACGGTGCGCTCCTGCGCCTCCTTCGCACGCTCGTGGGCCTCGCGCAGGCGCTCCATCGTCTCGCGCCCCTTGGCCTGGCTGAACTCGAGCTGGGCCTTGAGGGACTCCACCTCCTGGCGGAGCGCCGCCACGTCCTCGGACGGGGGCGCCTCGGCGTCAGACGGCGGAGAAGTGGTGTCGGCGGGGGACGCGGACGCTTCGGACTCCACCGGGGTGGACGGGCCTGAAGCCTCCACCTCGATGACGGTCACCTCGTCCTCTTCGTCCATGTGACGCTCGACGCTGCGAACCGCCGCGTCAATGACGTCCTGCCCGATGTCTGTCTGGATTCTGCTCTTGTCGTTCGAGCCGGCCACGGCGCGCACTATCTCACGCGCCGCGGGACCTTCCAAATGGCGAGAAGGACAAAGGAAACCGCCCTGCCCCCGGGCAGGCGGGCTTCACACCCAGCGGAACTTCACGCTCCGGCGGTGGTCTTGGAGGCGGGCTTCTTGGGCCGGCCAATCGTCTTCTTGGAACCCGAAACAGCCTTCTTCGCCGTCTTCGTGGCGGCGCCCTTGGCGGCGGGCTTCTTGCGGCCAATGGACTTTTCCCCGGCCTTCTTCGCGGTGGGGCGGGAGGCGCTGGCCTTGGGGGCCTTGGCCCCGGCTGCGGGCTCGGCTGGCGCCTTGGCGGGGCGCGAGGGGGGGGCCTTCTCGCCGCCCTCCTCGTTCGTGAAGGCGCGCTCGACGGCGCCCTCGACCTGACGCACAGCGACTTCAATCTTCTCCGCCGCCACCTTGCTGGTGCTGGCGGCCCAGGTGCGCAGCTGCTCCAGGCCTTCCTTCACCTTGGCCTGGTTCTGAGGGTCCTTCACTTCCTTGAGCAGGCGCTCAGCCTCGCCGCGCAGGTCATCGGTGGTGCGCTTGAGCTCGTCACCGGTGCGCTTGAGGAAGTCCATCAGCTGCTTGTCCCACTTGTTCGCCATGTGCTGTCTCCTCCATGGGGCAGTCATCCCCCCCGAAAACCATTCCACTCCACGGCTGCCCGGAGCGCAAAACCTTCCAGCGCTTGCTTGAAACACGAACGATGTCGGCGGCCATTGCCTTTCGCGCCACGCGCCTCGTGCATGCGGGCGGGCGTCGAGGCTAGAGTGAGCGCGTCGCGTGCCCCACTCCTCGAGGCCCGCGCTGGAGCCCGCCGACATGCCGTTTTTCCGAATGGCGGGGATGCTCGCCGTCCTCACCCTGCTGTGCGCCTGCTCCGATGGACGTGGAACCTCCGGAGCGCCCCGTCTGCCCGCGGTCGAGCTGTCTCCGACGACGGTGGGCCTTGCCTACGAAGCCATGTTCACCGCGTCCGGGGGCGAGCCGCCCCTGCGCTACACGGTGTCACCGCCGCCGGCGGGCTTCTCCTTCTATACGGGAGAGGGGCGGCTGCTGGGCCCGGGCAGCGAGGCCGGTGACTTCTCCATCACCGTGACGGTGCGGGACGCGGACGGCCTGGAGAACGTGCGCACGTACGCGCTGAAAATCTATCCACGCCCTGAGGTCACCAGTGACGGGCTCCCCGCCGCCACGGCGGGGGACAGCTACGAGCACGTCCTGGTCGCCACCGGTGGGCGCCCTCCCCTTCAGTGGGAGCTAGTGGGGGGCTCGCTGCCCACGGGCATCGCGTTGAGCCCCGAGGGATTGCTGACGGGGCAGGCCCAGGGACAGGGGACCTATCCCATCACCCTGCGGGTCCATGACGCCCACGGCGCCGAAGCCGAGGTCCAACTGGGGCTGGAGGTGGTGGGCCCCGGGCAGACGCCGGACGGGGGCGCGCCAGATGGGAGCTTCCCGCTGTCGGTGGGGAACTGGAACATCGAGTGGTTCGGGGACCCGCTCTATGGGCCCAACGACGAGCCGTTGCAGTTGGCCAATGCCCAGGCAGTCATCGCCGACGCGGGCGTGGACTTCTGGGGGCTGGCGGAGATTGTCAGCACGGCGCAGTTCAACGAGCTGAAGGCGCGGCTGCCGGGCTACGACGGCTTCCTGGCGGATGACGGTTCGCGGGTGTCGTCGGGGACGAGCTACTACTCGGCCAACGAGCAGAAGGTGGGTGTGTTGTTCAAGTCAGACGTGGTGCAGGTGCTGCGGGCCGACGTGGTGCTGTTGAATCACGACTACGACTTCGGCGGACGCCCACCGCTGCGCGTGGACCTGCGCATCCAGCGCGGTGGTGCCAGCGTGGACGTGACGGCGTTGGTCATCCACATGAAGGCGCTCGCCGGTCCGGACGAATACGCGCGGCGCCTGTCGGCCGCCGGGTGGATCAAGGACTACCTGGACCAGCGCCTGCCCACGCAGCGAGCCATGGTGGTGGGTGACTGGAATGACGACGTGGACGTGTCCACGACGACCAACCCCAGCACTGGGGTGAAGTACGACACGCCGTACCGCAACTTCGTGAGCGACTCAGCCAACTACAGATTCACCACCCAGGCCCTGTCCGAGGCAGGCATTGGCAGCACGGTGAGCCGCAGCACGTTCATCGACCATCAGCTCGTCACCAACGAACTGTGGGCCGGCTACGTCCCCAATTCGACCCAGGTGCTGCGACCGAGCATCACGGGCTACCGGGACAACACGTCCGACCACTACCCCATCATCAGCCGCTTCAACTTCGGGAATGCAGGCGGTGAGGGAACGGGGACGGGCGGGACGCAGTACAAGGTGTTCATCAACGAGTACCTGCCGCAGTCGCACAATAAACCGGGCACGCAGACGCCGGATTATGACCAGCAGTTCGTCGAGCTGGTGAACACGGGCACCACGGCGGTGGACCTGGGCGGCTGGAAGATTCACGACGCCAGCTCGTACGCGGGGGAAGACGACACGCGGCATGTGTTCCCAGCGGGGACGATGATTCAGCCGGGCAAGTCGTACGTCGTGTACTCGGGCCCGACGGCGGTGCCAGCGGGCGTAACGAACGCCACGGCGGCCTCGGGAGGCGGTCTGTACTTCAACCGGGGCGTCAACACAGGCAGCAGCGGAGACACTGTGTTCCTGGTGCGGCAGGACAACACCGTGCAGGACAGCGCGGGTTATCAGGACACGGAGGTGGGCATCTCCTACAACCGGAGCCCGGACGGGAGTTCAACCGGGACCTGGGTGCCGCATACGCAGCTGTCAGCCGGTATTGAGGCTTCGCCTGGGCGGCGGGTGAACGGCACGGCGTTCTGATAGAGGCAAACTGTTCCCCTTTGTTGTTGAAACAGAGAAACGTGCTCAGCCGCACGCCTCGCTGCGAGGAGAACTCCTTCTGCCTCAGCCCGCTCGCCTCGATGACTTCGGCGACCCGGCCCCACTCCTGCTTCTCCACCGGCTTCGACATACGCGCCAGGGTCCATGGCGGCGACTCCCCACTCAACGCCTCTCAGCACGTCGTTGGCCAGACGCATACTCACTGCGGCGGGGGCGCAGGTGGGGGCGGTGGTGTGTGTGAAGAGAAAGGGAATGAAGGAGGCCTGGTGCCTGGCCACCAGTTTCGACCAAGCGCCTGCACAAGAGGTAATGGACGCCTATGGCCGCCGCTTCACCATCGAGGAAACCTTTCGGGACGTGAAGGACGTCAAGTTCGGCATGGGACTGAAGCAGGTGCGATGAAGACACCGGACCGAAGAGACCCGCTACTGCTCATCTCCGCCCTGGCGCAGGTGCTGTTGACGCTGCTGGGCGCGGCGGGTG
Organism: Myxococcus xanthus; assembly: GCF_013116825.1. Classification (GTDB taxonomy): domain Bacteria; phylum Myxococcota; class Myxococcia; order Myxococcales; family Myxococcaceae; genus Myxococcus; species Myxococcus xanthus_B. Next base: position 66,500 of record NZ_JABFNS010000013.1, read on the forward strand.
AGGCGCTCGGTTACGACAAGCACTTGAAGGAAAATACCGCGAAGAAGCGAACTCACTCGCTCTTCACCCAGGGCGCCTACTACTTCATGGCCATGCCACGCATGAGCGATGCGCGACTGAACCCGCTGGTAGAGCGATTTGGTCAATTGGTACGCGAGCACGCCGTGTTTCGTGATGCCTTCGGGCTCATCTGAGTCAGATGAGGAGATGCCTCAGGGGGCATGCGTGTGCCCGCAGAACGCCGGTCGTCGGTCGGTTACCAACCTGAGGATGGCCCATGAAGAGGACCAGCCCAGGCCGGACTTGCAGTAGGCGCAGCTACTCAGAATTGGCAGCGATTCCCCGCCATGCCACATCAAGAAATTCAATAGCATCTCGCGGAAGTCCCCCTCCCCTGCCGGAAAGAAGTGTCACCGCGTTATCGCCGGTAAGCATTACTCTCGTATCTGGATTTTGATTCAAAGACTTCGGAACAGGCATAGCACGAAGCACCTCAATCGAGAGCCTCACAAACTGAACAAAAAACCACAACTCAAATTTCCCTCGAACATAGACCTTGGCATCATGTCGCCGAAACTGCTCAACAGCAGCTCTAACACCTCGCCAAACTCTTGCTGGACTCGCAACCCCACATAACTGATCTAGCAGCCCCAGCATTTTCCCATGGCGCACTATCCTTCCAGAGCCATCAAGTCGAATCAATTTTGAGAGTTCGAGATTGTTTAAATTTGGACGTCGACCATGCTTCCGATGAAACAAACTCCATGCCATCAAAACGGTGGCAATCCTGACAAATCTCATACTCATATATCGATACGACTTCACCATCTCACCAAGGCGGGGATCGGCCGAAGAAAGGCGCATCAAATCAGTCCACACCCAGTGATAGGCTTCCTCTGAAACAATATAGTTCTCGATCGAATACCACTTCGTCTCATAGACAAACGGATCCTCGGGGCGCCATGCCGGCGGCCCGACGAATTCATCAATATCCTTATCAACAAAGAAAATCGCACGACCCGGCCGATCTAATCTTGCCCGAACCACGGGAATGAGCTTAAGGACTGTGCGCTTCCCTCGACAGACAAAAGGCTTGATGGTCAATGCGGAGTTCTGCCCTCGCCTACGAAGTTCTGGCATGAAAAAAGCAAGATCATCATGTCCTTCAAAAAACACAAAGACATCTGCCGAGTTTTTCTGATACGCATGGCAAAACTGCAACCAAATGGCAGCATAAACATCTCGCTGCTTCCGCAGATAGTCCACATAACTCATCCCTCGACGACCTCCACACTTTCTGCGAGGTCTTGCGCATACGGCTCAAGCTCATTATCAATAACATATGGAGAATGCGTAGCAGCCGCAAGGAATGAGCATCGACCTGACTGCACAATATCGGGCAGCAACTTCCTCTGCCAGTCGACCGACAACGACAACTCCGGCTCATCAATAATCACAACAAAACTCTTCTGCTGCTCAAGATACAGATGCGCAAACAGAGACACTATCTGCTTTTCGCCCGATGAAAGGTCTCGAAGATCCATTGGCCGACCTGAATCGAGCTGCAAGTGAATTCTATAATTTTGCTCATCATAGGTGAATGCCTTCCCATGCAGATACCCCTGACAAACGCCCACAAACGACTTAATTGAAGACTCGCGAGCGCTCAAGACCTGATCGAGAGTAACCAATTTCGAGAAGAACCGAGCAATATACGCATCCTCAACCGAGAGACTCTTGCCTGCCTTCAGCTTGATTTGAAAAATAAGGTCGCGAAGCCTGGTTTTTTCATCCTGACTCAGCGTTCGCTCCTCCACTCTGTTCAGGGCACGGGCAATTGTATTATCATCAAGCCTCTGAATTTTAGGAACATCTTCGACTCTAGCCTCGCCGCGAATAACCTCGCGCAAGTAGGTTCCAACAACAGCATTCAACTCCGCGCGTGCGGTTTCCTTTAGGGCGGTAATCGTGGATTCAAACTTTGCCGCTACGTCTTCCATCCCGAATTCAACTAGTTCGACATACTGAAGGGAAGGCTTGTCTCCCTGCTCCTCAGATCTGTGAAAACGACGAACCTGCTCCTCAAGCTTTGGAAATATAGTCTTTAAGTCCTTTTCGATTCTGCGATAAGTCGGGAGATATAGAATTTGCTGCGTAACATGCTTAGACAAATAGTCGCTCAGGGCGACCACCGGCTTGTCTTGTTCGTCTTGCTGACGCTCAAGCTCAAACAACTCTCTCTGAGACTGCATTGGCAGCGAAAGAATACGCTCGATAGCCGCTGGAGACACTTCGAGTTCTTCGGATAGCCGAAATATTTCGTTCCCGGATCTGCCGGAACTCAACAGCTGCGATATCAATTCGGGATTCTTTCTCAGTCGCCCCAGCGCATAGCCAGGCAACAGGCGGCGGATGCGAGTCCAGTTCAGGATGCTGGATTCTATGTCTGCACGACTAATTATCTGTTCCACATCGGAGAAGCGGAGAGTCAAGTAGTCGAATCGGAAGTCGAGTAGCTTGGCCCATTGGCGGCTAAGCACGCGATACAGGATAGTGGTGACGGTGGTTTTTCCAAGCCCATTGATGCCGACAAGAATCAATTTTCCATCGCTTATCGGAATGCGCAGGGTTCTAACTCCGTGCAAGCCGTGAATCGAAAACTCCCTTAAATCAAAATCCATTTTTCCACTCTCCCAAAACAGTGACTGCACTCCAGACAGCTACTGCCAACTGCGGCTCACCCGCTCTTCGTGTAACAGCCCATCCGGGGGCGTCGCATCTAGAGTTTCTGGCAGACTTGGCTAGCTGTGCAACGAAATTAATTTGATGCGGCGCCCCCAAGAGAGGGCGCAAGCCTTCATAACCATTATTCTGTCGTCGCACCAAGAACTCCAGACATGGACAGAGAATGCCAAGCAAGAAATCGTGATGCCTGGACGTCTGGCCTACCGCAGAGGCCGATTTTTCGGCCCCGGGCACGGCATGCCGTTCGAGAAACGTGAGCGCCCGGTTGGGTTCGGGGACACGCGTCGCACGCCTCGGAAAAGCCTCAACGGAGGAGTACTTACATACCACCCCCCGCGCCAGCCTCGGCGTCCAACTGATTCTCAATAAGGGCTGGCCGTCTAAATAATGGGGCCGTCCTGCATTGTATGCGGCGCCATGCCGGATGCCAAACACCTGTCGGGAATGAACTTCAGCGTGCGTTGGCAGAAAGCAGGTGTGACGTTCCGCAGGCTGTGCATCAAGCCTGGGCACGAAGGGCAGCGCCCGAAGCAGGAAGTGCGCGTTGGTCATCCATCGTTCCATCATCTGCCTTGCATTCAGCAGCAGGAGCCAACGGCCTGCCACCTGTGAGGCCACTGGCGCGCCCATTTCTCCTGCGCGCGAATATTCCGTCGACCTATCTCTCAAGACGAACTCAACATCGGGCTTATGACGCAGCCACGTACGCACCGAGAGGACCGACCGGTCTGGGAAGGCGCCTCGAATGCAGTGCGCCTCCAGGTCAACCGAGATAGCGACATAGGTACGCCCCTTTCGCAGCCCCAGGCATCAAGGAGCAGGACACGAGGTGCACCGGGTGAAGGCAACGGCACACAGCTAATCATCTGCAGGAGCGAGTCGGGGAGGGTGGGCATCGCCAAGAGAGAGAGGAGTCTGCTCCTTACTTTAGCACCTTGCGATTTCGACAGCATACTGCCCGGTGGCGGGGCTCTATGTTCGCAGGGCCCGCGAAAGAGACAGTGGAGTTGCCCCTGTCAAATCGGACATGGTCAGTGGGTTGAAGCGGCGAGTCGAAACTCTCTCGGGGAGCGCATCTTCAGCGCCTTGTGAGGGTGCACGGTGTTGTAGTCGTGAAACCAGGCAGGGAGTTGCAGGAGGACCGCCTCGGCACTGTCCAGTCGGGTCAGGTGCACGTAGTCGCGCTTGAAGCTCTTCACGAAGGACTCCGCCATGCCATTGCTCTCGGGGGAGTAGGCCGGCGTGGTGCGGATGAGCAGGCCCAGGCTGCGCCCAAATTCGCGCGTCTCATGGGCTGTGTAGGCCGGCCCGTTGTCCGTCAGCCACTCAATGGGGTGCGACGCCCGCCGGCAGCCAGCGCCGAAGCGGTACTCCAGCGTCTCGGCAATCAAGTCGCGCACCAGTTCCCCGGTGAGCCCCCCGGTCGTGGCGACGAAGCGCATGGCCTCGCGGTCGCAGCAGTCCAGCGAGAAGGCCACCTGGACGCGCTCCCCATTCCAGCAGCGAATCTCGAAGGCGTCCGAGCACCAGCGCAGGTTGCTCTTGAGGGTGGCCACGGTGCCCTCATGGGTGCGCGTCGGATTGCCGGTGTGAAGTGCCAGCAGCAAGCCCGCGGCCTTCATCACCCGGTACACCCGCTTGGGGTTCACCCGGGGCTGTCCCTCGGAGAGCAGCTGCCGGTGCACCAGGGCCGTGACACGGCGGTAGCCGTAGCTGGGGCCCGCTCGTCGGTGACAGCACGAATCCTCGCCAGCAGGGACTCGTCGGTGCGCTTGCGGTAGGGGCCGCGCCTCCTGGGCGCCTCCGAGGCGCCGTCCTGCACTCGGAGGACCAGGTTGCTGCGCGAGACGTCCAGCGCTTTCGCCACGGCCTTCAACGGGAACCGCCCCTGGGAGGCAAGCTGGGCCGTTTTTTGGTGCGGGCCAACTCCAGCGCCTCCTTCAGAATCTCGTTTTCCATCGTCTTCTTGCCCAAGAGCCGCTCCAACTCCCTCACCTGGGCCTGCAGCCGCTTCACTTCAGGCTCCGGCACTACCGCCTCGTCGGCGCCTAGGCTGGACATCGGGCCTTCCTCCGCCAATCGCCTCCAGTGGAACAACATGCTCGCCGACAGTCCATAGCGACGGGCCACCGAGGAGATGCTCTGCCCGGCCATCTGCGCTTCTGCCAGGAACCGCTGCTTCTCCTCTGCGTTGAAGCGCCGTCGGCGACCTGGGCGAACCTGTGGGATGCGACGCCCACAATCTTCCTCTTGCTCTGCATGACAAAACAGAATCGTGCACAACAGCTATGGCGTCAAACGCCACAGCATACTCCTCCGGAGTGAGAGACGGCGTGTCGAGTACGTCAGCAGCGGGCTCTTGCCCGCGTCGACCGTGCTCGCATCTCGTCAGCAGCCTGACCTGATGCGCTACACGCACAGGAGCCCGTCCCATGTCGAAGACGCTCACGCTGTACCGCCCAGTCGGCCTCAAGGAGGCGGAGCTCATCCTCGACAGTGGCTGCTCGGCGTTCCCGCCCCGACTCCCGGACCAACCCATCTTCTACCCGGTGATGAACGCCGAGTACGCACGGCAGATTGCCCGGGACTGGAATACGCCGGACGCGGGCTCTGGGCACGCGGGCTTCATCACGGCCTTCGACGTGGGGGCGGACTACGCCTCACGCTTCCCCGTGCGGACCGTGGGCAACAGTTGCCACCAGGAGCTGTGGGTTCCCGCCGAGGAGCTGGCCACCTTCAATCAGCACATCCAAGGCCCCGTGCGCTTCACGGAGGCCTGGTACGGCCCCGGCTACCTCGGTCCGGACACCACGCTCGGTCCTCTTGAGCGCCAGCTCCTGGCCCTGTTCGAGCAGAGCAGCGACGCCCTGCCATTGATTCAGGCCAACACCGCTGCCTGTCTCTTCAACGCCGCCTGGTGGTCCACCACCCCACCGTCAGCCCAGGGACTGAACCCATCCGACCATCTTCGGCTGCTCAACCGCCACCGCCACGCCTGGGTAACCCTGCACCCCACATGGCCCCTCCCGGCCCCGGGCGGGAATCGTCAAACGGACTCACAATGAAAATGCGCCCCATGCGTTATAGGCGCGACCCATTTTGCGACCCCGTTCCGTATCCCATTTTGAAGGGATGACGGACGGCCGGGCATTGGGCTCGAGCCGGCTCGCGACGAGGGACGGAGTTACCGTGCTGCCTGGAAACGACCGGTCCGTCTTGGAGGCTTTCCGCCGAGGGGAGACGTCCGTCCTCACGCAGGTGTACCGGGCCTATTCGCCGGAGGTGCTCCGCTACCTCTCGCGAAAGTTCGCGGTGGGCACGGATGGGGGGACGCGGAGCGCCGCGTTGTCCGCGCTGGATTTGGACGCCGCCCATCAAGAGACGTTCGTCCGGGCCTTCCGGCCCAACATGCGGCAGGCCTATGACGGGGTTCGCCCCTACCTGGGCTTCCTCCTCGCGGTGGCGCGCTCGACGGCCATCGACCTGATGCGCGCGTCGGGACGCGTGTCCCGCGAGGCCGTCCCCATGGACGACGCGCCCGAGCTGACGCACCTGCCCACCGAGGGCCGGACACCCGAAGAAGAGGCCCTCAGCGCCGAAGTGCGCGAACTGGTCCGCGCCTTCCTCGACACACTCACGGACGAAGGCCGCGCCCTGGCACAGCTCCGTTTCGTCGAAGGGCTTTCGCAGGAATCCGCCGCCCAGCAACTCCAGCTCACCCGAGGCGAAGTCCGGGTGCGCGAGCGGCGGATGCGGACGCACTTCACCGAGCATTTGAAAAATTCGGGCTGGCTGGACGCATCGGCCGAGCCCGGGCGGATGGAGCTGGGAGTCCTCCTGGCCTCGCTCGCCCTGTGCGCAATAGGGAGCATGCCCTCATGAGGTGGTACGAGAGACATATCGACGCCAGCCTGACCCGGTGGTCGCTGGGAGACCTGTCCTCCCGCCAATCCGCTCGCCTGCTGCGCCACGCCCACGCCTGCCAGCGCTGCGGCACCCGCTACGAGCGCTGGGCCCAGGCCCACCGCGCCCTGGAGGGCAATGACATCCACGCCCCCTCCTCCGTGGAGCTCAAAGCATTATCAGACGGAGGACTGGAGGCCGCCCTCGCCTCGGCCGCGCCGCAACAGGCTCCGTCCCGGTGGCCCTCCCTGGCCCTGCTCGGCGGCGCGCTGGCCGCGGTCTTCCTCGCGGTGGTGCTCGTCCCCACCGCCACGACGACGCCCGGCGAGTTCGTCGCCCGTGGCGAAGGCACCGCGCCGCCTGGCGTCGCCCTGCGAATCTTCTGCGCCACCCCGGGCCAGGCCCTGCGCGAGCTGCACGCCGGAGATGCCTGCCGCGCCGGTGCCATGCTGGCCTTCGCCGCCGGTGGCCATTCGCCTTTCACCCACGTCGCGCTCCAGGTCCGCGGCGCCAAGAAAGCGGAGGTGACGGCCGGTCCCTTCGCCCTGTCCGGAGGCTTGGGCAAGGAAGCCCCCCTCGAGCTGACCGTGCCCATGCCGGAAACGGCAGGCACCGTCGAAGTCGTCGCCGTCTTCGCAGGCAACCCGGCCGAGTCCATGGCGACCCTGCGCGGAGAACAGACAGAGGGCACGGTGGTGCTCAAGCAGTCAGTGAGGGTAGAGGAAGCTCCATGAAAAAACTGGGAGTGCTCCTCGGCGCCGCGGCACTGCTGCTGGCCCGTGGTGCCTCGGCCGAAGCCGTGGTTCGCCGCGCCCTGGTCATTGCCCATAACGGGAGCGACGACCCGTCGCTCCCGTCGTTGCGTTTCGCGGATGATGACGGCGTGCTGTGGGCGGAGACGCTTCAACGCCTGGGCGTGGAGACAACGCTGCTGGTGGCCCCGGACGAGGCGACACGCGCCACGGCCCGGCCGGTGCTCGCGGGCGCTCGGCCCCCAACGCCAGACGAGGTGAAGCGAGAGGTCGCACGCCTCCGCGCGGCCAACCTGGTGGACCATGAATTGGGGCGCCAGACTGACGTGCTGCTCGTCTACGTGGGCCACGGCAATACGGACGAAGCCGGACGCGCGTACTTCACCCTCTCGGGTGGACGTCTGGATAAAGCAAGCCTTTACGCGGACGTGGTGGACCCGCTCGGCGCCAGCTATGTCCACCTCATCGTGGACGCGTGCCGCGCGTCTGGCGTCGTGGGCAGCCGAGGCGGTCAGACGGACGCGGCGGTGCTCGCGGAGCTGCGGGGAATGCTGGCCCGTGAGCAGCTCGCCACCCGGCCCACAGTCGGCGCCGTGTTCGCGGAGAGCGAGGACGGCGAAACGCACGAGTGGTCCCGCATCCGCGCGGGCGTCTTCAGCCACGTGGCCCGCTCCGGCCTCCTGGGCGCGGCGGACATCAACGGCGACGGCAAGGTGGAGTACAGCGAGCTGGGCGCCTTCGTCACCGCGTCGCTCCAGGGCGTGAAGGGCCTCCCCGCGCGCCTGTCGCTCCACGCCTTCGCCCCCACTCGCGAGCCCCGGCGTCCGCTGGTAGGCCCCGCACCGAAGGGCCCCAGCCTTCCCCTGCCCTCCGGGCTCGAGCACTCGCGCATCTCCGTCGAGGACTCGGACGGACGGCGGCTGGCCGACGTGCGCCGTTCCAAGGAACAGTACGTGCTGCTGCGCCTGCCCGAGCGCGACGTGTATTGGATTCGCACGCCCACGCAGGAAGCCCGCATCACCCTGGCCAAGCTGTCCACCAACGGCATCATCGACCTGGGCGACCGGGAGCTCCAGGAGCGAGGCCCCGCCGAGGAGGCCCTGCGCAAGGGATTGTTCGCGGTGCCGCTCGACAAGGATTTCTACGAGCGCTACGTGGCGGTCACCGGGCTCGCGCCCGTGGGCGTATCCCAGGCGTTTCCTCCGAGCGCGGGCGGCACCTTCCCGCGGTTCATGGCGCAGCGGCCCGACACCTTGGCCGGTTGGGACCTGGGCTGGACGGGGCAGCAGGCACCGCTCGGATTGAGCACGCTGGCCACCGGCCCCTCGGTGACGTGGCGGCGCGAGGCGCCCCTGCCTTCGCTCTACTATGGCGCGCGCGCCGCCTATGGCCTGACGCCCCTGGCCACCGACGACATCCGCACCCACCGGGGCGCGCTCCTGGGCCTCCTGGGCGCACAGGCACCGGAACACCTGCGCGTGCCGCTCTTCCTGGAGGCGGGCGCGGGCTGGGGCTTCCTGGGAATCACACGCGGACAGGTGCGCATGGGCGACCCCACCGTGCTCTCCACGTACACCGCCGCGGGGGTGACGGGAGCGCTGGCGGGTGTGCGGCTGCGTCTGGCGGCCACGCTCACCTATGACCGCGTCACCCTGGACCAGCGCAATTACTGGGACCGCGCCTTCGGCTTCGAGCTGGCGCTGCGACGCTGAGAGAATTGCTCATGAAACGCATGTGGATGGTGATGCTCGTGCTCGTCACGGGGTGTGACGGCATCGACTTGGACCGGCTCGTCCGGCAGCACCCGCCGCTCACCCGGCTGGAGCCCGAGCCCGCGGGTGCCAACTGCGTCCACGGTGGCCATTTCGTCCGCACGGGCCTGGACCTGAACGACAACGGCGTGCTCGACGACGCCGAAGTGACCGTCACCCAGTACGCGTGTGTCACCGCCATCCCCGGCGTGCTGATGCGCGTGCAGGACGAGCCTCCAGGTGAGAACTGCACCGAGGGCGGCAGGGTGTACCGCGCGGGCCAGGACTCGAATGGCAACGACGAGTTGGAAGACAGCGAGGTCACTCGCGAGGTCTACGGCTGCGCCAGCTCGGAGGCCGTGGTCACCCGCGTGCGAGCCCGGGAGCCGTTCGTCTTCCCCTGCGGCGAAAATGGCGCCGTGGTCGAGGCCGGGCAGGACCAGGATGGCAACGGCGTGCTGGACGACTCCGAGGTCCGGGCGACGTCCAACCTCTGCGTGCTCCCCTCCGAGGTCCGGCTGCGTCAGTCACCGGCTCCGGCCGGCGCCGCGTGTCCCACGCACAGCACCCAGGTGGACGTGGGCACCGACGGGGACGCGGACGGCCTGTTCGAGGACGAAGAGGTGATGTCATCCATGTTCGTGTGCCAGCCCCTGCACACGCTGGATGGCACTTACCGCGTGCGCAACGCGGTGGACCTCGTGGCGCTGGAGGGCATCTCCCGCGTCCGCGGCAACCTCTACTTCGACGCCGGGTCCGTCACGGAGGCCCGCCTCCCCGACTTGATGATGGTCGAAGGCGCGCTGGAGATCATCGACACGTCGCTCGAACACGTGGAGATGCCCTCGCTGCGCATCGTGGGCGGCCCACTCACCGTCGCCAGAAACTCCGCGTTGACCACGCTGACCCTGGGCAGCGGCAGCCGCGCTCCACTCCGGGTCTGGGGAGACTTCAGCCTGGTGTCCAATCCCTTGCTCCCCACGCTCGCGGGGGTGAGCGCGGTCCTTCCTGGCAACAACATCGTCCTGAAAGACAATGATGCCCTCGAAGGGGGTTACTTCACATTCACCTCCGCGCTCCTCGGCAGCATCACCCTGGAAGACAACGCAAAGCTCTCCACCCTTCCCTTCCGGCACCTCGAGTGGCTGGGCGGCTCCCTGAACATCATCGGGAACTCCGCCCTGAGCACCCTGAGCGGAACGGTGCTGCATACGGTCGTGGGAGACCTCGTCATCGAAAACAACGACGTCCTCTCCGGGTTGTGGGGCATGCCAGCGCTGACGTCCATTGGCGGAGCGCTCCGCGTGCGGGACAACGCCACTCTGCGCTCGGTGGAAGGCCTGAATGAACTCACCCAGGTGGGGACGCTCGAATTCGATCACAACCCCGCACTGGAAGACGCGGGGGAGTTCCCCAAGCTGGCGCGCGTCACCTCCGGCATGCGGTTCAATGCCAACGCGGTGTTGAAGGACCTGTGGGGGCTCCAGAAGGTGCAGAACAGCGGCTTCCTGTTCATCGGCAACAATCCACAACTCTCCCGGCTGATGGGCTTCGACCGGCTGCTCTCGCTGAAGGTGCTGACCGTGGAGAACAACGCGAGCCTCACCGACTTGTCGGACCTCGTCCTCCTCCAATCGGTGGAGGAGCTGTATGTGCTCTCCAATGAGAACCTGCTGCGCCTGAACCTGAATGCATTGGAGAGCGTCACCGGCATCTTCACCGTCACGGAGAACCCCCGGCTCCCCACCTGCCTGGCCGTGTCGCTCGCCGCACGGGTCAACACGGGCGGCGCGCCGGAGATTCGCGGCAACGACAGCTCAACCCCCTGCGATTGAAGGCCTCCCAGCGGCGATTCCCGTCACGAGGAAGAGAGACGTACCCATGCGATGGACCTGGATGGCGGTGGTGCTGCTGGCGGCGGGCTGTGAAGGCATCGACGTGCGGAAGCTCGTCACGCAGCACGAGGCACGCACGCGGGTGGACCCCGAGCCGGCCGGAGACCGCTGCCCGCTCGGCGGCAGGGCCTTTCTCGCGGGCCTGGACCTGAACGACAACGGCGTGCTCGACGACGCCGAAGTCACGAGCACCGAGTACGTCTGCACCACGCCCACGCCCGGGGTGCTGGTGCACATGCAGGACGTGCCGCCCGGTGAGCAGTGCCCTCACGGCGGCCACGTGTCGCGCGCGGGCCAGGACGTGAATGGTAACGATGTCCTGGAAGACGGCGAAGTCACCCGGGAGGTGTACGGCTGCACCGAGCCAGTCTCCCCGCGTGTGATTCACCGAAGCCAGCATCAGCCTCCGTCGGCGACGGTCCCGCCGTGGCTCTGTAGCTGGGGCCGCACCTGGGTGGAGGCCGGCCCTGACGTGAACGGCAATGGCCTCCTCGATGAAGACGAGGTCCGCGCCATGGAGAGTGTCTGCGTGGAGCCGACCCGGCTCATGGTCGTCTACGTGCCCGAGTTCGCCGGAGGGACCTGCCCCCAGGGTGGCACGGGCATCCGGCTGGGCGTGGATTCAAATGACGATGGCGCGCTCTTGGGGCCCGAGGTCCACAAGACCGCCTTCGTCTGCGAGGCCCTGCACACGCTCCACGGCGACTACACCGTGCGGACCCCCGCGGACCTCGCCGCGCTCCAGCGCATCTCCCGCATCCAGGGGTCGCTCCTTATCAACGACGCGTCCATCACCGAGCTGAGCCTGCCGGGGCTCGCGGTGGTGGACCGCACCCTGCGCCTCTGGAACAACCAACTCCTGACCTGGGTGGACCTGCCCGTCCTGCGCTTCGTGGGCGACGACCTCGATGTGACAGCCAACCCCGCGCTGGAGAGGCTCCAAGCGGGCGGCGCCGACCATCAACGGTTGTTCGTGGGCCAGGGCGTCCTCGTGAGCAACAACGACCGGCTGCGCAGCCTGAGCGGGCTCGTGAGCGTGTCGCCTCGGGAGAGCCTGCTGGTGGTGGGCAATGATGCCCTGGCGTTCCACCCCAAAGAGGATTCCGTGCTCGTCAACGTCGACAACCTCATGGGCTCGCTCACCGTCACCGACAACAACGCGCTGCAAGCGCTTCCCTTCTCGAACCTCTTCCATGTCGGCGGCAACGTCCGCATCTCGGGGAACCCTGCGCTGCACTCCCTAGAAGGACTCTCCCCGCGGAGCATCGGCGGCGCGCTCGTCATCAGCGAAAACGAGGCCCTGCAGGCGCTCTCCAGCCTCGCGCCGGTCCGTCATCTGTCCGAGCTGCGCGTGATGGGAAACCCCGCCTTGACGACCCTGGAGGGCCTGAGCGGCCTGAGTACACTCGCTTCGCTTCGCGTCTCGGACAACGCGAGCCTCACTCGGCTGGGCCTGACCTCGCTGCATCAGGTCAGCCAGGCCTTCGACGTCACGAATAATCTCGAGCTCGCCTCATGCCTCGCGACGTCGCTCGCGGCGGCCGCGTACACGGGCGACGCCGGGCAACTCCACATCAGCGGCAATGACGACACCGCCACCTGCGGCGAGTGACGCCCCGAAAGGCTCCTGGCGATGCGATGGACGTGGATGTTGGCCCTGGTCCTGGCCACCGGGTGTGACGGCATCGACCTGCGCCAGCTCATCGGTCAGCACGAGGCACGCACCCGAGTGGCCGACGAGCCCTCCGGCCTGAACTGCGAGCACGGAGGGAAGGCCGTCCTCTCGGGGCTGGACCAGGATGATGACGGCGTGCTCGATGACGACGAGGTGACGGGCACCGAGTACATCTGCGCCACGCTCTCGCCAGGCGTGCTGGTGCGCACGCGGCAGCTCCCTCCCGGTGAGCCCTGTGCGCTGGGCGGGCAGCTCACCCTGGCGGGGGCTGACCTGGATGGCAACGGCCTCCTTTCGGATGACGAGGTGACGCGCGAGGTCCACGGCTGCATGGAGCCGGCGCCTGTCCTCGCCCGCGTGCGCCCGCTGCTGACCCAGCCCTTCGTCTGCCGGTACGACAACGCGCTCGTGGAGGCCGGCGTGGACCTCAATGGGAATGGCGTGCTCGATGACAACGAGCTCCGGGCGGCCGCCCGCATCTGCGCGGACCCCGCGGTGACACTGCTGCGCCAGCAGCCAGAGCCCGCGGGCCCGAACTGCACCACGGGAGGCACCCAGGTGGAGGCAGGCGTGGACACCAACCTGAACAGGGTGCTCGACGACACCGAGGTTCTCGCGGCCGCCTTCGTGTGCCAGTCGTCGGCGGCCCATGACGGGATGTACGCGGTGGAGAACGCGGCCGACCTGGAAGCGTTGAAGTCCCTCTCCATCATTCGCGGTGAGCTCGCCGTCGAGAACACGGATGTCGCGATGGTGGAACTACCCGGCCTCGTGTCGGTGGAAGGTCCGCTGTCCATCCACGACAACCCGGCGCTGACGCGGGTGGAGCTGTCTGGGCTTCGCTACGTGGGAGGAACGTTGAGCATCCGCGGCAGCCCCTCGCTCAACGAGGTGCGCGTCGGACCGCAGACGATGGAGGCGCTTCCAGCCGTTCGCATCGACGGCTTGACGCTCTACTCACTCCCCGCCTTGTCGTCCCTGAGCGGCATGGCCGCCGTGGCGCCCCACTTCGACCTCACCTTGTGGAACACCGGCGTGAAGTGGAGCCCCGACACGCTCCCCCACGTCCAGGTGCTGGCGGGCACACTCACCATCCACGGCAACCCCGCGCTGGAGAAGCTGCCGGTGTCCCGTCTGACAGAGGTGGGAGGGAGCGTCACGATTTCGGGCAACCCGATGCTTCAGTCCCTGGAGGGACTGGGAGGTTTGACGAGGGTCGGCGGCGTGCTCGACGTCTCCCACAACAACGCCCTCACGCACCTCACCGGGCTGGAACACCTGACGGTGGTGAAGGACCGCGTCATCGTGATGAACAACGCCCGGCTCCTGGACCTCCGCTTCGATGCCCTCTCCGAAACAGGCGCGCTCGTCGTGGCAGGCAACGCGCTGCTGGAGCAGGTGGGCCCGATGCCGTCGCTGTTCCGGGTACATCAGGACGTCATCCTGGCGGAGAACCCACGGCTGCTGCGCGCGGCGGACCTGCCAAAGCTCCAGAGCATGGGTGGCGCGTTGTTCGTCCACCTCAACCCGCTGCTGACGGACCTGTCTGGCTTTGAGCAAGTGACGTGGATGCGCGGCCTGTACGTCAAGGGCAATGCCGCGCTGGAACACCTGAGCACCCTGGGCGCGCTCCACACCCTGGGCACCCTGGAGGTGCGGGGGAATCCAGCGATGACGGCGCTGAGCCTGGATGCACTCGCGCGCGTGCGCGATGCGTTCGTCGTCACGGACAACCCCCAGCTCCCCTCGTGCCTGGCGACGATGCTCGCGGACGACGTCTACATCGGGCCGCCGGAGGAGCGCCTCATCGGGAGCAACGACAGCATCACGCCTTGCCACCCCTAGGCTGGCCGGAAGCACAGGGGCCGGGACGGTGCTTGCCCGTGCGGGAAGCACGGTCCTACAGTGCCGGCCTCCACCAAGGCCGCCATGACGACCCCGAGTCCACCGGCGTCGAGGGAATCCGCTTCACCGGCGCTCGCCCCGACTCCGCCCGCCCCCACCGTTGCGCCTTCTCCTTCACCCGCGAGCCGGTGGGCGCCCTGGGGCGCCGCGCTGGGTGGACTGGCGTGGTTCCTCTGGCTCGGCGGCGGCCGGGCGATTCCGCCCACGCGCATCGACTGGATGATTCGTGAGGACTGGGCGGCCTCCGGTTTCGGTTGGCTGTTCTACCGAAACGCACCGTGGGGCCTCCCACTCACGAGCTCGCCCAACCAACTCTTCCCGCATGGCACCTCCGTGGCGCTCACGGACGGCAACCCCCTGCTGGCGGTGCTGTTCAAGCCCTTCAACGCGCTGCTGCCCGCTGACTTCCAGTACCACGGCCTCTGGCTGGCGTTGGGCTTCGCGCTCATGGGTTGGTTCGGCGCGAAGCTGGTATCCGTCGTTTCGTCCCGTCCCACGCACCAGTTGCTGGGCGGCCTGCTGCTGGCCCTGGCTCCCCCCATGGCGGCGCGGCTGGGGCATCTGACGCTGTGCTCGCACTGGCTGCTGGTGGCCATGATGTGGCTGCACCTGCGCGACACACCGGACGCCCACGCGGCGAAGCGGAGCCTCCTGTGGGCCGCCGCGCTGAACGCCGTGGGCGCGGGTACGCATCCGTACCTGGTGGCCATGCTCGCGCCGCTGGCCATGGCGCTGACCGTGCGCCTGGCCCTGGGCCGCGTCATCAGTTGGGGACGCGCGCTGCTGGCCTCGGTGGGCATCGTCGTGATGGACGTGCTCATCTTCGCCCTCTTCGGTTACTTCGTCGGCAGCAACCTGGGCGCGGAGGGCTTCGGCCAGTTCTCCGCCGACCTGACCACGCTGTTCAATCCCACGGACTGGTCGCGGCTGCTGCCCTCGCTGCCCGTGGCGCGGCGGCAGGGCGAAGGCTTCGGCTATGTGGGCGCGGGGGCGCTGCTGCTCGTGGTGCTCTCCGTCGTGGGCGCGGCGCTTCGCTTCCGCACGCTGCGCGATGTGCCCTGGCGGCGGGGACTGCCCTTCGCGGTGGCGGTGCTGCTGCTGGCCGTCTACGCGCTGTCGTCCCGGGTGACGTGGACGGGCCGGCTGGTGGTGGACCTGGGCGGGCTGTACGAGCCCTTCTCGCGGCTGACGTCCGCGTTCCGCGCATCCGGGCGCTTCATCTGGCCGCTGTGTTACGCGGTGATGGGCGGCGCCCTCCTCCTGTGGCTGCGGCAGTGGCGCGAGCGGGCCTGGGTGGGGACGGCGGTGCTCGCGCTGGTGGTCGCCGTGCAGGCCTACGACGTGCGCCAGGACAAGAGCGAGCTGCGCCGTCGCCCGGAGGGCTTCCGCCGGCTCCAGGCCCCGGAGTGGGCGGAGCTGAAGGGCCACTACCAGCACCTGGCCCTCTTCCCGCCGCAGGTGCAGTGGGTGTGCCCCTACAACGAGCCGCTGGTCAACGCGACGGGGTACATGGCCTACCGGCTGGGCCTCACCTTCAACAGCGGCTACGTCACCCGGACCCCACCGTCGATTGCGGAGGAGTGCAACGCCACCATGCGCCCTGGCGGCGTGGACGGGGACACGGTGTACGTCGTGGTGCGTCAGCAGGTGGGCGCCTTCCTCCGGGCGGGCGCGCGCTGCGGGATGCTGGAGGGGTTGCCGGTGTGCGTGGCCGGGCAGCGGAACGACGCCTTCGCACAGGCGTTGACGCGGCAACCCTTGCGATAGCGCGGAGCCCCGCCGAATCCGATGGACTCCCTGGCGGGGACAGGCAGCATCCCGGCGTATGGGAAGTGACGACATCGTCGCGGCGTTGCGCCAGGTTCCACTGTTCGCCCGGCTCACCGGAGAACAGCTCCGCTGGATGGCGGACCATGGCCGTCAACTCCACTTCCCCGCTGGCACGCGTATCGCCGAGCAAGGCGCCGCCGCGGATGGCCTGTCCGTCATCCTGGAGGGCCACACGCAGTGGAGCCGCCGCACCGGCACGGAGAGCGTGCCCACGTTCACGTTGGAGGCCGGCGACCTCTTCGGCGAGCTCATCCTCTTCCTGAACGCGCCCTACCCCCACAGCGGCGACGCGGTGACGGACGTGCGCCTGTTCCGGATGGAGCCGGCCACCTTCTGGGAGCTGCTGCGGCTGGCGCCCGGACTCAGCCGGGGACTGATGGAGCTGGCCTCGCAGCGCTCCCAGCAGCAGGCGCAAGACGTCCGTCCGCAGTCGGAAGTGCTCCCCGTGGGACGCATGGCGGCCGAACTGGGCGCCGAGCTGGGCAGCCCCGCCGCGGCGGCCCGGCGGAGCGCGGCGCGGCTGGGCGCGCTGATGGCCACGGTGTCCGCGCGCGCCATGGCCCTGGGCGACCACGGCCTGTCCCTGCCCCAGCGCAGCGTCCTGCTGGCCCTACCTCGGGAAGCGGCGGAGCGCGGGCGGACCTCTCCGCCGCTGGAGCCCCTGGCTCGCGCCGAGCGCGAGGAAGCGCTGGGCTCCTGGTTGGAGGCGCGTGGCGTGGCGGATGCGTGGGAGGCGGCGCCCGCGCTGGTGGCCTCCGGCCTGGACGTCGCGTGGCTGGAGTCGGTGGCGACGCGCGTGGGCGGGGCGCTGCTGGGCGACGTGCTCGCGTGGCTGGTGGTGGCAGTGAGCTGTGACGTGCTCATGGCGGAGGTGGCGCGCGGAACGGCGCGCGTGTCCGCACTGGTCGAAGGCGTGAAGGCCTATGCCTTCATGGACCCGGTGCCGCGTGAGGACGTGGACGTCCACGAAGGACTGGAGCACGCGCTGGCGGTGCTAGGCCACCGGCTGCGCGGAGAGCACCTCACGGTGGAGCGTGAGTACGACCCGGGCCTGCCCCGGCTGAAGGCGGAAGGTGCCGCGCTCGACGAGCTGTGGACGCAGCTGGTGCTCAACGCGCTGGAGGCGCTGGGCGAGCGCGGAGGCCGCGTGCGACTGCGCACCTGGAAGGATGCCGCGCACGTCGTCGTCGAGGTCTCCGACGACGGGCCGGGCATTCCCAAGGACTTGCTGCCGCGCATCTTCGAGCCCTTCTTCAGCACGAAGCCCCATGCGGCGGGCATGGGCCTGGACGTCTGCCGGCGCATCGTCGAGCGCCACGGCGGCGACCTGTGCGTGCGTGCCGAGCAGAGCGGCACCCGCATCCAGGTGCGCTTGCCGGCGTGATTACCGCGGTCAGGGCGCCCGCGCCCGGGACTTCTTCGCCCCCTGAGGAGCCCACGGCGCTCAGTCCTTGGGGCCGAGCGCCGCCACCGCCGCGGCCATCACCTGCTTCACGGGGACGCCCGCGGCCTCCGCCACCTGGCGGCAGTCCTCGAACTCCGGGTGGGCGTTGAGCACCGCGCCATGGCGCAGCCCGCGCTTCACGCGGATCTTGCCCCACGGCGTCTCCACCTCCACCCAGTCACGCTCCAGCGCCTGACGCTCCACGCGGTGGTAGCGCACGCCCAGCGTGGTGGACTCGCGCAGCACCACGTCCACGATGGCTTCGCGCGCACCGCCCTCCACCAGCGCGCTCAGCAGGTGCCCCGGCCGGCTCTTCTTCATCACCACGGGCGTCACCCACGCGTCCAGCGCGCCCACCGCGAGCAACCGCTCCAGCAGGTGCCCCAGCAGTTGCGGCGTGGCGTCGTCCAGGTTGGCCTCCACCACCCAGAGCCCTTCGTTACGGGCCTGCTCCAGTCGGCCCAGCGACGCGCGCAGCACGTTGGGCCGGTCCTTGAAGTCCTTCGTTCCGACGCCGTAGCCCACCTTCTCCACGATGAAGTCCGGCGGATGGCCGATGTGCGCCAGCACCTTGAGCAGCGCCGCGCCCGTGGGCGTCGTCAGCTCCCCCACGCCTTCGAAGCGCACGGGCACGTCACGCAGCAACTCCAGCGTCGCGGGCACGGGAATGGGCATGGCGCCATGGGCTACGCGGATGGTGCCGCTGCCCAGCGGCGGCGGCGCCGCATGGACCTCCGGGTTGCCCAGCAGCTCCAGCACCACCGCCGCGCCACAGATGTCGACGATGGAGTCCACCGCGCCCACTTCATGGAAGTGGATGTCGTCGATGGACACGCCGTGGACCTTCGCCTCCGCCTCGCCGATGGCGCGGAACACCGCCAGCGCCCGCTCCTTCGCGCGCGGGGGCAGCGTGTCCGCCTCCTCGATGAGGCGCCGGATGTCCGCGTAGGCGCGGTGCGGATGGGCCTCGCGCGCATCCAGCACGACGTCCAGGTGCGTGCCGCTGATGGCATGGCGCACCGCGCGGCTCACCGCCAGCTTCCAGCCCGGGACGCGGAGGCCCGACAGCGCGCGCTCCAGCTCCGCTGGGGCAATGCCCAGGTCCAGGCCCGCCGCCAGGAACATGTCCCCGGCGATGCCACCCACCGGCTCCAGGTAGAGGATGCGTCGCATGGTGCTCACCTGCGTCCCTTCGTGCGGGAGATGAGGGCGGCGTAGAAGCCACCGCCAAATCCGTTGTCGATGTTCACCGTGGCCACGTTGGAGGCGCACGAGTTCACCATGGCCAGCAGCGCGGACACGCCCTTGAAGTTGGCGCCGTAGCCCACCGACGTGGGCACCGCGACCACGGGAATCCCCACCAGCCCGCCCAGCGCGCTGGCCAACGCGCCCTCCATGCCCGCCACCACCACGGCGGCATGGCACTCCTGGATTTCCTCGCGGCGCCGCAGCAGCCGGTGGATGCCGGCCACGCCCACGTCGTAGACGCGCCGCACCTCCGCGCCCATGGCCTCGGCCGTCGTGGCCGCCTCTTCCGCCACGGGAATGTCGCTGGTACCCGCCGTCACCACCGCTACGCGGCCCGCGCGCACCTTGCCCTGCTTGAGATGGAAGATGCGCGCCACCGGGTGGTACTCGCCCTTGGGGAAGCGCGCCACCAGCGCCTCCGCCTTGTCCGGCTGGAGCCGCGTCACCAGCACCGTCTGCTTGCGCTCCACCAACGCCCCGACGATTCCCAGCAGCTGCTCCACCGTCTTGGGCTCACCCAGCACCACCTCCGGGAAGCCGAAGCGCAGGTTGCGGTGCGTGTCGAGCGTCGCGTACCCCAGCTCCGCGAAGGGCAGGTCCTTCAACTTGCCCACCGCATCGTCCACGGAGACGCGGCCGGACTTCACACTGCCCAGGAGCTGCTTCAGCGCCTTCTCATCCATGGGCGCCCGTCTAGCCCGAAACGGGCTACACGCCCAGCCGCGCCAGCAGGTCGCGGATGCTGTCCCGCGCCAGCACCAACAGCAGCTGCCCCCCCACGGGGGGCGCCGCGGTCGCGAGGAAGCGGGCCTCCAGCACCACCACGCTGCTGGCGTCGCCCTCCACCTGTCCCACCACGTCGGACACCACGTCCCGCGCGCGGCCTCGCCGCACCGTGGGCACCGTGGGCACCAGCTTCCAGCCCGTCATCCGGCCCATGGCGGACAGGCAGGCGCTGGCGACGATGTTCGCCGTCTCCGCCATCACGCTGTCCCGTTCGGCCTGATGAATCACGGGCTGTCCCTCCAGGAGCAGCGCTTCCAGCGCGGCGCCGTCCTGCTGGGGCAGCACCAGCAACAGCGCACCCCGCAGCCCGCCCTGGATGCCCAGCCACCCCGACACCACCGGCGCGGCCCCACCCAGAAGCTCGGCGGCGTCGGAGGGGCCTGTCAGCAGCACGCGGGGAATGGAGAGGTCCACCTTGCGTCCTCCCATCAACCGGGAGAGCGCATTGGCCGCGTGGCCACAACCAATGTTGGCCACCTCGCGCAGTGCGTCGAGTTGCGCGTCGCTGTGCAGGGGCTGGCTCACGCGGACAGTAACCTCGGCACGTCCAGGATGAACACCGGACGCCCACTTCCCAGAATGGTGACGCCGGACAGACCGGGCAGCAAGTCCAGGGGCCGCGACAGCGGCTTGAGCACCACTTCCTCCTGTCCCAACAGGCGGTCCACCGCCAGGGCCACCCTGCCGGAATCCCCGTCCATCACCACGAAAGGCCGGGCTCCCAGTCTCTGGGGGGCAGGTACGCCCACCAGCGCATCCAACGAATGGACCGGCAGCAGCGAATTACCATGAGGCAGCAGGGCCGTCTCGCGGCTGCGGCTGAGTGACTCCCCGTCCGCCTCCGTCGCCCCCACCACCTTGGCGATGGGCAGGCCGAAGACCTCCTCGCCCACCTCCACCAACAGCAGGTGCACCACCGCGACCGTCAGTGGAAGTCGCAGGGTGAAGCGGGTGCCCCGGCCCCGCTCGCTGTCGATTTCGAGCGTGCCTCCGACGTTCTCCACCACGCGCTTCACCGCGTCCATGCCCACACCGCGGCCGGAGATGTCGGTGATGTCCTTGGCGGTGGAGACGCCCGGAAGGCACGACAGCATGAAGGCCTCGCGGTCCGTCAGGCGCGCCGCGGCCTCCGCCGAGAGCAGGCCTCGCGACACCGCGGCGCTCTTCAGCTTCGCGGGGTCCATGCCGCGGCCGTCGTCCTCCAACTCGATGATGACGCGGTCCCTGGCGCGCTTCACCGCCACCAGCACCCGGCCGCGTGGGCCCTTCTTCGCGGCGGCGCGATCCTCGGGCGCCTCCAAGCCGTGGTCGATGCAGTTGCGCAGCAAGTGGAGCAGCGGGTCCGACAGCTCCTCGAGGATGGCCCGGTCGAGTTCGATTTCCGCGCCGGTGATGACCAGGTCGACCTCGCGCTCCTTGCGGCGGGCGATGTCTCGCGCCGCCCGGGGCAGCCGGTCGGTGATGAGGGACAGCGGCGTCATGCGCGCCGTCATCACCTTGTCGTGCAGGTCCTTCACCAAGGTGTGCAGCCGGTAGACGCCCTCTTCCAGCGCGGGGCGCGTGTTCTCCGGCAGCACCTTGCCCACCTCACGCAGGCGGGCCGTGGCGAGCATCAGCTCACCCACGGTGTCGAGGAAATAGTCGAGGAGCTCCGTGCGCACGCGCACCGTGCGCGACGCCGTGTCCGCGGGCGCGCGGGCCCCGTCGGGGACAGGCACGAGGGTGGGCTGCACCACGGGCGCGGCCACCGCGGGCTTCACCGAGATGACCTCCACCTCGGCCACGTTCTTCAACGCCGCGTGGATGCCCGCTTCGCCCGCCGGAGTCTCGAGCTCCAGTTGGATGTTGCCGTCTGGGATGCGGCCGGCCTTCAACTCCTCCAACGCGGGCCGGAGCTCCACCAGCGTGCCCAGGTTGGTGAGGCGCTTGTGGACGAGGAAGGCGCGCACACCGGGCACCTGACAGGTGGGCGCGATGCGCAGCCGCACCGCCCAGCGCTGGGCCAGCGTTTCCGGGAGCGGCGCGCTGGCCGCGGCCTTCAGGGAGTTGGCCAGGTCGGGCGTTGGAGCCGCGGTTCCTGCGTCGGCTCCGGGCGCGTCCGAGGCCCGGCGCGAGGACAGCGGCACCACCACGCCTCCGGTGGCTCCGTCCGGGGATGATGGGGCGCTGGTGCCGTGCGCTCCATTCGGCGCGCTGGAGGTGGCGGAGGTACCGGGCCCGCCGTTCATCAGAAGGTTGGGACTGGCCGAGCTGGTCCCCGCACCGTCAACACCGGTGCCGTTGGCCACGCCTGGGCTGGCACTGCCACCCGCGGCGCCCGAGCCTCCGACGACGCTGCTCCGGGTGCCGCTGCCCGCAGCTCCGCCACCGTGCGTTGAGGCAGGGCTGGCACCGGCGCCTGCAGGGCCCGAGCCGCCAGCTGCGCCCGCAGTGCCCGAGCCGCCAGCTGCGCCCGCAGTGCCCGAGCCGCCAGCTGCGCCCGCAGTGCCCGAGCCGCCAGCTCCGCCCCCCGTACCCGAGCCATCCGAGCCAGAGCCTGAGCCGCCGCCAGGGCCATCCGAGCCCGTGCCATCCGAGCCGCCGCCCTCCGGCTTCAGCGCCGTCACCTTCGCGACGCGCGTGGCGGCCGGGGCCTGGCCCGTCATGGTGGTGACGCGCTGGCCGAGCTGCGTCAGGAGCGCCGCGGAATCATCCGGCTGCTTGCCCTCCGCCACCGCGCGCACCTGCGCGAGCATGGTGTCGGCGGCGGTGAGCAGCAGGTCCACCAGGTCGCGGTCCAGGCGGCCGCGGTCCTGACGGACGGCGTCCACCAGGTCCTCTACGCGGTGCGCCACGATGGCGATGGGCTCGAAGCCCATGGACGACGCCATGCCCTTGACCGAGTGGGCATGGCGGAACATCGAATCCACCGCGCTGGACGAGCCCTCGCGCTCGAGCTCCACGAGGTCACGCCCGAGCGCCTCCAGGTGGTCGGTCGCCTCGGAGATGAAGAGCCCGAGGTAGCGGGACATGTCCATCGTCATGGACCCGGCCTCGTGTCAGGAAGGGTGGACAGCCCGCGCCAGGGCGCAGCCGCTCACGTCTCGCCCAGGACCTTCTTCACCACGGCCAGCACGTCCTCGGCCCGGAACGGCTTGACGATGAAGTCCGAGGCGCCCGCCTCGATGGCCTCCATCACCAGGCTCTCCTGCCCGAGCGCGGAGCACATGATGACCACCGCGCTGCTGTCTGCCTTGATGATCTCTCGCGTGGCCTCGATGCCGCTCTTGAAGGGCATGACGATGTCCATCGTCGTGAGGTCGGGCTTGAGCTCCTTGTACTTCTCCACGGCCTCCAGGCCGTTGGCCGCCTCACCGACGACCTCGAACCCCCCAGACGCAAAGATGTCCTTGATCATGTTGCGCATGAAGATGGCATCGTCGACGACCAGGACCCGCTTAGCCATGTGAAGAACTCCGCCTCCGAATCACCTAGAGGAGCGCGGACACTAGCATCCGCGCTTTCCAGGGGGCTACTCACTTGGAATGGGTGAACAAGGCAACCACCGCGGCGTCCAACCCTTCTGGGTCCAGGACAGTCACTCCCAGGCCACCCAGCCTGGCGACGCCCCGGATGGCAGGCGTCATCTTTCCTGGCGCCGTGCTCACCCGCTCCACCGCTTCGATGCCATCTACGTCTGTTACCAACAGTCCCAGGTCTCTCCGCCCGCGGTCCAGTAGAACCACCCGTCCGGGCGGGGTAGGACCCTCGGGGAGACTCAGAAGCTGCCGCAGCTCTACCACTGTCACGACCCTGCCGCGCAGATTCATTACGCCTGTAATGGCCAGCGGCGCACGCGGCACACGGGTGAAGCGCTCGGGAGGCACGACGACCTCCCGCACCGCCGAGAGCGGCAACCCGTAACGCTCCTTCTCCACCCGGAAGATGACGTGCCGCACAGGAGTAACGTTCTATCCACTCTGGAATGACCGGCCCGATTCGCTACCGCTTCGACCGGGACGAACCCGCCGCGCCCCGCTTCGCCGTGGACGTCTGCTTCGCGCCGGCCCGCCTGGTGGGACCTTCGCGCGCCGAGGACGGCTTCGCCACGGATTTCTTCCCGCCCGCCGCCGCCTTGCCCGGTGCGGGCTTCTTTCCGGCCGCTGACGTCCGCGCCACGGCCCGCCCCGCCGCCACACCCCGCTTCGCCGCTCCGCCCTTCCCAGCACCGGCCCCCGGCTTCGCCGCGGCAGGCGCCCTGACAGGGGCGGAGGACTTCTTCGCCGCCGCCTTCGCCTTCGGAGCCTGCGCCGCGCCCGGGGCCATCAGCGCCTTGAGCACCTTCTGCGGCGCCACGGCGCGGAAGCTCTCGTGAATCCACTGGGCCAGCAGCCCGATGGGGACCTCGCTGCCTGGCTTGAAGTGGGAGGACACCCAGCCGCTCTTGCCCAGGCCGTAGCCGGTGGGCGCGGTGAAGGGCAGCGTGAGCGCGGCCTCGTTGGACTCCGGGAGCTTGGTGGTGACCCTCAGCCCGTCGTTGTCCAGCACGAGGATGGCGAACATCTTCCCCTTCACCTTGGCCGTGCGGTGGCCCCAGGGGAACTCCTCGGTGACCTCGGGGAGCGCGAGCATCACCTCGCGCAGATGGTCCTCCGCGGCCTTCAGCTTCGCGTCGACGTTGTCCGAGGGCGTCTGGCTCATGGGCCCAGGCGGAAGCTGCGCACGACGCTCTGCAGCTCGACGGAGAGGTTGGTCAGCTCACTGGCCAGCGACGTCATGCGGGATACGGCGGCGGTCTGCTCCTGGATGACGGCCTGGATGGCCTCGGTGGAGGAGGCGTTGTTGCGCGCCACCAGCTTGATTTCCTCGATGGCCGTCACCATCTCCTCGCTGCCCTTGAGCTGCTCGCGGGCACTCTCGGAGATGAGGTGCACCTTCTCGGAGCCCTTGCGGATGGTGTCGGTGATGGCGCCCATGGAGCGCACGATGTTGGTCAGGTCCTCACGGCCCTCGGCCAGCTCCGCGATGCCTTCCTTCATGGCGCTCACGACGGAGGTGGACTGCCCGGAGATGTCGCGCGCCAGCTTGGAGATCTGCTCGGCGGAGCGGCCCGCGCTCTCGGCCAGCTTGCGCACTTCATCGGCCACCACCGCGAAGCCGCGGCCGTACTCACCCGCGCGCGCCGCCTCGATGGTCGCGTTGAGCGCCAGCAGGTTCGTCTGCTGCGCCACCTGCGTAATCGCGTCGACGATCTTCGAGATTTCCTGCGTCTTCTCGCCGAAGGCGAACACCTGCTGGCTGGCGGACTCGATGCGGTTGAAGACCTTCTTCACCTTGTCGCCGGCCAGCCGCGCCGCCTTGGAGCCGTCCTCGGCCGCGCTGCTCGTCTCCGCCGTCGTCCGCGCCGCGTCCTCGGCGCTGGCCGTGGTGCGCTGGATGCTGCCGGCCATCTCGGTGATGACCTTGGACGCCTTCGACACCAGCTGCGACTGGGACTCGGCGCCGCCAGCAATCTTCTCCATCGACGAGCCCACCTCCTCGGTGGAGCCGTTGACGTTCTCCGCCGAGCGCTGGAGGTCGATGGCCGTGTCGGCCACGCTCTTGGCCGTCTCTTGAATCTTGCCCACCAGTTCGCGCAGGTTCTCCTGCATGCGGGTGATGGCGCCCGTCAGCTCGTCAATCTCGTCGCGCTTGCTGCCGCCCTCGGCGGCCACCGGCTTGGACAGGTCGCCCTGCGAGATTTCATATGCGGAGCGGCTGAGCACCTTCACGCGGGTGACGCGCGCGAGCCACGAAGGCAGCAGCGCGGCGGCGGCCCCGGTGATGATGATGGCGACGCCGATACGCACGGCGTCCTTGCCCCCCGCGCTGAGTGCGGGGAAGACGAAGCTGATGAGGCCGTCCGACGCGTACATCCAGCCCGTCAGCGCCAGCCCCATCAAGACGTAGCCGTTGAGAATCTTCCGGTGAAGGGAGACCTCGCGGGTCGCGCGAGGTCCGTCCACGGCGCGCAGCAGTCGCTGCAGGGGCTCGCGGCGGGGAGTGTGTCCGGGGACTGTGTCGTCGCGGAGGGGACGGCGCACGGGTTGCTTTCGGGGGATGAGAAGCGTCTCGGGTTTAGCCTTGCTGCTCCGCAGGGTCAATCCATCGCCCGAGGTCGGAAGTGATCGAACCCCTCTGGCGGTGGGAGAACGCGGCCTGTCCTGTCCCGGCCC
>NZ_JABFNS010000140.1 GCF_013116825.1 Myxococcus xanthus
CCCGCCCCCTCACCCCCGAGGAGCGCCGGGCCATGTACCGCGCGTGGCCCCTGTTCGAAGGCTGGCCCTTGCCACAACTGCCGCCGGAAACGCCCGCCCCTGGGAACGAAGCACCGCCCCCAGGCGACGCGCGCCGCCCCGACGAAGCGCCGCGCTGACGCCAGGCAATGCCTGTCGCGGGAATGCGTGTGATTCACCGCCAGCACGACATCCAGCGAATGTCTGGCGTGTCATGTCAATCGTGCGGGAGCCGTACACGCGGCGCGTCAGCGCGATGAACATGGATTGCGCATGTGTCTCGAATGCCTCGGGGCCATGTGGCCTCGGGGTGGGGCACGACCCTCACGTCAAGGTGATGGCTGTCATGCCGCCAAGACAGGCATGCGCTCACTTCCTCGGGCGCTTTCCTTGCATGAATACCCAGAGCGGTATCCTTCGAGTGAGCCCCCCATGCCCTCACACGCCGCTTCTCATGCCTTGCCGCGCGCCGCGCTCGCGCGCGTCACGTTCTTCCTCGTCGCGCTGACGGGGCTGCTGCTCGCCGGGCCCGCACGCGCGGCCACCAACGCCGAGTCCGCGCAGCGCGCCATCAACTACCTCAGCGCGGACGCGGCGAACTGGTCGGTGCGTTTCGGGTGCACGTCGTGCCACCGCCACGGCGCGGCGATGTTCGGGCTCGCGAACGCGCGCACCACCGGCTACGACCTGGACGCGCTCACGTACAACGGGCGCACCAACCGGGAGAACCTGGAGTTCATCGCCGGGCGGCTCGTCTCCGAGCAACGCGCGGACGGCTCGTGGTTCCACGAGGGCATCTTCTATCCCAACGCGAAGACGAGCTACTCCGCCTTCGGGCTCGCGGGCTACGACGCCCACCTGGGCACGCGGTACTCGGACGCGCTGGTGCTCGCCGCGGACTGGGCGCTGACGCGGCAGGAGGCCACCGGCCGCTGGCGCGAGGACTTCCCCTTCTACCCGGTGGGCTACGGCCATGTCGGCGTCACCGCGCGGATGATGACGGCCATTGCCCAGGCCCGGCAGCGCGTGGACCCGGCCAAGGCCTCGCGGTACCAGGCCGCGTTGGACCGCGCCGCCGCGTACGTGCGCGCGCACATGAATGACTGGACGGACGGCCCGGCCACCGACGGCCAGCGCTACACGCACCAGGTGGCGTGGGCCATGGTGGGACTCAAGGCCGCGGGCCCCGGCGCCAACGCGGTGAACACCCAGGCCCTGGAGACCCTGGCCACGCGGCTTCTGTCCACGCGCGCGGGTGGAGGCGCGCCGGGCTGGGGCTCGCTGGAAGGCGACGTGCCGGACGAGTTCGCCACCGGCATCTCCCTGTATGCGCTGTGCCTCGCGGGCCGGAAGCCCGGCGCGGATGGGCGCATGTCGGAGGCGCTGGAGTGGCTCAAGGCACGGCAGGCGGTGAACGGGAGCTGGGGCGCGGACACGCGCTATCCGGACATCCCCACCACCTTCGCCTCGCTGGGGCTGGCGTGCTTCGGCGACTACCGCGTGAGCGTCACCGCGAGCGGCGGGTCGCGCCGGCCCTTCGAGCATGATTTGCCGCGCATCCAGTCCGTCACCTACCCCGTCACGGTGCGCAACCATGGCTACCGGACGGACAGCTACCGGCTGAGCACGCAGGGCGGGCTCACCGGTTGGACCGCGACGCTGAGCCGCGCCACGCTGGAGCTGGCACCGGACACCGAGGCCCCCCTCACGCTCACCATCACCGCGCCGGAGGGGCTGGAGCCGTCGCTCACCTCGGACGTCACGGTGGTGGCGGCCTCCCAGGAGGCGGAGGGCGTGAAGGGCTCGGTGCGCGTCACCACCTACACCAACCCGCCGCCGCCCACCGACGGCGTGCCCACCACCACCACGCTGCTTTCGCCCGTGGACGGACAGCTCACGGTGGCGCTGAACAACACCCTGTCCGCGCGCGTGGTGGATGACCGCGGCTGGGAAGCGCGGGGCCCCGGCATGGGCGTGGTGACGTTCTCCGTGGCGGGCGTCACGGTGGGCGCGGACAACGACGCGGACGGGGACGGCGTCTACACCTTCGTGTGGCGTCCGCGCGCCTCCACCTGGAGCGAGCTGGGCGCGCAGGACCTGCGCGCGGTGTACTCGGGCGTGACGCTGGCGCCCGCGCGGGAGAACCGGCTGGGCAGCTCCGCGTCGTTCGCGGTGGAGGTGCACCCGTCCCCCTTCCCCGCGCCGTCGGTGACGCTGTGCGGACTGCCGGGCTTCACGGACGCGCTGACGCTGGAGGTGTGCGGCTTCGTCACGCCGCTGGCGGCGGGCGCGGAAATCGACTCGGCCACCTTCGTCATCCAGGGCGTCAGCCACCCGGTGGCCCCGGACCCCAGCGGCGGCTACGTGGACACGGTGCTGCCGCTGGTGGACGGACCCAACGTCATCCGGCTGGTGGCCACCGACTCGTTCGGTGGCATCGCCAGCGAGGAAGCGGTGGTCACGGTGGACAACACCGCGCCGGAGCTCACCTTCCTCTCACCGGCCAACGGCGCGGCCATGAGCTCCTACAGCGTGGACGTGCGGATGGTGGTGCGTGACTGGTCGCCGGTGCGCGTGGAGACCAACTGGGTGCAGGTGACGGACGTGCCCGCGGGCGGCGGAGACGTGACGCACCGGGTGGACCTGTGGCCGGGGGAGAACCTCATCCTGGTGCGGGCCACGGATTCGGTGGGCCACGTCACGGAGCGGATGCTGACGGTGTGGGTGGACGCGGAGGCGCCGTGGGTGTCCACGGGCCTGCCGGACGGGTGGCTCGTCGGGCCGCAGCCGGGGAACGCGATGCCCTACGACATCGGCGTGTACTCCGCGTCCGCCACCACGGTGACGCTGTCCACGGGGCGGACGTACACGCTGCCCCGGGGTGGCGGCGGCGTGCAGGCGACGCTGGACCTGGTGCCCGGGGACAACGCGTTCACCATCAACGTGACGAGCGAGACGGGCATGCGCGCCACGCTGTCGCGCACGGTGCGCTACGACGACGCCGCGCCGGAGGCCTCACTGCTGCTGCCGGCGCCGGGGCAGACGTACAGCGGAGTGATTCACCTCACCGCGCGGGTGACGGACGCGGTGAGCGGCGTGCGGTGGGTGGCCTTCACCCGGGACGGCTCCGGCATTCGGGCCGCCACGCTCCAGCCGGACGGCACCTGGACGGCGGAGCTGGACACGCGCGAGATGGTGGACGGCGAGCACACCGTGGAGGTGTGGATGGATGATCCGGCGGGGAACTTCACCATCCAGACCTTCCCCTTCGTCACGCGGAACCAGCCGTAGGCTACTTCTTCTTGTGCTGCATCGCCGAGGCGACCAGGTTCATCAGCTTCAGCTGCACCGCCGTCAGCTTGCGCAGGTTGCGCATCAACCGCCGCATCTCCGGCGTGTCCTCCTCGCGATTCTTCGCGGCGGCCTTCTCCTTCACCGGCGGCGGGGCGGTGAAGCCCTCGCCCAGCCCCAGCAGTTCGTGAGGAGGCACGTTCAGCACCATGCACAGCCGGCGCAGGTTCTGGACGCTGGGCAGCATGTGGCCGCGCTCCAACCGCCCGTACACCTCCGACGCCATGCCAATGCGCTCGGCGACGTCCGCCTGCGTCAGCCCCATCCGCACCCGGGCGGCCCTCGACGCGGCCCCGAGCATGCTCGCCAGTTCTGTGTCCATGCGTGTGTCAGTCCACGGAAGAAGGGCCGGCCCAGCTAACCCTCAAGGTCGGGTACTTTCACCATACCTTCCGCGTTTTTTCAAAGCGCTCGCGTGCCTCAGCGAGCGGGGGTGCTCTCCGCCGCATCCAGCAGCAGCCGACGACGCTCCGCGGCGGTGAACAGCGACGCCAGCGGCAGTCCCAGGAAGAAGGCGTGCAGCACAATCTGGGGGAACTGCGGCACGTCCAGGAACCACGGATACGAGCCACGCCCGATGAACTGGAAGTTCACCAGCCACACGAAGATGCCGTAGAGCATCCCCACCGCGGCCTGGAACTCCCAGCGGCTGCGCCCGTCTGGCGGCAGGAGCGCATCCAGCACGGAGTAGAAGAGCCCCACCACCGCGGCAATCATCAGGTGGACGCCCATGCCCAGCAGCAGGGCCGTGCCGTCGGAGACCGAGGCCGTGAAGGCGGACGGCCCCAGGAGCACCCCGGCGGACATGCGCACCGGACGCATCGGGTTGTCCCCCGACGCCACCGCCAGCACCACCTCCGCCAATGCCAGCACCACGCCCGCGGCCATGCCAAAGAGCAGGCCGTTGGTGGCGGACCAGGGTGTGTACCTCCGCCGAGCCATCCTTCCTCCTTGCCAGGGCCCGCCGCATGCTCGGCCCTGCGTTCAACCTGGACATGCCCGGCACAGGCGGGCAGCCACGACGCGGCGGAGGTCCGCGACGCCGCCTCCCTGGCCGGCCACCGGGCCGGCCTCGCATTTCCAAGCCGCGCCCCGCCCCCGGGACATTCGCGTCACGCACGCTCGGATGGGACCTGGCCAGGCGCCCCCGAAAGGCCGTCAAGCAGTGACTCCCGGGACTTCGAGCCTGTCCTTTCTTCTGCCTCCGCTGTCGCCAGCCTGTAACTCCTCCAGCCCGGGTCACCCCGCACCTGCCCCAGCTTGTTGAAAATCCAAGCGACAGAGGGTGGGCACGCCGTTGGCATACGAAGCATCCCGGAAAGGACGAAGGACCACCGGGATATGCCGCAGCTCCGCCAACGACAGGGTCCACACCGCGTGCATTACGCGCCCCAAGCGTGGCGGGAGGTGGGCCGCATGACGGCGGAGACGTTCCATGCACTCCAGCAGGTGCTGGAGCGCCTGGGCGACCCGGCCCTGCGCGAGCCCCAAGCGGCCAACGGCCTGGTGGCGCGGCATGTCGTGCCGCAGCACGGGCTGGAACTGGAGTACGCGTGGGACGAACGCTCACGCACGCTCACCCTGCTCGGCCTCGCCCGCGTCCCCAACGCGCCCTGAGCGGATCCGCTCAGGGCCGGGGATAGTGTTTGAGCTTCAACCTTCTTGGCGGTTTTCTCGATTGGGTCCAGGACGAGGCGCCGCGCCCGGCGTAGAGACAAGGCGCTGGGGGCGCGCGGGCAACGTGCGCTCCTTCACGAGCCGCTCGGGCGCCGGTGAGGCGGGGGCTTACCTCCGCGCCGGACGCCTCCCTACCTTGGACGGGTGATGTTCCAAATGGCCGAGGAACGGAGTCACCCGCGAGAGGAAGGCGGGGCCCATCCGCCCTGGAAGTCCCGTGCCTGGACCGAGCTGGAGACGGCGCGCGCGCGCGTGCTGGCGATGCTCGGCGGGCTGCCCGAGGACGCGCTGCGCCGTCAGCATTCGCCGCTCATGTCGCCGCTCATCTGGGACGTGGCGCACGTGGCCAACTACGAGGAGCAGTGGCTGCTCCGGGCGCTGGAGGCGCCGGCCATCACCGACCCGGCGTTCGACGCCATCTATGACGCCTTCCGGCACCCGCGCTCCACGCGCGCCGAGCTGCCGCTGCTGCCACCCGAGGCCGCCTTCGCCTACGCGCGGCGCGTGCGGGAGGCGGTGCGCGAGCACCTGCACCGGCTGCCCGAGGACAGCACCGCGCCGCTGCTGGCCGGGGGCTACGTCTTCGGCATGGTGGCGCAGCACGAACAGCAGCACGCGGAGACGCTGGCCGCCACGCTGCAGCTCATGACGTCGCCGGAGTACCACGTGCCCTCGGCGCGCCCGCGGCCCCGTCCCGGCGCAGTACCGCAGGCGGAGGTCTTCATCCCCGGCGGCGAGGTGCGGCTGGGCAGCACGTCGCCGTGGGCCTACGACAACGAGCGGCCCGCGTTCTCCCAGCACGTCGCCCCGTTCCTGATGGACGCGCACCCCGTCACCAACGGCGACTACCTCGTGTTCGTGGAGGCGGGTGGCTATGAGGACCCGCGCTGGTGGCACCCCAAGGGCTGGGAGGTCGTCCAGGCAGAAGGGCTGAAGTCCCCGGGCTTCTGGCTGCCCCAGGGCAACCACACCTGGCTGCGGCGACGCTTCGGCCAGGTGGAGCCGCTGCCCAAGGATGAGCCGGTGCAGCACGTGTGCTGGTACGAGGCGGACGCCTACGCGCGCTGGGCCGGCAAGCGGCTGCCCACCGAGGCCGAGTGGGAGAAGGCCGCGCGCGGCAGTGACGGCCGCCCCCGCGAGTACCCCTGGGGCGACACGCCGCCCACCCCGGCCCACGCCAACCTGGACGGAGGCACGTGGGGCCCGGCGCCCGTGGGCAGCTACCCGCGTGGCGTCAGCCAGGACGGCGTCTGGGGACTGCTGGGCGACGTGTGGGAATGGACCGCGAGCGACTTCCGCCCGTACGCGGGCTTCAGCGCCTTCCCGTACCCCGAGTACTCCGAGGTGTTCTTCGGCGAGTCCTACAAGGTTCTCCGGGGAGGCGCGTGGGCCAGCGCACCGGTCGCGGTGCGCAACGGCTTCCGCAATTGGGACTTCCCCAACCGCCGGCAGATTTTCGCCGGCTTCCGCTGTGCACGGAACGCGAGGTGAGGTGAGGCGATGCGGGTGACGACGGTACCGACGGTGGCGACTCCGGGTGAAGACGCGCAGCACACGCCGGGAGTCCAGGTGGACGTTTACGTGAAGCCGGGCGACGCGAAGCGCGCCCTGCGGGAAGAGGCGCTCCAGGGCCTGTGCGGCACGCCCAAGGAGCTGTCTCCCAAGTGGCTCTACGACGAGCGCGGCAGCCAGCTCTTCGACGACATCACCCGGCTGCCGGAGTACTACCCGACGCGGCGCGAGCGGGAAATCCTGCTGGCTCACGCCGGTGACGTCGCTCGCTTGAGCGGCGCGGACACGCTCATCGAGTTGGGCAGCGGCACCAGCGAGAAGACGCGCCTGCTCCTGGACGCGCTGGAGGAGGCGGGGCAGTTGGCGCGCTTCGTCCCCTTCGACGTGAGCGAGGCCTTCCTGCGGCGCGCGGCGTCGGGCCTGGCGCGCGAGTACCCGGGCATCACCGTGCACGCGGTGGTGGGCGACTTCGAGCGCCACCTGGGCCAGCTCCCCCACGGCGGCCGGCGGCTGGTGGCCTTTCTGGGCGGCACCATCGGCAACCTGAAGCCGGCGCAGCGCGCGCTCTTCCTGAGGCAGCTCTCCGCCGGGCTGCAGCCGGGAGACGGGCTGCTCCTGGGCACCGACCTCATCAAGGACCGCGAGCGGCTGTACGCCGCCTACAACGACAGCGCGGGCGTGACGGCCGAGTTCAACCGCAACGTGCTCAAGGTGCTCAACCGCGAGCTCGGAGGAGACTTCGACCTGGACGCCTTCGAGCACTTCGCGCCCTTCGACGAGAAGAACGCCTGGATTGAGATGCGCCTGGTGTCCCGGCGCGAGCAGACGGTGTGGCTGTCCACGCTGCGCAAGCAGGTGGACTTCGCAGAAGGGGAGGTGCTGCGCACGGAGGTGAGCTGCAAGTTCCACCAGCGGCAGGTGGCATCCGAGCTGTCGGCCGCGGGACTCACGCTGGCCGAGTGGTGGACGGACGCCGCGGGCGACTTCGCCCTCTCCCTGGCCTTCAAGCGCTGAGGCGGGGTGCGGCTCTCAGGGGCGCGGGGCGGGGACTCACCCCGCCTTCGCGCCCTTCGCGGTGCTTCAGCGACGCGGGTTGCGGCGCGACGAGCCGCCGCGCACGGGGATGGGCACCGGCTGCGCGGACGGACGCGTCCAGGCGGCCCAGAGCGCCCCCAGCCCGGCGGCCACGAGGCCGCCCACGGCGATCAGCTGCTCTCCCAGGGGTGCGATGTCCACGGTGGCGAACGGGAGGGGGAGCATTCCGGAGAACGACATGCGGGGACTCCTTGCGAGGGCACTGCGTGGAGGTCCTGGATGGGTCCGAGGCGAGCACCCAACGCAGTCCGGGAGGGTGAGGTTAGAGATTCGTGACGGCCAGGGGAAGTCCCTGAGCGTCAATGCCGGCGTGGCGTGCACGGAAGTGCACCCTGAAATGCATAACGTTGGGACACCCGAGCCGCGCCAGATGTTCACGAGGCGGTCACGGAAGCCTGCCCGCCTGCATCGACTCCGCCAGGAGGTGACACTCCCACCTGCCTCGACGTGTGATTGCCTCGGACGCGAGGTGCTGCTCGCTATGGCAGCGCGCCCTGGACCTGGATTTCGCGGCAGGCCTCGGTGGCGCGCAGCACATCCTCGGCGGACGCGCCCGGCAGGCTGGCACAGAGGAACAAGTCGTTGCCCACGCGCCGCGCGCCGAAGAAGCCAGGGGCTTCCGGGCCCACGCCCCCATCCGCCAGCTTGGGCGCCAGGGTGATGCGCAGCAGCGAGTAGCGCTCCGTCTCTTCTTCCTGGTCCAGCGAGAGCTCGAAGTCCTTCAGCTCCTCGCGGACGCGGTCGGCCAGGGTGTCCACGGAGGGCAGCTGCTCGCCATCCCCGCGCCGCAGGTCCACCCGCAACACGGGCCGGCCGGGCGGGCCCGCCTGGAAGCTCTCATCCGGCGCCACCAGCGCGGACCAGCCATCCGGCAGCGGCACCTTCACACCGGAGCGGATGGAGGACGGACGGCCGTCATCCTCTCCGGTGCCGGAAGCAGCATCCTCCTGGCCACAGCCCTTGCAGCCGCCCAGGAGGGTGAGCGCCAGCAGTGAGGCTGGCGCCATGTGCTTCCAGGAACGCACGCCTACTTCTTCTCGCCACCCGGAGGCGGAGGCGGACGGGCGCCACCGGTGCCCAGGTTCTCCATCTTCAGCGAGCCCTCGAAGATGACACCGCGGTCCATGGACAGCGACGGCGTCTCGAGGTTGCCCTTCACGCGGCCGGGCGTCTTCAGCTCGATGATCTGCGTCGCCTTCACGTTGCCTTCGACCTGGCCGTTGATGATGACGGTGCCAGCCTGGATTTCGGCCTGGACCTTGGCGCCATCCCCAATGACGAGCACGTCCTTGGTGATGATCTGCCCCTGGAACTTGCCGTCGATACGGACCTGCCCTTCGAAGGTCAGCTTCCCTTCGAACTCGCTCCCCTTGCCCAGGAGCGTGTGGACCTCACCAGAACGCTGCGACACGGATTCCTCCTCCCGCCTGAACAGAGGCTTGCTGGATGATTCGTCTTTTTTCCCGCCAAGGAGCGCCACGTCCTACTCCTTCCTGAGAAGCTTCAAGAGCCGGTCGAGGTCATCGTATGAGAAGAAGTCCACCTCGATGGTGCCCTTTCCGGGGCTTCGCTCGGTGAGCCGGACCTTGGTACCCAGTCGCCGCTGAAGCTCCTCCACCAGTGCCTTCACCTGCGGGCTCTGCTTCGGTGCCGCCTTGCCCGCGTCCTTCTTCCCACTGGAGCGACTCTGCTGGACCAGCCGCTCCGTGTCACGCACGGAGAGCTTCTTGTCCGCGACTTGCTTGGCCAGGTTCTGCAGCTCCGGCAGCCGCGGCACGCCCAGGAGCGCGCGCGCATGGCCCATGCTGAGCGAGCCATCCGCCACCATGCCCTTGACGTCCGCGGGCAGCGCCAGCAGGCGCAGGGCGTTGGCCACCGTGGAGCGCTCCTTGCCCACGCGCACGCTGACCTGCTCCTGCGTGAGCTTGAACTCCTCCACCAGGCGCTTGTAGCCCTCCGCCTCTTCGATGGGGTTCAGGTCCGAGCGCTGGAGGTTCTCCACCAGCGCCAGCTCGAAGGCCTGGACCTCCGTCACTTCGCGGACAATGGCGGGCACTTCCTTGAGGCCGGCGGCCTGGGACGCGCGCCAGCGCCGCTCGCCCGCGATGATGCGGTAGCCGTCACTGGCCTTGCGGACGAGGATGGGCTGGAGCACCCCCTGCGCCTTGATGGACTCGGTGAGCTCCTGGAGCTTCTCCTCGTCGAAGTAGCGGCGCGGCTGGTCCTTGTCGCGGTGGATGGACTCGATGGGGAGCTTGAGGACGCCGGCCTTCGGGGCCTGCTCGCCCTTGCCGGCCCCGGTGGCGCCCGCCTGGGGGATGAGGGCGGACAGCCCGCGTCCCAGGGCCCGCTTCTGCATGTCTGCTTTCACCACGTCGTGACTCCAGCCAGGGCGCGGCTCAAGCCACGCGCCTGCGAGGGCTCTTGGGGGTGTCCCGCTTCATCAGCTCGCGGCCCAGCGCGAGGTAGCTCTCGCACCCCTTCGACTTGATGTCGTACAGGATGATGGGCTTTCCGAAGGAGGGGCACTCGGACAGGCGCACGTTGCGCGGCACGATGACCTCGAACACCTGCTTCTTGAAGTACCCGCGCACCTCTTCGACGACCTGGTGGGCGATGTTGGCCCGCGAGTCGAACATGGTGAGGAGGATGCCCTCCATCTTCAGGTCCGGGTTGAGCCCCTGCTTCACCAGGTCGATGGTGTGGGTGAGCTGAGAGAGTCCCTCGAGCGCGTAGTACTCGCACTGGAGCGGGATGAGGACGGAGTCCGCGGCGGCCAGCGCGTTGAGCGTCAGCAGGCCGAGCGACGGCGGACAGTCGATGATGATGTAGTCGTATTCGGAGGCCAGCGGGCGCAGGGCGTCGCGGAGGCGGAACTCGCGGTTGTCCTGGTTGACCAGCTCGACCTCGGCGCCGGTGAGGTCCGGCGTGGCGGGCACCACCTGGAGGTAGCGCAGCTCCGTGGGGTGGAGCAGCTCCTGGATGGGCCGGTCATTAAGCAGCGCTTCGTAGATGGTGCCGGTGATGTTGTCCTGCTTGATGCCCAGGCCACTGCCCGCGTTGCCCTGCGGGTCCATGTCCACCAGCAGCGTGCGGCGCTCCGCGGAGGCCAGGCTCGCGGCGAGATTGATGGCGGTGGTGGTCTTCCCGACGCCGCCCTTCTGGTTGGAGATGCAGATGATACGACCCACGGTGGCCCATCCTCTCTCTCCCCGGCCATAGGCCAGGGCCCCGCGCGTGATGCAGTGCACGGTTGCGCGCTGATCCACGCTGCTAGCACGCGGTTTGGTATCGGATCAAATTCACGGCGAGCCTTGCTTCCCTGCTCTCTTCACGGGGGGTTGCGCGGACCTGGAGGCCGGTGCGGGTGCCCGGAAGAGGCCTGGAGGCTGGCCGGGTGTGCCTCCTTATATAAGGAGGCGGTGCGCCGGGGTGCCAGTCGAACGAGGCCACGGAGGGCCCGTGTCAGCCCCCTATATAATGATGCGGCCGAGCCGCCGGTCCGTGGGGCCCCCACCGGGTCGCACCTGCTCCGCCCCGCCGTGGCCCACGGCGCCCCCGGCAGGGGACAGCGCGTTCCTCGTGGAACCCCGCGGCCGTGCAGCGAGTGAGCAGGCGGGAAGGAAGCCCTCCCGGAATAGAACGTGCCGGGTCTGTTCGCGGGGTTCGCGGACCTTTGGGCCAGTTTTCAGGGGGTCGGCGGCGGTGGACTTCGAGCGGAGCCACGAACGTGCGTCGCGTTCGCGCGCGAGGCCGGGCTTTTGGGTTCCCTGAACGAGGAAGCAGCCGCGCGTTTCGGGCCGCCGCGTGCGTCCGACGGCCCTGTCCTCACGCGGTGATGCTGTCGCGGGCAGCGGGTGCGTTTCGCACGATGCCCGCGTGAGGCTGCGGCCGGGGTTGCCGGTTGGCGCGCGGACGGCACGCGCTGAGTGCTTCGGCGCATCACACGCTATCGGTGGTGGCCGTCCTCGGTCACGACGCGGTGCCCTCGCCAGTGTTCCGTCCAGTAGTGCCGCATTCGACTGGGTTGGCGCTGCCCAACTGCGAGGAGCAACCGATGCATCGCCTCGCAGCCCCGCGCGGCGCCGGTCCCGGCGAGGCCTTGGCACTTCAGCTGCGCTTTCTCGCCCGCGCGACGCGGCACCGGTGCTGAGCGTCGCTCCCGGGATGCGCGCGATAAGCCAGATGAGTGCAGCGAACGCTTGCACCCGACGGGAAGCGCCCCATGCCGAGCAGTGGAGCCATGCCGCCACCCCATGCGACGCGTGTTGAAGAGGCGCAGGCCATGCCGAGTGCAACCTGCACACGGCGGTGAATCACCGGCTTGGGTGACGCTGACACGCCTCCTCGTGTTCCGCGTGGAACGGGCGACGGAGCCCTGCGCGCGGCGACGGTGCTTTCACATGAGCCTCAACGTCAGCCGCCCGCATGCACCTCGCCGCCAGCGGTCCACATGGCCACGCACATCGGGTCCCCCCTTCGCCGCGGAATCCCGCCGCGAAGCCCTACCCTCCTAGGGTCGCGTGCGACGCGTATGACCAAGTCGCCTGATCAAAGCGAACTCCAGGCGAGGCCCCATCCCCCTCACTTCCGCCAACGACCACGGGCATCGCATCGACGAGGTCAGTCCACTTGTCGGCCCAGCTCAGCGGACTCACCACTCGGGACGGGCAGCGGTCGCGCCGAAGCACGCCGCGACGAACGGCGATGCGGATGGAGACTCACACCTGCACGGGGTTTTCGTCGCAGGGATGTTCATCAGGGACACGCATCCAATGGCGGCAGGTGAGGAACACCATCGGACTTCGCCAACCATGGCGAGTTCATTTCGCGCCCCCACGTGTGCCGGAGGCGAGCCGCTCGACCTGGGTACGTAGCGCCAGACGTCGCATCAATGAGGTTCTGCGTCCGGTGGCGTCACCGGGAGTTCCACGCCCACTGAGCGCCTCACGAATCGCGAGGCAGCATGCCGTCGCAGTGATGCCTCCGCCGAGATGCCCGGATTTCCCATCAGGAACAGGGACGAGATAGCGCACCGCTGAGCGGGATGGAGTGGTGTCGGCCGCAGATTCTCCGCGGTCACATTGAGCCCGGTTCTGCATCGAGCCAGAGCTTCAGGGTGACATGCGTTCGTGCCGATGACGTGGCCCGAATTTCTGCTCGTCCATACCGACTGCGCCACACGGGACTCCCCCCGCTGAGCCTGGGCGCACGACAAACGTCCGCCGTACCGATGCAGCAGCACGAGAGCAGTCCGTACTCGCCGCTGGCACCACACGGGACTCGCGCTTCGTTGCCCATGAGTTCCGGAAGAGGTGCCGCCGTACCGGTGCCGCCGTACCGGTGCCGCCGTACCGGTGCCGCCGTACCGGTGCCGCCGTACCGGTGCCGCCGTACCGGTGCCGCCGTACCGGTGCCGCCGTACCGGTGCCGCAGTCTGAGCGCGCAGCTCAGATGAGTTGAGCGACGGAGCCGAGCCGCCGCGGTGGGCGAACCCTCGCGACGTGTCGTCCGTGCGGAGTGCGAGCGCCAGGCAGGGCAGGACGAGCAACAGTAGGACGGAGCGGTTCTCGTAGGAGTGCATGCGCGCGGGGGCACCTCGTGAGCGCGCGGCGCGCGTGGATGCCATCACCTCCGTGTGGATTGCGTGCTGAACGGACCGCGCGCTCCACAGGAGGCCCCTCGCGCTGGGGGAGCCGGAGTCACCCCCGTAGCTCGCTGTTCGGAAATGTCGGGGGTTTTGCGCCGCGAAATCTCCCGACATTTCCGAACAGCGAGCTGCCGAGGTGCGCCCCGGCCCTTGGGGCGCCTCGCCTCATCACGTGCCTCCAAAGGGCTGAGCGATTGCGTCGCCCCGGTGGGCCAACCCACCCGCTGCATCGCGCGGAGAAATGGCCGCCAGGAGGGGGACATTCTTGCCAGGCTGCGATGGACCGCTCGCGCAGGCCGAGCGAATCCGTACCGGACATGGCAAGCGGTACCTCCTCTCACTCAACAGTCTCCGCCGGCTCGCTTCGTCCGCAAGCCGCGATGAGTGGCCGCATGTCCCTGCCATCTGCGCCACACGAACCTCGGCATTGATGAGCATGAACTCCGGACCGCATGTGGCCGGGCTGACGTCACGGTGCCAGTTGCCGTCGGGCCTCGTCGGCCGAGTCACACGGAACTCGCGCCTTGGTGTTCATGAGTTCCGAACGACCTGCGGCCCTCCGGACATCACAGGCTGAGTTGCCACCATGTCTCGCCGACGGCATCACGAGCCATTCACGGCTCGGTGAGCATGGACTCCGGACGGCGAGCCCCTGAGCCCCTCGGTCTGAGTTGCAGCCGCTCCGCGTCGACTTCCCCCCGCGGAACGCGCGTCTCATGCCCATCGCTTCAAAACACCACGCGGCCATACTGACGCCCCAGTTCATCCACGTCAGCACGACTTCTCGCCGTCTGCGCCATCGGCTCGAGCCTCGCGCCTCGTTACGCATGAGCTCGGACGACCTGCAGGTTTGCCAACGAGACAGCCCGCCCCCCATCCTCGCCACTGGCTCCATCCCTTGGGGACGCACTTCATCGCGAGTGCGTCCCCGGTAGTGCGCAGCCGCGCCGCTGCGGCAGTTCAAGCCCACTGCCCATCGTCGCCGCGAGCTCCATACGGGACTCACACCTGGTGACCATCACGTCAGGACAGCATGCGGCGCTATCGATGCGGCAGTTCGAGCTGTCTCCGGTAAGCCGCCAAGCCCCACGGGGCCTCGCACCGCGTCCCCGCGAACACGCGGCGACATGCGGTCGTCCCGATACGACCGTCCGCGTCGCCGTCAGTCCTCACCCCACTTTCCACACCGCCATCGCGTCCCATCCGCGCGGAAACGAGGCGGCATCATCTGGCCGAGTCGAATGCGGCAGTGGCAGCCACCGCCGGTCTGAACCAACCCCACCAGCTGAACTCGCATCTCGTCCGAGCATGTAGTGGCCTGCGCTCGCGCAGACGCGGCAGTCCCAGCCGTCGCCAGTCCGCACCACCTGTTCCACTTGGGCTCGCAGCTCACCTGAGCACAGCAGGACATCCGCTCATGCGGATGCGGCCACCCACTCCGTCGCCAGCCCTCACTGCCGACTCCACCTGAAGCTCGCCATCCGCCGCGCGCGCACCAAGGCGGCATGCGCGGGGCACAGCACCGCGGCGTC
The DNA here is from genome assembly GCF_013116825.1 of Myxococcus xanthus. GTDB lineage: Bacteria > Myxococcota > Myxococcia > Myxococcales > Myxococcaceae > Myxococcus > Myxococcus xanthus_B. Next base: position 14,836 of record NZ_JABFNS010000140.1, read on the forward strand.
AGCACCACTTCGACGTTCAACGCGTTCCACGTGGAACGCCCCGCGCTCAGCACAGATGTCGAAGAGCGCGTGGGCACTTCAGCGCGGCGCACCGGGATGGAGCCCGCCCAACGCACGACCGACAGTGCCCCGGAATCTCCATCAGCATGTGCACCGGACTGCCTGAGTGGTTGGCGCCGCACCGCACACGGGCGGCTCCACATGGAGCGCGTGCATCAAGGTGGCTCCACTGGCCGTCAGTCGGCGCCCCATCTGGAGCCTCCATGCATCACGACGCGCATCAGGCGTTCCACGTGGAGCAGGCACTGGATGGTGGATGAGCGCAGGCCCTCTTGCGACCACCTCTCCACGCCACACGGTGGAGCACTCACCCCTCCATGAGCCCTGAGCGCATCACAGGCCTGAACTTGGAGCCGTCAGCGAACGCTCCGGCGCTGCGCTCGTGCCCGCCATCAACCCGTCCCGCGTTCCACGTGGAACAGGCACTGAGCAACCCGCACATGCGCAGTCGCCCCATCCACTTCGCGGAAGTCCACGCATCAACACGCGCATCCTTCCCACCAAGCGCCAGGAACTCACGCCAAGCGGAGCGCATGCGCGAATCGGATGCGGTGAGCAGGCGCCCCACCACCATCACCGCCTCAGCGAAGTGCACCGGCCGCGCGGCGGCCTCCAACCAGCGCGAAGCAGCACCTCATGCGCCGCTTCTTCGTTCCACGTGGAACACGCGTTCGCGAACTCGCGGGAACGCCACCATGCGGTGCTTGGTGAAGAGGTGCGCAGGCCGAGCCACCTGGAAGATGGAGCAGGGTGCAAGCCACTGCTCACCGGCGCGGGCCAACACCAGGGATGGCGGGTCGCCGCGTTCCACGTGGAACAAGCAGCGTGCACCTCACACGTGCGCGACGGCCAACGCATCCATGAACTGGGGGCCCGAGAAGCGGCGAACCGCGCAGCTTCATCGGCTTCGATGAGCCGCGTCCACGTTCCACGTGGAACACGTGATGTGGCGCACCCCAGAACCGATGCACGATCAACCTCCGTGTTGGCGCACCGCTGCGGCCACCCACGTTCCACGTGGAACGCTTCGAAGCAGCGCACGCGAGCACGCCCCTGGCGTCCGCATGTTCCACGTGGAACCGAGCACGCACTTGAGCGAGCCAGCCGCGCTCAACACGTCACCCCGCCCATCGCCGCGGCGTTCCACGTGGAACACGCCGTGAGCCGACCGCGCGAAGAAGCAGGCGCTCGCGCATCACCCTCAGGCACGGCGTCTCCATGTTCCACGTGGAACGGGTAGCGAGCGCTGTGCGTGCTCACACCGCCTCGCGGCACGACGGTCACCCACTACTCATCGCCTCCGTGTTCCACGTGGAACGAAGGATGACTCGAGCACATGAGCGAACGACGCCTGTCCTCCGCGCTGACGTGCTCACAGCTCCGGCCATGTTCCACGTGGAACGAGTAACGGGCTCCGCGCAGGGGCATCCAGCGTTCGCGCATCCCAGCGATGTGCCCGTGTCCATGAGTTCAGGCCGTCTCGCTGTTCCACGTGGAACGGCCATGCAGAAGAACAGCGCACGCATCGGACCGCGCCGCGCACCCCCAGCTCCCGCACAACGTGGACGGCAACTGGCATCGCTCAGGTGCGAGCCGCACCCGCTCAGCGCGGCCACGCGCCAACGCATCCTCCATCTCCACATGGACGAGCCGAACTCGTTCAGCACGACCACGCGCTTGTGCCGTCTCCCTGTTCCACGTGGAACCACGGCAGGCATCGCGCATGTGCAAGCCGCACCCGCTTCACGCAGCCACGCACCAACACCTCTTCCTCCACCACATGGAACCGCGGAGACCATCGCGCATGAACGAACCGGACTCGTTCAGCGCGAGCACGTGGTTTCGCCCTCCCCGTGTTCCACGTGGAACTACGGCAGGCGTCCGCATGCGCGAGTCGAACCCGTTCAGCGTGGCCACCTGCGCGTCCCTTCTTCCTGTTCCACGTGGAACCACGGCAGGCATCCGCATGCGCGAGCCGAACCCGTTCAGCAGGAGCACGCACCAACGCCCCTTCTTGTTCCACGTGGAACCACGAGAGGCATCGCGCTTGAGCGAGCCGCACCCGCTCAGCGGGAGCACGCACCAACGCCTTCTTCCTGTTCCACGTGGAACCACGGCAGGCATCCGCATGCGCGAGCCGAACCCGTTCAGCGGGAGCACGCACCAACGCCCCTTCCTGTTCCACGTGGAACCACGAGAGGCATCGCGCATGCGCGAGCCGAACCCGTTCAGCGTGGCCACCTGCGCGTCCCTCCTTCCTGTTCCACGTGGAACCACGAGAGGCCTCGCGCTTGAGCGAGCCGCACCCGCTCAGCGGGAGCACGCACCAACGCCTCCTTCCTGTTCCACGTGGAACCACGAGAGGCCTCGCGCTTGAGCGAGCCACGTTCGTCCAACGTGGCCATGCACTCCCTCCTTCCTTCTTCGCTGGGCACGATGAAGGGACGAGCACCACGCCGCATCCGTTCGCTCCCTTCCTCCCGTTCCACGTGGAACAGCAAAGGGCCCGCGCATGAACACGTCGCGTCCGTTCAACGGGACCACGAGTTCGCGCCTTCTCGCTCAACAGGGAACTGCGGCGGCACCGCGCTTGAGCAAGCCCCTCCAGTCAGTACGACGGCCTGCGCATCCCTCTTCCTGTTCCACGTGGAACGGCCCGACCAAGGTGGATGAGCGCTCATCGAAGCCGAGTGCTCTCAGTTCCCCGCGAGCCGTGCGGCGCGAGCACCTGGGTGAGCACGCGAACAACTGACGCCCGCTTCTGAGGTGAGGCGCTCCACAGTCCACGTGGAACGAGAATCAGGTCGAAGACGAGGTCAGCCACTGAGTGGGTCCGCGAACAACTGACGCCCGTCACCCACGCTCCGGTCCCCCGGGCCACGCGATGTCCCGAGCATGAGCATCGGTGCCGCCAGTCCTCCCTGATGACGTATGCGGAGATGCTCACGCTCAACACGGATGGGACCTGAGCCACGCCCACGACCAGACGTGTCCGCCACCACGACGCATGCGCATGCCGAGCGTCCCGTTCCACGTGGAACGGGGACCTGGGCCAGTCGCGTGAGCGAACGGCATCCGCCCACCACATGCCGCGCTCGCATCCACATGGGTCCGGTCATCGACTCCGCTGGCATCCAGGTCGGCGCTCCGGTCGGGCGCCGCACGCACCCATCGCGAGGCCATGTTCGACGCCCACTCCCATCAACGTGCGGTTCATCCAGGACAGGCACGCGCCCACTCATGCTGATGCGACCGGCCTGCACATCGCGACTCACGGAGCGCATCCATGTCGAAACCGGAGCCACCACGGTCCGCGTGAAGCACGAGCCCGATGAACGTGCGCCGGATGAGAGCCCTCGCGAGAAGAGGCACGGTCATCACGCAGCACCGTTCGCATGTGCCTGAGCCAAAGGTGCCGCTCGCTCGCGGAGCCACGGCGACATGCGTGACGTGGTCGCCATGACGAGTACTCCCCTCCCCTCCCCTGCTCAACGTGGAACGAGGCCCATCGGTTCAGCCGCTGAAGAGCCACTGTCCCCGGCGGCCTTCGCTACGTCCCCAGGGGTTGTCCCAAGATGGCTGGCGAAGAACAGGTGGGCACCACACCAACACCTGGGCCCAAGCCAGGCGCCCGCTTCACGCGGACCATCACGACCTGAGCTGGCGCCATGTCGCGCATCGCGCGCAAGAACCTGCGAGCTCGGTCACCGCAGCGGTTCGCGAGCAGCGCGGTCAGGCACCAACATGCAGCCGGACTTGGAGGTCCACAGGAAGGCAAGCCACGGCCCTCACTGTCCCCACCGGTGACACGTGGGCGCATGAGCACCACGAAACCTCAAGCCGCACCGTGCACGAAGTGGCCGAGCGCGAAGCTCCATCCCGGACGTCTTCGTCACCTCAAGTCGGCCCTCAGCTGAGCGCAGTCGGGGAGACTTCGCGCGCCTACGAGACGGCATCACCGAGTCGGACATGCGAGTGCATCTCCATCCATCCGACTGCCTCGAAGCCCCACGGACTCAGACCGCTCCGCACAGGACGGACGCCTCGTCCCGTGCGCAAGAAACCGCGACGAGGATGCACATCGTCGTCACTCCATCCCGGCTTGCATCAAGTCCCCAAGGCGCCGTGTCACGATGTCCTCTCGCGCCCGCTGCGTGGACTGCCCCAACTCCGGCCGCACGGATGCAGCGTTCGGGATGACGAGCCCACCGTCAGCATCAACGACGTGGGCCTCTTCCGTGCGATGAAGACACCCCGTTCGGCGAAGACACGCCGACCGGGCGCTGGCCTGGCTGCCCGGTCAGCGAGGGCTTCGACTTGGCCTCTCTTCACGGACGCCGCCGTCGACAGACTCCATGCATCCAACGACACGAGCGTTATCCTGCCTGCCCGAGGGAGGTGAGCCGACCGTGTCCATGCAGCGCTCCATCAACCAACGACCCGCGCCTCGGCATGCACCTCGATGAACAGTGACGCAGCCGCGTGGGCGCATCATCCAACCACCCGTCGCCCTGCATGCGGCGGCCCACGTGCAGCACAGGCGCCCAACGATGCTCTCGAGGCGCCGCGAGCAAGGCCATGCACCGAGCGACCGACCTGCAGCTCAGGTTGCCGGCCTTGCTTCCGAGCCACCGCGAACAAGGACGTGAGCCAAGCAGGGCTGCGTCCCCTCCCCTGCTAGCGCCGCGGGAGCCGGAGGAATCGGCGGCGACCCAGCTGCCGTCGCCAGCTTCTGGCCACATCAGCAGGCACGCTGGTGGAGGTACAGCTGCAAGCTTCGCAGGTGCAGTCCCCAATGAGTCTCGAAGCCAAAGCGGAAGTGCCAGAGCGCATCTTCTTCGCTCGTGTTTTCCCAGCGGAAGAGGACGCTGTGCAGGTCCATCGCGATGTCAGTGAGGTCGTCGATGGCGTCGCCGATGTTGAGCTCGGACTCACCTACCTTGTCCGCGATGTGCAACGCCTCGTTGTACAGGCCGAGGGCGGGAAAGCGTGGCGCGATGCACTCTCGCAGGGACCTGTAAGTGGCACGAGGCGCGTCCGGATACTTCGGAGGGTCGAACGGGGCGTCGGCAAAATGGTAGGCGAGCGCGAGCCGGTCCAGGGCAGCACGCAGCGCTCCCTCGCGGTCCTCGAAGTGACTCTGCTCGTCGAGAACTCCGACGAAGCGCTTCACTGCTTCGTGGATGTCCTTCCTGGTCATGGAGTTGCTCCGCACCGGCAGAGCGCGCGGTGCCCTTGTCGCGAGCGCATGCCGAGGTCCTTGTGAGGATGCACGTCGTCGTAGTCGCGAACCCAAGCCGCCAACTGCGCCAGAACGTGGGAGGCCGATGGCAGTTCGTTGGCGTACACGTCCTCTCGCGAGCGACGGTACATCCGGTGCCTGCTCTGACTGGGGCTGCCCGTGGAGGAGCCTGTCGCGATACAGCAACGCTCGTTGCCACTCTGGACGCACGAATGATGCGCCCGCGTCGTTGCGAGCAAGCGCCTGCTGCGCCGGTCGACATCGACGGTTCAACGCCAACGCGGGGCGCGAGGTGCGCGCAGCCAGTTCGACACACCCCGCACACTCGACCAGGACTCACGGACGCGGAGCCACGGGCTCCACGAAGTACGTCTGCTTGTGCCGTGGATCCGCTTCGTAGACATCAGCGAATGCGCGAGCCCCCTGCTCACACTGAAGCCGAGCCACCTCCGCGCGATTGCCGTACTCGTCCTGACGGATGACGGCCCAGTCCTTCCGCGCGGCGTCCTCATGGGCCGGCGTGCCGCGGAACTCGACGTAGTACGACTGTTTGTGCGCACGCTCTTCGAGGATGCGCGCGAAGCACGCCACGTGCGCGCGCTCGGGCGACTGCGCGACGTCGTAGCGATTGCCCGTCTCATCCATGCGCGTGAGCACCCAGCCTTCACGCGGGAGTGGGCTCCCCGCGTCCGCTCGCCATTCCACGACCTCGTCCTTCAACCCCAGGTGGGCCATGGCGTGGTCGACTTCCATGGGCTCGATGAAGACATGGAGCCGGTCGGCCTCTCGCGAGACGACCACCAACTCGAGCCCACACCCGCTGCGCCAACCCCAGTGCGCCTCCTGGAAGCGGCCTTCATCGCGAGCCACCACGCGATGTGGCGGGCCCCACTGGCGCTCGAAGCTGGAGCGCGAGGCCTTCAACGTGACGGCGTGAGCGTTGCGCTCGAACAACCAGACGCGAGGACGGTCCGTCGGAAGCGGTGTCATGCGTGGCACCTCCGCCGTGAAACCTAACGAGGCACCCCGCTGGCGCCACCCTTCCCTCCCGATGGGATGCGCGCCGCTGACGTCACTCAGCAGCGCCGTGCATTCCCGGGAAGAAACACCGCCGTGTCACACCGCCCGGAATCACCCACGGGCCGACGCGCACGGCGGCACTCCCCTCCCCTACTCCTTGGCGAACACCGCCACCTGGCGCTCGGCGCCGGAGAACGGCAGCCGGTACGCCCGCGCGGACACGACGCGCAGTTGCCGCTCCGTCGCGCGCGCCGCCAGCTCCGCGTCCGTCTGCGCCTTGCCGAGCATCGCCACCACGCGCCCGCCCGGCTCCACATACGCGGGCGCCAGCGCGAGCCAATCCGGCAGGTCCATGAACGCGCGAGCAATCAGCACCTCGGCGCGCGGAATCCCCTCCGTCTCCGGCTGGCCTTCCGCACGCGCGTGCAGACCACGAACACCTTGCATGCCCAGGCTCGCCGCCGCGGCCTTGATGAACGCGACCTTCTTGCCCACCGTGTCCACCAGCGTGACGCCCAGCGCGGGCAGCGCGAGCTTCAATGGCAGACCCGGGAAGCCCGCGCCCGCGCCCAGGTCGAGCAACGTCGCCGCGCCCGTCACCTCCGGCAACACCGCGAGCGAATCCAGGAAGTGCTTCTCCAGCACCTCCTCCGGCGCCGTAATCGCCGTGAGGTTCACCTTCGCGTTCCACTTGAGCAGTTCGCTCATCAACCGCTGGAGCCGCGGCCCCAGGTCCGCCGCCACCGTCACTCCCAGCGCCCGGCACCCCGCCGCGAGCTGATCCTCGAACCGCGCGTTATCCACAAGCCCTCCGCGTCAAACCTACCTGCAACCCACTGGAATCATTCAGGAGACGGCAAGCCCTAAAGTTTCCCACACGTTGTCCACAGCCCCTTATTTGATCAATCCTCGGACTGCGAGCAGACTGTGGGCGCCTCTGCTCCGCGCTTGAGCGCCACCAGCAGCAGCGACACCGCGGCGGGCGTCAGCCCCGGAATCCGGCGAGCCTGTCCCACCGTCCCGGGCCGATGCGCGGTCAGCTTCTCCACCGCCTCCGAACCCAGTCCCCGCACCTCATGGAAGCGGTAGCCCTCCGGAATCCGCCACCGGTCCGTGGACTCCGCCTCGCGCGCCGCCGCCCTCGCGGCCTGGGCCACGTAGCCCTCGTACTTCACCTCGACCTCCACCTCCTCGGCGACGTCGCGTGACAGCACGGGCCAGTCCTCGCGGCCTTCGCCCAGCTGCGCGTACGTCACCTCCGGCCGCCGCAGCCGCGCCGCCAGCCCGGTGCGCTTCAGCCGGGCCACCTCCTCCGCCACCGCGCGGCCTCGCGCCTCTACCCGCTCCAAGGCCTCGCGCGGCAGCAGCCCCACCCGGTGCCCGTGACGGGCCAGCCGCAGGTCCGCGTTGCCCTCGCGCAGCTTCAGCCGATGCTCCGAGCGGCTGGTGAACATGCGGAACGGCTCGTCCACGCCCTTGGTCACCAGGTCATCCACCAGCACCGCGCCGTGGGCCTCGTCGCGGCCTGGCAGGAACGGCGGCTCGCCCTTCACCTGGAGCGCCGCGTTGATGCCAGCCCACAGGCCCTGGAAGGCGGCCTCCTCGTAGCCCGAGGTGCCGTTGAGCTGCCCCGCGAAGTACAGGCCGGCGATGGCCTTCGTCTCCAGCGTGGCCTTGAGCTGCGTGGGCGGCGCGTAGTCGTACTCCACCGCGTAGCCGAAGCGGACCACCTCCACCTGCTCCAGGCCCGGAATGGTGCGCATGAAGGTGAGCTGCACCTCCGCCGGCAGGCTCGTGGACAGGCCCGCCGGGTACACCAGCGGCGACGTGGGCCCCTCCGGCTCCAGGAACACCTGGTGCCGCTCGCGCGAGGCGAAGCGCACCACCTTGTCCTCCAGCGACGGGCAGTAGCGCGGCCCCCGGCCGACGATGTCCCCCTGGTACAGCGGCGAGCGGTGCAGGTTGTCGCGCAGCACCGCGTGCGTGCTCGGCGTCGTCGCCGTGAGCGCGCACGTCACCGGGGGCTGACGGGGAAACGGCATCCCGCCCTCCCCTTCCACCTTCGTCCGCCAGGAGAAAGGCCGCACGAGGGTGTCACCCGGCTGCGGCTCCAGCGCGTCCCAGTCGATGCTCGCGCGCGCCAGCCGCGCCGGCGTGCCCGTCTTGAAGCGGCCCAGGGTGAAGCCCAGCGCGCGCAGCGACTCCGACAGCCCGCGCGCCGCGTCGTCACCCAGACGGCCGCCGACTTCCTTCTGCTCGCCCACGTGCATCAGCGCCTGGAGGAAGGTCCCCGTGGTGAGCAGCACCGCGGAGGCGGACACCTGCGTGCCGTCCCCCAGCACCACGCCCTCCACCCGGCCTCCTCCGGCCACCAGCGCGGCGACTTCGCCCTCGCGAACCGTGAGGTTCGGCTGCGAGAAGAGCACCGCCTGCATGCCGACCGCGTAGGCATCCCGGTCACAGAGCAGGCGCGAGGCCTGCACCGCCGGCCCCTTGGAGGCATTCAGCGTCTTGAAGTGCGTGCCCACCTGGTCGGCCGCGCGCCCCATCTCTCCGCCGAGCGCGTCCAGCTCACGCACCAGGTGGCCCTTGGCCGTGCCACCCACCGCCGGGTTGCAGCTCAACACCGCCGAGCGCTCGCGCTTCAGCGTCAGGGCCAGCGTGGTCAATCCCATCCGCGCGCAGGCGAGCGCCGCCTCACTGCCCGCATGGCCCAGCCCCACCACGATGACGTCGTACCGGAGTCCCATGTCTCACGAAGGTCGCGGGCGACGCGGGCAGGCTGACCTGCCCCGCCGCCGTTTCGCGCCTTCGTATGGCGCCCAACCCGGGCCCTTGGCAAGCAAAGGCCCTTGGAGAGCGGGAGGGCGCCCGGTGGAGCGAGCGCCCTGCCCTGCCCTCGTTCAAGAATTTACGGAAGCGCGCGAGGCAGGCAGTGGGAGGGGTTGAGGCGCTGTCTGCCTCGCGCGCACCGGCCACCTGGCGGAAGGTCGGGCCCGGCATTCGAGCCGGACCGCGCCCCCCGTTCCGGGCGGCAAAAACCAAGTCGTCGCGTGGGAGAAAGGAATGGCGCCGCCCGCCCCCCCGGGTTGACGGCACCTCCCCGCTCAACGGCCC
>NZ_JABFNS010000141.1 GCF_013116825.1 Myxococcus xanthus
TGGAACGGCCGCCGCAGCAGCGCACCCCCACGGCGCCCCCTGGCATCATGGCCCGCACGGGCGGCGCCTCGGGCCCGGCCACCACCCGTCCGCCCCCGCCGGTTCCGGACAGCGCGATGCCCAGCCGGGCCGGCGCGGCGACCATGGCGCCGCGCCCCGCCCCGCCAGCCGCCTCCCGGTTCGGGCTCGCGGTCATCGCGGGCTCCACCCGGGGTCAGCGCTACAAGCTGCCAGTCACCGGTTGCGTCGTGGGCCGCCAGCGCGGCGCCATCCTGTTCGCGGACGACGCCTTCGTGTCGCCCCTACACGCCACCTTCCTGGTGAAGGACGGCGCGCTGTACGTGCGGGACGAGTCCAGCGCCTCGGGCGTCTTCGTCACGGTTGGGGGCACGGAAGCCCTCACCCCGCGCACCCACTTCAGCGCGGGCCAGCGCCTGTTCCGTTTCACGGGCCGACTGGAGCCCCAGCCCCCCGTGACGGGGCGACCCGCCATCTACGGCGCCCCGGTGCCCCTGGGACAGGCCGTCTATGGTGTGGAGGAGATGCTCGTCGGTGGCCGGGCGGGACGCGCGGTGGTGACGGCGGCGCCGCTGCTCACCATCGGCCTGGCTCACTGTGACTTGAGCTTCCCCGGCGACGAGGGCCTCGCGGGCCGCCACTGCGAGCTGTCCCCAACGCCCACCGGTGCCCTGCTGAGGGACTTGTCCGGGGGCCTGGGCACCTATGTGCGCCTCGCGAGCGGCGTCGAGCGGCCGCTGCGCCCGGGAGACCGCGTCCGCCTGGGACAGCATGTGCTTCAGGTGGAGGCGCTGGGCTGACGCGGCGCAGGCGGTGCCGTGGGGCATGCGCCCCGGTGCCCTGACGCCATGGGGCTTCGTGTCCCGGGGCGGTGAGCCGACACCGCCCCTCGTGCCCCCTCAGGGCGACGTGGGCTGCGCCACCGTGCCGTTCAGGCGCTGCTCGATGAGGGCACGCGCCTTGGAGGCGGGCTGCTCGCGCAGGTGGCGATTCCACCAGCCCCGGGCCTCTTCCTTGTCCGGGTTCTGCCGGTGCCAGTAGACCTCGCCCAGCTTCAGGGCCAGCTCCGGGTCACCACTGCGGCTGAAGGCCTCGCGGTACTTCGTCGCCGCCAGCCCCACGTCCGCGCGCTGCAGTGCCTTGTCACCCTCTCGCGCCAGCTCCAGCGCGCGCTCGACGTTGCGCGCGCCGGAGACGATGGCCCGGTCGTAGAGCGGCACGTCGGGGCTCGCGCCCACGGCGGAGTTGTTGGCCCCCGCCGGCACCGGCGCATTCGTGGGCAGCGCGTAGGGCAGGTCCTGCGCGCCCCCGCTGCCCGCGCCCATGAAGAAGTAGTAGGCGAAGAAGCCCAGCGCGGCGACCACCAGCAGGATGGTCAGCGACTTGAAGAAGAACGCCACCCCGCTGCTGCCGCCAGCCCCCGGCTGCGTGTGGACCAGCGAGTCCGTGTGCTCACGCGTGGCGGCCATCGCGTCGGCGTTCGCGGGCAACGGCTCGAGCACACCCGGCAGGGCGCGCACCGTGGCCTCCATGGTCACTTCGTTGCCCCACCCGGGCAGCGTGGCATCCCGGACGTCACTCTGCGGACCGGCGGCGGACTTGCGCGGCAACGGCGCCAGCACCGCCGACGAGGCGGCCGACCGCCGCGGCGCCGACTCCATGCGGCGGCGTTCCTTGTCCACGGCCTGCAGCTCGGCCTTGAAGGCCTCGGCGCTGGCGGGCCGGTCCGCCGGGTTCTTGGACAGCGCCCGGAGGATGAGCCGCTCCATGGCCGGAGAGATGCGCGCATCCGGCCGGCGGCGCGTGGGCGGCGGCGGCTCCTCGGTCAGGTGCTTGGTGGCGAAGCCCACCGCCGAGTCCGACTCGAAGGGCAGCAGGCCCGTCATCAACTGGTAGAGGATGACGCCCACCGCGTACAGGTCCGAGCGGTGGTCGAGCTGCGAGCCCCGCGCCTGCTCGGGCGACATGTATTCGGGGGTGCCGCACACGAAGCCCGCGCGGGTGAGCGCCGGACCGTCGTCCGTGGAGTCGGTGATCTTCGCGATGCCGAAGTCCAACACCTTGACGAAGTCGGGCTCGTTGCGCCGCGGCTCCACCATGATGTTCTCGGGCTTGAGGTCGCGGTGGATGACGCCGGCGCCGTGCGCGTCCGACAGCGCGCTCAGCACCTGGCTGACGATGCGCACCACGCGCCCCTCGTTCAGGGGCCACTCGCGGCTGAGAATCTGGTGCAGGTCCTGCCCCGCCACGTACTCCATGGCGATGAACAAGGCCCCGTCCTCGGCCTGGCCGAAGTCGAGCACGCTGATGGAGTTGGGGTGGTTGAGGCGGCTGGCGGCCTTGGCCTCGCGCTGGAAGCGCGCCACGGTGCGCTCGTCCGACAGGAGCGTGTGCCGCAGGACCTTCAGCACCACCACCTTGTCCAGGGAGAGCTGCCGGGCGCGGAACACCTTGCCCATGCCGCCCTCGCCAATGAGGGCTTCGACCCGGTACTTGTAGGCAATCGTCTTGCCGACGTACTCGTCCGTATCGGGCGTACGCACGAGGGTCGCGCCACAGGCGGGACAGAAACGGGAAGATTCTTGGGCGTCAGCGCCGCAGGAGGGGCAGTGCAAGGAAACGATCCCCAAAGGGGTGGGACACCGACTTCATCACGCCGCTCGGGTGGGGGGCAAGCCGCGCGCAACGCAAGTCGAGCAACCGGGCCCCGGCCCTGGTACAACCCCTAGCCCTCCATGGACGCGATGGAATACTGCCCCCGCTGTGACACCGAAAATCCTCGGGACGCCTCCGTCTGCCGGGCTTGCGGCTCGCCGCTGCGCTCCGGAACGATGGTGATGGCCGTCGCCAGCGTCGCTTCGCGCCCGAAGGTCTCCATCCGCGTGGTGCGCGCCGATGGCGGCCCCGAGTCCGTCGTCCACATGCAGCGCGACACCCTCACCTGCGGCCAGCAGGCGGACATCTCGCTCACGGACGACCCCTTCATCATGCCGCTCCAGGTCCGCTTCTTCTTCTCCGGCATCCGGCTGGCCGTGGAAGACGTGGGCGGCGCCAACGGCGTCTTCATCCGCCTGCGCCAGGAGCGAGAGCTGCCCCCCGGCGGCGAGCTGCGCCTGGGGCGCCAGCGCCTGGTGCTGGAGCCCATTCCCGCCGCGGCCACTGGACCGGGTGGAACCCAGGTCTGGGGTTCAGCGGATCCCGGCTACCGGCTGCGGCTGGTGCAACTGTTGGAGGGAGGCCTGCGCGGCGGCGCCTTCCCCCTGCGCGAAGGCGACAACCTCCTGGGCCGCGAGCAAGGTGACCTCACCTTCCCCACGGACGGCTTCGTGTCCGGGCGGCACGCCGTGCTGCAGGTGCGGCAGGACCGGCTGCAGGTCCGGGACGTGGGCTCGTCCAACGGCACCTTCATCCGCCTGTCGGGCCCCACCTTCGTGGACAACGGGGACCACTTCCTCATTGGCCGTCAGCTGCTGCGCGTGGAAATCCAAGCGCCCACGTCCTGAAATGCCAAGGGCCGCACGGGGGTATCCCCCGCGCGGCCCTCACTGCCTCGGCGCTCAGCCGTAGGATTTCTCCTTCTTCTCCTGCTCCTCCTTGCAGCGGATGCAAAGCGTCGTCACCGGGCGCGCATCCAGTCGCTTGGGCGAGATGTCCTCTTCACACCGCTCGCAGACGCCGAAGGTGCCGTCCTCGATGCGGACCAGCGCCTTTTCGATCTTCTGCAACAGGAACTTCTCCCGGTCCCGCAGACGGAAGACCATTGACTGCGCATACTCGGAAGACGCCAGGTCGATCTCATCGGGAAGGTCGTCCGTGTCGAAACTGGACTCCTCCACCAGGGTCTTCTTGGCGCTCTCGAGCAGGCTCGCCTTGCTGTCCTCGAGCATCTTCTTGTAACGCTTGAGATCTTTCTGGTTCACAGCCTTCGCTCCAGTTCAGCGAGGTTTTGGGGCCCTGCACCCCAAAAAAAGGGCCCGAAAGCTTCATTCATGGGGTCTTCAGTGTCAAGCTGACGTGGGTATGACCCAGGGTGAAGGGAGGGGCGTTTGACCGAGAACACGAAGTTTGATCGGGAGTTCCTGCGCTCGGCTCTCTCGTTGGCCGGCAAGAACGAGGTCGATCACTTCCTATATATCTGCGACACGCCCATTCCCGCCGAAGAGTTTCGCGGCCGGCCTGCTCGCAAGAAGCTCGTCTACGCCGTCACGATGCCCAAGTTGGCGGAGGAGCACCTCGCCAAGAAGGTCCGCGCGCTCGTCATCCCCGCGTACGACTACTCCCGCACCGAGCGCGTCAAAGTGGCGCTCGTGTCCGCGCTGTCCCAGGGAGCGTTCAAGGAAGGCGACCTGGTCCTGTGCATGACGGGCAAGGTGGGCCGCGCGCCGGACACGCTGATGCAGATGCGCATCGGCGGCTCGCTCGATGACCGCGTCGCCATCGAAGGCGTGAAGCTGGGCGACGAGTTCAACTCCCAGGTGGTGGACGCCCTCATCCAACTGGCGCTGCAGATTGGCCAGGAAGGCTTCGAGGGCCACCCCATTGGCACCATCATCACCATTGGCGCCCACAACACCGTGATGGAGAAGAGCCGGCAGATGACCATCAACCCGTTCCAGGGCCTCTCCGAGGCGGAACGGAACGTGCTCGACCCGAAGATTCGCGAGGCCATCAAGAACTTCTCCGTGCTCGACGGCGCCTTCGTCATCCGCGAGGACGGTGTCGTCCTGGCCGCGGGGCGCTACCTGTCCGCGGCGGATGAGGCCGTGAAGATTCCGCTCGGTCTGGGCGCGCGGCACGCTGCCGCCGCCGGCATGACGTCCACCACGGGCTGCATCGCCCTGGTCGTGAGCCAGACGTCCGGCGCGGTGCGGCTCTTCAAGGGCGGCAACATCGTCCTGGAGCTGCACCAGACGGCGCGCCGGACCTGAAATCCGCGCTCATTCCTCCTGCGACTTCTCCTCGCGGTAGATGTCCGCCAGTGCGTGCGCGCGCTCGATTTCATCCCGAGCCGCGTCCACGACCAGCGCCTGGTCGAAGCGGGCCACGCGCTCGCGCAGGGATTCGGTGACGAGCCCGCCCAGGGTGAGCCGCGCGGACGCGCTCTCCCGCTCGTGGCGCAGCTCCGCCACGCGATCGCCCAGCTCGCCCGCGGCCTCCAGCAACAACCGCCCGTCCGACTCGGCGCGCTCCAGTGAATCACGCGTGCTGGCCAGGAGGTCCTCCGCCTGCGCCTGGTCCTTCTCCAGCACGCGCACCGCCCGAGCGTCACCGCGCTCCTTCGCGGTGGCACGCCGCGAGGTGAGCTCCAGCAACCGGCGCGCGTAGCGCTCCTCCGCGCGCACCAGGTCCGCCTTGAGCGCCAGCAGCGTGGCTGCGGACTTGCGGACCTCGGCGGCCTGTCGCTCCAGGTTCTCGATGAGCTGGTCGAAAGCAGCCAGCGGGTCCGCTGGGCGCGACGGCTCCTTCTTTCGTCTCCTCAGCAGGCCGAAGAACATGGGCGTGGGCCCAGCCTACCCGAAGGGCCGGCACAACAGCCGCACGCGCTGCAATGCCTCCTGCGTGGCCTGCCCACCCGCGGACAACGCGGACAGGTAGCGCGCCGGGGTCAATCCGTACACTCCCAGCAGGTGTTGAAGCAGCAGCAAGCTCTCCGCCGCGCGCCGGTCCGCGGGGGCCAGCGACGCCGCCTCCACCAGCGCGCCCAGGATGTCCGCCACGCGGTGCGTGACGTCCTTGCCCGTCGGCTCGGCCCCGGGGGGAAGCGTGGGCTTCTCCGGGAAGAGCGCATCGAACGAGGCGTCCACCGCCACGGTCCGCGGAGCGGCCCGCCCGGCGGCGACCGCCTCCAGCGCCTCCAGGTGCGGCGCGAGCTGCTCCAGCGCATCACCGGACGCCGGCACGTCACGCGGCAGCAACGTGCGCCAGGGCGTGTCGAACTCCGTGCGCGCCCACAGAATCTCCTCGTCGGAGAGGTGGTGGTAGAAGGCGCGGCCTCCGGCGGCCCGCTGCTCCCGGACGAGGAGGCGGAGGTCCGGGTTCTCCTCGCCCAGGGACACGAAGCTCAACGCGATGTCCAGCGCGCCCATGGGCGCGCGAGTGCGGCGGATGAGCTCCAGGTCCACGCGGTCCTCGCCGTCCGTGACGAGCACCACGGTGGCCCGAGCGAGGTACGGGTCCCTCCCCTGCGCGGCGCGGATGGAGTCGAACGCGGACATCAGCGCGAGCGTGATGTCCGTCTGCCCCTCCGCGGGTGAATTGCGGAAGAGCTTCTCCAACTGCCGGGTGGCCTCCAGCGCGGAGTCCACGCGCGCCAGCTCGGTGGGTACGTCATTGAAGAAGCTGAAGTACAGCGGGTCGAAGTGCTCGCCCCGGCGGGCCTTGACGCGCAGGTTGTTGAGCTCCGCGATGACAATGGCGTCCCGGAAGCGGGCTCGCGCGCCGTGCATGGAGCCCGACGCGTCGCAGACGTAGACCCGCACCGCGGTGCGCTTCACCTTCCGGGGGCGCGGGGGCGGCTCGTCGTCCAGGTACGCGCGCACCAACTGGTGACTGGCGGCCAGGTCGCGCAGCAACATCCGCGGGTCCGTCAGGACGAAGTTGTTCACTTCGTGGAGGCTGCCCGTCGTCTCGTAGGTCATCGTCTGCGTCGGGTACGGGACACGCCGGGACACCGCCCGCGCGGCGCGCGTATCCGCCAGGACGATTTCCTCCGACAGCGCGTCCTCCACGTCGAAGTAGCGCGCGCAGCCCGCCGCCAGCTCGAACGTGGAGAGCTGCTCGGGCTCCAGTGAGAAGGCCAGGTCCGTCAGCAGCTCGTCGGCCTTCGGAGGGCCCGGGACTTCGTCAGGCGCCGTGGGTGCTTCGCCGAACCAGTGCGACAGGCCATCGAGCTCCGCGCGCTCCATCAGCGACGACAGCTGAGAAGGTGCCGGCAACATCGGTGTCAGCGCCGCCCGGGCCGCGTCCGCCAGCGCCGCGTCCCCTGCCTCCAAGGCCCGCTCATAGAGCCCCTTCAACGAGCGGTAGGCCACCTGGGGCTCACGCCGGGCCGTGTGACGTACGTGCCGCAGCAACTCCTCCATGGAGCGCACGGCCGGAACGGCCCGCACCCGCTCGCGGGCCTCGGCCACCTGACGCCGCAGCACCATGCCTCGCGCGCGGTCGTGGTCCGCGCCCAGGCGGATGAGCAGTTCGTGCGCCAGGTCCAGGTCCCGGCGCTTCTGCATGACGTCCGTGGGGTTGGCCCGGGCCCGCTCCGCGAAGTACTCCGCCACGGCCAGACGCGCACTGGAGGGCGCAAGACGCGGGGTGCTCCCATCGGTGCGCCCGTAGATTTCCAGCGCCGCGTCGTCCTCCTCCGGCTCCGAGGGAGGACGGGCGAAGAGGTCCGCCACCTTCACCACGCGCGCCAGCTGGATGAAGCCCTTCTCCAACACTGCGACCGCGCCGGGAAGCGACTCCCCCTTACGCCAGGCCCGCTCCACGAGCACCAGGCACGCCTCCACCTCCTCGAGTGCTTGATGGGCCCTGTCGAGCAGCCCCTGCGCCAGTGCCCCCGCCCTGCCCTTCCGCAGGCCCAGCTCCTTGAGGAGCCGTGCGTCCGCCGACGTGTGCACCCCCACCCGGTCCAGGTCCCGGTCCAGCGAGGTCAGCATGGGCAGCGCGACATCCTCGGGCCCGCGAGCACGGCGCCCCAGCAGCGTCCACGCCCGCCAACCGCCGCGAGCGGGCGCGGGCTGGTGGAGC
Organism: Myxococcus xanthus; assembly: GCF_013116825.1. Classification (GTDB taxonomy): domain Bacteria; phylum Myxococcota; class Myxococcia; order Myxococcales; family Myxococcaceae; genus Myxococcus; species Myxococcus xanthus_B. The sequence goes on from NZ_JABFNS010000141.1 coordinate 7,765, forward strand.
GCATCCAGCCGCTGCCGGAGGTCCGCGAGGCGCCGGGCCAACACGCTCAGCGTCCCCTCTCCGCTTCAGCCAATCGCTCAGGGAAGAGCCGGGTCATGGCGTGGACCGCCGCGCCAGCACCTGTCGGCTGAAGCGCCCGAAGTCCTCGTCGATGCCGCGCAGCTGCCCCTCCAGCCGTCGAGCCCCCTCGCCCAGGTCACCGGGCATGGTCCCCAGCAACGCGAGGACACCCCGCAGCCGAACCAGCTCGCCTTCCTTCAACGCGAGCATCGGGAAGCGGCTGCGCACCAACCGGTCCACGGTGCGTTCGGCATCCGCGCGCTCCGTCATGGATTCGGGCGGCGGAAGCGACGTGAGCAGCTGGGTCAGCCAGCTCCGCAGGTATTTGACGCGCGTCTGGACGAACCCGAGCTCCGCCTGGGCCACCGCCGAACGCACGGCCTCCGACAGGAAGCCGGGCGAGGCAGCCCCGTGGTTCGCCGCCAGTTGCCCGTCCAGCCCCAGCAGCGCGGCCAGCTCTCCATCAGGCGCCTTCGCCGCGAAGTCGCCCCGGTAGAAGACGTAGGCGTCTCCGTTGAGAACCGACGTGGACGCGGGCGGCGGGCTGGGCACATCGCGCGTGAGGAGATGGGCATGCTCGCGCAGCCGGGACTCGATAATCTCCCGGCACTCGGCGAACACCGCGTCGATGGACACCCCCTCGCGCCGGAGGTTCTCCGCCACCGACTGCACCGCGCGACCGTACTGTTCGATGCGTTCGAAGGGCGTGGAGGACAGCACCTCCCGGGCATAGGCAATGCCCAGTGGGAGCAGCAGCTCCTGCTTGAGGCCCTGTTGCGTGGGGTCCAGGACAGCCAGGGCGTTCTCCAACTGCGTCAGGCGGCGCGAATCTCCCGCCAGCGCTTCGAGCGGCTCCCGACGTCCCCGGGCCAGGTTGCCCTGGAACGAGAACACAGCGCGCCGGCGCAGCGCGGACACGACCCGGCTCCGGACCTGAGCCTCGGCCGTGCGCAGGCGCTCCGCTGCGGCGGGGGCTCCGTCCGACAGCTGTCCCGCCAGCTCCCCCGTCTGGGAAAGCTCCTCCTCCAGGTTGTCCGCCAGCCCGACCAGGCCCTCCAGCTTGAGCCCGTCCTCGAAGTCCACGCTCTCCGCGGACAGGGCGATCATCTCCTGGGCACCTTCCAGAAAGCGGGCCGTTGCCTCGCACAACGCCCCGTAGCCCGGCCGCAGCTCGGGGACGCCGCGACAGAGGGTCAGCACGTCGCCGAACGACACCAGCAGCGCGATGCCGCCCCGCCCCTCACCGTGCCCCGCCATGCCACGCGCCAGCCGCTGCTCCTGCGCCGCCACCAGGGCCCGCGCCGCCGCCACCAGCGGTATCCGGTTCTGCGCATGGCGCGGCCCGGGCACCAGCTTGGCCAACAAGGCCCGCGCCGTGGTGGAGACAACGCCGGGCTGCCAGTTGCGGCTCACGGACTCGACGGAACCCACCTCTTCGGAGGACCCGAGCGCCTGCGCCTCGCGCTCCACGCCGCCCCCCAGCTCCCGCTGTATCTGGGCCAGCGCTTCGTCGAAGGCGCGCTGCTCCAGACGGACGATTTCGAGCTGCGCCCGCTCCCGAGGGTCCACCACGGACTTGAGCAGCGCCTCCGTCTCCCCCGCTGGCGGCCCTCCCAGGAGGAAGAACCAGCGCAGCGAATCGAGGTCCTCGACGGTGGCCTCCAACGCCCGCTCGGGGCGCCGGTAGATTTGATCCCGCACCACCGCGGCCTTCAACGCCCACAGCGCCTTCACCACGGAGCGCTGGGAGAAGTACTTCGTCGGCACGTAGTCTGGCAGCTTCGCCACCTGGGCCGCGAGCGCGCGCTCCAGCGCATCCGCCAGCAACTCCACGCCCTCCATGACGTGGCTGGGCACCACCACCTTCGTCACGGCGTCCTGCAGCAGGTCCACCTGCTGCAACGACAGCTGCGCGCGCAGGTCCGGCCGGGCGAAATGGGAGAAGCGTTGCAGCATGGCAGCCCGGCTCTCCCGGCGCGCGAACGACTTGGGCACGAAGCAGATGAAGCTCAGCCGGTCCGCGAAGGCCAGGAGCAGCTCCGGCGAGCGCGCCAGCACCTCGGAGAGATACCGGTTGCTCGTCATGACGACACACTCGATGCGCCCCGTCGTCACCCGGCGGCCGTGCTTGAGCTCCCGCTCATGCAGCACGTTGAGGATGGAGCGCAGCAGCATGTCCCGGCCGTCGAAGATCTCGTCCAGGAAGGCGTGCTCGGAGCCCAGCATGCCTTCGTCGGTGAGGTACTCGGTGCGCCCCGTCTCCGTGAGCACCTTGAAGTCCACCGGGCCGATGAGGTCCGTCTGCACGGTGGACTCGGCCAACTGCTTGGAGAAGAGCGACGGCAAGCCCGTGCGCTCGTCGATGATGCGCCCCAGGACGGCGCTGGCGACGGCGCTCTTGGCCGTTCCAGGGGGGCCCACCACCAGCACGTGCTCACGCCCCAGGAGCGCCAGCTCCAACTGCGTGAAGAGCGTCTCTCGCTCCAGGTAGGCATCCCGGAGCTCGGTGAAGAAGTGCCGGAAGGCGCGCGCGGCCTGGAGGTATGTGGACGGTGGAGAGTGCACGGACGAACCCGAGGTGGCGGGAAACCGCCATGCTATCCGCCACGCGCGTCCTATTTGAAGTGGACCCCGCACGCTCCGTCTGGGCATTGACGTCCCGCGATGCGGAAGCGATGGCGGGCCACGACGCGGTAGAGCGCGTCCAGGAGCTGCCGCAGGCCCGGCACGTAGTACACGCGGAGCAGCCGTCCCAGCGGCCGTCGGCCCAGCGCCAGGACAATGGCCTCCAGCCCCTCCACCACGGCCCCATCCGAGAGGACCAGTTGCAGGGCCCGCTCACAGCGGTCCGCCGTGACACCCGGGAAGGCTGCCAGCACCCCGTCCTCCCGAAACGAGCGCAGGCGCGCCCCCGTCCCGCCCAGCAGCCGCTGGAGTTGCCGGGCCGCCCCACCGCACAGGCGGCAGTGCCCGTCATAGAGAATCACATCGTGCCCAGGAGGCGTCGTCCGCAGCACGGGCGCCATCAGCGAGGCCTCAGCGTGTCATGCAGGTGCGCATGCACCGCGCGCCAGATGTCGTGCTGCCGCTCGATGGGGTCCATCAGCGTCATGCCCACCGACGTCGCGGGCGAGCTGCCCTGGAAGGCCGAGTACTGCCGCACCTGCGTGCCCCCCGCGCCGTCCTCGGCGAAGACGAAGCGATTCGTGCCGCGCAGCGGGTGCCCATCCAACGTGGTGATGTGCAGCGTGTTCGCGCCCGGCTCCAGGCGCACGGTGATGGGCGCCCACACGGGCGGAAAACCCTTCTCCTCCAGGAACAACTTCGCGCCATCCACCAGCGCCGCCGTCGCCGGGCGGACGCGGATGCCGGCGGCCTCGAACACCGCCGATGGGTGACGGACGAAGTAGGCGTAGGCCTGGGCGGGCGCCACGTCCGGAATGCTGCTGGTGTAGTCCGTCAAGGACATGGGCGCGCCGGCGATGGGCGGACTGGGCTTCAGGTGGTCCAGGTGGATGCGCGCATAGCCATCCACGGCGGCCCCCTCCCCCATCAACCGGCTGGCAGCCGCGGCTTCGGATTGAGCGGCCGTGAGCGCCCCCTGTCGCACCTGCTCCATCAGGTTGCCCGTGGGCTTGGGCGGAAACGTGCCGCCCACGCCGAAGTCGAACTGGTTGTCGGCGCCCGTGCGAGGCCCCGAGCGCGGCCCGGGCACGGACAGCGCCGGTGGACGCCCCAAGGAAGGCCCCCGGTAGGGCTCCGCCGTCGAGGGCGCCACGGCGGAGGCCGGCCGGCACTGCGCCGTGCAAGTGGGAGGAGGAACGACCGCCGGCGCAGCGGCGCCCTCGGAGGGAGCGGTACCGGGCGGAAGGAAGGACGGTGACGACGGGATGCGGGACATGGAACGCCAGCCTCTGCATCCCTGCCGCCAGACCTCGCCCCAGTCCCATCAACCCCTTGGCAAGGCCCGACGTCCCGCTTCCCGTACGCCCATCCTCCCTTTCGGAACACCCCTCCGCCCCGCAAAGCAGAAGGGCCGGGCCCACACTCGCGTGGGAGCACCGGCCCTCTGCGCTACTTCAGCGGCTCACCGCTTCCGGACTAGGACTGGCGGAACTCGGCGTCCACCACGTCGTCCTTCTTGGGGCTGGCCTGCGAGCCCGGCGCCGCGGAAGGACCAGCCCCCGGAGCGCCCTCGGCGCCCGGCGCGCCGCCCGTGGCGCGGTACATCTCCTCGGCGGCCTTGTAGCTGGCGGCCTGGAGCGCATCGAGCGCCGTCTTGATGGCGTCCTTGTCCTGGCCGTCGCGGACCTTGTTGATCTCCGCCACCGCGTCCTCGAGCGCCTTCGCCGTGTCCGCGGACAGCTTGTCCTTGTTCTCCTTCAGCAGCTTCTCGGCCGCGTAGGACTGGCTCTCCGCCTGGTTCTTCATCTCCACCAGCTCGCGGCGGGTCTTGTCGGCCGCCTCGTTGGAGCGGGCGTCGGCGACCATCTTCTCCACCTCGTCCTTCGCCAGACCGGACGAGTGGGTGATGGTGACCTTCTGCTCCTTGCCCGTGGCCTTGTCCTTGGCGCTGACGTTGAGGATGCCGTTCGCGTCGATGTCGAACGTCACCTCGATCTGCGGCACGCCACGCGGCGCCGGCGGCATGCCCGTCAGGTGGAAGCGGCCCAGGCTGCGGTTGTCGCCCGCCATCTCACGCTCGCCCTGGAGCACGTGGATCTCCACCTGCGTCTGGCCGTCCGCGGCCGTGGAGAAGGTCTCCGACTTGCGCGTGGGGATGGTGGTGTTGCGCTCGATGAGCTTCGTCATCACCCCGCCCAGCGTCTCCACTCCCAGGCTCAGCGGCGTCACGTCCAGCAGGAGGATGTCCTTCACCTCGCCGGAGAGCACGCCGGCCTGCACCGCGGCGCCCACCGCGACGACCTCGTCCGGGTTCACCGAGCGGTTCGGCTCCTTGCCGAACAGGCGCTTCACGGCCTCCTGCACCTTCGGGATGCGCGTGGTGCCGCCGACGAGGACGATCTCGTTGAGGTCCTTCGGCTCCACGCCCGCGTCCTTGAGACACTTGCGGCAGGGCTCCAGCGAGCGCTCGATGAGGTCGTCGATCATCGCCTCGAACTTGGCGCGCGTGAGCTTGACGTTGAGGTGCTTCGGACCCGTCGCGTCCGCGGTGAGGAACGGCAGGTTGACGTCCGTCTCCATCGCGGCGGACAGCTCGATCTTCGCCTTCTCCGCCGCCTCCTTCAGGCGCTGGAGGACCATCTTGTCCTTGCTGACGTCGAGCCCCGTGTCCTTCTTGAACTCGGTGATCAGCCAGTCCATGATCCGCAGGTCGATGTTGTCACCGCCCAGGTGCGTGTCACCGTTGGTCGCGAGCACGTCGACCACGTTCTCGCCCACCTCGAGGATGGACACGTCGAATGTGCCACCGCCGAAGTCGTAGACGGCGATCTTCTCGTCCTTCTTCTTGTCCAGGCCGTACGCGAGCGCCGCGGCGGTCGGCTCGTTCACGATGCGGCGCACGGTGAGGCCCGCGATTTCACCCGCGTCCTTGGTGGCCTGACGCTGGGCGTCGTTGAAGTACGCGGGGACGGTGATGACCGCCTCCGTCACCTTCTCACCCAGGTAGTTCTCCGCCGCGCGCTTCAGCTTCAGCAGCACCTGCGCGCTGATCTCCGGCGCGCTGTACTGCTTGCCGTCGATGTCCACGCGCGCATCGCCGTTGGGCCCCCGGGCGACCTTGTAGGGGACCAGCGTGGCCTCCTCGGACACCTCGTCGTGCCGCCGGCCCATGAAGCGCTTGCTGGAGTAGATGGTCCGCTCCGGGTTGGTGATGGCCTGGCGCTTCGCCACCTGACCGACCAGACGCTCCCCGTCCTTCGTGAACGCGACCACCGAGGGCGTGATGCGGCTGCCTTCCTCGTTGACGATCACCTTGGGCTCGCGACCCTCCATGATCGCGACCACACTGTTCGTGGTGCCCAGGTCGATCCCGATAATCTTGCCCACGGTTTCTATCCTCCGGAAAAGACTGCGTTTTTTCTGAAAACTTCTGATGTACGCCCAACGTAACCACCCACCCCCCGCTGTCAAACGAGAGGGCCACCGGGCCGCACACCTGAAGGTGGCACTCCCCGCTGCGTAGCGCAGTGCGCAGGCCCACACGCACCGCGTCACAGCCGTGCCACCCGCACGCCACGGGTGCGTAACGCGCTCTACACCGCCGTCACCCCGAGGTAGCAACCGGCCGGGCTTCTGGGCACCAGGGAACGATTCAACCCCTTGGAATCTCAAGCCCCCTCGCCCACTGACGCGTCGCATCATGGCTTGGCGAGGATTGTGCACTGGGTACGGGCGTCGCCGCCCGGTCCCCCACCGGCGCAACCTTCGGAGCCGCCCTCATGCTGGTCCAGCCCCTCCGCTCTCCCGATCTCCGCCGTGCGCCCACATCGGACGTCACCGCCGAGCCCAAGGTCGCGGTCCTGCTGAACGCCAACGCCCGGAAGGTCGACGCTCGGGTGGTGAAGTCCCTGTCCCACGTGGTGCCGGAGCAGGACCTGTTCCTCTCCCGCTCGCCCCTGGACGCCCGCCGCATCATCCAGACGGTGCTGGAGCGTGGCTACCCCATGTTGTTCACGGGCGGCGGTGACGGCACCTTCATGGGCTTCGTGAACGAGGTCCTCCATCAGGTGGGCCCGCGCGGCCGTTTCGCGGGGAAGACGGCGCCTCGCTTCGGCATCCTCAAGCTGGGCACCGGCAATGGCCTGGCCGCCTACGTCAACGCCTCCGGCACCCGGAGCGACGGCATCCTCAATGACGTGCTGCGCGCCCGCACGGGCGAGGTTCCGGGCTACCGCCCCATGGACCTGCTGATGGTGGACGGGCAGCGCGCGCCCTTCGCCGGGCTGGGCGTGGATGGCAAGGTGCTCAACGACTACATCTGGGTGAAGGAGCACCTGGGCAAGGGCTTCTTCAAGAGCGTCCTCAGCGGCAGCGGCGGGTACTTCTCCGCAGTGGCCTGCAAGACGGTGCCTCACTACCTCACCCACTCCCATTGGGTGGAGTGTGAGGTCGTCAATGGCGCCTCCGAGGCCTACCGGCTGGGGCCGGATGGCGGCGCGATGGGCGAGCCGCTCGCCCCGGGCGCCACCCTCTTCCGCGGCCGGCTGATGATGGCGGCGGCGGGCACCATGCCCTTCTACGGCTACGGCTTCCGCATGTTCCCCTTCGCGGGCCAGCGCCCGGGCTTCATGCAGCTGCGACTGGGCCAGGTGACGCCCACGCAGGTGCTCACCCACCTGCCCAAGCTATGGAACGGCCGCTGGTTCCCCGAAGGCCTGATGGACTTCCACGCCCGCGAGGTCACCATCCGCTTCGCCAACCCCATGCCCTTCCAAGTGGGTGGCGACGCGGCCGGCTACCGCGAGCAGGTCACCATGTCCGTGGCTCCGGAGTCCGTCGAGCTGGTGGACTTCACCGGCGCGCTGAACTGAGCGCCCGCAGGGTGCCGCGCCTGGCTACCCGCGGTCGCGGGACGCGGGGGGCTTCTCGCCCTGCTCCTTGCGGCGGCCCACCACGAAGGCATAGCTGACGCTGGCCTTGCCGTTGCTCTCGCGGTGCAGCGCCAGCTCCTCGCGGAGCGCGGCGGGCTGCGAGCCAGGGACGGACGCCAGGAACGTCTCGACGTCCCGGTAGTGCGCGTCCAGCTCCGCGTCATGGAGCGATTCGACGGACTCAGGCTCGTAGCCGGCGCCCTCCACCACCTGCAGCAGCTCGCGCGGCAGCAGCAGCGGCCCGGCGACGCGGCGCTCCCAGAAGTCGAGCGAGGCCTTGGGAGCAAAGCGCCCCACCCGCGCGGGGAACGTGAAGCCCAGCCGCCCGCGCTTCGACAGCAGATCACGCATGTTCGCCAGCGTGGCCTTCAACGGGTAGAGCACGCGGCCCTGGATGAGGATGCCGTTGAACTCCCCGTCGGACAGGCCCAGCGCGTCCAGCGCCACGCGGCGGACTTCAATCTGCTCCGCCAGCCCCTGCGCCCGCACGCGCTCACGCACCGGGTTGAGGAGAGCGTCGTCGGTGTCGGCCGCGACGACGGTACAGCCCATCTCCCGGGCCAACAGCAGCGCGGCGCTTCCATCGGGGCCACAGCCGAGCACCAGCACGCGTGAGCCGGGCTCCAGCTGGGCCACCTTCGCGAAGCGCCGCGTTGCGTCATCCGAGCTGAAGGCGCGCCGGACATCCGCGGGGTGATACAGCGGGAAGGGCTCGGGCGGGCTCATGGCTCCCCATATACCCGCCTCGTCCAGAGACTTCCAGCCACGGCCCCCTACAAGTAGTAGATGACCCGCTCGTCCTTGTGGAGCCCATCGTAGATGGCGCGCCGCTGCTCCTCGGACAGCAGGTACACGGACACGCTCAGGGAGACGTACTTGCCCTTGCTGCTGGGTTGCTCGTGAATGGAATCCGGCGAGAGCTCCGTGCCCAGGAACCGCTTGAACAGCTCACGGACGTGCTCCACGAAGCCGGCCCCCTGCGTGCCCATCACCTTGAAGGTGTAGACGGAGGGGTACTCGATGAGGGGCTTCTTCTCCCCTTCGCCGGAGGGAGGGCTTCCTGCGTCTTCCTTCGTCATGTCTCGCACCAGAGGCTACAGCAGGTTGGCGGCGAGCTCGGCCAGGGCGCTGCGCTCACCCTTGGACATGGTGATGTGCGCCGCGATCTTCTCGCTCTTGAAGCGGTTGACCACGTGGACCAGGCCATTGTTCGTCGCGTCCACGTACGGGTTGTCGATCTGGAACGGGTCTCCCGTGAGGATGATCTTCGTGTTGTCGCCCACGCGGGTGATGATGGTCTTCACCTCGTGCGGCGTGAGGTTCTGGGCCTCGTCCACGATGATGAACTGGTTGGGCAGGCTGCGGCCACGGATGTACGTGAGCGGCTCGATCTCCATCAGCCCCAGGTCCAGCAGTTCGTGGTAGCCGCGGCCGGCCTTCTTGTCCGCGCGGCTGAGGTTCATCAGGAACTCCACGTTGTCGAAGATGGGCTGCATCCAGGGGTTCAGCTTCTCCTCGACGCTGCCGGGCAGATACCCGATGTCCCGGCCCAACGGGAAGATGGGGCGGCTGACCAGCAGCTTCTGGTAGAGCCCCTCCTCCGTCACCTTCTGCAGGCCCGCGGCGATGGCGAGCAGCGTCTTGCCCGTGCCCGCCTTGCCGACGATGGTCACCAGCTTGATGTCGTCGTTGAGCAGCAGGTCCAGGCAGAAGGCCTGCTCCATGTTGCGCGGGCGGACGCCCCACGTCCCGTCCTTGATCTGCCGCACCAGGGGCACCAGGCGGCCCTTGGACCCGTTGAAGCGGCCCATGGCGGTGTGGGACGGGTTCGTCTCGTCCTTGAGGAGCACCACCTGGTTGGCGAACAGGGACTCGGCGTCCGGCAGCTCCACCTCGGCGCCCTGGCGGTACATCTGGTCCACCAGGTCCTTGGGGACCAGCCGCTCGGCGAAGCCAGTGTACAGCTCCGTGATCTCCACCCGCTCGGTGTCGTAGTCCTGGGCGATGAGGCCCAGGGCGTCGGCGCGGATGCGGAGGTTGGTGTCCTTGGTGATGAAGACGGCCTGCGTGCCCGGCTCCGCCTCCATCAGGTCGAGCGCCACCCCGAGGATGCGGTTGTCCATCAGGTTGCTGTCCGCCATGGACGGAGGCAGCGCACGTTCGGTGAAGCTCACCCGCAACAAGCCACCGTGCGGCAGCGGCACCCCTTCCTTCAGGGAGCCTTCGGCGCGGAACGAATCCAGGTAGCGCGCCACCAGACGCGCGTTGCGGCCCAGCTCGGAGAGATCGCGCTTGAACTGGTCGATCTCCTCGATGACGTAGATGGGGATGATGACGTTGTTGTCTTTGAAGCCGTAGATGCTGCGGGGATCGTGAAGAAGGACGTTGGTGTCGAGAATGAAGTTCTTACGCATCGTGGGTTGCGCGACCTGAAGGTTCGGCTGCGACCGCGAGGGACCGTGCGACGGTGAGTCTCCTGACCACTATAGGCACCGGCGTCAGGGGAAACAGCCTGCTTGTCGCCAGGACGTGCGGCTGTCCGAAACCCCACGCCCCAGCCGCCGGGGATGACGGCGGTCCGCATGGCGCCTTTCGGCGAGGCACCCTGGATCAACCCTGTAGCACGAGCGGCCGTCCGTTCAGTGCGCCACGACAGGCGCGAGCGGATCATATCCGAGCAGCTCCGCCACCCGCTCGGGCGGCGGCCCCGGGGGCATCCGCTCCCAGGGAAAGCGCCGCTGGAGCGTCTCCTCGTCGAGCGCGAGCTGCCGCCGGGCATCCAGTTGGAGCGCGTCATCCCACGCGTTCGCATCGAAGTGCAGCCCCAGCCGCGAGCTCAGCGGAGACACCATGGGCGAAGGCTTGAAGGCCACGGCCTCTCCGTGCTCATCCCGCATGCAGTGCAGCTCCACCGCCCACGCATGGAGCCAGCGCGGCAGGTGCCGCCCCGCCTGACGAAGCGCGAGGAAGCGGCCCTGCGCGGCGCCATCCACGAAGAGGAAGCGGCGGTCATAGACGCAGGCGGCGGCGAAGGTGGACGGCGTGAGGGCCAAGGCCTCGGTGCCGATACGGCGGGCCATCAGCAGGAGCACGTCCAGGATGTGGCCGGCGAGCTTGAGCCCGGGGTGGTTCTGCCCAGGCAGCGGCGGCCGGTTCCAGTCGAAGGCGCGCCCCGGGTTCTGGAGCAACAGCGAGTCCACGTACAGCAACGGCGTGGCGGCGAGCGCGCCACCGAGCCCCACCTCGGCCCCGGTGGTCCGCCGCAGATCCAGGTCCGCCACGGGGACGTAGAACCGCCTGCTCCACAGGATGATGCGTGGCCGGTACGGGTCCGTGGACACGACGCGAAGCTCCAGCGGCCCCACCCGCTCCTCGACGCGCTGGAACAGCCCATAGGCACGAAGGGCCCGCTCCAGGCCCTGGGGGCTGTAGGTGCCGAAGACGAGGTCCCCGCGGGAGGCTTCGGCGCTGCCCAGCCCCAGGTCTTCCAGGGTCATCCCCGCGCTCTCGGAAACGGCCAGGTCCGGCCCGCTCAGCGCCTGATAGATGCGACGGTAGCGGGGGTTGATGGGCTGAATCCGAGGCATGGCTTCCACCTATTCGTAGCGGATGTCCAGCACCGTGAGTTCAATGTCCCCGCGTGGCCGCCGCACCTCGACCGAGTCCCCCACGGCCTTGCGAAGGAGCGCCCTCCCCATGGGGGATTCGACGCTGATGCGCCCGCCCGAGGCGTCAATCTCGTCGGAACCGACAATCTGGTAGGTGCTGCGGCCGCCGTCCTCGTCCTCCAGGCTCACCGTCGCTCCGAAGAAGACGCGGGAGCGGTCGGTCTGCTCGGCGGGCGTGACGATGGTGGCGGTATCCAGGCGCTTCTGGAGGAAACGGAGGCGGCGGTCGATTTCGCGCAGGCGCTTCTTCCCGTAGATGTACTCGGCGTTCTCGGAGCGGTCGCCCTGAGCGGCGGCAGCGGAGACCTCGGCCGTCACCTTGGGGCGCTCCTCGTTGAGAAGGTGGACGAGCTCGCGGTGCAGGCGCTCGGCGCCCGCCCGGGTGAGGTAGCGGCGGAACGGGGCCCGCTCGGCGTCGTCCTCGGTCTCCTGTTCATCCGGATGTACGTCCTGGGACATGGTTCCTGTATATCGCCACGGGGTGACACGCGGCGAAGGGCGCTGGCCCTGACGTTCACCGGAAAGCGGTCGGGGCGCTGTCAGAAACAGCTCCATGCGCTCGCCAGTGGAAAGCGTCGCCGAGTGCTGGTAGGAAGCGCCTGCCCCGGGGGCTTCCGGGGTGGTGGCGAAAAATTTAAAAAAGAATAGTGCGAGTCGCTAGCTCAGCTGGTAGAGCACCGGCCTTTTAAGCCGAGGGTCGGGGGTTCGAGCCCCCCGCGACTCATGTAGTTGAAGTGAAGGTGTGCTGTCCCCGTCGTCTAGAGGCCCAGGACGCTGGCCTTTCAAGCCGGTAACACGGGTTCGAATCCCGTCGGGGACACTGTAAAAACGCGGGGTTGGACAGTGCGAACTGTCCAACCCCGTTCGTTTTTGGCCGCGCCCTATTGTTCCTTTGTTGTTCCTTCAGGGACCAACGCAGCCTGTTTCCCAACTGCGTCGACCGGCACAGAAGCACCTCAATCACGCCGTCGTCACATCATCCGGCTTGCGCTTGCCGCGACCACGAGACGACGTGAGCACCATCGAATCCAGCGCCGCTTCTGCCTGAGCAGCCCGAGACTTCAGCTCGACTGCGGCGTCGGCCTTCGTGAAGGTGCCGCCAAGCCAAGCCGTCAGGTCGGCAGCCAACTCCCCCGCTGACTGGTAGCGCTCACGAGGGGCAACCCGAAGCAGCCGGTTCAGCGTCACCCGTAGCCCCTGGGGAAGCCCCTCGGTCATCGCGTCTACGTCCGCAACCGTCAGCGTCGCCGCGCGCCAAATCGCGTCGGCCACCAACGGCGGCGCCCCTGCGAGCGTGGCTCGCTTGATTGCCCGAGAGACCCGCCGACGCTTCTTCGTGGACAACGAGCCCATGACTTCGGGCGTGGTGTCGTCAGGGCAAAAGAGAAGGTTCTTCCCTGTCGCCAGTTCGAGCAGCACCACGCCCAGCGTAAAGAGGTCGGAGCGCGCGTCGACGCTCCCTCCGAGCAGCATTTCCGGTGACGAGTAGAAGTGGTCTCCCAAAGGGCCCCGCGCGGATGAGGCCACTCGACCCGGCAAGTCGGACAGCGCGAGGCCGAAGTCGGCGAGCTGAACCGTCCCGTCCCAATTGACGAAGATGTGCTCAACGTCGACGGCTCGATGCACGATGTTGAGTGGCCGTCCCTGCCCGTCCTTCGCGGCGTGTGCGTGCTCAAGGGCCGCTGCGACCTGAGCGCCGACGTAGAGCACGAAGAGCGGCGAGAACCATCGCCTGCTCTCACCAACGAGCGTCAGCAGCTCATTCAAGGAGTGGCCGTCCGGGTGTTCCGTACTGACGTACCAATAGCCCTCGACCTTGTGCAGTCCATGCACCTTGAGGATGGCCGGATGCTTGAGGAGCGTCGCAAGGCGAACCTGCTCGTCGAGCTTCGCGCGCGCACGCATGCCCCGGGCGCCTTCCGTTTCCGATGGAGCCGGAACCGCCTTGAGCAGAACCTTCCCACGAGGCGCCCCGGACGCAGTCCTCAGCCGCGCTACGAACAGGGACATCCCGTGGTGAGTCGGCCCCAAGTCCTCGCGAAACTCGTAGCCGACCCCGTCCGCCGAGAAGAGGATTGCCCCCCGCGGAATCTTGAACTCGATGACCTTCGACATGCCGTTGCCCCTCGTGTGCGAACTCGCAACCAATGCGACGAGGAAAACGCTACCTGCGGCATCTGATCGAGGGAACGCCCTCACGGGTCATGGGGTCAAAACGGCTTGTTCGGGCCGAAATTGACCTCCTACCTACTACGTTCTCCCAGGGGCGTTCAGGGCCACCGGTCCACGACGTAGCCGCCCCCAAAGTTGTTCGCCTTCACCCTGCCATCCGAATACCCCTTAGAAGGGTTCTCTACGACGAAGCAAACGGGGCGCTCGTCCTGTCCTGGCAATTTCACTCGGTCGTAGCGGATGACCAATGCAGGCCCCTCCGAGCGGCCCATTCGGTCGGAAAGGAAGTATGCCTTGCCATAGAAGCGCGTTCCTGGGGGAGCGAACGCTCTTTGCCCCGACGGAATGCCCTTTGGAACAACCCCCACCACATCCGCGCCAGCCGTGAACCAAACGTCGTCGCCTGTCGCATGTCGGGAATCCAAGGTGAGGACAAAACTCTGATTCACCTTCCAACGGAGATCCTCCCGCATCACCTCTTCCGCACCAGCCGGACAGGTGAACGCTTCGGGCCGAATCTGCGCCCCAGGACAACCCGCCGCGAGCGCCGCAACGAGCGTCATCGTCGCGCAGTCGGCAGCAGCGGCGGCTTTCGTCCTCCCGCGTGACTGGCGTCCTTGGGGTGGGACCTCGGGTGACGGCGTCGTCTTCACAGTTGAACCTTCCTTCGGAGCGGCAGTTACTTGCCCCGTCAGCAGCACAGGAGGGGGCTAATCTCCTTCAGGGAAGTCGCCGAAGGTGAAGGAGGTTACGCCATGAGGAGGCAGGAGGATTCTCATGGCGTGGCAGCCGAGGAGGCTGACGGCAGAACAGTTGGAGGAGCGCCGGTTGGAGGCCGCCCAGTTGCTGGAGAGTGGCCGCTACACGCAGGCGGAGGTGGCGCGGCAATTGGGCGTCAGCCCGAGTTCGGTGTGCGAGTGGGCTCGGTGCCTGAAGGAAGAAGGCCTCAGCGCACTGAATACACGGACGCGGGCAGGACGGCCCTCGAAGCTGACGGGCGAGCAGTGGCAGGAGGTGAAACGACTGATGGAGGAGGGAGCCAAGGCCGCAGGCTTCGCCACCGAGAGATGGACGCTGAAGCGAGTGGCCCAACTCATCCACCGCCATTTCGCAGTGCACTACCATCCCAACTACCTGGCCGAGCCGTTGCACCGGTTGGGCTTGTCGGTCCAGCGGCCCAGGCCCAAAGCGCGTGAGCGAGACGACGCGTTGGTGGAAGCCTCGCTGAAACGAGACTGGCCACGCATCAAAAGAGGGCTGCTCGCCGAGGGGCAGCCGTTGCCTGCGTGGACGAGACGGATAGTACGTTTCGGGCCCGCCTGGGTACCACCTGGGCCCCGCCGGTAGGCCATCCACCCCAACTCCGGCGCGTCTCGAAGCGGCGCGAGATATCCAGCATGGTTGCGCTGGTGGCACCCTCCAAGCGCGGGCGGGCTCGGCTCTACGCGCGGCACTTCGAAGGGAGCGTGCATGGTGCTCAGGCGGTGACGGCGTTGCGTTACTTCCACCGGAAGGTGGGCCGTCCGCTGGTAGTGGTGTGGGACAGGCTCGGCGTCCACCGCTCGCAAGAGGTGAAGAACTTTGTCGAGGCCCACTCCGAGGACTTCGTCCTGGAGGAGTTTCCCGCCTACGCCCCAGAACTCAACCCCGAGGAGGGCTGTAACAGCCAGGTGAAGCTCTCCATGCTCAACGCCACGCCCGAGTCGGTGGCGGACCTGCATCGACAGGTGCGCGCGGCCTTTGTCCGCCTCGGTCGCCGTCATACGGCCCTGCGTGGTTTCTTCGGCCACGCAGGGCTATCCCTTCGCGGACTTACCTGAAGGGGATTAGTCGGGGCCTTCCAGATTAGCTCTCACACGCCAATTACTGCATGCCACCACACGACATTCAAGACGGCATAAACTATAGCTTCGGACCATAAACCGACGCATGGCCGACATTGATTTGAGTACACTCCGCATTCTCATTCCACAGAAAAGAAACCAGACTGGTATCACTGATCGACTTAATCGCCTCCAGCATATACTGATTTGACGTATAGCAAGTGCGGCGAGTCCCCTGTGCGTCTTGAGCTTCACAGAAGCCAGAAATAGAACTGGGAGTTGCTATGATTTGACACGCCATATACTGAGTGGAGTCTGACGAGCTTCGAGCACCTGCCATGCTCGCAAAAGCACTACGATTCCGGAGATCGATAATTACGTTGTGGTCGACCTTCATCCCCGCAGCAGCCAGCCCACTCGACAGAAAAACGCCAAGCACCATGACGCGCATCAAATTCATGTCTTCCTCCGTTTTTTTGAATTGCTCTTTGGCTCCACGTCCAGACACAGCATCGTCCTGGCAAAGGCTAACGCGCATCGCCAAGCCACGTCGAAGTCTGTCCTCTCCTGGATTCCTGTCAAAATACCAAACCTCGAATCCAGCCCATGAGTGAGGCGAGGTGCTTTCAAAATCGAACATTCCCCTGAACCACTTCCAGAATCTGCACACATTTACGTGGGGTCAGCGCACTTCACCGCTGACGCAGTCCAAGCCGAAGGGCCCACGTAACATGAACAACGCACTGACGAAGACTGCCACCGCGCAGGCCGCTGCCGGTGGGCGCTATCCCGCTCCGGGCGCTACCAGCCGCCCTGAAGAAGTTCTCCGACGAGCGACAGGCGGGCACCCACCTCCTGATTCGCTGCGAGGTCTTCCCGAAGCAGCTCCCCGCGAAGGAGGGCCACGCCGGGAAGGTCATCAGCGGCTATCGCTGGTCGCACGTCGAGCTGAACGACGAGCAGTTCGCCCAGGCTGAGCACTCGCGCAAGGCGAGCAAGCTCCCCGCGCTCAGCGACGCCCTCGCCCGACACCGGGCGGCGACTGGCGGCGCTCTTCCGTCAGCGACTGGCCCACGACCGCATGCAGGTACGTATCGGCGTGCAGGGAGGCCCCCTCCAGGAACGCCGGGCGCGCAGGCGCCCACACGATTCGGCAGGGGCGGAGCGTGCGCTTCAGTGATAGGCCATGCTGCCATGTCCGGCGACTCACCCGTCCCCACCC
>NZ_JABFNS010000142.1 GCF_013116825.1 Myxococcus xanthus
CGGCAGCCTCAGATGGGTATAAGAGCCAGGCGGCGACGGGCGCGACAGGCTCGGCCTCCACGTCGGCCATGGGGACCGGCGCCGGGCCGGTGACGATGTTCGGCTTGCGGCGGGCGCGCGGCGTTTCGGGGGCGTCGGCGCCGTCGGCGGGAATGATGAGGTTGGGCGAGGGCGGCAGGAAGGACGCGGCCCAGGCCGGATCGGCACCGAGGGCCGGGCGCTTCTCCGCCTTCGCCGGCGCTTTCTCCGGAAGGGCGAGCACGGGCGCGGGGGCGGGCGGCAGCGAGTCGGCCTCGCGGGTCGGCGGCAGCAGCTTCTTCTCCAGCTTCTCCGCCTGCTGGCGCTCGCGGGACTCCTTGAGCGCCAGCTTCGCGGCGGCGGCCTGCTCCTTCTCCTGCTGCTTCGACAGCCGGAAGGCCTCCTCCGCCATGGCCTCGGCCTCGGCGGCCTCGGCCTCTTCGGCCAGGCGCTCGGCTTCGGCGAGCTCTTCCTCGTCGGCCTCGAGCTGCGCGAGGAAGGCGGCCTCCTCCAGCTTCTCCTGGGCGGCGCGCTCCTGGCGCTCCTGGTAGGCCACCTTCTGCGCCTCCCAGAACACGCTGGCGGATTCCTGGACGCGGCGGCCCACCACGCACAGCCCGGCCCAGGCCAGCGAGCACAGCTTGAGGAAGGTGTACTGGGTGCCCACGATGAGGGCGGCCGCGCTGATGGCGGTCACCAGGATGACGGTGCCCACCGTGGAGAACAGGCTGGCCATGATGCCGCCCAGGCTCGCGCCCAGCGCGCCACCTGGTGGGTGTGCCCAGCCCTTGTCGCCAGCGAACATCAGCTGCGCCAGCACGGACACGCTGACCGTCAGCAGCGCCAGGCTGATGATTTGCGGTCCCCGCTTCCGGTCCCGGCTGCCCACGAAGAGCACCATGGCCGTGTAGATGCCGCCCGCCGGGATGAGGTAGGCGCACACGCCCAGCAAGCCGCGCAGGGACTCCGCGATGAGGTGCCCCATGGGGCCCACCGCGTTGTTGAAGCCCGGGCCCACCCGGTCCTTCGCGTCGAAGGTGGCCACCGCCAGCAGGGCAATCAACGACGCTGCCAGCAGGAACACGCCGGTGATGGCTCGGGTAGTGACGTCTCCGCCCTTGCCGGCCTTCATCCGCTTGTCCGCCAGCGCCCTGCGGCGCGTCGCGATTTCCTGCCGGGACAAGACCGCCTTCTCCGCCCGACCCTTCTTCGCCGTCATGTCCGTCTTCCCTCTGCGCGTCTCAGCCGCGTAGCGGGCTGTAGCAATGCCCGCAGCGAGTGTAGGGAGGGCGGGGGACCGGTCAATTTTCCAGCTCCGGACGGGGAACCTACATTTCGGCTGCACCCCTCCCCAGAGGGGGTATGGTGCCGCCCAACATCGCCGCCCGGGCGCGCATGCCGCGCGGCGGCGGGACTTCGTGGAGGAACATCACATGGCCGACGCCCGTACCGATAAGCCGTCATCCACCGAGGAGGAGTACTTCGCCCGGGAGGAGATTGAGAAGAAGCGCAAGCTGGCCCTGGAGCAGGCCGCGGCGAGTGCGGCGCAGCAGCGCGAGGAGCTCAAGAAGCTCCACTGGATGAAGTGCCCCAAGTGCGGCATGGACCTCCAGACGCTGAAGCAGGGGAATGTCGAAATCGAGACCTGCTTCAACTGCCACGGCATCTTCCTGGACGCCGGGGAGCTGGACCAGCTGGTCGCCCAGCACGGCCACGAGGGCAGTGGCAAGGTGATGGGGGCCATCCTCAACCTCTTCAAGAAGAAGTAGGCCGCCGTGGCGCTCACGCTCGAGCAGGTGCGCCATGTGGCCACACTGGCGCGGCTGTCGCTGACTCCGGAAGAGGAGCAGCGCTTCACCACCCAGCTGTCCGCGGTGCTGGACGCGGTGGAGCAGCTCCAGTCGCTCGACGTGGAGGCCGTGGAGCCCACTTCCCACGCCACGCTCACGTCCTCACGGTTGCGTGAGGACGTGACGCGGCCGTCCCTGCCGCCAGAGAAGTCCCTGGCCAACGCGCCGGCGAAGTCGGACACGTCCTTCGCCGTGCCGAAAATCATCGAGTAGTCCCGGAGGTTCCACGCCATGCAGCTCACGGACCTCACGATGCTGGAGCTGGCCGCGAAGCTGGCCGCGGGAGAGGCCTCCTCCGAGGAGGCCACCCGCGCGAGCCTGGCGCGCATCCAGCAAGTGGACCCGAAGGTGCGCGCCTTCTTGCGCGTGGATGAAGCCGGTGCCCTGGCCGCCGCTCGCGCCAGTGACGCGCGCCGCAAGTCGGGCAGCCCCGCCAGCGCCCTGGACGGCGTGCCGTTGGGGCTCAAGGACATCTTCCTCACCGAGGGCGTGGAGACCACCGCCGGCTCGCGCATCCTGGAGGGCTTCGTTCCGCCCTATGACGCCACGGTGGTGCGCCTGCTGAAGGAGGCGGGCCTGCCGCTGGTGGGCAAGCTGAACATGGATGAGTTCGCGATGGGCTCCTCCAACGAATCCAGCGCCTTCTTCCCCAGCCACAACCCGTGGGATGTGGCGCGCACGCCAGGCGGCTCGTCGGGTGGCTCGGCGGCGGCGGTGGCCGCGCGCGAGGTGTTTGGCGCCCTGGGAACGGACACGGGCGGCTCCATCCGCCAGCCCGCGGCGCTCACCAATACGGTGGGGTTGAAGCCCACCTACGGCCGGGTGTCGCGCTTTGGCGTCATCGCCTTCGCCTCGTCGCTGGACCAGCCAGGCCCCATGACGCGCACGGTGGCGGACGCGGCGGCGCTGCTCCAGGTGATTGCGCGGCCGGACGCGCAGGACGCCACGTCCGCGGACGCGCCCGTGCCGGATTATTCGGCGGACCTGGAGGCCGGCGTGCGGGGCCTGAAGCTGGGCGTTCCGCGCGAGTACTTCACCGAGGGCATGGACCCGGAGGTGGAGGCCGCGGTGCGCGAGGCCCTGCGCGAGTACGAGCGTCTGGGCGCGACGCTGGTGGACGTGTCGCTGCCCCACACGAAGTACGCGCTGGCGACGTACTACCTCATCGCGCCCGCGGAGGCGTCCAGCAACCTGGCTCGCTACGATGGCGTGCGCTTCGGCCTGCGGGCGAAGGACGCGCGCAGCCTGCGGGACGTGTACGCGCTGACGCGGGAGCAGGGCTTCGGCGCGGAGGTGAAGCGCCGCATCATGCTGGGGACCTTCGCGCTGTCCTCCGGCTACTACGACGCCCACTACCTGCGTGCGCAGAAGGTTCGCACGCTCATCCGGGAGGACTTCACGCGGGCCTTCCAGCAGGTGGACGCGCTGCTGTCGCCCACCTCTCCGGTGCCGGCCTTCAAGCTGGGGGAGAAGGTGGAGGACCCGCTGTCCATGTACCTCATGGACATCTACACGCTGCCTTGCAACCTGGCTGGCCTGCCCGGCCTGTCGGTGCCCTGCGGCTTCACGAAGGCGGGCTTGCCCGTGGGCCTGCAGATTCTGGGACGGCCCTTCGACGAGGCTGGCCTGCTGCGCATTGCCCGCGCCTACGAGCGCGAGCACGACTTCTTCCACCGCTCCGCGCCCCTGTAGGGCCCTCGAGCGTCCGCCCAGGTGACACCGCCATGCCCGTGAGCGATTTCCAGCCCGTCATCGGCCTCGAGGTCCACGCGCAGCTCCTCACGCAGTCCAAGATTTTCTGTGGCTGCTCCACCGCGTTCGGCGCCGAGCCCAACCGCAACACCTGTCCGGTGTGCCTGGGCATGCCCGGTGTGCTGCCGGTGCTCAACCAGCGCGTGGCGGAGTTCGCCGTGCGCACGGGCCTGGCGCTGGAGTGCACCATCCGCCCGACGAGCGTGTGGAGTCGGAAGAACTACTTCTATCCGGACCTGCCCAAGGGCTACCAGATTACGCAGTTCGACCAGCCCATCTGCGAGCACGGGCGGCTCGTCATCGACACGCCGCAGGGCGAGAAGTCCATCCGCATCCTCCGCATCCACATGGAAGAGGACGCGGGAAAGAGCGTGCATGACGCCGGTGGGGGCCAGAGCCTGGTGGACCTCAACCGCGCGGGAGTGCCGCTGCTCGAAATCGTCAGCCAGCCCGACCTCCGCGACGCGGACGAGGCGGTGGAGTACCTCAAGGCGATGCGGGACGTGCTCGTCTACCTGGGCGTCAACGACGGCAACCTGGAGGAGGGGAGCTTCCGCTGTGATGCCAACGTGTCGGTGATGCCCAAGGGCTCCACCACGTTTGGGCAGCGCTGCGAGCTGAAGAACCTCAACTCGTTCCGCTTCCTCAAGCAGGCCATCGAGTACGAGATTGCCCGGCAGGTGGACGTCATCGAGTCGGGTGGCAAGGTGGTGCAGGAGACGCGCCTGTGGGACGTGAACAAGGGCGTTACCCGCTCCATGCGCAGCAAGGAGGAGGCGCACGACTACCGGTACTTCCCGGAGCCGGACCTGCCGCCGCTGCACGTGAGCGCGGAGGCCATCGACGCCGCCGCGAAGGCGCTGCCGGAGCTGCCGCGCGCGAAGCTCCAGCGCTTCACCCGCCAGTACGGACTGCCCGCGTATGACGCCCGCATCCTCACCGCCGAGCGCCCGCTGGCCGACTACTTCGAGGCCTGCGCCGGGCACTACAAGGACTACAAGAAGCTCTCCAACTGGTTCCTCGGAGAGCTGATGCGCCTGCTGAAGGAAGAGGGCACGCCGCTGTCCGCGCTGCGCTTCACGCCGGCACAGCTGGGGGAGCTGCTGGGCGCTGTCGACCAGGGCATGGTGTCCGCCAACGCGGGCAAGGATGTGCTCGGGGAGATGTTCCGCACGGGCAAGGCGCCCTCGGACATCATCGCGGAGAAGGGCCTGGCCCAGGTGAGCGACACCGGCGCCATCGAGGCGGTGGTGGACGACATCCTCGCGAAGAACGCGGGGGAGATTGAGAAGTACCGCGCCGGCAAGAAGCAGGTGTTCGGTTTCTTCGTGGGCCAGGTGATGCGGGCCATGAAGGGCAAGGGCAACCCCGCCCTGGTCAACGAGCTGCTGAAGAAGAAGCTCGGCGACTAAGGCGTGCTGTGTGCCGCGGTGGGGACGGTGGCGTGCACCACGTCCTCCTCCTGCGTCGTCTGGGCCTGGGCGAGCACGCGCACGTCGCCGGAGGCCGTGCGCTCCAGGATGTGTGAGGCGGCTTCGAAGGTGTTGCCGAGCAGACTGCCCACCTGCTGCGCGCTCACCACGTAGCGCACGTTCCGGAGCGTGCGGAGCTGCTCGGGCAGGCCTTCGTGTCGCCAGCGCTCGCCTTGGGCAGAGCGTGTCCACGGCCCGGCGTGGATGGCGGGATGGGCGAGGACATCCACTCGCATGGCGTCGAGGTATTGCGCGCAGGGGACGAACCAGGGCTCGTCGCGGGTATGCGGCTGGGCGAAGCCGTCATAGCCGATGAGGGTCGCCAGCTTTCCGAAGGGCGTCTGGAGCACGGACAGGTCCTCCGGGCGGCCAGGGCTCAGGTGCAGCCCGCCCTCCCAGGAGGGCACCAGGTTGGCCTTGCGCGCGGCCGCGACGCAGTCGCCTTCGGGCGAGAAGGTGTAGCTGGTGTTGTAGGTGCGCGCGTTGAAGGGCTCGAAGTCCGGCGAGCCCTCCCCCCGGCGGCCGGCGGGCAGCAGCGCACTGCCCGCCACCACCCACAGGCCGAAATCCCGCGCGAGGCCAGAGAAGGTGTTCCACAGCGTCCGGTGCACGAGGGGCGCTCGCGCGGCGTAGATGCACTCCGTCAGCGACGGCGGCCGAAAGTGGCTCCAGGCATTCCACACGCCCCAGGCTTCGGGGAGGACCACGCGTTTCAGTGCATCCTGGAGTGAGGTGCTTTGCCGCACGCGGCGCATGTGGCCCAGGAACAGCAGCGGTGCCCCCACCGACTCCGGCCACACGACGAGCGCTGGGTAGCGCGGCTGGCCTGACGCATCCCGGGCGCGCAGGGCATCCACCTTCGCGGCCAGCGCACGGTGTCGCGCGGCGAAGGCGGCCGGAGAGGCGTAGTCCTCCAGCGAGACGCGGGGCTGGAGGGCGAACAGTTCGACGAGGTCGGTGGCCGTGTCCACGGTGCGTTACTTCAGCAGGCCATTCTCGCGCAGCCGCTGCTTGAGGAAGGCATCCGCGGTGATGGGCGCGTGGCGCGCCGGGGTGTCCGCCGTCTGGGTGCAGGGCAGCGCCTGGAGCACGCAGTCCGCGTAGGGATGGACGAAGAAGGGCATCGAGTAGCGCACCGTGTCCTCTTCCTTGCTGCGCGGGTTCACCACCCGGTGCGTGGTGGCGGGGATGATTTCGTTCGTCACGCGGCTGAGCATGTCGCCTGAGTCGACGACAATCTGTCCGCGCAGCGTGTCCACCGGCAGCCATTCCCCGTCGCGGGTGAGCAGCTCCAGGCCGGACGCCGTGCCCTCGCAGAGCAGGGTGATGAGGTTGATGTCCTCATGCTCGGCGGCGCGCACGCCCCCGGGGATGAAGCGCTCCTTCAGCGGCGGGTAGTGGATGAGCCGCAGCACGGAGTTGCCGTCCGTGGCCATGCCGCTGAAGGTGTCGCGCGCCACGCCGAAGTACTCGGCCAGCGCCTGGAGCATGACGCCCGCCGCGCAGTCCAGCGCGTTGAAGAGCGACAGCGTGTGCTCTCGGAAGGTGGACACCTCGGTGGGCCACACGTTGGGGCCGTAGAGCGCGTGGTACTTGTGGTCAGGCGGCAGCTCGCGGCCCACGTGCCAGAACTCCTTCAGGTCTCCCACCTGGCGGTTCTTCGCGTGCTCCTGCCCGTAGCCGATGTAGCCGCGCTGGCCGCCGTGCCCCGCCTGGGCGTACTGGGCCTTGGTGGCCTCGGGCAGGGCGAAGAAGCGCTCCACGTCCGTGTACGTGCGGCGGATGAGGCCGTCGTCGATGCCGTGCCCTTCCACCGTGACGAAGCCGAACTCCTTGATGCCGTCGCCGAACACCTGCACGAAGCGGGCGCGCTCCTGGGGTGTGCCCGTGCGGTAATGGGACAGGTTGACGACGGGGATGCGGCGCTGGGTTGGCGACATGGCGCCGCACTTTAACCACCGTGATGGATTGTCGGCACGCACAGCGTCCTCCAGAAGACCCTGTTCTGCGACCATGGCTTCGAGGGTGCGGCAGCAGCGGACATCTGCCCTCATCCCCCGTGGAAGTCAGTGCTCCCGGAGTCCATGTTGGCGGGCAGGTTGGGGGGAGGCGGATGCCCGAGGTGAGCAGCGGTGGTGGGTGTGGGGCGTGTGGCCGGCGGCATGGGGCGGAGGCCTCGTGTCCGACGCTGGTGCGCGCGGACGTGCGGGCCGGTGGAACGGCGCGTCCCAGGTGTGCCCCCGCGGTAGAGGCGCAGGACCCCCTGGTGGGCGTCCGGTGCGGAAGCTTCCGGCTGGTGCGGCGCCTGGGCCGGGGCGGCATGGGCGCCGTCTACCTGGGCGAGCACGTCTCCATTGGCAGCCGGGTCGCCGTGAAGGTGCTGCACGCGCACCTGACGATGTACCCGGAGCTGGTCCAGCGCTTCCATGCGGAGGCGCGGGCGGTGAACCTCATCGGCCACGAGAACATCGTGAGCATCTTCGACATGGATGCCACGCCGCCGCGCCCCTACCTCATCATGGAGTTCCTGGATGGGGCTCCGTTGTCCGCGTGGGTGGGGACGCCCCTGGCCGCGGGCGCGGTCGTCTCGGTGCTGTCGCAGGTGTGCGACGCGCTCCAGGCCGCGCATGCGCGAGGCATCGTCCACCGCGACCTGAAGCCGGACAACATCTTCCTGGTCCGGCGCAAGCGCAACGCGCCCTTCGTCAAGGTGCTGGACTTCGGCATCGCCAAGCTGGCGGACGCGCACATGCCCCAGACGCACGCGGGCATCATCGTGGGGACGCCCGAGTACATGGCCCCCGAGCAGTCCCTGGGGCGCGGCGTGGATGGCCGCGCGGACCTGTATGCGCTGGGCGTCATCGCCTACCAGCTCCTCACCGGCCGGCTTCCCTTCAACGACGAGGGATTGGCCGCGCAACTGGTGGCCCATCAGCTGCGGCCACCGCCGCCCCCCAGCTCCGTGTACCCGGCGGTGTCCGCCGCGTTGGAGCACGTCATCCTGCGCGCCCTGGCCAAGAAGCCCGAGGACCGATACGCCTCCATCGCGGCGTTCCGGAACGCGTTGCAGGTGGCGCTCGCCGAGCACGTGCGCGTGTCGGCGCGGAAGACGCGTCCCGGAGGACTCGCGGTGCTCGAGCGGCCGCCCGCCGCGCCAGGCATGCCCACCGAAGGCCCGTCACGGGGGCGGCCTGGCGCGGACGCGCGGGCGGGGCCGGTGCCTTCCTCGCTCGCGGGCACGTCCCAGCGGCGTCTTGCTCCCGCCGCGTCGGCGGCGCCCCGGGCCTCCCTCGTGGAAGTGCCGGTGCAGGTCGTGCTGCGGCCAGGGGAAAGTCCTGTGCGACTCAGGGGCAGTGGCCTCTCCCGGGGCGGCCTGTTCCTTCACGGTGGGCGCGTACTGCCGCCGTTGTGCTCGCGGCTGCCCGTGGTGCTGGAGCTGGCGTCCGGGCCCCTGTCGGTCATGTGTGAAGTGGTGCGGGTCGTTCCGCCCGCGCAGGCGCGCGTCTGGGGGATGCCCACCGGCTTCGGCGTCCAGTTCGTGGAGGCCACCGCCGTGCTCAAGGCCGCCGTGGATGCGCTCCTCCAGGGCGAGCCGGTACGCGCCATCCCGCAAGTGCCGCCCACGGAAGACCCGGCCGTGGCGCGCTTGCTGGAGGCCTGGCGTCAGCGCTCGGCGGGGGACGCGTATGCGGTGCTGGCGCTGGAGCCTGACTCGGACATGGGCACGGTGCGCCTGCGGACCCGCGAGGCCTGGCGCTCGCTGGAGTCCCTGGAACAGCACTCGCTGACGCCTCCCCAGCGCGCGCAGGTGGATGCGTTGCGCGTCCGCGTCCGCGAGGCGGCCGAGGCCTTGGGCGCCACGGTGCAGCGGGCCCTCTACGATGCCTGGCGCGGCAATCACCGCGGGGTGGCGAAGTGCCTGGAGGCAGGGCTCACGGCCGAGCAGTTGGAGTCCCTGCGGCGGGAGTTCCTGGCGCGCAGGCCCCAGGCCATGGGAACGGCGCGGATCCACTTCCAGTCTGGTGGCGCGTTGGAGCGCGACGGCCGGCTCTCCCAGGCGCTGGATCAGTACGAGCGAGGGCTGAAGCTCGCGCCGCTGGAGGTGGACATGCTCCAGCGCTACCGCAGGCTCCGCCGGGTGCTGGGCGGGCGGGCGACGGCGCCGACCGGACATGACAGGGCCCGGTCACCTTGAAGAAGGAGCCGGGCCCAGGACTGTTTCTTGGGATGGAAGGCCACTCGAAATTATGGCTCTTCGTCCGGATCTTCCACGGTAACAGCGGTCCGGCAGTCCTGACTGATCCCGGAGAGCTGTGCCGCACAGCCGATCAGCTCGCCAAAGTACTGCGTCTCGTTGCCTTCGGAGCAGGTGTTGACACCGTCCAGGCACTTGATGGCGCGCTCGATCTTCTCCTTGTCGCTATCGGTACACTTGGCGAGGCCGCTCTTGCACTGCTGGATGGCGGCGTCCATCTCGTTGTCCGACAGTCCAGTAACTCCGCAGGCGCGACCCTTTTTGTCGACCTCGTTGCTGCTGTTGTACAGGTCTTCGCAAAGGTCGTCATCGCCACCGCCGCAGCCGGTGCCAAGAACAAGAGAGCTGGTTGCCAAGAGGCCGATCAGAAGCTTCTTCATGGTAGTCCCCCTTTGGACGAGGTTGTCGGGCCGGCTCGCGAAAAGGCGGCCGAAAGCCCGGAACCCGAGTTAGCACTGACCCAGGGGGCGAGTAAACGGCCGGGGAGTAGCCGTCTGATCCTTCAACCACCTTGACTCCCCAGGGTATCTCCCGTAAATCCCGCCGCCTTTGGCGCGATTGGATGGTCCACCCGTCCGAAATGCGCGGTCGATTCCACGGGTTGACCCAACCCGACAGATGACAGGGGTTTGACGATGTACGCAGTGATTCGCACGGGCGGGAAGCAGTACCGCGTCGCCGAGGGCGATGTGGTCCGGATCGAGAAGATCGCGGGC
The DNA here is from genome assembly GCF_013116825.1 of Myxococcus xanthus. GTDB lineage: Bacteria > Myxococcota > Myxococcia > Myxococcales > Myxococcaceae > Myxococcus > Myxococcus xanthus_B. The sequence continues at coordinate 10,064 of NZ_JABFNS010000142.1, forward strand.
GACGTCGGGGCCGAAGTGACCTTCACGGAGATTCTGCTGGTCGGTGGTTCGGAGAGCCCGAAGGTGGGCCAGCCGACCGTCGCTGGCGCGAAGGTCGTGGGCAAGGTCCTGGCGCAGGACAAGCACCGCCGCGTCCTCCACTTCCGGAAGGAGAAGGAGGGCTGGACCCGCCGCCGCGGTCACCGTCAGCCGTACACCGAGGTGAAGGTCACCTCCATCGCCGGCTAGTCCGGGCGGTTTCACCTCAAACTTCAGGAGCACGGTGTCATGGCTCATAAAAAAGGACAGGGTTCTTCGCGCAACGGTCGCGATTCCAACCCGCAGTATCGTGGCGTGAAGGTGTACGGCGGTGAGACGGTGTCGGCGGGCAGCATCCTCGTTCGCCAGGTCGGCACGGTCATCCACGCCGGCGCCAACGTGAAGCTCGGCCGCGACTTCACCCTCTACTCGGTGGTGGACGGCGTGGTGAAGTACGAGCGCCTGGGCCGCGACCGGAAGAAGGTTTCGGTCTACCCGGCCGCCGCTGAGCAGGCGAGCGCCTGACGGCTGGCTGGCCCTTGAGGCCGGCAACCGTGCGGCACCCACGAGCGGGTCGCTTCTCCAGTCCACGCGCCCTTCCGGCAGCGGGATGCGAGGGCGGCCCGCTCTTTGTTTATCCAGGAGTCCCAGATGAAGTTCGTCGACGAGGTCCGCATCTTCGTGAAGGCGGGGGATGGCGGCAACGGCGCCGTCTCGTTCCGGCGGGAGAAGTACATCGAGCGGGGTGGCCCCAATGGCGGGGACGGCGGTAACGGCGGCTCCGTCGTCTTCGTGGCGGACCCGCAGCTCACCACGCTGCTCGACTACCGCTACCAGCAGCATCACCGCGCCAAGAATGGCGAGCACGGCATGGGCAGCGACTGTAACGGTCGCGCCGCCGAGGACATGGTGCTCAAGGTGCCTGTGGGCACGCTGGTGAAGGACGCCAACACCGGGGAGCTGCTGGTCGACCTGAGCGAGACGGGCCAGCGCTGGGTGGCGGCGAAGGGCGGGCGCGGCGGCCTGGGCAACATGAACTTCGCCACCTCCACCCGGCAGACGCCGCGCTTCGCCCAGGATGGGACGAAGGGCGAGGAGCTGACGCTCCGGCTGGAGCTGAAGCTCCTGGCGGACGTGGGGCTGCTGGGCTTTCCCAACGCGGGCAAGAGCACGTTCATCTCCCGCGTGAGCCGGGCGCGGCCGAAGGTCGCCGACTACCCCTTCACCACGTTGATCCCCAACCTGGGCATGGTCCAGTACAAGGACGGCCTGTCCTTCGTGATGGCGGACATCCCCGGCATCATCGAGGGCGCCAGCGAGGGCGTGGGCCTGGGGCACCAGTTCCTGCGCCACGTGGAGCGGTGCAAGGTGCTGATCCACCTCATCGACATGGGGGCGGAGGGCGAAGGCCGCGCGCCGCTGCACGACTTCGACGTGCTCATCGCGGAGCTGGGCAAGTACAGCCCGGAGCTGGCGTCCAAGCCGCAGGTGGTGGCGGCCAACAAGTTGGATCTGCCCGACGCGCAGGCCCGGCTGGAGGGCTTCACGGAGGCGCTGCGTGAGCGCGGCATCCGTGTGTATCCCGTGTCCTGCGCCACCGGCGAGGGCATGCAGCCGCTGATGGACTCCGTGGCGGAGGTGTTGTTCACGGGGCGCACCGAGAAGCTCCACGTGGAGATTCCCGCCAAGGCGGCTCGGGCGGGGAAGGCCAAGGCGAAGGCCGCGGAGAAGAAGGCTCCGGCTCGCAAGGCGGGCGCAACTGCGGCGACGAAGCCTGCGACGAAGAAGTCTGCGGCGGTGAAGACGGCTCCGGCTCGCAAGGTGGGCGCAGCGGCGGCGAAGAAGAAGTCTGCGGCTGCGAAGAAGGCTCCGGCTCGCAAGGTGGGCGCAGCTGCGAAGACGTCCACAGCGCGCAAGGCGGGCACTGCTGCGGCGAAGAAGGCCGCGACCCGCAAGGCAGGCACTGGGGCCGCGAAGAAGGCCGCGACGAAGAAGGCCCCAGCTCGCAAGGCGGGCACCGCGCCGGTGAAGAAGTCCGCCGCGAAGAAGGCGCCCGCGCGCAAGAGCGGCTCGTCGGGCAAGGCCGCCGCGAAGAAGGCATCCGCGGCCACGAAGCGAACTCCGGCGCGCAAGTCGGGCGGCAGGAGGAGCTGAGTCCATGTCGGGTGGTGGTGCGCGCTACGAGCGCTATGAGCGGGAGCAGTTCGAGCCGGAGCAGTTCCTGCTCGACGTGCGCAAGGAGAAGATTGATCGCGTCGTCAGTCACCGGACGCGCAACTTCACGGTGGTCCTGGACCGGCTGGAGGACAGCTTCAACATGGCCGCGGTGCTGCGCACCTGCGAGTCCATGGGCGTTCAGGAAGTCCACATCATCATCAACCCGGAAGCGCCCTTCGTTCCCAACTCGAGGGTGGCCCAGGGCTGCGACAAGTGGCTGGACGTGAAGCTGTACAAGACGTTCGCCGAGTGCCGCGAGCACCTGAAGTCCCGTGGCTTCTCGCTGTATGCCTCCGCCATCCAGGAGGGGGCCACCAGCCTCTACACCCTGCGCTTCGACGGGAAGATGGCGCTGGTGTTCGGCAACGAGCGGCGCGGCGTGAGCGAGGACGTGCTGGCCGGCGTGGACGGCACGTTCTGGGTCCCCATGAAGGGGTTCAGCCAGAGCCTCAACATCTCCGCCGCGGCGTCCGCCTGCATCAGCCGGGCGATTGCCTGGCGGGACGAGCACCTGGGCCAGTCGGGGGACCTGTCTCCCGAGGATGCCCAGGCCCTGCGCGAGCGCTTCTACGTGCTGGCCATCAAACAGAGGAAGCGCTTGTTCAAGAAGGCCCCGTGAATGCCGGGGCTCAGGCCCCGTCGAGATGGGTTAGATGGAGGTACGCCATGTTCTTCGAAGCCCTGCTCGCTACGCTCCTGTCCGCTCCTGCCACCCCTGCCGCAGCCCCGGTGAAGCCCGCTCCGACGGTCCAGGCCGCCGCGCCCGCGCCCGCGGCCCCCGCCGCCGCGAAGCCCATGACGCCGGAAGTGAAGTCCCTGGTGGACCGGATGCAGGCCTTCTACGAGAAGACCGGTGACTTCCGCGCGGGCTTCCGCCAGGACTACAAGTACAAGACCTTCCGGCGCACGCAGACGTCCGAAGGCACCGTCACGTACAAGAAGCCCGGCCTGATGCGTTGGGAGTACCTGAAGCCTTCGCCGCGCACCTTCGTGCTGGCGGGCAACAAGGTGTACGCGTACGACCCGGCGGCGCAGAGCCTCACCGTTGCCAACGTGGACACCAGCCAGCTCTCCGCGTCGGTGACGTTCCTCTTCGGCCAGGGAAAGCTCGCGGACGAGTTCAACATCACCAAGGGCGCCTGCAAGGACTGCAAGGGCACGTTGCTGGTGTTGGATCCGCTGAAGAACGAGCCGCGCTTCCGCCAGGTGCGCCTGGAGGTGGATCCGTCCACGGCCCAGGTGCTCAAGAGCACGGTGGTGGATCCGGACGGCAGCGAGAACACCATCTCCTTCCTCAACCTGAAGACGAACGTGGGCCTCGACTCGGACAGCTTCAAGCTGGACGTCCCGGACGACACCCGCGTGGATGACTTCACGAAGGCGAAGAAGCAGTAACCTGCGGAGCGTGCGTCGCGCGTTCCTGCTGATGGGGTGGATGGGGCTGGCCGGGACCGGGTGCCACCGGGAACCGGCCGCCAGCGCCGAGCGTCCGCAAGGCTTCCAGGGGCAGACGCTGCCGCTGCTGGCTTCGCCCGCGCTGCGGCTCACCGTGGCGGGCCAACTGGGGGCGCGGCCCGTGCCGGTGGTGTTGGACGTGGCGCGGCCACTCTCGCTCGTGTCGCGAGGCTGCTTCGACGGCGCGCTTCCCGCCCCCGAAGGCACCATCCGCGCGCCCGAGCCCGCGGGAGGTTTCCGCTCCTGGCCCGTGGTGCCTTTACCCGCCTTCTCGGTGGGCCCGGTGCGGTCGCCCGTGCGCACCGCGGGCTTGTCCGGTGAGAAGGTCTGCGCCGTGACGCTGGGCGCGGATGTCCTGGAGTTCTACGCGCTCACCGTGGACCCACTGCGGCGGGAAGTGACCTTCACCACCTCTCGCCCTCGCGCGGACTACGTCGCGGAAGCGGCGGCCACGGAGGCCTCGCGCGAGGTGCACGTGGTGGAGCTCAGCCGCGAGCCGCTGGGCGATTGGCCCCTGCTGGCCGCGCGGATGACGCAGGGCGGAGCGGAGCTCACGGGCCCCTTCGTCCTTGGCTCGCGTGAGCCCTTCTCACGAGTGTCCGTGCGCCTCGCCGAGGCACAGGGGCTTCAGCCGCTCGAAACGGCCGCCAACCTGCCGCCGCGAACCTTCGCGCTGGACGCAGTGGAGGTGGCCGAGGGACTGGGTGTCCGCCCGCTGGTGGTGGAGGCCGCTGGGCGCTGGGACTCGCCGAGCAGCCTGGGCCGCCTGGGGCCGGATGTCTGGGGCCGCTTCACCGCGACGCTGGACGCAAAGGGCGGGGCCCTGGTGCTGCGGCGCCCCCGCGTCCGGCCGCCAGAAGGCTCCGCCACCAGCCATTGCGCCGCGCCCGACAGCTCCTTCCGTGAGGAGGCTTGCTACGGCCTGCATGTGCGGCGTGAGCCGGATGGCAGCGTTTCGATCAGCGGCGCCGTGTACCGGGACCTGCCAGAAGGAGGGCGGCTTCACCTGGAGCCGCTGGGGCCGGACGGGCAGAAGCTGGTGAGCGGCTGTGGCGTGGGGCTGAGCTTCCCCTCCACCAGCAGAGGCCTGACGACGCAACACCGCGTGCCCTGGCGCTCCCTGGCGCAGGCGCTGCCTGCCTGCCATGCGGCGCTGTCCACCGCGCGAGACTTCACGCTGGGCCTGTTCGAGGAAGGCCGCCAGCCCGAGTGCCCCACGGCCTGTGCCTTCGTCACGGAGACCGCCTCTCGCCGCACCGTGTGTGAGTGCCAGCCCACGCCACTGGGTGAGGGCGTGGCCATGCCGGCGCGAGGCGCTCCCTCGCGTGAGCCCCCACCTGAGGAGCGGGAGCTGGAGCCGGAAGACCCCCGCTAGCGTTGCCTGGACAGGGGCGGGGGTGCTGCGCTCTCCTCTGGCGCACATGCGCCCGTCTCCCACCGAGTTCGACCGTCAGTACACCGAACAGCGCCGCTCCATCGAGCTGGCCCGCCGCTATCTGGAAAAGGAGGGCGTCTCCCGGATGTACGATGCCCTCTCCAAGGAAGTGGAGCGGGGCCGGTTGTCCGTGCAGGACGCAAGTGGCGCCATCCGCTTCGGATTGCTGGCCGTCATCGAGCGCGTCGCGGAGCGCGTGGGCCACACGCACTACGTCGACATGTTGAAGGATGAGGAGATGCTGGACGCGCTCCGTTCCACCCTGGACGACATCTGCCGGCGCAAGGGCGTGGATACCTTCGAGTTCCGCCAGCAGTGGGCCCACGCCAACCTCCAGGCCGTGCTGCGTGACTGGCACCTGGTGGTGCACGAGGAGCGGGGCCGGCAGCGCTACGAGGTGGCGGCGGACCTGGTCCGGCGCCTGGTGAAGGAGACGCCGGGGACGGTGCTGGCGCAGACGCTGAAGCTGCCCGCGGACGCGTTCGTGCTGCTGGTGTCGCCCGAGGCGGGGCTCGTGGGCCTCGGTCCGGACGGCACGCCCGCGCCCATCACCGAAATCTACGCGGTGGAGTCGCCCGCGCCGGAGGGCAAGGCGTGGTTCCTGTGGCTCAACATGCGGGACGCGGGGAACCGCGCGGCCCGGGCGCTCATCAACGTCTACCTGCAGGACGGGAAGACGTTGGACGATGCCATCGCCTTCACCCGGGAGCAGGGCGGCCCTCAGCAGGACGCGGGCTGGGAGGACTGCTGCCGGCTGCTCGCGGGCGTGGCGCGGCACTTGGCCGAGGGTGGGCCCGTGCGCGAGGTCTGGTACGACGCCACGGCGCGCGAGCTCCACGAGAAGCTGGCGGCGACGCCGAAGGCGGCGAAGGCGGACCGGGAGAAGCTGCGCGAGCGTCTGCGCGCCGTCAGCCCGGGACGCACCCTGGTGCTGGAGGAGCCCTCGCGCTGAGGGCTCCCGCGGCGTCCGGAGCCTTCGCGCCTACTCCGCGCGAGGGGCCGGACGCTGCATCACCGACACGGGCAGCGGAGCCGGGTGCGCGTCGCGCGCGGTGTGCTCGCGCTGCTTCGGGTCCGGGCGCTCCACCACGCGGGCGACCAGGTCGTAGTCGTGGGCCTCCGTCACCTCCACGGTGACAATCTCCCCCGGGTACGCCAGTCCGTCGTTGATGTAGACCATGCCGTCGATGTCCGGCGCCTGGCCTTGGTGGCGGCCCACCAGCAGGTGCTCCGTCTCCGGCGCGGGGCCTTCCACGAGCACCTCCAGGCGCTTGCCCACGAGCTTCTTGTTCTGCTCGCGGTTGATGCGCTTCTGGATGGCCATGACCTCGCGCCAGCGGCGCTCGATGATTTTCTGCGGCACCTTGTCCGGCAGGTCGTAGGCGGCGGTGCCCTCTTCGTCGGAGTACTGGAAGACGCCCAGGCGCTCGAAGCGCTGCGTCTTCACGAACTCCTTCAGCATCTCGAAGTCCTCGTCCGTCTCGCCCGGCAGGCCGACGATGAGCGAGGTGCGCATCACCAGACCGGGCACGCGCTCCCGCAGCTTGGTGAGCAGGCCCTTGAGGAACTCCGAGTTGCGGCCGCGCTTCATGGACAGCAGCAGCTTGTCGCTGACGTGCTGCACGGGCATGTCCAGGTAGCGGGCAATCTTCGGCTCCGAGGCCATCACCTCGATGAGCTCGTCCGGGAAGATGCGCGGGTAGGCGTAGTGGAGGCGGATCCACTTCACGTCCACCTGCACCAGCGCCTTGAGCAAGTCATGCAGCTTCGGCCGGCCCGGCAGGTCATGCCCGTAGGCCGTCAAATCCTGCGCGACGAGGTTCAGCTCCTGCACGCCGCTGTCCGCCAGCTGCTTCGCCTCGGCGACGATGTCGTCGATGGGCCGCGAGCGCTGCCCGCCGCGCAGGGTGGGGATGATGCAGAAGGCGCAGGCGTTGTCGCAGCCCTCGGAAATCTTGAGGTACGCCGTGTACTTCGGCATCGAGTTGATGCGCGGCGTATTGGCGTCGTGGATGTAGTCCGGGTCCGGAATCACCTGACGCGGCGAGGCCTCCGCGGCCAGCAGGTCACCAATCTGGGCGTAGGCGCTGGTGCCCAGGAAGTGGTCGACCTCCGGCATCTCCTTCGACAGCTCCTCGCCGTAGCGCTGGGACAAGCACCCCGTCACCACCAGCGTCTTGCAGGCGCCGGACTTCTTCAGCTCGGCCATCTCCAGGATGGAGTCCACCGACTCCTGCTTGGCGGGACCGATGAAGGCGCACGTGTTGACGACGATGACCTGGGCGTCGGACGCCTCCTGCACCAGCGTGTAGCCGCGGTGGCGCAGCGTGCCCAGCATCACCTCGGAGTCCACCCGGTTCTTCGGGCAGCCGAGCGTCATCATGTACAGGCTCTTGGTGGTTTCCACTGCGTCTACCGCTTTCCGAGTTCGGTTCGCGAGAAGTGGGTCCCACTCCAGGCGAAGTTCATGGACGTGCCGTTCGAGTAACGGATGGACAGCACGCCCTCATCTTCCAGTTCCACCGATGACGTGCGCCCCAGCGCGCAGGTGGCGGCCGGCCACTCAAGCACCCGCCGCGCTGTCTTCCCGGTCACCAGGTAGAGGCCCAAGCGCAGCTCGTCATCGGCGTCACATTGACCCGCGACGGCATACGGATTCTTCCCGGTCACCACCGTGACGACGCGTCCGCCGTCCTCCAGGGTGAGCGTATCCGGCACGTTCAGGTCCACGGACGAGGGAACGACGGCGTCCGGCGCCACCAGGCCGCGCAACGAGGCAGGGGTCAGCTCGTCGTCCGCCTGAGCCCAGGCCGGGTAGCTCATGTAGTCCCAGCCCAGCAGCCCGTTCTCCTTGGGCTCGAGCGAGGTGACGTTCTCCGGCAGCTTCAGCTTGAGGCCCTTGCGGGGCTCGTCCGGCAGGCGCAGCGCGTCACCCACCATGGTGCCGCTCTGGCAGTTCGAGATGGACGTGACCTTGGCGTCCGCGCTGTCCCGGTCCTCGTAGGTGAGGCACAGGTCCATCACCAGCGGGTCCACGGCGGGAAAGCGGGGGAAGGCGCGCACCGGCACCGACGCCATCAGCAGCAGCGTGTTGCCCTGGCGCTGCACGGCGGCCGTCACCAGGTCCTGCGCGAACTGCGGCGTGCCGCTCTCCGCCCCGGACGCGCGCTTGCCATCGAAGGCGAAGCGCCACGTGTAGCCGGTGGCGGTGGGGCCGGTGCCCGGGAAGTAGAGGGACAGGGTGAGCAAGTCGCCAGCCTGGAGCTGGTCGTCGGTGGCTTCCACTCCGACGTACAGCGTGTCCTTGCGCGCGCCCACCTTGGCGGTGAACGAGGCGGTGGCGCCCTCCACGGCGACGGGCTTGAGCACCATCGGCGACGCGAAGGCCTTGAGCCCACCCTGGATGCGCGGGGGCTTGGGGAGGGAGGGAACCGGCTTGGAAGGACGGTCCGCCTGGGCGGACGCAACGCCCGGGGCGCAGAACAGGAGGCAGAAGGACAGGGCTGCAGCGCGCATGGGCCTCTTCAATCGCGGAAGTTGATGAACTGCATGTCCAGCTTCAGCCGGTCCTGCTCCTTGCGGAACAGGGCGATGGCCGCCTGGAGGTCGTCCCGGTTCTTGCCCGTGACGCGAAGCTGGTCGGCCTGGATGGAGCCCTGGACCTTCATCTTCGAGTCCTTCAGCAGCTTCACCAACTCCTTGGACTTCTCCACCGGGATGCCCTGCTGGAGCTTGATGACCTGCTTCACGTTGTGAAGGCCCGTCTTCTCGATGTCACCGTACTCCAAGGCGAACAGGCTGATGTTCCGCTTGGCCAGCTTCGTCAGGAGGACTTCCTTGGCGGCCTGGACGCGGTCTTCGCTGTTGGCCTTCACGGTGATGGCGGTATTGTCCGGGGCCAGCACCACGTCGGCATGGGTGCCCTGGAAGTCGTACCGCGTGCTGAGCTCCTTCTTGGTCTGGTTGACCGCGTTGTCGAGCTCAGCGAGGTCGATTTTCGAGACGACGTCGAAGGATGGCATGGGCAGCGGCCCTTACCATACCTACACCCGGACGACCAAGGGCACCACCAGGGCACGCTTGGACGTGTACGCCTTGAAGGCCCGGCGCACGGCCCGGGTGAGCTCCTCTCTCACCAGGGCGTCATCGCCCCGCAGGACGGGGGACAGTTCCTCGAAGAGCACTTGCGCGTCCTGGGCCACCCGGGGGAGCAGGACCTGTTCGTCCACGGACAGCCCCTGGCCGGACAGCTGCGGCCCCGCCACCAGCTTCTGGGTCCCCCGCTGGAGGACGACCACCGCGGCCACCATGCCCGTCTCCGACAGCCGGACGCGCTCCTGGAGCGTGTCCGGCGTCAGCAGGCCGGGGCCGAACCGGTCCTTGAGGATGCGTCCGGACGGGACGCTGCCGGTGAAGCGCCCCCGGCCCTCCTCGAAGGTGACGACGTCGCCGTCCTGCGCCAGCAGGCACTGGGCGGGCTCCAGCCCGGCCTCGCGCGCGGTGAGCAGGTGCTTGTGCAGGTGGCGTCCCTCGCCGTGGACGGGGATGAAGTGGGCCGGGCGCACCAGGTCCAGCACGCGCCGCTGCTGGGGCTGGCTGGCGTGGCCGGAGACGTGGATGCCCGGCTCCACCTGGGCGTAGGCGACCTTCGCCCCGCGCCACTGGAGCGCGTCGATGAGCGCGCCCACGGAGCGCTCGTTGCCGGGGATGGCCCGCGAGCTGAGCACCACCAGGTCGCCGGGATTCAGCCGCACGGGGCCGTCCCCCGACGCGAGCTGGGACAGCCCGGCCCGGGGCTCGCCCTGGGCGCCGGTGGTCAGCACCAGCACCCGCTGCGCGGGCAGCGCCGGCACCGTGTCCAGGTGGACGAAGAGCGAGTCGGGCACGTCCAGGTAGCCCAGCTCCCGCGCCATCTCCACGTTGCGCAGCATGCTGCGGCCCTGCAGGGCCACCTTGCGCCCCAGCCGCTCCGCCAGCGCCAGCAGGTGCCGCACCCGGTGGAGGTTGGAGGAGAAGAGGGCGACGATGATACGGCCGGTGGCGCCCTGGAAGAGGCGCTCGAAGGTCTGCTCCACCACGCGCTCGCTGCCCGTCTCCTCCGTCACCTCGGAGTTGGTGGAGTCGGAGAGGAGGCAGAGCACGCCCTCCTCGCCAGCCTCGCCCCAGCGCTCCAGGTCCGTGCGCAGCCCGTCGATGGGGTCCGGGTCCAGCTTGAAGTCGCCGGTGTGGATGAGGGTGCCTTCGGGCGTGCGCAGGATGAAGCCCACCGCGTCCGGCACGGTGTGCGTGACGCGGCTGGCCTCCACGCGGAAGGCGGTGCCCACGGTGAAGGGCTCGCGCGGCTCGATTTCGCGCAGGTCCGCCTCGATGCCCAGCTCCTCCAGCCGGTGGCGCGCCATGGCCAGCGTGAAGCGCGTGCCGTAGACGGGGACGGGCACCTCGTTGAGCAGGTAGGGCAGGGCGCCCAGGTGGTCTTCGTGGCCATGGGTGAGCAGCACGCCCTTGAGCTGCGCGGCGTTCTGCTTCAGGTGGCTGAAGTCCGGAATGATGATGTCCACGCCGGGCATCCCCGCGGAGGGGAACATCAGCCCGGCGTCGATGAGCAGCATCTCCCCACGGCAGGCGATGACCATGGAGTTGAGGCCGATTTCGCCCAGGCCGCCCAGGGGAATGACGTGAAGCATTGGGTGAAGTCTAGCGGTGGAAAGTGACGGAAGCCCCCGAGAATAGGCGTGAGCCGCGTCCGCCTGTCTGGCGACCCTCGGGGTGACTTCGTCGGATGCGGAGGGAGCGCTCCCCGGAGTCCTCGCGCCCCCGCTCGAGGATGTGTGTGGAGGGACGTGATTTCGGTGGATGTGGGCCCTGGCCGTGGCTCAGCGCCTCCGGCGTCGGAGGTCCTGGAGCCAGTTGCGGACGGAGCTGGCCTCCAGGGCGTAGGTGGGCTCCTCGGCTGCGTAGAAATGCAGGGCCTGGTTGGCCAGCCCCCGGGCGCGGGGCCCGTCCTGCTTCACCAGCGTCTGGGCCAGGGCGAAGCGGGTGCTCGCGAGGTCCTCGGCCGGGCCCGGATGGGCGGTGCGAAGCGCCAAGGCGCGCTCCAGCGTGGCGCGGGCCTCGTGGCTCTTGCCCAGGGCATGCAGGGCCAGGCCCAGCGTGGTGAGCGGAGCGGCCGTGTCCAGGTGGTCCTTCTGGAAGGCCTCGTAGGCCGCGATGCTCCGGCGGGCGTAGTCCATCGCGTCGCGCGGCTTTCCCTCTCGCAGGGCCAGCGCGCCGAGCAGGGCCAGGTCGGTGGCGGTCTCCGGATGTTCGGGGCCGTAGGCCTTCAGGTCCACCGCGAGCGCGCGCTCGCGCAGGGGGCGGGCCTCTGCGTTGCGGCCGAGCGCTTCCAGGGCCTCGGCCAGGTTGTTGAGCGGATAGCTCAGCGTGGCGCTGTCGTGCCCCAGCGACTGCTCCTCCAGGTGGATGGCGCGCTGGAGGTAGGGGAGGGCTTCCTCGAAGCGGCGGACGATGACCAGGTGGTAGCCCATGGCGTTGGCCGCCATGGCCGTCTGAGGATGGGCCGGGCCGAGCACGCGCTCCGTCGTCTCCAGCACGCGGTGCAGCAGGCCCATGGCGCGCTCCGTCTCGGGCGTGCGGGAGAGGGCCGCGGCCTGGTTGCGGAGCGACTCCAACGTGAGCAGGTGCTCGGGCCCCAGCTCCTGCTCGCGCAGCGTCGCGGAGCGGCCAAAGGCCTCCACCGCCTGGGCGTACTGGCCTCGGAGGAAGGCGTTGCGGCCCAGGCTCGTCTGGAGCAAGGCCTCCAATTCGGAGGCGCCGCCCGCGCGTTGGATGGACGCGCGCGCCTGCTCCACCGTCCAGGACTCCAGGGTGGAATCGGAGGAGACGGCGGTCACCAACCTCGCCGACGCGCGCGCCGCCAGGTGGTCATGGCGGTGCGCCTGCGCGGTGAAGAGGGATTCCCGCAGGGCCGCGGCGGCGCGAGCGTCATCCCCCGCGACGAGCCCGAGCCGGCCCTCCAGCTCCAGCGCCTCCGCCAGCACCGGCCCGTAGCCGAGCTGCCGCGCCTCGGACAGCACCGCCTTCGCTTCTTCCTGCGCCTGGGGGTAGCGGCCGGCGTCCACCAGGGCCGTGGCCCGGTCCACCCGGGCGCGCAGGGCCTCCACCTGCTGCCGCTGCCCCTCGGGCTCCGACAGGCCCCGCCAGAGCGCGTCCACGTCCGCGCAGGCGGCGATGGGAGGCAGTCGCTGGGCCGCGTCCGGTGCGGCGTTCAGCGCCTCCGCATCCGTCTGCGCGAGCACGCCCGTCAAGGCCACCAGGGCCGAGTGGCGCCGGTCCAGGCACGCCATGCGCAGCGCGAGCACATGGTCCGACTGGTGGCCCTGAACCCGGGTGGCTTCGCAGGCCTCGCGGTGCATGCGCGTCCAATCATGCGCGAAGCCATCCAGGGTCGTCGCCACGCGTTCGAAGGCGGCGGAGGCGTGGACCTTGCCCGTGGCGGCGAAGGCCTTCTGGATTTCCGCCCGGCGTGCCGTGTCCCAGACGCCGGTGAGCCGGGCCTCGGCATCCGGACACGGGCCGTCCCGCTGCGAGCCCACCAGCAGCCAGGTGACGGCGACCACGCTGTTGAGCAGCATGGACGCGGCGGCCACCGCGCCACGGCGGCGCCAGGCCGCCAGCGGGTCCGCGCCCAGCGCATCCAACAGCACGCCCATGGACGGGAAGCGCGCTTCGGGAGCCGGGGACAGGCCCCGCGTCACGGCGCGCAGCACCCACGTGGGGACGCGGCTGCCCCGAGGCGGCGGGCGCACGCGGCCGGCGCGGGCTTCCTCCAGGTAATCCTCCGGGCGCTTGCCGTTGAAGGGAAGCTGTCCGTAGAGGGCTTCGTAGAGGGACGCGCAGAAGCTGAACTGGTCCCCGCGCGCGTCGATGCGCCCGTCTTCGTGCTGCTCCGGTGGCATGTACGCGGGCGTGCCCATGACGAGCCCGGCCTCGGTGAGCGCCGTCTGGAGCAGGTCTTCCGGGGCGAGGCGCGGCAGCGCGGGCGTGGTGCCCCGGCCCGCCTCGGCGGCGTCGAGGTCCGCGGTGGTGCGGGCCAGCCCGAAGTCCGTCACCTGCGCCCGGCCTTCCTTGCTGACCAGCACATTGGCGGGCTTGAAGTCCCGGTGGACCAGTCCAGCGGCATGTGCGGCGGCGAGCCCTCGGCCCGCCTGGCGGAAGATGTCGAGCACCTCTCGCCAGGTGCGGTGCTCGGCGCGGAGCCAGTGGCGCAGGGACAGGCCGTCCACCCGCTCCATGGCGATGAAGACGCGCCCCGCGAAGGTGCCCGCGTCGTAGACGGAGACCACGTTCGGGTGAGACAGCCGCGCCATCGCCTGGGCTTCGCGAAGCAGGCGGGAAGAGCCGTCGGAGCGCGCCGCCGGGTTGGCGTCCGGGTGCAGCAGCTTGATGGCGACGCGCCGGTGCAGCTCCGGGTCATAGGCGCTGTAGACAGCGCCCATGCCGCCCGCGCCCAGGGTGTCCAGGATGTGGTAGCGGCCCACGCGAATCTGGGCGGAGTCCCGCGGCTCGGTGTCCTCGACATCCTTGCGCGCGAGGGGGCGGCCCGGCTTCCCACCCCCGGGGCTCGCCAGAAGCGGCTTGGCCGGCGAGGGCGCCAGGGGCATGGACAGGGTGACTCGAGGGCCGCGTCCCTCCGCCGCGTCCGGGGCGGAGAGCAGCCGGCCGCCATGCGGGAGCACATGGGCGCCCGCGAAGCTCTTGGGGCTCGCGCTGGGACCGGGCGCGGCGTGGGCATTGGGCAGGATGCGCGCGCTCAGGTCCTGAGGCGGCGCGGGGGGCGGAATGGCGCGGATTGCTGGTGGG
>NZ_JABFNS010000143.1 GCF_013116825.1 Myxococcus xanthus
GTCCGGACCTGTGGGGGGGGGAGTGGCGCCTGGGACCGTTGGTGTTGCACCCGTTGGCGCTGATGTACGTGGCCAGCGGAAGTGCGATGATCAGCAAGACATTGCGCATTCCGAAGATTTGATACCGGACACCCCCTCACCCCCGGGCGCGGGGTTCCCCGCGCATGGCCGGTTGCTCACCCTGAAGTGGGTGCCTAGCTTCGCCACCGTTCCTTCCGCCGTTCCCCATGTGGGGAGCGCGGCGGCCAAGGTTGACGGTAGTGGGGAAGGGGTGGGCCATGACAGGGCGCTTGGGCTGGGTCGCCCTCGCGGTGGTGGGGTTGCTGGTCGGTTGTGCGGACCGCGAGCGCTCGGCGCTGGCGGACGGACGGCTGACGGCGACGCCGGGTGGCGTCGACTTCGAGCGGGTGGCCATCTTCGATGCGCGCGAAGCGGAGATTTCGCTGCGCAACGTGGGCCGCGCGCCCGTCGACGTGAACGAGGTCTGGGTGGAGGGCCCCGAGGGGGCCTACCGCGCCGAGTTCACCCATGAGGGGCCGCACCGCTTGCAGCCCGGGAGCGCGTGCTCGCTGCGCGTGCGTTTCGCGCCGCCCGCCGAAGGTTCCCAGCCGGGGGGGCTGGTGGTGCGCTCGGATACGCGCATCGAGCCCCTGCTCCGCATCCCCCTGACGGGCGCCGGCGTGGCCGCCTGGGCCCGCGTGTCGCCGCGTCGGCTGGACTTCGGCCGCATTGAAGCGGACGCCACGAAGACGCTGCCGCTGAGCCTGGAGAACCCCACGGAGTTATCCGTGGAGGTGACGCCGCGGCTGGTGGGCGCGGACCGCGACGAATTCAGCGTGGCGCCGGTGACGCTGGCGCCCGGTGAGCGCCGCGACCTCATGGTGACGTTCCACCCGGCGCGGGTGGGCCGCAAGCAGGTGGCGCTGGCGGTGTCGCCCTGCCGCGGCTGCGCGGACGTGACGGTGCAGGTGGCCGCCGAGGCGCTGGAGCGCGCGGTGGTGGCTGAACCGGAGGTCCTGGACTTCGGCGCGGTGCCCGTGGACCGGGACGCGGTGCGCGAGTCGAGCATCCGCAACATCAGCACCGAGCCGGTGACGGTGACGCAGTTGACGCTGGAGGGCCGTGACGCGTCCTTCACCCAGAACAACGCTGGCTTCCCCTTCGTGCTCCAGCCGGGCGAGGTGCGGACCTTCACGTTCCGCTACAGCCCGGACCACCAGGGCGCGGCGCAGGACACCGCGCTGTACCACGTGGAGAGCCGCCGCCATCCGACGACGCCCGTGCAGTTGCGCGGCTACGGCGGCGCGCCGGAGCTGTGTGTGTCCCCGGCGTTCTATGACTTCGGCATGCAGCCGCTCGGCGCGAAGGTGCGCGTCATCATCAACGTGAAGAACTGCGGCGCGTCCAATGAGGGCGGGCTCACCATCAACACGCTGGACTGGCTGCCGCAGCAGGGGGGGGCGCCTCAGTTCAACCACACGCCGCTGGCGCTGCCAGTGACGCTGCCGCCCGGCGGCGAGGTGAACCTGGAGGTCTTCTACGAGCCCACCGAGCTGCGCGCGGCGGAAGGCTCGCTGGTGATGACGACCAACGCCTTCTCCGCGGCCACGGTACAGATGGACTTCCGCGGCAAGCCGGAGGCGCACGCGCCCTGCGAGCTCACGCTCACGCCGCAGGCCCTGGACTTCGGCACCATTCCGCCCGGCCAGGGCGCGGTGCTGGGACTCAAGCTGGAGAACCGCGGCACCGATTTGTGCCCGGTGAAGAACCTCCGCCTGCGGGATGACGGCGGCGGCGTCTTCACGCTGCCGGGCGGCGACATCTACGGCGGCATCATGTACCCCGGCGACTGGTTCAGCTTCCAGGTGGCCTTCATGGCGCCCGTGGCGGGCGGCCACTTCACCGGCACCGTGCAGATTGAGCAGATGCAGCCGGCCAACCCGGTGCTGCTGGTGCCGCTGGTGGCCAACACGCAGGCGGTGTGCCTGGTGGCCTCGCGCCGCTACATGGATTGGGGCGTGGCCCGGCCGGACTGCCCCGCCGAGCCCATGGAGGTGAACTTCCTCAACGCCTGCGCCGCGCCGGTGACGGTGAATGACGTGTGGATTGGGCCGGGCACCACGGATTCGGAGTTCGGGTTTTCGGCGGTGCCGGCCTCCATCCCCTTCGTGCTGCCGCCCAACGAGGCCTTCACGGTGGGCGTGGAGTACTTCGGCCTGGTGTCGGGCATGAACCTGTCACCGCTGTACGTGGGCTCCAGCGACTTGCCGGCGCCGCTGATGGTTCCGCTGGTGGGCGAGTCGTCGATGCGGGTGGAGAAGACGGACAACTTCATCCAGCAGGACGTCAGCAAGGTGGACGTGCTGCTGGTGGTGGACAACACCGCCTCCATGGCGGTGGAGCATCCGCGGCTGGTGGAGGCCATACCGACCTTCGTCCAGACGGCGCTGGACCGGGGCGTCAGCCTCAACGTGGCGGTGACGACGACGGGCATCCATCCGGTGACGCCGACGGACCCGGCCAACGCGTGCCCGGGCGGCGCGGAGGGGGGCGAGGCGGGCCGCTTCTTCCCGGTGGACCATTCGCTGCCGCGCATCCTCACGAGCGCGACGCCGAACCTGGCCCAGCAGCTCCAGCGGAGCGTGCAGGTGGGCCGGTGCGCGGAGGTGGAGCAGGGCTTCGAGGCGATGCGCCGCGCGCTGTCCCGGCCGCTGGTGAACGCCGCGGACGACCCCCGCACGCCGCTGCCCAACGACGGCAACGTGGGCTTCCTGCGCGAGGAGGCCGCGCTGGTGGTGCTGTTCGTCAGCGACGAGGACGACCACTCGCCCGACGCGGTGGACACCTACGTGGACTGGGCCCAGCAGCTCAAGGGGCAGAACCAGCCGCAGCGCGCGACCTTCTACGCCATCGCTCCACCGGCTGAAGGCTGCGCGACGGCGGGCGGCGCCGGTACTCGCTACGCGCAGGCCACCTCCCGCACTGGAGGCGAGGTGGTGAGCGTCTGCGCGGAAGACTACCGGCCGCTGCTGCAGGCGGTGGGGGACAAGGCCTTCTCCGCGCAGGAGCGCTTCCCGCTGAGCGACCTGCCGGAGCCCGGCACCGTGACGGTGACCGTGAATGGCGCGCCGTCCACGTCCGGCTGGACCTACGACGCGGCCACCAACAGCGTGGTGTTCGACGTCGTGCCGCCGGCGGGCACCCGCATCTCCATCAACTACCGCCGTTCGTGCGACGCGATGTAACGCACCCGGAGGGCCGGACATCCGGCTCTCGACAGGGGTGTCAGTCCCCGGTGCTACAGGTCTGCTTCCGCCTGTGCGGATGACCAGAAAATTGGAGGTCACCTCGCGGTGTGTACCCTGAGGTCGTACCTGCAGCTGCCGAGGAGGCACCCGGTGAACTCCCAGGATATTGAAGGAACGATGACGAGCGCGGCCCGCCCCTCTGGACGGGCTCCTGGACTGCGCGTCATCAAGGGAGAAGGGCGGCGGAGGGAGGAGCCGCTCGCCTCCCGGGACGCCGTGGCCCGGGTGCTGATGGAGGCCGGGGCGGACCTGCTGCTGCGGCGAATCAGCCCGGCGCGGGCGGGGGAGATTGAGCGGAAGGTGGACCGGGTCCTGGACCTGTTCGACCGGGTGGACGTGGCGCCGGTGCTGATGCCGGTGCTGAAGCGGCACCTGGACGAACTGGAGGCCCTGATGCGTGAGACTCGCGAGGTGCGGGCCGCCCGGAGGTAGCTACAAAGGCCGTTTCCGGAGCAGTTGGGGGTTTGACCCTCCTTCCCGGTGCGCTTACGCTCGGGGCCATCCCGCGCCCGGAACTCGGGGCCACTCCAAGGGTGGTTGTCCAGGGGCCGGTCAGGTCGCCGTGTCCATCGAAACCTATGGCAGGTATCAGCTCCTGAGTCGTCTCGCTACGGGCGGGATGGCGCAGATCTATCTTGCGCGGCCTCAGGGCGCGGAGCCTGACAAGCGGGTGGTGGTCAAGCGGATCCTTCCGCACCTCGCGGAGAACGACGACTTCGTCAAGATGTTCCTGGACGAGGCGCGCATCGCCGCCCGGCTGAACCACCCCAACGTGGTGCAGATTTTCGACCTGGGCGCCCAGGACGACTCCTTCTTCATCGCCATGGAGTACATCCACGGCGACGACCTGCGCCGGCTGTGGCGGCAGTCGGAGCTGATGGGCCAGCCGCTGCCGGTGCCGCTGGTGTGCCGCATCCTCATCGAGGCTTGCGCCGGCCTGGACTACGCGCACAAGCGCACGGACCCGACGACGGGCCGTCCGCTGGGCATCGTCCACCGTGACGTGTCCCCCCAGAACATCCTGGTGACGTTCGAGGGTGGGGTGAAGGTGGTGGACTTCGGTATCGCCAAGGCGGCGGACCAGGCCACGGTGACCCGCTCCGGCGTGCTGAAGGGGAAGTACTCGTACATGTCCCCGGAGCAGGCAGCGGGCATGCGGGTGGACTGCCGCGCGGACATCTTCGCGCTGGGCATCGTCCTGTATGAGCTGCTCACCAGCACGCGCCTGTTCAAGCGCCCCAACGACATCCAGACGCTGACGGCGGTGTCGGAGTGCCGGGTGTTGCCGCCCTCGCACGTGACGTCGCGCGTGCCGGCGGATCTGGATGCCATCGTCCTCAAGGCGCTCGCGAAGGAGCTGCCGGACCGGTACCAGGAAGCGGCGCACCTCCAGCACGCGCTGGAGGAGTGGCTGAGCGCGCATCAGGCGCCCGCGACGTCCGCGCACCTGTCCGCCTTCATGAAGGAGGTCTTCGCGGAGCGGCTGGCCGAGGAGGCCCGGGCGGGCGACGTGCTGGGCGAGGACTCGGATTCGGGGGCGTCGAGGCAGGAGGCTCCGCCGCGCCGCACGGGGCTGCGGCCCGCGTTGCCGCCACGTCCACCGTCGATGTCTCCGGAGGATGACGCGACGGCGGCGCTGCGTCCACGACCGGCGTCCCGCACGGGCCGCTTCGAACTGGAGCAGGAGAAGCCCGCGCCGCGGCTGACGGGACAGCGCCGCGCGGTGGAGCCCGAGCGGCCCTCTCGCTCTGGCATGAACGTGACGCCTCCGCTGCCGCCGCCTCATCGCGTGGAGGAGGACGCGCCCACGGTGGATGCGCGTGCGCCCGCGTCGGTGACCCGGACGGACGTGAAGCTGGGTGGGGCCGCTGCTAACGCGCCGACGGAGCCTCGCGGCGCTCCGCGGCCTTTCGGCGGCACGGGCCGCTTCGACCTGGGGGCGCCGGTCCTCCCCGTGGATGACGAGGACGCCCCCACGGTGGATGCCCGCGCTGGCGCGCGCTCGCAGGCACGAGGGGGGTACGTCGTGGAGGAGGACGCGCCCACCATCGCCATGATGGAGACGGGCCGGTCCTCGCGGGTGGTGATTCCGCTGCGGGACGGGGAGTCGCTCGAGGAGGACGCCCCCACGCTGTCGCTGGGCATGTCGCGCGCGGCGAAGCGCCCCGTGGCCGCCGCGGGCAGCAAGGCGTGGCTGTACGTGGGGCTGGTATTGCTGGTCGTCGCGGCGGTGGGCGTGGTGCTCTGGTCGATGCGGTCGGCGGAGCCCATTCCGGTGTCGTTGGACCCGGAGGCCGCGGTGCCCGCGCCCGTGCCCATGCAAGCCGAGGCGCCGGTTCAGGCTCCGACGGAGCTGCGGCCTCCGCACGTGGTGCCCCAGCCTCGCCTGGAGGCCGCGCCCGCGCCGGTGCGGCTGCGCATCGAGACGCAGCCCGCGGACGCGGTGGTGCTGGTGGATGGCCAACGTCACGACGAGCGGCCGGTGACGCTCGAAACGGCGGTGGGCCGGCAGGTCGCCGTGCGGGTGGAGGCCGACCGGCACCAGGCGCAGACACGCACGGTGACGGTGGGTGAGGACGCGGAGCAGGTGGCGCGCTTCACGCTGGAGCCCGAGCCCCGCGCGGTGGCTGCTGCTCCCGTGGCGGCGGTGGTGCGCGAGCGTCCGGCCCGGCCCGAGTCCCGGCAGGAGGGGCGCCTGGCCCGGGTGCGCTTCGTCGTGCACCCGTGGGCGGAGGTGACGTGCGGTGGCAAGCGGCTGGGCGAAACGCCCTTCGAGGCCGTGGAGCTGCGCGTGGGCAGCTATGACTGCCGCTTCGTCAACCCCGACCTCAAGAAGACGCTCAGTCGGCGTATCGAGGTGAAGCCCATCGACCTCAACGTCGTGAGCGTGAAGTTCGAATAGCACATGCCTTGGATGCTCCCGTGACGCTCGAAGCCGGCACTCACATCGGCAAGTACGTCGTCCGCCGCAAGCTCGCCGAGGGCGGCATGGCGGAAATCTACCTGTGCACGGCGCGCGGCGCGGAGGGCTTCGAGAAGGAAGTCGTCATCAAGCGAGTGCGCGCCTTCCTCGCCAGCGACCCGGAGTTCGTGGGGATGTTCATCGCCGAGGCCCGGCTGGCCTCGCGGCTGAACCACGCGAACGTGGTGCAGATATTCGACTTCGACAAGCATGAGGACACGTACTACCTGGCCATGGAGTACGTGCGCGGCTGCTCGTTGTGGGAGCTGCGCAAGCGCGGCAAGGAGCTGATGGAGCCGGTGCCGCCCATGCTGGTGGCGCACATCGGCGCGGAGGTCGCCCGGGGTCTGCACTACGCGCACCGCGTCCGCGTGAATGGCCAGCCGCTGGACCTGGTGCACCGGGATGTCACGCCGCACAACGTGCTGCTGTCCTTCGATGGCGCGGTGAAGCTGACGGACTTTGGCATCGCCAAGGCGGGGAACAAGCTGACGCAGCCGGGCGTGCTGAAGGGCAAGTTCGCGTACATGTCGCCCGAGCAGGCCCGGGGCGAGGCCGTGGACGCACGCACGGACATCTTCGCGCTGGGCGTGGTGCTGTGGGAGATGCTCACCGGCGGCCGCCTGTTCGATGGGGACTCCGAGGTGGCGGTGCTGCGCGCGGTGCAGCAGAGCGCCATTCCGCCTCCGGCCCGGCTGAATCCGGACGTGCCCGCGGACCTGGATGCCGCCGTGGTGCGAGCCCTGGACAGAGACCCCGCGCTCCGCTTCCAGACGGCCGCGGAGTTCGAGCGCGCCCTGGCCCAGTGCGTACTGACACATGCGAGGTCCTTGGACGACACGGACCTGAGCGCCTTCATGCGCCGCTTGTTCCCCACCAGCCTCACCCAGGCGATTCCCACCGTGCAGGAGCGCACACACGTCGTGGAAGGGGGGCCGGCACCTGGGGCAGGGGCGTCGCCCGTGCCTCGCGAGCCCACCGCGGTGATGGTGGCTGCTGGCCGCAGCGGCCTGGCGTTGCCGACGTCTCCGGACGAAGACGTCCATGCGCCGACCTTCGTGTTGCCGCGCAGGGGCGAGGAGGCCGCGCTGGATGCGGCGCCACTGCCGCCCATGGCCACGCCGATGATGCCGCTGCCGGCGGTGGCGTCGTCCCCCGTGCCTCGCGGCGCTTCATTCGAAGGCGCGCCTTCCACTCCGGGCCGGCAGAGCCGTCCGGAGGGCGTGGCCGCGGTGTCGGGGCCGCGCTCCGGTGGGGCCGAGGATGCTCGCGGTGCCGCCTCCAGCGAGGATGCACAGGCCGAGAAGACGCCGAGCCAGGGGGCAGGTATCCCGGCGGTGTCCGGGAGCGCGCGGACCCCGAGTCGTCCGGAAGGGAGCACTGCCGTCGCGTCACCGTCAGGGCCCTCCGGGAGCCTGAGGCTGGCCAGCGCCTGGGATGATGAGGACGACGACGAGGAAGGGACTCCGTCGATTACGGAGCCTGAGGCGCATCCCGGGATGCTGGCGGCCGAGCCTGGAGCTGCCGAAGTAGCTGCTGCGGGTGTCCATGCGTCCGGCCCCGAGGGGCCTGCGGCGAGTGCTCGTGCGTCCGGAGCCGAGGTGGCTGCGGCGGGTGTCCGTGTGTCCGGATCCGGGGTTCTCGGGACGAGTGTCCGTGGCTCCGGAGCCGAGGTGCCTGCGGCGGGTGCCCATGCGTCCGGCCCCGAGGCTCTCGAGGCGGGTGCTCGTGCGTCCGGCCCCGTGGCCTCGGTGGCCGTACCGGCGGCGCGCCGTCCGTGGGCACTGGGACTGGCCGTGGCGTTGGGGCTCGCCGTCGTCGGAGGCGGCGTTGCTGTGATGCGGGGGACGGAAGCGGCTCCTCCGGTGGTGCCGGCAGCGCCCATGGTGGCCGCACCTGTTGTTGATGAACCCGTCGCTCCTGCGCAGCCCGCGCCTTCAGCGGTCCCTGGGAACTCCGAGGGCGGGGAGGCGGCGCCCGCCGAAACCGCCGACACTGAATCCGAGGTGGACGGGCTGATGCGCGAGGAGGTGCTCGCCGCTGCCGCCACCAACACAGCCTCCGACCCCGTGCCGGGTGCGGCCGGCACTCAGCAGGAGCCGGAGCGCGTGCGCGCGGCGCCGGCCAGCGGAACGCTCCAGGTCCAGGCCGCGCCCTATGCCACCGTGTTCATCAACGGCAAGCGCATGGGCGAAGTAACGGGGCGGGCGTCGTACCGGTTGCCCGTCGGCAACCACAAGCTCGTCTTCCAGCACCCGTCCGGCGAGCGCCGCTACGACGTCGCCGTCACCGCGGGTGGCACCGTCAGCCGCGAGTTCCGCGCCCCCAGGGGCCGCTGAACCAGGCCGGCTCCCGGCACGGCGGCCTTGCCGGCAGCCGTGCCGCAGCCTGAGCCCAGGTCCGAAGTCACCCGCCGTGCCCGTGCTCGCTTTCGCTTGAGCACCCCCAACGTCCACTCCTGAACGCTGCTGCCTCGCACCCGGCGGGGCCGCCTTCGGGCTGTCACGCCTACCTCGTCCCACCTGCCGCTCCGCCTGTTCAAAGGCGCGCGATTCGTCCGCCGCCGCTTGCCTGCCTGGTGGTCTGCCTTGACACCCAACCGCCCGTTCTGGCACTCAGTGGCCCCCACTCAGTGGATTATATTCAATGGAATCCATGGACCTGCTGGCTCCTGAGGAGATTGCTCGGATCGAGCGCGAGAACGCGGGCGGTCTGCCCGCGAGCGCCATCCTGGAAATCTTCCGGCCGCGGGGCGTGCGCCTGTCGGAGGCGACGTTCCGGAAGTACGTGCAGGCGGGCTTGCTACCCAGGAGCCGCCGGGTGGGCCGGAAGGGGAAGCATCAGGGGAGCGTTGGGCTCTACCCGGTGGAGGCGGTGCGCCGCATCAATGTCATCAAGAAGATGATGGCGGAGGGGCACACCCTGGAGGACATCAAGCGGTCCTATGTCTTCCACAGTAACTACATCGACCAGTTGGAACGGGACCTTGCAGGCCTCCTGAACGGGTTCCAGGAGGAGCTGGGGGACCGCGCCTTTGGGGGGGAGCATCGGCGTACGCTTGAGGCACAGCTAGCAACCTTGCGGCAAAGAGCGCAGGATCTGGTCCGGGATGTCGCCCGGCTCGGTAGCGCCGTGACCGCACGCGCAGACGAAACCATCCGTTCGCAATAGAATACCCGGGAACCGGGTAGACTGGCCTCACGTGGAGGGGACATGTCGGAAGTGAAGCAGCTACAGGAGGAGGGGGGGGACCAGGAATCGGACCAGGCGCAGGAGCGCCGCCGTTCCAAGACCATGTCGCGCAAGGAGATGGCGCGCGACCTGCGGAGGCGCCGCCTCACAGGTCAGGTGGACCCCGAAGAGGCCGACCTGCTGAAGCAGATGGACGACACGCGGCCGCGTACGCGCGCGGACTGCATCAACGGTCCCCGGCCGTGCAACTTCGTCTCCTGCAAGCACAATCTCTACCTGGACGTGAATCCGGAGACGGGGTCCATCAAGCTCAACTTTCCGGACAAGGAGATCTGGGAGCTGGAGCATACCTGCGCCCTGGATGTGGCGGAGAAGGGCGGCATCACGCTCGAGGAGGTGGGAGAGATCATGAACCTCACCCGTGAGCGCATCCGCCAGGTGGAGACGCGCGGGCTGATGAAGCTGCGCGAAGCCACCGAAGCCGAGCCGCCGGTTTCGGCTCGCAAGCCCTGATGTCCGCGGGTGGTTTCCACCCGCCAACGGAGGGCCGACGTGTTGCGTTGACACCCCAGGGGGTGGTTGCTACTACCGCCGCTTCCCGCACACCGAGGCCCACACGTGCTGGCTCTCCTGAGCGTTTCTGATAAGCGAGGTCTGGTTCCCTTCGCCCAGGGGCTCGTCCGCCTGGGCTTCCGGCTGTTGTCCACCGGAGGCACGCTGGAGGCGCTCAAGGGCGCGGGGGTGCCCGTCAAGAAGGTGTCCGAGCACACGCAGAGCCCCGAGATTCTGGGTGGCCGCGTGAAGACGCTCCACCCCCGCATCCACGGCGGCATCCTGGGACGGCTGGAGCTGGAGGCCGACCGGGAGGAGATGAAGGCGCACGGCATCGAGCCCATCTCCCTGGTCGCGGTGAACCTGTATCCATTCCGGCAGACGGTGGCCTCGGGCGCCGCGGAGCCGGAGGTCATCGAGCAGATTGATATCGGCGGGCCCGCGATGGTGCGCGCCTCCGCGAAGAACTTCCGGCACGTCTCGGTGGTGGTGGACCCGGACGACTATCCGGCGGTGTTGGCGGAGCTGGAGCAGCAGAAGGCGGTGAGTGAGGACACGCGGCGCCGGCTGATGCGCAAGGCCTTCGCGCACACGGCGGCCTACGATGCCTCCATCTCCGCGTGGCTATCCGCGCAGGCGGGCGAGCCGTTCCCGGGGGAGCTGTCGCTGGCGTTCCAGAAGTCGCAGGACCTGCGCTACGGGGAGAACCCGCATCAGCGCGGCGCCTTCTACCGGGAACACGCCGCGCCCCAGGAGCCGACGGTCGCCTTCGCCAAGGTGCTGCAGGGCAAGGAGCTGTCGTACAACAACATCCTGGACCTGGACGCGGCGCTGGGCCTGCTGCTGGAGTTCCCGGAGGCCCCCGCGGCCGTCATCATCAAGCACAACACGCCGTGCGGCGTGGCGGTGGATGCCGCCCTGGTGAAGGCCTACCGGACGGCCCGCGCGGTGGACGAGGTCTCCGCCTTCGGGGGCATCGTCGCGCTCAACCGCGAGGTGGACGCGGCCACGGCCCAGGCCATGGCGGAGACGTTCCTGGAGGCGGTCATCGCGCCGTCGTACTCGCCGGAGGCGCTGCAGGTGCTGGCGGCGAAGAAGAACCTGCGGCTCCTGGAGGCGGGCCCCGCGCTGGCCAGTCCCCAGGCCCGGCCGCGTGCCCAGTTGGACGCGCGCAGTGTGTCCGGTGGCATGCTGCTGATGGACCGGGACTCGGTGGAGCCGCCGCTGTCGTGGAAGGTGGTCTCCAAGCGGGCTCCCACGCCGGAGGAGGAGCGGGCCATGCGCTTTGCCTGGAAGGTGTGCAAGCACGTCAAGAGCAACGCCATCGTCTTCGCCTCCGGTGACCAGCTCCTGGCGCAGGGCGGGGGGCAGACGAACCGGGTGGACTCGGTCCGCATCGCGATGCAGCGCGGCGGAGCGGCCCTCAGGGGGAGCGCGGTCGCCTCGGACGCCTTCTTCCCGTTCCGGGATGGGCTGGACGAGGCCGCCCGGGCGGGGGCCACCTGTGTCGTACAACCCGGCGGTTCGGTCCGTGACGCGGAGTTGATTGCCGCCGCGGATGAACATGGGATGGCCATGGTACTGACGGGAGTGCGACACTTCCGGCACTGAGCCATGCGCATCGTCTGTCAGAAATGTGCGGCCGCCTACGCGATTGATGACAAGCTCATCACCGCCAAAGGCGTTCGCGCGCAGTGTCCTCGCTGCCGGAACCTGCAGTTGGTCCGGCGCGATCCCTCGGCCGTGCCCGCAGGTGGCGCGCCGGCTCCGACGTCACAGCCCGCGGCGCCCGTCACGCTGACGCCTGTCTCCGGCGCCGCGCCCGCGGCGAATCCCACAGACGACCTCTTCGGCGACTTCGGTGCGCCGCCGCCCGCCGCGCCTGGCGCTGCTCCGGCTCCCAAGCCCGCCCGGGGAGAGGGCCGCTCGGGCTCGGACCTGTTTGGCGACTTCGGGGCGATGCCCTCGCCTGCTCCCGCGTCCGCGCCGTCCGTGGACCCCTTCGCGAGCGTGGGGACGCCGGCTTCGGGAGGCGGTGGGGCCGGTGCGGAGGACCCGCTGCTTGACTTCCTGGGACCGCCGCCCTCCGCGCCGCAGGGGCTGGGGGCCCAGCCTTCGCGTCCGGCGAAGCCCGCCGCCGCGAAGCCCGCGACCTCCGGCTGTCGCGTCTGCCAGAAGCCGCTGACGGATTCCTTCGACCAGGCGCTCGGCATCTGTGATGACTGCCGCCAGCCTGGTTCCGCCCAGGCGCCGGCCGCCGCGAGCCGCCCGGCCGCTCCGGTGGGGAGCTCGGACTTCCTGCCGCCCATGGCGGACCTGGGTGGGGGCTCCACATCGGTGGCGCAAGCCTCGGAGCCAGCGCCCGGTGCCGAGTCCCGGAGTGGCGCGCGCGTGCCCATCAGCACCGACATCATTCCGGACATGGGGCCGGAGCCTCGTGGTGGCCTCCGGGCCTCCTCGCCGCAGCTGGGAGCGGAGCCTCGCAGCGGCTCGCGCTCCGCGCCGGTGCTCGTCACGGATGGGCGCTCCCGTGGGGGCAAGGGCGGACTGGTGGCGGGCCTCGTGGGGCTCGTCGTCGTGGGCGGAGGTGTGGGCGGTTACTTCCTGTACCAGCAGCAGCAGGAGGCGTCGCGCCGTCAGGCGGGTCCTCCGCCCGTGGCCGCCATCCCGGACGCGGTGCAGGCGGTGCTGCCTCGCTGGAAGTTGAAGTACCTGGAGATTCCGGGCACCAGCGGGGAGCGGCTCGCGCAAGGGCAGCAACAGCTCGCCCGTGACGAGCGCTTCGCGTACGCGGAGGCGGAGGAGTCCTTCCAGCAGGCGCTGGTGCTCGACCCGACCAGCGACGCCGCCATCGCGGGCTATGTCCAGGCGCTGGCCCTGGGGCGTGGCGCGCGCATGGACGACGCGACGTTCCAGGAGGCCCGGGCGTTGCTGGCGGCGGCGGAGTCGCGGTCCGGCCGCACGGCGCCGTTGCTGCTGGCGCACGCGAACCTCCTGCTGGCTCGCTCCGGTCAGCCCGAGCAGGCGCGCCCGCTCGCGGAGGAGCTGCTGGCCCGCGCGGAGCTCCCCGACGCGCAGAAGGCCGAAGCGCACCTGGTGCTGGGCCGCACGTGGCTGTCGTCCTCCCGCGAGCTGGCTCGCAGCCACTTCGACTCCGCGCAGAAGCTGTCGCCGGACATCAAGCGGCTGCACTACTACCGCGCGCTCGCGCATGCGTCGGGCGGTGAGTACTCCGCCGCGCTGGACACGCTGCGCAAGCGGCTGGAGACGAACCCGAAGGACTGGGAGAGCCTGGCGCTCACCGCCCGCATCTACCAGGAGGTGGGGGAGCCCGCGGAGGCGCGCAAGTTGTATGAGGCCCGGGTGAAGGCGGAGCCCGGCGAGCTGCGCGCGCTGTTGCCGCTGGCGATGCTGCGCTACCAGGCGGAAGGCAACGCCGCGGGCGCGGTGCGGGACTTGCGCGCGCTGATGAAGAACCGGGCGCGCTACGACGAGCCCGAGGTGGCCGAGGTGCTGGTGCACCTGGCGGCCGCGGAGCGCACCGCGGGCAGTCAGGACGCGGCGGTGAAGTCGGCGGAAGAGGCCCTGCAGCTCGTGAAGGGCCTGCCGGAGGCGCACCTCCAGCTCTTCCTGGTGGCCCTGGGCCGCCGCGACGCGGAGATGGCACGGACCCAGCTGCCGGGCTTCCGCGGGCAGTTGGAGGACGGCGCGCTGGAGAAGGTGCTCGAAGGCAGGCTGCTCCTCCTGGAGAAGAAGCCGCTGGAGGCGCTGGAGGCATTCCAGGAAGCGGTGAAGCTGGATGCGCGGCGGCTGGACGCACAGCTGCTGGCGGGCGTCGCCGCGGCGAGCGCGAAGCGACGGGACGATGCCTTCCGCGCGCTGCACCAGGCGCTGCAGTCGGACCCGCTCCGGCTGGAGCCGCGGCCCGCGACGTCCGCCTACTGGCTGCGCCCGCGCGAGACGGTGGAGGGCGTGGACGGGGCCATCCTCGCGCTGTCCGAGGGACCGGAGGACCCCTCCCCACTGTTGTACGAGGGCCTGCTGCGCTTCCACCAGCACCAGTTCGACGCGGCCGAGCGTCACCTGCGCAGTGTGTTGGAGGTGGACGCGAACAACGCGGGGGCCCTGGCCTACCGCTCGCTCATCGCGTTGCAGCGAGGCGCTACCGCGGACGCCCGGCGCCTGGGTGAACGCGCCGCGGCGGCGGGGCGGCAGATGCCGGTGTCGCATCTGGCGCACGGCCTGGCGTTGGCGGAGGCCCGGCAGGTGGAGCCGGCCAAGCGCGCGCTGCGGGACGCGCTGGCCCTGGCGCCCACGCTGCTATCGGCGCAGGCGCGACTGGCGCAATTGGAGTCGGCCCGGGGCAAGGACGTGGCGCGAGACACCCTGGTGAAGGTGGTGGGGTTGGATCCGGCATACCTCCCCGCGAAGCGGATGCTCTACCTGTTGGAACGGTGAGGTGGATGTGAAGGTCCTGCTGCTCGGTTCCGGTGGCCGTGAGCACGCGCTCGCGTGGAAGCTGTCGCAAAGCCCCTTGTTGACCCAGCTCTTGTGCGGTCCGGGCAACCCGGGCACGGCGAAGCTGGGCACCAATGTGGCCCTGCGCGCGGATGTTCCGGAGGAAGTCGCCGCGTTCGCGAAGCGCGAGGCGGTGGACCTGGTGGTGGTGGGTCCAGAGGCGCCGCTGGTCGCGGGGGTCGCTGACGCGCTGGCCGACGCGGGCATCGCCTGCTTCGGGCCCGTGGCGGCGGGCGCGCGCATCGAGGGGTCCAAGGCCTTCGCGAAGGAGATCATGGCCGAGGCCGGCGTGCCCACCGCGGCCTTCCAGACCTTCACCGACATGGCGGCGGCGGAAGCCTACGCGGTGGCGCAGGGCCGCATCGTCGTCAAGGCGGATGGCCTGGCGGCGGGCAAGGGCGTCATCGTCGCCCACGACGTGGAGGCCGCGCGCGCGGCGGTGCGTGCCGTGGGGGCCATGGGCGTGGCGGGCCAGACGATGGTCCTGGAGGAGCTGCTGGAGGGTGAAGAGGTGTCCGCGATGGCGCTGTGTGATGGCGAGCGCTACGCCATGCTTCCCTTGTCCCAGGACCACAAGCGCGTGGGCGAAGGCGACACCGGGCCGAACACTGGCGGCATGGGCGCGTACAGCCCGGCGCCTTTCCTGTCCGCCGCGCAGCTCGCCGAGGTGGGCGAGCGCGTGGTCGCCCCGACGCTGGCCGTGTTGCGCCGGCGCGGAATTCCCTTCCGGGGCGTGTTGTATGCGGGGCTGATGCTCACGCGCAGCGGCCCGAAGGTGCTGGAGTTCAACGCGCGCTTCGGTGACCCGGAGACGCAGGTGTTGATGATGCAGCTGGGGGAGGACCTGCTGCCGTTGCTGGACGCGTGTGCCCGAGGCGCGCTCGTGCCGCGGACGCTGGTGTCCGCGCCCGGTGCCTCGGTGGGCGTGGTGCTGGCGGCGCGGGGCTATCCGGACGCGCCGGAGAAGGGCCAGCGGATTGAAGGGCTGGAGGCGGTGCCACCCGACGCCACGGTGTTCCTGGCGGGCACGGAGGCGCGCGATGGCGGCGTCGTGACGGCCGGAGGCCGGGTGCTGACGGTGTGCGCGCGGGGCGAGGACCTGGCGCAGGCGCGTGAGCGGGCCTACGCGGCGGTGAAGGCCGTGCGCTTCGAGGGCATGCACTTCCGCCGGGACATCGGCGCGCGAGGGATGAAGGCCGCCCCGTGAACCGCCTTTCGCGCTACCTGCTCGGGGAGCTGCTGGTCCCGCTCGGCGTGTGGGTGGCGTTCATGTTCCTGCTGCTCTTCGTCATGCAGTTCCTGCGGGGCACCGACGTGCTGCTGGGCTCGTCGGTGACGCTGGTGGACATGGCGCGGCTGCTGGCGTACCTGGCGCCGCACTTCCTGATGATGGCGCTGCCCATCGCCTTCCTGCTGGCCATCCTCCTGGGGCTGGGGCGGTTGGGCGAGGACCGGGAGCTGGTCGCGCTCCAGGCGCTGGGCATCGGGCCGGTGCGCCTGCTGGCCGCGCCGATGGGCATCGCGGTGGCGCTCAGCGCGCTGATGCTGGTCATCACCTCCACGGCGCAGCCCTGGGGCCTGGCGGGCTTGAAGGTGTTGGTGAGCGAGGTCATCCGGAAGAACGCCGTGGGCGACGTGAAGTCCGGCGTCTTCTACGAGGACCTCAGCAACTTGACGCTGTACGCGGAGCAGGTGTCCTCGGACGGGAAGTGGACCAACGTGCTCCTGCATGACGACCGGGAGGCGAATTCGCCGCTGCTGGTGCTGGCGCAGCGGGGGCAGGTGGGCACGTCCACCAGCGGTGAGGTGCTGCGCTTCGCGCTGGAGGCGGGGGAGGTGCACCGCTCCGCGGGCCGCGAGACGGAGGAGTACAGCATCATCCGGTTCGACCAGGCCGAAATCAGCGTGGGCGTCGGCGCTTCCATGGGCAAGCGCAGCCGCTTCTCCTTCTCCCGCGAGGAGCTGACGCCCGGCGAACTGATGGAGGCCGCGCGCGAGGCGGAAGCGCAGGGCGAGGATGCGCGCATGTACCGGATGGCGCTGCACAGCCGGTTGGGGAGCGCGCTGGCGCCCATTGCCTTCGCGCTGCTGGGCACGCCCCTGGCCATGGGCCGGCGCCAGTCGGGCCGGGCGTGGGGCTACCTGCTGACGCTGGGGGGCTACGTCCTCTATTACCTGCTGGGCCGCGTCTTCGAGCAGATGGGGCAGAAGGGCCAGATGCCCGTGGGCCTGGCGGGGCAGATGGCCAATCTGGTGTTCGTCGCGGTGGGGCTGGTGGCCCTGTACCGGGTGAGCCGCTCGGGGACGGTCAAGTGAGGGGGACGCTCTTCATCTACGTGCTGCGCACGTACCTGCGCTTCGCCCTGGGCATCCTCGGGGGGCTGGTGCTGGTGTTCGTGGTGGTGGACTTCGTGGACCGCGCGAAGCTGTACACGGGCCCGGGCTGGGTGTGGGACGCCGCGGAGCTCTACTTCTACAAGGCGATGATGTCGGTGCAGCAACTGGGGCCGGCGGCGCTGCTGCTGGCCGCGGGCACGGCGGTGTCCGCGCTGCGCAAGCAGGGCGAGGTGACGGCCATCCGGGCGCTGACCTTTGGCCCATCCGCGCTGTACCTGCCCATCCTCGTGGCGTCGTTCGTGGCCTGCGTGGGCCTGGTCGCTTTTGACGAGCGGGTGGCGACGTACTCCGGCCGGCGCGTGGACGAAATCACCACCCAGCGCTTCAACAAGTGGGGCGACTGGCGCTTCTACTACACGCCGAAGCAGTGGTTCCGGCGTGGGGACAACATCTTCTTCCTCCGGGGCGGCAGCGCGCAGGAGGGCTTCCATGACGTGTCCGTCTTCACGGTGACGGAGTCCTTTGACCTCCAGCGGCGCCTGGACGCGTCCGGCATGTTCCCGGTGGAGGGCATGCGCTGGCGCCTGACGGACGTGGTGGAGCGCACCTTCGACGGCGAGGGGAAGACGTCCGTACGGCAGCTCCCGGAAGCGGAGTACGACCTGGGCGTGGCCGTCACCGCGTTCCGCATCCGGCCGGGGCGTCCGGAGCAGATGCGGGCGTCCGAGCTGCGCGAGCAGATTGCCGCGCGCCGCGATGTGGGCCTGGCGACGAAGCAGTTCGAGCTGGCCCTGCACAACCGCTTCGCCTACCCGATGGCGGCGTTCCCCGCGGCGCTGCTGGGGGTGGGGCTGGCCTTGCGCGCCAACCGGCGAGGGCACCTCACGGCGGCCATCATCGAGGGACTGCTGACGGCGGTGACGATGTGGGGCTTGATGATGGTGTGCCGGACCCTGGTGCTCACGGAGCGGTTGCCTCCTGTCGTCGCCGCGTGGGCGCCCACCGTGCTGCTGGGCTTCATCGCGGGCGCGGTGTGGTTGCAGCGTGAAGGCCGGTTGCACCTGCCGCGGCGTTCGCTGCTGGTGAGATAGCGTGTCCGCGCTCATGGGAACCGCGTCCGAGCTTCCGCTGGACCTGCGCTGGCGCCGCGCCATCAACGCCGTGCTCGTGTTGTGGACCGTGGGGCTGGTGCTGGCGGAGGTCGTCCTCCAGGTGGCGACGGGCGCGGCGGTGCTGCTGGCGTTGATTCTGCTGGTGCGAGGGCGGCTCCGCCTGGCGCCGGACGTGCGCGCCTATGTCGGGGCCAGTGGGGTGCTGTGCCTGTGGCAGGCGGTGTCGCCCGCGGTGGCGCTGCTGACGGGCGCGGCGGAGTCGTGGCCGCGCGGCGCGCGGTACGGCCAGGTGCTGGACTCGGTGGCGGGCGCCGCGGCCGCGTGCATTGGCGCCGTGGGTGTGCCGTGGCTGCTGCTGGCGGGCGTCCTCGCGGGAGGGTGGCTGCTGGCCGCGCTGCTGGGCGTGTTCCAGAACCGGGTGCGCTGGTCCATGGAGCTGCCCTCCTTCCTCAAGCTCAACCTGGGGCGACTGCACGAGAACTTCGGCACCGAGGAGTCTCCGCGTTACGCGGCGGGCGGCTTCTTCTCCCACCGGCTTCGCTTCGCGCACGGTGCCATCGCGGCGCTCGGGCCCGCGCTGTCGGTGCTGGGCAGCGCGGAGCAGGCGCGGCGGCGCATCCTGGCGGGCGCGGTGGTGATGGGGATGCTCATCTCCATCTACAACGCCTTCGCGCGCGCGGCGCTGGGCGCGGCGTTGCTCGTGAGCGTGGTGGCGTTGCTGCTGCTGGTCCAGGGCTCCGCGCGGAAGATGGGGTTGGCGCTCCTGTTCGCGCTGGTGGCAGTCGTCTCCATGAGCCCGGCCTGGCGCACGCGACTGGAGAAGGCGCTGGGCAACATCTACGGCGGAGAGCGCGAGCACGCCATGACCGTGGGCTGGAGCCTGGTGCGTGAATACCCGCTGACGGGTGTGGGCTTCGGCAACCACAAGCCGGCGGCCCTGGCCACGCAGGACGAGACGGGCATCACCGACCTGCTGGCCACCGATTCGCACAATCTCTGGCTGACGGTGTGGGCGGAGACGGGCCTGGTGGGGCTGTTGCTGATGCTGACGATGCACGCCCTGCTGGGGCGCGCCCTCATCCGGCGCTACCGCGAGGGCTCCATCGCGGCCACGGGAGCGCTGCTGTCCTGGGTGGGCTTCCACATCCTCGCGCTGGTGCACTACCTGCCGTTCCACTCCAGCGTGTACCTGTCCTTCTCGCTCATCTGGGGACTGGGGCTGTGCGAGGGCAGTGAACGCCTGCGCGGCCGGGAGGCCCGTCAGGGGCTCCTGGAGATGGACGGCGCGTCCAGGCCCACTCCCTAGCGGCGGGGCGTCCCGCGCGAGCCTCCGGGCGCCGGGGCCTCCAGCACGCGGCGATAGACGGCCAGGGTGCGCCGGGCACAGTCGTCCCACGTGAAGCGCGCCACGCGCTCCCGGCCCAGCTCCATCAGCTCCCGGCGCAGCGCGTCGTCGCGAAGCACGCGCAGCGTCGCTTCACGCCACGCCGCCGCGTCGTCCGGGGAGAGCCTCAACGCCGCGTTGCCCACGACCTCGGGCAGGGCCGTCGTATCCGACGCGAGCACCGGGCAACCCGCGCCCATGGCCTCCAGGGCCGGCAGCCCGAAGCCTTCGTAGCGCGAGGGCAACAGCAACGCCGCCGCCGCGCCGTAGAACAGCGGCATCTGGTCCTCGGGCAGCTCCTCCAAATCGACCACGTTCTCGTGAAGCCCCAGCTCGTGCGCCACCGCGCCCTTGCCCGCCAGCAGCACGATGGGCACGGGCAACTCCCCGGCGAAATCCTTCAGCAGCGCCAGGTTTTTGAAGCGCTTGGCGTTGCCCACCGCCGCCACGTAGCGCGCTGGCAGCTCGTACCGTTCGCGGAACGCGGTGGCCTCGGCCTGCGTCGGCGGCTGGAAGCGGGTATCCACGCCGTTGTGAATCACCTGGAGCCGGTAGGGCGACAGCTTGAGGTGCTTCGCGAGCTCGTCGCGCGAGAACTCGGACACCGTCACCAGCGCGGTGGCCCGCTTCGCGCGAGGGCCCACCACCACGCGGTAGTAGATGGACTGGGCCGGCGTGTACTGGTCCGCCAGCGCCAGGTGATTGGCGTCGTGGAGCGTGGCCACCAGCCGCCCGTTCCAGAAGAGGGGCAGCGAGAAGGACGTGGCGTGGAACGCATCCGGCGCCAGCTTCACCAGGTCCGCCGCCAGCGCCGGCTGCTCAAGGGGTGAAAGAAACCCGGCCAGCGCGCGGTGCAGCGGCATGCGCGGCGTCAGCTCCCCCAGGTCGGGCGCGAGCCCTTCGGGGGGCACCAACGCGGAGAAGTGCAGGTCGGGCGCGAGCACGGGCATCCGCCGCGCCAGCTCCAGGGCGTAACGGGCAATCCCATGCAGCCGGCCGCGCACCATGCGCAGGTCGAGGAGGACGTGGGCCACGGCCTCCGCGTACCACACGCGCGGCCTCCATGGGGGGCGGGCAGGCACGCGGGGCCCCATCGACGCTTGCCGCGCCGCTCGCGCCCAGTGCTAGAAGCCGTGCCGTGAAGGTTGCCCTGGTCCACGATTGGCTCGTCACCCACCGAGGTGGTGAGCGCGTCCTTGATGCCCTCTGCGAAGTCCTGCCAGACGCGGACATCTACACGCTCATCCACAAGCCGGGCTCCCAGTCGCCGGCCATCGAGTCCCGCCGCATCTTCACGTCCTTCCTTCAGCACATCCCCGGCATCCACGCGCGCTACCGGCACTTCCTGCCGCTGATGCCGATGGCCATCGAGTCCCTCCAACTGCAGGGGGAGTACGACCTGGTCCTCTCCTCCAGCCACTGCGTGGCCAAGGGCCTGCGCACGCCGCGGGGCACGCCGCACCTGAGCTATGTGCACGCGCCTATGCGGTACATGTGGGACTTGTTCGACGACTATTTCGGACCCGGACGCACGGGACTCCCGGTGCGGGCGGCGGCCCATGCCGTCCGCCCCTGGCTGCGCCGGTGGGACCGCCGGACGGCGGCGGGGGTCGACCGCTTCATCGCCAACAGTCGACACATCGCCACCAAGGTGCAGCGCTTCTGGGGCCGGGAGGCGTCGGTCATCCACCCGCCCGTCTCCCTGGAGCGCTTCGCCCAGGTCCCCCTGGAGGGGGGCGGCCAGGGGGGCTACTTCCTCTGGCTGGGGGCCTTCGCGCCGTACAAGCGATTGGACGTGGCGTTGGAGGCGTTCCGAAGCCTGGACGCACAGCTCTGGGTGGTGGGCGCAGGCCAGGAGGCCGCGCGCCTGGGCGCCGGAAGCCTGCCTGAAAATATCCGCTTTCTTGGCAACGTCATGGATGCGTCGCTCCCGGCGCTGTACCGAGACGCTCGCGCGCTCATCTTCACGCCCGAGGAGGACTTCGGCATCACTCCGCTGGAATCCCAGGCGGCGGGCCGGCCTGTCATCGCCTATGGGAAGGGCGGCGCGCTCGAGACGGTGACGGCGCGGACGGGAATGTTCTTCTCAGAACAGACGCCGGAGTCGCTCGCCGCCGCCGTGCGCCGGTTCGACGAATGGGAAGTCGGCTTTCGGCCTGAAGCCGCTCGAGCGCAGGCCGAGCGCTTCGGTCGCGCCCAGTTCCAAAGTGCCATTCTTCGAGAGATCCACTCGGTGCTGGGGGAGGTGTTGCCAGATTCCCCAGGTCCCGCAGCGGGACTGTGACTCCGCTGTCGCTCCTGTCTTGGTCTTTTGTGGGCAACAGGTGGACACCGCCCCTGGCTGGGGGGGCGGGGCCGCCGCAACCCATTGTTTTCACAAATTTTTCCGTGCTAGCAAGCGCGGCTATCAAACGGTGATGGGCAAGACGCGCGTCCAGATGAAGAGGGCGCGAGTCTTGCACCGGGGTGGCCACCCGTTGATTACGCCACAGGAGTACTTCGGTGTTCAGTCGTCTCCAGCGTTTCTACACGTCGATCAAAGTCGTCGCCGACATGGTGATGCTCGCGCTGGCATTCGTCCTCGCGTACGCCACACGCTTCTCCGGCATCGTGCCCGTCACGGAGGGGATTCCTCCCTGGACGGACTCGTTCTTCTCGCTGCTGATGGTGCTCGTCATCTTCCCGGTGACGTTCCACCAGTCACGCCTGTACGGCACCAATCGTTCCCGGACGAATACGGGTGAGGTGTTCGAGGTATTCAAGTCCACCATCACCGCGGCGCTCATCCTGGTGGCGGTGACGTACTTCGTGCGCGAGCGCTACTCGCGCCTCACGCTGGTCATCTTCATCGTCTATGCGTTCGCGCTGGTGACATGCAGCCGGCTGGTGACTCGCTATCTGGTGAGTGAAATCCGGCGCCGGGGCCACAACCTGAAGTCCATCCTCGTCATCGGCGCGGGGGACCTGGGGCAGCGGGTCATCGAGACGGTGGAGCACCACCGCGAGCTGGGCTTCCGGGTGATGGGCGTGCTGACGCTGCACCCGGAGAAGGTGGGCCGGTACGTGAATGACGTGCGCGTCATCGGGCTCGTGGACCAGGTGAACGAGGTGCTGGATTCGCACCCGGTGGACCAGGTCATCCTCGCGCTGCCGCTGGAGGGCCACGCCCACGTCAAGGCGCTGATGGACAAGCTGGCGCTGCGCACCGTGGACGTGCGCGTGGTGCCGGACCTGTACCAGTACATCACCCTCTATGGTGGCCTGGAGGAGTTCGGCGGGTTGCCCATCATCCGTCTCCAGGGCGACCCGATGGAGGGCTGGAGCCGGGTGGCCAAGAGGGCCTTCGACATCCTCTTCTCGTTGCTGGCGATCATCATCACCGCGCCGCTCATGGCCGCCACCGCGCTGGCGGTGCGGCTCACCAGCCGTGGGCCCATGCTCTACCGTCAGGAGCGCATGGGCATGGATGGGCGCACCTTCCCCATCCTCAAGTTCCGCACCATGTGCATCGACGCCGAGCACGGCGGCGCGATGATGACCTGCCCGGACGACCCGCGGCGCACGGTGATTGGCACGTTCCTGCGGAAGTACTCCCTGGATGAGCTCCCTCAGTTTTTCAACGTCCTGCGCGGTGACATGAGCCTGGTGGGGCCGCGCCCGGAG
Organism: Myxococcus xanthus; assembly: GCF_013116825.1. Taxonomy (GTDB): domain Bacteria; phylum Myxococcota; class Myxococcia; order Myxococcales; family Myxococcaceae; genus Myxococcus; species Myxococcus xanthus_B. The sequence goes on from NZ_JABFNS010000143.1 coordinate 23,029, forward strand.
CGCCCCGTCTTCATCGAGGAGTTCAAGCGGCAGATTCCGCGCTACCACCTGCGGCACAAGGTGAAGGCGGGCATCACCGGCTGGGCGCAAATCAACGGCCTGCGCGGCCAGACGTGCATCGAGAAGCGCATCGAGTACGACCTGTACTACATCGAGAACTGGTCGCTGCTGATGGACCTGAAGATTCTCGTGCGCACGGCGCTGGGCGGCTTCCTGTCGAAGAACGCCTACTGACGCCGCGAGCCCGGGCGGTGGCGCTCGCCACGGCCCGGGCCCGGGTGTTCAACGCCGCTGGGTGGGGACTACTGGATGCTCCACACCACGGTGCCGGTGCAGCTCCCACTGGAGTAGCAGCCCGCGCGAATCTGCAGGGTGGTGGCCGTGGGGGAGGTGTATGTCAGGCTGGAGCCACGGCCGCCGCACGCGTCGTCGTTGACCGCCGCCTGCGTGGCGCCGTTGAAGAGGCGCAGGTAGGTATCGCCCGTGAAGGTCGCGCCCGTCACGCCGCAGGTGGCCACGGTGATGCTCTTGCCCGCGGCGATGGCGACGTCGCTGTTGGTGGTGTTCTGCTGCGCGCTGTTGGTGTTGCTGGCGCTGAAGTTGAAGCTCCCGCTGGTGGCGCCGCCGGAGCCGCCGGAGATTTCCCACACGACGCGGCCGGTGCAGCTCCCGGTGGAGTAGCAGCCGGCGCGGACCTCGTGGTTGCCGGCGGTGGTGGCCGTGAAGGTGATGCTGGAGCCACGGCCACCGCAGGCGTCGTCGTTGGTGGCCACCTCGGTGCCGGCGGGGTTGCGCAGGCGCAGCCACGTGTCTCCGGTGAACTGCGTCCCCGTGAGGCCACACGTCGCGACGGTGAGCGTCTGGCCTGCGGTCAGCGCGATGACGTGGTTGGTGGTGTTCTGCTGCGCGCTGTTGGTGTTGCTGGCGCTGTAGTCGAACGAGTTCTCCGGCGGCGGGGGGGGCGGC
>NZ_JABFNS010000144.1 GCF_013116825.1 Myxococcus xanthus
GGCGTCCGTGGCGCGCAGGCGAGAGCGGGGGGAGGTGCTCATGGGGTACTCTTGAAAAACGAACGTTCGTTCATGTAGCTTCGGACCTGCGATTCGACACGCTTCCTACCTGAATCTGGGGTCCGAACATGCCGTTGCTCCAGTTGGAGGAGCTCTCCCTCTACTTCGAGGAATCGGGTGAGGGCACTCCCGTGCTGCTTCTTCACGGGCTGGGTTCCTCTGGCCGGGACTGGGAGTCCGTGGCACCCAGACTGACGGGCCGCCATCGCGTCATCATTCCCGATGCGCGGGGGCATGGCCGCAGCGGAAAGCCGCCGGGTGTCTATGGCGTGCCGCGCTTCGCCCGGGACATCGCCGGGCTGTGTGACGCGCTGGGGCTCACCGGCGTCCACGTGGTGGGGCTGTCCATGGGCGGGATGATGGGGTTCCAGCTCGCGGTGGACCGGCCGGAGCTGGTGCGCAGCCTGGTCATCGTCAACAGCGGGCCGGAGCTGGTGGCGCGCACGCTGCGCCGCAAGTTCGAGTTCGGCTTGCGCCTGACGCTGCTGAAGCTGCTGGGGCCCTCGGTGCTGGCCAAGGTCCTGGCGCCCAAGCTCTTCCCCAAGCCAGGGCAGGAAGCGCTTCGTCAGCGCGCGCTGGAGATATTCAGCGCCAACGACCCGGACGCGTACCTGCGCGCGACGAAGGGGTTGGTGGGGTGGAGCGTCATGCGGCACCTGGGCGGCATCACCTGCCCGGTGCTGGTGCTCGCGTCCGACAGGGACTACACGCCCGTGTCCACGAAGCAGGCCTATGTGGACCTGCTGCCGAACGCGCGGCTCCAGGTGTTGAGTGATTCCGGCCATGCGTCACCGCATGACCAGCCCGACAAGGTCGCCGAAGCCGTGGCGGCCTTCCTGGCCGGAGTCGAGGACGCCGCGGCGGATGCGCGGCAGCCGGGCTGAGCGCGGTTCCCCCACCCCGAAGGAGTCAGCCAATGAAGCGGAACGCTGTCACGTGCTCGCGCACGGGGTTGTTGCTGCTCGCCGTCCTCACGCTCACCGCCGCGGCGCCCGCGCGCGCCGGCACCTGGGTCCATGGCATCGAAGGGACCCGGGGCTTCCAGCTCTGGGTGCCCACGGGGTACCAGGCGGACACGCCGCTGCCCCTGGTGGTGGCGCTGCACGGCTGCTTCCAGAACCCGAGCCAGTTCGCCGGCCTCTCGCGCCTCAACGAGAAGGCGGACGCGGAGACGTTCCTGGTGCTGTACCCGAACCAGGCGACGTTCGCGAACCCCACGCAGTGCTGGAACTTCATGCTGGTGCTCAACCAGACGCGAGACCACGGTGAGCCCGCGCTCGTGGTGGGCATGGTGGAGCAGGTGAAGCGGCGCTACGCGGTGGATGCGCGCCGCATCTACGTGGGCGGCGTCAGCTCCGGCGCGGTGCTCACGGGGACGCTGCTGGCCTGCTACTCGGACGTGTTCGCCGCGGGGATGATTGGCGCGGGGGCCATGTACAAGGCGGCCACCACGATTTCGGGCACGGGCTTCGCGATGCTCTTCGGCAGCATCTACCACCCGGATGACCGGGGCTGGGACGCGTGGGTGTGCTCGGGCCGTCCGCGTCACACGGTGCCGGTGCTCGTCGTGCACGGGACGAAGGACAGCGTCGTCTCCATCGTCAACGGCCGGCAGGCGACGCGGCAGTTCCTCCAGACCAGCGACTACGGCGATGACGGCGTGGCCAACGACAGCATCCGTCCGGTGGCCACGCAGGTGACGCGGGCCAGTGTGCCTGGCGGGCGCGCGTACACGGTGGAGGACTACGTCTACGGCGGCTCGCTGGTGGCGCGGCACATCGAAATCCAGGGGATGGACCACGCCTGGCCCGGCGGGGATTCGCGCTATCCCTTCGCCGACCCGTCCGGGCCGGATGGCACCAGCATCATGTGGGACTTCTTCCGGCAGCACACCCGGAACTGAGGACTCCGCGCGTCAGTGTTGGTGGCCCAGGCGCACCTCGACCTCGGGGTGGGCCTGGGCGAACGCGCGCAGCTTCTTGAAGCTCACCGTGGCCCGGTCCGCGTCGTTGTTGAACGAGCCGGGCTCCACGTCGTGTTCCCATCCCCAGCGGGTGTGGCTGATGTCCCCCGCGAGCAGCACCGGGCCCTTCGTGGAGCGCACCAGGTACGCGGTGGTGCCGGGCGTGTGGCCGGGCAGCCAGAGCGCCCACACGGAGCCGTCCCCGAAGATGTCCACCGCGCCGTCGAACAGGCCGGCGTCCTCCCTCGCGTAGGTCCACTCCGACAGCGGCGGCTTGCCGGCCAGGGCCCGGTCGCTGTTGCCCTGGATGACGAGGTTCACGAAGGCGCGGTCGGAGGTCTCACCCGGTCCGGTGTAGACGGGAGTCCCGGCGGGCACGTCCGCCATGCCGGTGATGTGGTCCGGATGCAGGTGTGTGAGGAACACGCCCGCCAGCGGCTGTTGCTGCTTCGCCAGCCACTCCCCCAGCGGCGCGTGCACCGTCATCTTCTCCATGTTCATGGCGCTGGCGAGGAGCCCGCGCATGGCGGCCTTCTCCGGCGCGTCCCGCAGCGCCGTCTCCACGCCGGTGTCGATGATGAAGAGCCCTTTCTCCGGGTGACGGAGGGCGTGGAAGAAGACCTGGACCGGTTCATCCCCGTCCTCCAGGCCCGCGCGCTTCGAGGTGGGGTGGTCCAGGTTGATGAGGCCGCCGCGCTCCACGGCCCAGTCGCAGGAGACGACCGTCTCCAGCTCCACGGGGCCGGGCTGCGTCAGCATCGGTAGCAGCTCCGACGAAGGGCGCGCCTTGCCGAGCGCGGAGGGCTGCACGCCATGTGAGGTGACGGCGCAGCCCGTGAGGGCGGCGGTGGCGAGCACGGTGGCGAACGAGAGGGCAAGGGAACGGTTCCGCATGGTGGGGCTCCTGCACGTCGAGACAGGCGCAAGGTAGCGATGCGAGAATGGATGGAAAATGGCGATTCAGGCATGAGGTCATGCATTCATGGATATCTCCTGGGATGACGCGCGGCTGTTCCTCGCCATCGCGGAGACGGGCAGCTTCAGTGGGGCGGCGCGGCGGCTCCGCATCGGTCAGCCCACGGTGAGCCGGCGGCTGGCGGCGCTGGAGTACGCGGTGGGCGCCTCCCTGTTCCGCCGAGGCGTGGACGGGGCGGTGCTGACGGCGGCGGGCGAGCGGCTGGTGCTACCGGCCAAGAAGATGGCGGAGTGGGCCGGAGAGCTGCACCGCGCGGCGGAGTCGTCGGACACGTCGCCTCGCGGCCTGGTGCGGGTGACGGCGGCGCCGTACATGTGCTTCGACTTCCTCGCGCCCTTCTCGGGGGCGGTGGCGAAGAAGCACCCGGGGCTGCGCTTGGAGGTGCTCTCCGGGATTCAGTACCTGGACCTGGGGCGCGGCGAGGCGGACCTCGCGCTGCGGGCCCGGTGCCCGCCGAACGCGGACTTGAAGCGCGTGCATGGGGTGCAGATTCGCAACGCCGTCTTCGTGGCGAAGTCGCTCAAGGCGAAGCTGCCCAGGCGGCCCACGCTCCAGCAGATTCCGTGGGTGGCCTGGGCGCCGCCGTTCGATGCGACGCCGCCCAACCCCCAGTTGGAGTCCATCATCCCCGGCTTCTCGCCCGTGTTCACCGCCGACAACTACCTGGTGCTGCTGGCCGCGGCCGAGGCGGGCGTGGGGGCCATGGTGCTGGGCGACCTGCGGCACCGCTTCGTGCGGGAGCGGAGCCTCGTGCCGCTCGACCTGGACCTGGGGCCCTATGCCACCAGCGAGCTGCACCTGGTCTGCGCGAAGTCCGCGCTCGACATACCGCGTGTGCGGAAGGTTTCGGAGCTGCTGGTCGAGGAGCTGGAGCAGGCGAAGAAGCGGTGACACGCCGCATCCGCCCCTCGGGTTGCGATGGCCTGCCGCGCGTGTTCACGGTAATCCAGGGGCACCGGGCATTGTCCCCTGGAGGACCTTCACCATGACTGAACGCAACGCCATTGCCGCCGGTTTCCTCACGCACGAAGTCACGAACCAGCCGCCGCCGCTCGAGTACGACGCGTGGACGACGGACACCGTGCTCCGCGAGGTGGTGGCCCGCGAGGGCGGAGGCTGGGCGGAGGCCGACCTGGCGAAGTACGGCCCCGTGGTGGGCGGGGAGATGCAGCAGCTGGCGTTCCTCGCCAACGAGAACAAGCCCAGGTTCCGGCCCTTCGACCGCTACGGCAACCGCCGAGACGAGGTGGAGTTCCATCCCGCGTACCACCGGCTGATGGAGCTGGGCATGGCCCACGGCGTGTCGGGTTTCGCCTGGCGCAACGAGGACAAGCCCGGCGCCCACGTGGCGCGCATGGCCCTCTTCTATCTGCACAACCAGGCGGACCAGGGGACGAGCTGTCCGCTCACGATGACGTATGCGTCGGTGCCCGCGCTGCGCCACCAGCCGGAGGTGGCGATGGAGTGGCTGCCGCGCGTGAGCTCGGCGTCCTACGACAGCCGCTTCATCCCCGCCGCGCAGAAGTCAGGCGCCACCATTGGCATGGGCATGACGGAGAAGCAGGGTGGCTCCGACGTGCGCACCAACACCACCAAGGCGCACCGCCTGGGTGAAGGCCGCGGGCCCGGCCAGCCCTACGCGCTGGTGGGCCACAAGTGGTTCTTCTCCGCGCCCATGAGCGATGCCTTCCTGGTGCTGGCGCACGCGGAGGGGGGCCTGTCGTGCTTCCTGATGCCGCGCTTCACGCCGGACGGCGCGCTCAACGCCATCCGCGTCCAGCGGCTGAAGGACAAGCTGGGCGACTGGAGCAACGCCAGCTCGGAGGTGGAGCTGCACGGTGCCTACGCGGTGATGGTGGGCGCGGAGGGCCGCGGTGTCCCCACCATCCTGGAGATGGTCGCGCTGACGCGGCAGGACTGCATGATTGGCTCCAGCGGGCAGATGCGTCAGGCGCTGGTGCAGGCCATCCACCACACGCGCCACCGCGTGGCGTTCGGCAAGCGGCTCATCGACCAGCCGCTGATGCGCAACGTGCTGGCGGACCTGGCGCTGGAGCTGGAGGCCCATGTCGCGCTCACCGGGCGCGTCTCCCGCGCGGTGGACGCCACGCCTCGGGACGAGAAGGAGGCCGCGTTCTGCCGCATCGCCACGGCGGTGGGGAAGTACTGGGTGTGCAAGCGCACGCCCTCCTTCGTCAACGAGGCGCAGGAGTGCCTGGGCGGCGCGGGTTACGTGGAGGAGACGAACCTGCCGCGCCTGTATCGGCAGGCCCCGCTCAACTCCATCTGGGAGGGCAGCGGCAACATCCAGTGCCTGGACGTGCTGCGCGCGGCGTCGCGCGAGCCGGCCAGCCGGGAAGCCCTCTTCGCCGAGCTCCTGGCCGCGCAGGGCGGGCACCCCGCCTACGACGAGGCCACCGCGCGGCTGGGCAAGGAGCTGGCGAACACGGACTCGCTGGAGGCGCGCTCGCGCACCATCGTGGAGGGGCTGGCGCTGGCGCTCCAGGCATCGCTGCTGATTCGCGCGGGCAACACCGCCGTGTCGGATGCCTTCTGCGAGTCCCGCCTGGGCGGAGCGCATGGACAGACGTTTGGGACGCTACCGGCCCACGCTCCTATGCAGATGCTCATCGAGCGCGCCTTCTCCGAGGGCGCGAAGTGATGGAGCCCGTCGCCAAGGTGGCGCATCGGAAGCCATCCGCCCGTTCGTGATAGGAGGACCCCCATGTCCAATCTCCAGGGAAAGACGCTGTTCATCACCGGTGCCAGCCGTGGCATCGGCAAGGCCATTGCCCTCCGCGCTGCCCGGGATGGCGCCAACATCATCATCGCCGCCAAGACGACGGAGCCGCACCCCAAGCTCCCCGGCACCATCTACACGGCGGCGGAGGAAATCGAGAAGGCGGGCGGCAAGGCGCTGCCCTGTGCCGTGGACATCCGCGACGAGCAGCAGATTGCCGCCGCCGTGGCCAAGGCGGTGGAGACCTTCGGCGGCATCGACATCCTGGTGAACAACGCCAGCGCCATCAGCCTCACGGGCACGCTCGAGACGCCGATGAAGCGCTTCGACCTGATGCACGGCATCAACACGCGTGGCACGTATGCGTGTTCGCAGGCGTGTATTCCGTACCTGAAGAAGGCCAGCAACCCGCACATCCTCAACAACTCGCCGCCGCTCAACATGGAGGCGCGCTGGTTCGCGCCCCACGTCGCGTACACCATGGCGAAGTTCGGCATGAGCATGTGCGTGCTGGGCATGGCGGAGGAGCTGCGCTCGGACGGCATCGCGGTGAACGCCATCTGGCCGCGCACCGTCATCGCCACCGCGGCGGTGCAGAACCTGCTGGGCGGGGATGAGACCATCCGCGGCTGCCGGACGCCGGAAATCATGGCGGACGCGGCCTACGCCATCCTCACCAAGCCGAGCCGCGAGTTCACCGGCAACTTCTGCATCGACGAGGAGGTCCTCCGCGGCGTGGGCGTGACGGACTTCGACAAGTATCAGATGGTGCCCGGGGCGGAGCTGCTCCCCGACTACTTCATCTGAGCGCGCAGCGCAGATGCGCTGAGCGACGGCGCCGCCGCGGTGGGCGAACCCTCCGCGGCGTGTCGTCCATGGGCCGCTGACGCCTGGCCGCTCGCTCATCCCGGACACGCCAGTCCCCATTCGCCGCACCGGGGCAGGTGCGATAGGTAGAGGAGCCACATGGACATGCGGCACCTCCGAATCCTCCTGCTGTCGACGCTGGGGCTCCTCGCCTCGGCCTGTCCGAGCCCCACCCGCGCTCCCGTCACCAGCCCCGAGGACGCGCTCGTCGGCCTGGCTCGCAAGATGGAGCCCCGGGACGACGGTGACGTCGCGTCCCTGCGGACCGCCGTCGCGGAGAGCCTCGTGTGGCTGCGCAGCCGCCCGTCCGACCACCGCTTCATCTACGGCGCGCGGCAGGTCTCCATCGCCGAGCTGCGGACCGCGCTGGAGCGCCTGCACGCGCGGCTTCGCGAGGACCTCACGCCGGAGGCGCTGTGGGCCCTGGTCCTGGAGGACTTCGAGCCGCTGGAGGCCGCCGGAGGCGAGGACGGCCAGGTGCTCTTCACCGGCTACTACGAGCCGACCATCGAGGCGAGCCTGACGCGCACGGACGTGTACAACGTGCCCATCCACGGGCCTCCGTCCGACTTGGTTGAAGTCCCGCTGGAGCCCTTCGCGGAGCGCTTCAGGTCAGAGCGAGTCGTGGGCCGGCTCGACGGGCGGAAGGTGGTGCCGTACTGGTCGCGCGGGGACATCCGTGGGGGGCGGCTCAGCGGACGGAAGCTGGAGCTGGCGTGGGCCAAGGACCCGGTGGCGCTCTTCTTCCTGGAGGTGCAGGGCAGCGGTTCGTTGCTCCTGCCGGATGGGAGTCGGCGCCGCATCGGCTACGCCGCGTCGAATGGGAAGCCGTATCGCAGCATCGGCTCGCTGCTCATCCAGGAGGGCGCCATCCCCAAGGAGGAGATGTCGATGCAGGCGCTGCGCGCGTGGCTGGCCGCGAATCCCCAGCAGTGTCACCGGGTGCTCGACCACAACGAGTCCTACGTGTTCTTCCGCTTCCTCAACACCGCGTCGGTGGGGTCGCTCGGGCGGCCGGTGACGGCGGGGCGCTCCATCGCGACGGACGCGCGGCTGTTCCCCAAGGGGGGCCTGGCCTTCATCCACACCGAGCGCCCGGTGCGCATGGCGGATGGCTCCGTGCAGTGGAAGCCGCTGTCGCGCTTCGTGCTCAACCAGGACACGGGCGGGGCCATCCGGGGCGCGGGCCGGGTGGACGTCTTCTGGGGCGCGGGCCCGCAGGCGGAGCTGGCGGCGGGGATGATGAAGCAGAAGGGGCGGCTGCTCTTCCTCGTCCCCCGGCCCGGCCGCGCCGCGCCCCTGGTGGCGCCGGTGCCCGTCACGCCTCCGAAGTAGCGGCCTTCAAGGTGAGGTGCACCGGCGTGGCGTTGGCGAGGTTGTCGCTCACCGGGCAGCGTGCCTCCACCTCGCGCTTGAGGCGGGCGAGTTGATCCGCGTTCGCGGGCGTGTGGACCTGGATGGTGACCTCCAGGGACTGGTAGCCCGCGCGTGCGCCGCCGCGCTTTCCGGCGAACGTCGACGGGTCCAATGCGCCGCGCACGGTGATGTCCGTGCGCGTCACCGGGATGCCCAGCTCCCGGGCGATGTAGAAGGTCATGTAGTTCAGGCAGCCCGCGTGTGCGGCCAGGATGAAGTCGAGCGGACTGGGGGCGCCATTGCGGCCACCCAACTCCACGGGCTCGTCCATGAATATCTTGAAGGCGCCCGCGTCGGTGATGCTGCGCGCCATGCTCTCTCCGACGGTACGGACCTCTCCGGTATACAGCGGGCTTTCCATCGCGGGGTTCTCCTTGTGAGAGGAAATACGACCCCTCATGTGAATCCGGGTTGTCGCCGCGCGCGACTGCCCTGGGGGACGAGGGAGCGGGGCCTGGCGCGAGAGCAGGGGGGGCCGCCCACCACCGAGAGACGCAGGTGGCACGCATGCGCCCAAACCGGGCAGTATGGCGCCCGTCTCCCTTGTCACGGGTGGCCTGTGCACACCCTGCCCGGCGCGGATGCCGGTGTGGCGCCGTGGGGAGAAGACACGAGGCACCTGGGATGAGCAGCGACGTGGCGGAAACGAAAGACGGAGTGGTTCTTCTCGACTATGCGCAGCTCGTGGCGGGCGCGGACCTGAGCGCCGCCATCGCGCGCGCCTACGGGCCTGACGGCATTGGTCTGCTCGTCGTTCGGGGCATCCCCGGGCTGGTCGAGCTGCGCGACAACCTGCTGCCCCTGGGCTTCCGCTTCGCCGCGCTGCCCACCGAGGTGAAGGACCGCTACGTCCACGCGCGCAGCAGCTACTCGTTCGGCTGGAGCCACGGGAAGGAGCTGCTGCGCCCCGGCCAGTTCGACGAGTTCAAGGGCTCGTACTACAACAACCCGCAGTACGACGTGCCGCACACCGACGCGGAGCTCATCGAGAAGCACCCGGAGAACTACCACCCCAACGTGTGGCCGGACGCGGACTTCCCGGAGCTGCGGCCCGCCTTCATGGCGCTGGGCCAGCGGATGGTGGACGTGGGCGTGCTGGTCGCCGAGCAGTGCGACAAGTACGTGCAAGCCAGACTGGGCAGCCGCCTGGCACCGGACGCGGCGCTGGCGAAGACGATTCGTGAGTCGCGCGCGTGCAAGGCGCGGCTGCTCTACTACTTCGCCATCAACGAGGACGCGACGCCGCGCACGCGCGACTCGTGGTGCGGCTGGCACAGCGACCACGGCTCGCTCACGGCGCTCTGCCCGGCCATGTACTTCGAGGCCGAGCCGGGCGCGACGGAGCCGGCGCGCAAGGACATCCCGGTGCCGGACCCGGAGGCGGGCCTGTACGTGCGCACGCGGTCCGGCGAGGAGCGCAAGGTCGTCATCCCGAAGGACAGCCTGGCCTTCCAGATTGGCGAAAGCTCCCAGATTGTCACCGGCGGGCTGCTGCGGTCCACGCCGCACGCGGTGCAGGCGCTGGCCCATCCGGCCAGCCGCAACATCTCCCGCGCCACCTTCGCGGTGTTCATGCAGCCGGACAATGACATGCACCTGCGTCCGCCGGAGGGCGTGGACCCCGCCGAGCAGAAGGTGGGCGCCTTCCAGCCTGGAATGACTTTCGGCGACTTCGCCAAGGCGACGTTCGCGAAGTTCTACAACCCCTACGCGTAGCGTGCTCCGCCCACACGGGCATCCTGCGCCGTTGACCTGAATGGAGAGGAGACACCCCATGCGAGCTCTTGGATTGGCGGTCGTGCTTTCAATGGCCGGGGTGCCGGTGGCGGCGGAGGCGGCCTCGCTCCGCTGTGGCCAGGCGCTGGTGGCGGATGGGGCGCTCAAGACCGAGGTGCTCGCCAAGTGTGGGGAGCCGGCGGCGAAGAGCTTCCGCACGGTGACGGACTCGGCGGGCTCGGTGACGCCTGACAGGAACACGGGGGGCGTCACGACGGAGCGGCGGTCCGTCACCCGGGAGTACGAGGAGTGGACCTACAACTTCGGGCCGCGCCGCTTCATGCAGGTGGTGACGTTCGAGAACGGCCGTCTCATCGACGTGCAGAGCGCGGGCTACGGCAGCGAGTAGCCGGGCCGGGATGTGCCCACCCGGACGGACAGTGATAGCCTCCCGGTTCCACTGCTGGAGCTGGGGGCCGTTCAATGATGCACGGGTTTCGCTGGGGCATTGGTCTGAGTGCCATGGCGGCGGTGCTCGGAGGCCTGGGCATGTGGCGCGCGGAGCGGGCGGCGCAGCCGGTGCTCGTGGAGGTGCCCTTTCCAGAGTTCGCGCGGCTCCCGTCCCTGCCGCCGCTCCCCCTGCCGCCGCCGACGATGGATGGCGCGGCGGATTCGATTCGGGTCCGGGCCGTCTCCCAGCGCACCGGTGCGCCGCTGGCGGGCGCTCGGGTATCCCTCCTCCGAGGGTTGTTCGCGCCCGGCCTGGGAGAGCGGTTGCCCGATGAGACAGCGCTGACGGACGCGTCGGGCGTGGTGACCTTCAGGGCGCCTGGCGCGGGCGTGATGACCGTCTGCGCACGGGGGGCCGGTCACGCCGAGCGCTGTGAGCGGGACGTGGGCGTGGTTGCCGGGGGCTCGCTCGTCGTGGAGCTGAAGCTGCAACCAGGGGCCTTCGTGGAGGGGCAGGTCCTCCTGCATGACGGGACGCCGGCGGAGGGTGTCCGGCTGGTCGCATCCGGTGACCCGATGTTGCTGGAGATGACGCCTGTCTGGGCCACGACGGATGCACAGGGACGCTACACGCTGGATGGCGTGACGCCGGGCTACCCCGTCAGCATGACGCCTTTCGCGCCCGAGGGAGAGGGGCTCCGCCGGTCCGTGGGCGCGGAGCTGACCGCCGGCGAGGTGCGGCGGTTCGACTTCCAACTCGGGGCGTTCGTTCCGGTCACCGTCAAGCCGGTGATGGGGCGCCGGCGTGGGGCGGAGTCGGTGGAGTCCGTCCATGTGAATGTCCAGCTCCAGCCCCAGCAGGACGGCACCTTCACGGGCATCACCGAGTCGGGGCGCCACGCCGTCTCCGTGTGGGGCCACCGGAACGGGCGGGCGGTGTCGGCACGGAAGGACGTGACGCTGGTGCCCGGTGCTCCGGCGGTCATCGCGTTCCCCTTCGCCGAGCTCAAGGAGGGCGGGAGGGTGTGGCAGTGGTACTCCAGCGACCCTGGCGAGTTCGAGGTCTCCGGTCGCGTCTTCCTCTCGGACGGCACGCCGGTGAAGGGGGCCTGGATTGGGTCGCAGAAGCCCGGTCCACGGGGGCGGAGGTGTGGCAACTCGGCCGAGGACCACGCGCAGGTCCGCTTCGATGGCCCCGAATTCGTGGTGACGCCCCGGGCGGGAGCAGGGCGAATCTTCGCGTGGCTGCCGGATGGCCGCGCGGGCAGCGCCGTCGTCCGAGGCGGGAAGGGGGAGCGCGTGTCCGTCGACATCCACCTGGAGGAGACGGGCGCCGTCGCCGGGATGATGGATTTCGGGGACGACCACCTCTGGGGCTACCGCGAGGAAATCACCGTCAACCATGAGTGGGTCGGTGCGTCGCACTACACGTTGTTGGACGGCCGCATCTTCGTGCCGGGGTTGAAGCCGGGGAAACACGTGCTGCGCACCTCGCTTGGGACGGTGGAGTTCAACGTCAACGCCCGCGAGGTGACGAACGTGGGCGTGTTGAGACGGCCGCCGGAGCCGGAGGCCGCGGTCTCTGATTCAGAGGTCGCGGCCTCGGAGCCGTGAGTCGCCGCGCGACTACCGCGCCGCCTTCCGCAGCTCATCGTCGATGATGGCGCGGAAGTGCTCCACCGGCCGGGCGCCCGTCACCGGACGGCCGTTGATGAAGAACGTGGGCGTGCCCGTGGCGCCCACGCGCATGGCCTGGGCGACGTCCGCGGACACGTGCGCGTCATGCTTGCGCGAGTCCAGCGCCGCGTTGAAGCGGCCCACGTCCAGGCCCACCTGCCGCGCGTAGTCCTCCAGCGACGCCCGGTCCAGCTTGCGCTGATTGGCGAAGAGCACGTCGTGGAACTCCCAGAACCTGCCCTGCGCGTGCGCCTCCATGGCCGCCTCCGCCGCCACCTGTGCGTTCGCGTGCTGCGCCAGGGGCTGGTGCTTGAAGGCCACCCGCAGCTTGCCGGGGTACGCGGCCTCCAGCGCCTTCATCGTCGGCACCACGCGGGCGCAGAACGGGCACTCGAAGTCCGAGAACGCCACCACCGTCACCGGCGCGTTGGCCGGGCCCCGGGTCGGCGCGGTGCCCACGTCCACCTGCTGGATGGCCGGCTCCTCGGGCATCATCTGCTCCGTGGGCGGGCTGTCCTTTCCGGCGGAGAGGGTGCGCGCGTAGACCTCCGTCGGCCGCACGCCCGTCCGCACCAGGGCCTCCGCCTTGCTCAGCTCCTCGTCCACCACACCCGTGAAGACCTCCAGCGGCTGGGCCCCGCTGATGAAGCGGCCATTCACGTAGAAGGCAGGCGTGCCGGTGGCGCCCAACCGCATCGCCAGCGCTTCGTCCTGGCGGATGCGCTCCGCCAGCCGCGGGTCCGCGCGGTCCTGATTCCAGCGCGAGATGTTCAAGCCCACCTTCATAGCGTAGCGCTCCAGGTCGGCCTCGCTCAGCGCTCGCGGGTTGGCGAAGAGTGCCTCATGCATCTCCCAGAACTTGCCCTGCTCACCCGCCGCCAGCGCCGCCAGCGCCGCCGGCCGCGCGCGAGGGTGGTTGGCCAGCGGGTGGTGCTTCATCACCACGCGCAGCTTGCGGCCATAGCGCTCCTGGAGTTGCTTCACCGTGCCGTTCGCACGTGAGCAGAACGGGCACTCGTAGTCGGAGAACTCCACCAACGTGACGAGCGCGTCCTCCGCTCCCGCTGTCGGTGAGTCATTGACCGGCACCTTGTAGACGGTGGGCGAAATCGGCGCACGCGGACGCGCGCCGGGGGCGGGGGCCTTCGCCGCGAGGTTGGCCGCATGGGCCGTTCCCGTGGCCAGTTCGGTGGGACGCGCCAGGCGCCCTCCCGCGAAGCCCAACGCCAGACCGACACTCAGGCTCACCCAGACAGACGACTTTGACATGGTGTTCTCCAGGAAAAGACACACCCGTGGCGCCGCGGTCCGCCGCGTGACACCACCGGACCAGGCTTGCTCAGGCCCGGCGCCCCAGGAGTGACGCGAGGCAATTGGGAGTTTCAGCGCGGCCTCGAAGAATCTCCGCGCCGCGGCCGGTCCCCATGGGGGCAGGCGATGGACCGCCAGGTGGGTGGCTCTCCTCCGCATCCCGGCCGGGCCGGTGGTTGTCCGTCACCCGGCAGGCCCCACCTTTGAAGCGGAAAGGAGGTCAGGGCCTCATGCTGCGCAAGGTGAGCTTGTGGGTGTTGGGTATCGTTGGGCTGTCGATGTTGCTCTGTGGCGGCGTGGCGACGGCGCAAGGCACACAGCAGGTGCCCGCGGGGGCGGAACAGGCGCCAACGGGACAGGCCCCGACTGGGACGGACGTCGCGGCGCTCCAGCGCGAAGTGGACCAGCTGCGCGCCGAGCTGTTGCAGCTCCGCCAGGAGGTGACGCAGCTCCGGGGGCAAGTCACGGGCACGGGCGGCGCGGGCATTCCTCCAGGCGCGAGGGTGGTGAGCCCTCGGCGGGACACGGCTGACCAGCAGGGCACGGGCGCCGCGGGCGCCGTCCAAGACGTGCCACCCGAGGGCTCGGACGTGCCTTCGCCTCCGGGGACGGCCGTGGTGGACGCCGTCTATACCGGGGTGGTGCGCTCCGTGGGCGACACGGAGGTGGCCATCGCCGTCGGGGAAGGTCCGCCGCTGACGCTGCGCGTGGACCCTCGGACGCGGGTGCTCCGGGACGGGCGCAATATCGCCTTGCGGAAGCTCGAGCCCGGCGAGCATGTCCGAGCCGTGGTGAACCTGCTGGATGAGGAGCGGACGATGGAGATTTCCGTGCTCCCCTCCACTCCGGCCGGGAAGTGAGGTGCCAGGCCCATCCACGCTCCGTCAGTCGCGCGCCCGATGCTCGTCCCCGAGGGGGAGGTTCCCATCATGTCTGCTTACGACCGTTACCGTGCACTCCTGAACAAGCTGCGGCTCGTCCGCGCCCGGCACCCTGAAGGCGACTCACCCGAGGAGGACGGTCTGCTCGACGACATGGATGACGTCTGGATGGAGATGAGCGAGGGCGAACGCTCCGCCATCGCCACCGAAAGGGCCCGGGTGCTGGGCCTTCCCGGAGCCCAACCCGCGGACTCGGCGGCGCAGCCCTGACGCCGCCGCCCTACTTGCGCGCGGGCGGCAGGGAGGAGCCCGAGGAGGTCGCGCCGCCGGACTCCGGCTTCATCCGCCGCGGGCCGGCGTCCCGCTCCCGGGCCTTCAGCACCGCGTGGGAGTAGTCCACCACCGACGCGAAGGACAGGACGCCGATGAGCGCGACCAGGGGCACCACCGCGGGGGGAAACAGCAGCACGCACAGCAGCGTCACCAACTGCAAGGACGTGACGGCCTTGCCCAGCATCCGCGCCTTCAGCTCCACCGAGCGCAGCCTGGGCGCCAGTCGGGCGATGAAGAAGCCCACGGTGGTGCCGACGTCGCGCAGCACCAGCAGCAGCACCGCCACCCCGCTGATGAGCCCGTCGAGGTAGCAGACGAGGATGGCCGTCACCATGAAGGCGCGGTCGGCCACCGGGTCGATGAGCGCGCCCAGCCGCGTGGCGAGCCCCTTGTTCCGGGCAATCCACCCATCCAGAAAGTCCGTGAAGGCGGCCAACACCACGAGCCCCGCGCGAACCCAGGCATCCGGGACGAGGATGAAGGCCACCGCCAGGGGCAGCCGAGTCAGCGACAAGGTGTTGAGCAGCGCGAGGCTCGCCTGTCGGCGCATACGACTCAAGGTAGTGCTCGGTCCCAGCCGCGCACGTTCCGGGGGCGGCGAGCGTTCAGCGGTAGACCCACCCCTGGGAACGCGGGGCAGTCAGGGAGCGACCGGAATCAAGCGAGCGTGAGGGAACTCCAGGCCCGTGAGAAACCTCCAACCCGAGGCGCCACCTGTCGTGCCGCCCTGACTCCTGGAGATGGCTGCTTCGTGTCCGCGTTCGACTGCTCGCCGTGCTCGTCCTCCCCGTCCTGGCCCGCCACCGAGGGCCGCTTTCGTCCGTGGGCCTGGACGCTCTTGTGGGCCTTGTGCCTGCTCCCTGTCTCCGGATGGGCCGTGGAGGAGGGGCAGCCCCGGCCCGCGACGCGGGAGGAGCTGGCGCGCTACGCATGGCTGCCGGCCCAGGCGGTGGTGCGCCCCTTGGAGACCGCGGTGGCGCCGCCGGAGGGCTACGCGCGGGTGCCGGTGGTGAAGGGCTCCTTCGGCGCCTGGCTGCGAGGCCTGCCGCTGCGGCCGGACGGCACGCCGGTGCTCAGCCACCAGGGCGGGCGGATTCTGGCGCCAGAGGACGCGCGGCTGGCGGCGGTGGCGGAGCTGGACGTGGGCACCGCCAACCTCCAGCAGTGCGCGGACTCCGTCATCCGCCTCCACGCGGAGTGGCTCTGGGCCAGCGGCAAGCGGGAGCGCCTGGCCTACCGCTTCACCAGCGGGCACCTGGCGGAGTGGCCCCGGTACGCGGAAGGGGACCGGGCGCGGGTATCGGGCTCGAAGGTGTCGTGGGTGCGCGGCGCGGCGCCGGATGCCTCACGCGCCAGCTTCCGCGCGTGGCTGGACCTGGTCTTCACCTACGCGGGCACGCACTCACTGGAGTCCCTCAAGGGGCGGCCCTCGCGCGAGGACGTGCGGCCCGGGGACTTCTTCGTGCTGGGTGGAAGTCCCGGGCACGTGGTGCTGGTGCTGGACGTGGCGGCCAACGCGGCGGGGAAGCGGGTGGCGCTGCTGGGGCAGGGGTTCATGCCCGCGCAGGACTTCCACGTGCTCTCCGCGGGAGGCGACACCGGACCCTGGTTTCCGCTGGAGGGCGAGGACGTGGTGACGCCCTTCTGGAAGCCCTTCCCCTGGTCCTCGCTGCGGCGCTTCTGAGCGCGGGCCCAGGCCTCGCCGGCCATCCTGGGTGGAGCCCCCCGGCTACACCTGGACGGCACGGCGCGAGGCCTGGCTCGCGGCGACCATTACGAGTGGAGCGGCTGGCTCAGGCGCGACGGCTGGGCCACGGCGGCAGCGGCGGCGGAGGCCTCCGGCTCACGCGTGAGGTACTGGATGAGGCTGTTCTCCTTGCCCAGGTACGTGTCGAACTGGTTCACGCCGTTCTCCAGCAGGCCGGCCTTGTCGAGCTGCGCGTGCATGGCGGGCAGGTTGTAGAAGGGCACGGAGGGGAAGGCGTGGTGGGTGAGGTGCAGGTTCACGTTGAGCGGCGCGATGAAGAAGTTCTCCAGCGCGGTGCCCAGGATGTCGCGCGTCTCGCGCGTCTCGTCACCGGACGTCGTCTCCTCGATGGGGTGCTCCCCCAGGGCGCGCATCCGGAAGAAGGCCATCATCACCGTCGTCGTCGGCAGCACCCACAAGAGCAGCCAGTGCAGCCACGCGCCCGTCGTCACCAGCACCGTGACGAGCGTGGCCACGTACAGCCAGTAGCGCAGGTGCTCGCCCGCGGAGATGCGGGGCTGGGCGCGGCCCACCAGGCGACCCCAGTACGTCCAGGGCAGCACCACCTTCAGGTGGTTGGGGGCGTACAGGCCCAGCGCGTCCGCCAGGAAGACGGCCGTGGCGCGCATCGGCGTGCGGGGGAAGTGCCAGGAGGCGTCCACCAGCTGGCCCGCGAGGTACGGGTCCTTCGGCGTATTCACGTAGCGGTGGTGCAGCATGTGCTCGTGCCGGTAGCCCGCCGTCGTCATGTTCAGCGGGAAGGCGCAGAGCAGATCGCTGACCACGTCCGACACCTTGCGGTTGGACAGGAAGTGGTAGTGCGCCGCCTCGTGCATCAGCGCCAGCAGCGCGTGCTGCCGGGTGGCGATGAGCACCGCCGCCAGCGGCCAGGCCCACCAGCGGTCCACGAGTAGAACGAAGGCAAATGCCGCCGCGATGACCAGCCACTGAGCGGCCATGGCCCACAGCGCACGCGCATTGTTCACCTTCGACAGCTCCCGGGTGATGGCCGCCAGCGCCTTGCGGTCCACTCGGTGCGCGTACTGAATGTCGGCCTCATCCACCACTTGAGCGTACATGTCGGGGGGCTCCTTCTGCTTTACTCGGAAGCAGGGTGTTCCTGGACTCTTTCGCGCGGAAATGGGTGGTGAGGCAAGAAAATTCTTTCTGGAATGCACGCCTTCCAGAGTGAGCGCGCCTGTTCGGGTCATCCTGTACCCGATGGGGGTCTGATTTGTCCCGCTCATTCACTCGAAGTGGGGTGGGTTTCTACCCTTCTTTGTGGGAAATCGTCCGCTTGGCGCTGGAAATCGCGGGTCTCCGGACATGACAAGGGCCTGGAGACCGGTGTCGGTCGCCAGGCCCTCGTTCACTCCCGGGTGGGTGGGCTCAGGCGGGGGTCCACTCCACTTTCAGGTGCTTCATCTGCCGCAGCACCAGGCTCTGCCAGGTGCCGAAGTCCTGGCCGGGGACGAGCTTCGGGTCCGGCAGCCGGTCCAGGAGGAGGTTGGTCGTGATTTCGAACTGGAGCCGGGCCAGGGGCGCGCCCAGGCAGAAGTGGGTGCCGCGGCCGTAGGTGAGGTGCTGCGGCACCTTCTCCCGGTCCACGTCCAGCTTGCTGGAATGGGGGCAGAGGGATTCGTCCCGGCTGCCGGCGGCGAAGAGGAGGAGCAGGCGCGAGCCCTGGGGAATCTTCACCCCGCCCAGCTCCACGTCCTCCTTCGCGGTGCGAATCATGGCGTGGGAGACGGAGTCGTAGCGGCTGGACTCCTCGAGGAACTTGGGCACCAGGTCGCGGTTGTCGCGAAGCCGCTGCCACAGGCCATGCTGCAGGGCCAGCTTCCAGGCGTTGGCCATCAGCGCGGTGGTGGACTCATGGCCGGCGGACAGCATGGACGCGCCCACGGCCATGACCAGCTCGTGCATCGTCAGGGCCTCGCCGTCGCTCTCCACGGCCACCAGGTAGCTGGTGAGGTCCTCCTGCGGGTTCTTCTTCCGGTCCTCGATGAGGCGGATGCAGTACTGCTGGAACTCGATGACGCCCTTCGCCATCTCCACCTGGAGCTCGGGGGCCACGTACTCGAAGACGAGCTGCTGCCAGTCGGAGCTCCAGCGCTTGATCTTCCAGACGTCCTCTTGCGGTACGCCCATGACGCCAAGGATGACGTGGACGGGGAGCGGCCATGCGAGCTGCTTCACCAGGTCCGCCTGGCCGTCCTGGACGAAGCGGTCCACCAGCGTGGTGGCCATCTCCCGGATGAAGGGGCCCATGCCGGCGATGCGCTGCGCGGTGAAGCCCCGGTTCATCAGGCGGCGCAGGCGGGTGTGCTCGGGGGGGTCCATGCCCAGCAGCACGTGCGCGGTGGGGAAGCCCTGGTCCAGGATGGCCTTGGCCTCGTCCGTGAGGTGGGTGCCGCTCACCAGCATGTCCCGGTTGGAGTACTGCGCCGGGCTCTTCAGCACCTGGGAGATGTCCTCGTAGCGGCTGACCAGCCACATGTTCAGCATGGGGCTGAAGCTGACGGGCTCGTCCTTGCGCAGCTTCTCGAAGAAGGCGTGCGGGTCCTCCGCGTGGGGGCCCGTGAACGGGTTGTACTGGGCACCCAGGTGGGGACAACGGCCCGCGGACGCGTGGGCTGGGACTCCGGTCTCTTCCTGCTTTTGCACGGACACAGGCATGGCGTGGCTCGCCAGACGAGCGCGGCCCCCCCGGCGCGCGGCTCGTCTGCAACGGGTGAATGGCAATGGAGGGGCCAGGCCCCTACAGGCGGTGGGTCAGGGGTGTGGGGAGCCGGCGAGGAACGACCGGGCAGGGTGGGGCTCCCCTAATCCGCCTATACAACGAATTCTGGCTTTATTGCCAGTAAGGGCACACTTTTTCATTTTCACTGGTTTTCGCTGTTGACGTTTGATTCCAGTAAAAATGCAGTAAGGACCGGACAGTGTGCGGAGATTCACTCAGGGCGTGCCATTCGGGCGAACTGAGGGCGCACCTGGAGCGTGCCCACCGGATGGCGGTGGTCAGGACTCCAGGGCATGAGGGGGGGAATCGGGCGGAGGCTCAGCCCAGCTTCTTCTTGTTCTTCTGGCGGTGCTGCGCCACCCAGGCGCGCGCCTCGTCGTGGTCCTTCACGAAGGTCGTCTCGAAGCGGGCCTTGCCGGTGAAGAGCATGCCCAGCGCGATGACCTTGCCGAAGGTCTGCTGCACCACGTCCGCGCCGACGTACACGGTGCCCTTGAACCAGTCCGCCTTGCCGTTCTCCGACAGGTAGCGCCGGGGCTCCGCGCCCAGCTGGGAGCGGCCGATGTCGGCGATCAGGTAGTAGGGCCCGTATTGCTGGGCAATCTCCCCGTACACGTCGACCGCGCGCTTGATTTCATCCAGGTCGATGGGGCCGACGAAGGTCGCCTGCACGAGGTCGGGCGCCTCGTAGCGCACCGAGTGGGAACCGAATGTCCATTCCAGTTGCTGCATGTCACTCCCTCCAGAAACCCTGGTGAGCATAACGCCCACCAGGGAATAGCGCGAGATGCATGCCTGTCAATTTGGGCGTGGATTTCCTGACCTGCTAGCCTGCTTTGCTCTTGAGCCGGAGCCGGTGCTGGGCCACCCAGGCGCGTGCTTCGTCCTGCGTCTTCACGAACACCGTCTCGAAGGTCGACTTGCCGGTGAAGAGCAGCGCCAGGGCAATGGCCTTGACGAAGGTCTGCATGACGATGTCGGCGCCGACGTAGAGGATGGCGTGGTACCAGTCGGAGCTGGCCTTCTCCGACATGTACCGGCGGCCGGCTGCTTCGAGCTGCGAGCGGCCGATGTCCGCGATGAGGTAGTACTGACCGTGGTCGGTGGCTGTCTGCTGGTAGAGCGCCACCGTCTCCTTCACCTCTTCCAGGGTGATGAGTCCGTTGAACTCCGCGACCAGGGTGTCTGGCTCCTCGAAGTGGGCCCGGTGGGCTCCGCACTGCCAATCCCGAGGCTGCTGTTTCATCGCTTCCCCCTCCCAGTTGTTCCTGCCTGGATGAGAATACCGCTGAGACAGCGTCCAAGCGAATCGTGGCTCTCCCTTGGTTCATGATGACTCACCGGACGTGATTGTTTTTGCGGGACGCACATGAATGTCTGGAAGGTTTGTTTTCATTCAGTGCGCAAGACTTCCGGGATGTTGACGCGCGGACCGACCCCGGATTCCCGGGCTTGACGGGGGTGGGGGTGACTGGAGTCATGGCCGCGCATGAGACGCGTCTCCTTCATCGTGCTCGCGCTGGGCCTCGTCGGGGTCCTGGGCGTCTGGGGCTGCCGGCGGCAGGATGCGGCGGGCGAGGCCGGGGGCCGCACGCGGCTGGTCTTCAAGTATCAGCCGCTGTGGGGGCCGCCGGAGCCGTTCCGTGAGCTGCTGGCGCGCTTCGAGCGGGAGAATCCGGGGGTGGAGCTCGTCACGGAGGCGCTGCCCAACGCGTCCGACCTGGCGCACCAGTTCTTCCTCACGGCGCTGGAGGGCGGGGCGAGGGATTTCGACGTGCTGGTGGTGGACGTCGTCTGGGTGCCCGAGTTCGCGCGCGCGGGGTGGATTGCCGACCTGTCCGCGGAGTTCCCGCCCGAGCGGCTGCGCGAGGACTTCTTCCCGGGCCCCGTGGAGGCCGTGGTGGTGGAGGGGCGCACGTACGCGGTGCCCTGGTACCTGGACGTGGGGCTGCTCTACTTCCGCACGGACCTGGTGCCGCGCGCGCCGCGCACCTACGCGGAGCTGGAGCGCTTCGCGCGCGAGGCGATGGCGAAGACGCCCGGGCTCCAGGGATACGTGTGGCAGGGGCGGCAGTACGAAGGCCTGTCCTGCAATGTGTACGAGGCGCTGTGGGGGCACGGCGGCCGGGCGCTGTCGGAGGATGGGCGGGTGCTGCTGGATGACGCGCCCGCGCGCGAGGCGCTCGCGTATCTGCGAGGGCTGGTGGAGCGCGGGGTGTCGCCCGCGACGGTGACGGGCTTCTCGGAGGAGGAGTCGCGCCGGGTGTTCCAGGAGGGGCGCGCGGTGTTCATGCGCAACTGGCCGTATGCGTGGAGCGAGGCGCAGAAGCCGGACTCGCCCATTCGCGGCAAGGTGGGCATCGCCCCGCTGCCGACGGTGAGCGGCGAGCCGGGTCCGGGGGCGCTGGGTGGGTGGCAGTTGGCTGTGAATGCCCATGTGTCGCCGGAGCGGCGGAAGCTGGCGGCGCGGCTGATTGCGCACCTCACGTCCCCGGAGGCCAACCGGGTGCTGGCGCTGAACTACGCGCGCAACCCGCCTCGGCCCGCCGTGTACCAGGATGCGCGTCTGCGCGAGGAGGCGCCCTTCATCGCCGGGCTGCTGCCCATGGTGGAGCGCGCGAAGCCTCGGCCGGTGACGCCGTACTACAACCTGATTTCGGATGTGCTCCAGAGCGAGTTCTCCGCCGCCGTGGCCGGGCTGCGCACGCCCGAGGCCGCGCTGAAGCGCGCGCAGCGGCAGGTGGACCATCTGACGGGGGAGGGGCCGTGAGCGCGCACCGTTTCAGCGGAGGTGCGCCGCGGCGCGATGGCGCGAGGGCGGCGCGTGGTGGCGCCCTGGATTCGTGCGGCGCGTTGGCGGTGGCGGCCGCTCCGGGGGCGGCGCGATGATGAAGCCAAGGGGCTCGCTGGCGCGGGAGCGGCGGCAGGCCTACCTGCTGGTGGCGCCGGCGGTGTTGGTGCTGGGGGGCGTGGCGCTGTACCCCATCCTGGCCGCGGTGTGGCTGAGCCTGCACCGCTTCATCCTCGTCTTTGGCGAGCGGCGCTTCACGGGGCTGGAGAACTACGCGTACCTGCTGGGGGACTCGCGCTTCTGGGCGGCGCTGGGGAACACGGCGTACTTCACGGCGGTGGCGGTGACGGTGGAGTTGGTGCTCGCGGTGCCGCTGGCGTTGCTGCTTCAGAAGGCGTTCCCTGGAAGGGGGCTGCTGCGCGCGTCGGTGCTGGTGCCGTGGGCGATTCCCACCGTGGTGAGCGCTCGGCTGTGGGCGTGGATGTTCAACCCCGAGTACGGCGTCATCAACCGGCTGCTCCCCGGGCAGGACATCAACTGGTTGGGGGCGCCCGGGTATGCGTTGCACGCGGCCATCCTGGTGGACGTGTGGAAGACGACGCCCTTCGTGGCGCTGTTGGTGCTCGCGGGCCTGCAGGGCATCTCCGAGGACCTGTACAAGGCGGCGCGGGTGGACGGGGCCTCGCCGTGGCGGACCTTTGTCTCGATAACGCTGCCGTTGCTCAAGCCTGCGCTGCTGTTGGCGTTGCTGTTCCGTTCGTTGGATGCGTTCCGGGTGTTTGACGCCATCTACGTGCTGACGGAGGGCGGGCCGGCGAACACGACGGAGACGCTGAGCATCTACGCGTACAAGACGCTGATGCGTTCGGGGGACTTCGGGTACGGGAGCACGCTATCGGTGGCGACGTTCCTGTGCGTGGTGTTGCTGGCGGCGGTGTGGCTGCGGCTCTTGGGGCGTGAGGAGGCGGCGCGATGAAGCGGCCGGGGCTGGGCACCGCGCTGGCGGTGGTGGCGTTCCTGACCTTCTTCCTGGGGCCCTTCTGCTGGCAGGTGCTGACGAGCCTGTGGCCAGATGGCGAGCTGACCCGGCCGTGGCCCTCGCACCTGACGCTGGAGAACTACGCGAGCGTCCTGTGGGGCCGGCCCTTCCTGCGCGTGGTGTTGAACTCGCTGGTGGTGGCGGCGCTGACCACGGGCTTCTGTCTCACGGTGGGGGCGGCGGCGGCGTTCGCCCTGGCGAAGCTGGAGTTTCGTGGCAAGGGGTTGCTGCTGAGCGCGGCGCTGGCGGTGAGCATGTTCCCGCCCATTGCCACGGTGAGTCCGCTGTATCTGATTCTGCGCTCGGTGGGGCTGCGAGACAGTCTGGTGGGACTGGCCTTGCCGTATGCGACGTTCGCGTTGCCGCTGACGCTGTGGGTGCTGACGTCGTTCTTCCGCGCGCTGCCCGACGAGCTCTACCGCGCGGCGCGCGTGGATGGCTGCACGCCGTTCCAGGCCTTCCGGCAGGTGTTGCTGCCTTTGGCCGCGCCGGGGCTGGCGACGACGGCGATTCTCGTCTTCATCTTCGCGTGGAATGAGTTCCTGTATGCGCTGACGTTCCTCTCCACGCCGGAGAAGCGCACCGTGCCCGTGGCCATCAGCCTGTTCGCCAGCGAGTACCGTGAGCCCTGGGGGGAGATTGCCGCGGCCTCCGTGGTGGCCACGCTCCCCCTGGTAGCGCTGACGGTGTTGTTCCAGCGGCGGATTGTGTCCGGGCTTACGGCGGGCGCGGTGAAGGAGTAGGGGCGCTCGGTCAGTGCTTCGGCGCCGTGAGGACGGCGCGCAGCTCGGTGGCCGCGGTGTCTGGAGCGGTCACGGCCTTGTTGACGAGGGCTTTCAGCGACGAGGCGCTGAGTTGGGAGAGGCGTTCCTCGGCATCGGGCGGCTGGAGAATTCCGCGTGCATTGGCGAAGGTCTGCAGGATTTCAATTCGGACCTGAACCCGTACGCGCCTCCGGATCGACTCACGTAGCTCTTCCCAGAAAGCTGAATCCTGCATGATGCCCCTCGTTAGGTAACTGAGCTTGCCCTTTCCGAGGAGGGCGCAGGCAGATCAATTCTAACATCTGAACGCGGTAAGGAAGCGCGACGCGCAGTGTTGCTCACGGATGAGCTGCGGGCACTGTCAGCGCATGCAATGCCGTGGTCCTGCTGGATTCCAGCCACAATGCTCTGTGCAGCCGGCAGGTGCGACACACTCGTGTACCGCACCGGGTTGTTGAGACACCAGGTTGGTCGTAATCAGACCCCGTCTGCCC
>NZ_JABFNS010000145.1 GCF_013116825.1 Myxococcus xanthus
GCGCGGACAGGAGCGTCGCGCCCACCGCGCCGGCGAGCCCGCCCGGTCCGGGTGCCCTTCCCCGCGCCAGGAAGCACCTTGAGCGCGGGAGAGAGAGGGCGGATGAACCGACGACTCAGTGCGCTTGTCCGAAGAGACCCGGCCGAAGTCCAGGGCGCGTATTTCCTGCTGAAGGGCCTGTTGCCCTGGCTCCAGTCGAAGCGGGTCACCCGGCTCACCGGGCCCATCCGCGAAGGCTGGCGGATGAAGACGGTGGGCGGGCTCGCCGGCGCGGTGGGCGCGACGCTCCTGTCCGCGCACCGCCATGGCCGCGTCACGCCGGAGCTCAGGAAGCTGGGCGTCTGGAGCGCGTTCACGCTCCTGGTGGTCGACGTCTCCACGTACGCCACGAACCGGAAGCGGCGCTCCGCCGTCTTCCTGGTCGACGCGGCCGTTCAGGCCGCGCTGCTCGCGGCGCAGTGGCGCGCGTGCAGCCGCATGCCGGTGGTCATCGACGCGCGCGCCTCCAGCCTCCGCGACCCGTCGCGGTACGGCGCGGGCGAGCACGGACGGTGGAACATCCTCCCCGGCGAGTCACGCGACGCGGCGGGCAATCGCGACATCGTCGCCGAAGGCTCCATGTCTTCGTTTCCCGCCAGCGACCCGCCCTCCTACATGGGTTGACCGCTTCGCAACTGGGTCTCCTGGAGCGGCCGGTGTAAACCGGGGAGCGTGAACGAAAGCTGGGAGCGGCGCTTCCGCCGAGAGGTCAAAGAGATGGACGCCGCCCTGCGTGGCGTCCTGTCCCGGACACAGTCTGACGAAGAACTCCGTGCCTCCCTCGAGGAACTGGCACGCCGCCCCGCCTTCCGGTCCTTCACCTGGCTGTGGGGGCCCGCCCTCCACGCCAGGGACCGCGTCCGCTTCCGCCCCCTCATGCTGTCCTGCTTCTCGCCCGGCAGCGTCACCGCCGACGGGAAGTGGGGGAACCCCTGGCTCGGGGAGAATGCCTCCGCGCTGGAGGTCTGGCTCTTCGACGCGGACCGCGCCGACGACGTGGAGATGTTCCGCCGCCTCCTGGACTGGAAGCTCGCGGGCCTTCGCGCCCCCCGGCAGACGGAGTTCTGGCGGACCGAGGTGGTGCGGCGAGTCCAGCAAGCGCCCACGCGCGCGGCGCGGCACACCGAGCTCGCCAAGATGGACATCGGCTGGGGCCGACTGGACGAGCCCACCGCCCTGGCCCTGGACGCGCTGGACGCGGAGGCCGCCCGGCCCTTCATCCTGGAGCATCTGCCATGGAGAGGGCACCGCGAGCGCCAGCACGTGTGGAACACGCTGCGCGAGCGGGCCCAGGCGCGGGGGGACGCGGCCCTGGCCTCCGCGCTCTACCGGCGATGCGTGGATGAGGCCACCTGGTGCCGAGATGCCCTGGCGCTCGCGCGCACCGTCTCGTCCCCGGCCGAGCTGGTCGCCGCGCTGAAGGCGCACCACCCGGAGACGCCCATGCCCGGCGCGGCGCGGCTCTTCGTGGAGCTGGCGGAGGCGCGCGGACGTGACGTGGTGCCCTACCTCCTCGGCCACCTGCAGGCGGTGGCTCCTCGCTGGGGCGCGCTGGGACGAAAGGACGCGAAGGGCTTCCCGGAGCTGCTGGCGCTCGCGCGGGCGCGGGACTGGGACGATGTATGGGGCGCGCTCCTGCGCACCTCGGCCATGGCGGAGACGTATGACGCGGAGGTGCTGCGGCTGGTGCAGGACGACGCATCGCTCCCGGCCCGGACTCGGCGCCGGCTGCTCCAACTTGCGGGCGCGGGCGGCGAATGGAATCTCCCCGGCCTGGGCCTGGCCCGGGTGCAGCCGCTGACGGACGCCACCGCCACCGCCCTGTACGCGCGCTTTCCGGAGCTGGTACGCGGCCCCTTCCGCATGCACGTCGCTTCGAGCTGGCGCGCCGCGTACCCCAAGCTGGTGATGCGCGCGCTGGAAGCGAACGACGAGGACCTGCTGGACTACCTCGCCAGCCGCGCCGCCATGCACCTCCCGGCGACGGGGAGCGCGAAGGAGTGGGAGAAGGTGCTCAACGCGCTGGCCGCGCACTACGAGGCCCTGCCGAAGGAAGGCGGCGTCTTCGCCCGCCGCGCCGCCAACGCGCTGGGCGCCCTGCCCGCCTACTCCATCTGGACCTTCGACGCGCTGATGGAGAAGAACCGGCTGGCGCGGCTGTTCTTCCTCCGCTCGGATGACTTCTACCTGGCCGAGCCCCGCGCCGTGCGCGACCTGCTGGAGGCGCCGCAGATTCACGTCCAGGCGCTGGCCTTCCGGCTGCTCGGCCGCGACTCCGCGAAGGCCCGCGAGGTGGCCGCGCAGAACCTGGACCTGCTCCAGTCCACCCTGCTGAGACCCCTGCACCGGCGCACGCGTCACGCCGCCTTCGACGCGCTGGCCAACGCCGCCGCCCACGGCGTGGAGGCCGCCCGCGTGCTGGTGCCGCGCGTGCGTGACGCCTTCGCGCTGCCGGACTCGCGCTATCCCAAGGAGTCGCTGATGGCGCTGCTGGCCCGCATGCTGGCGCGCTGGCCCGAGCTGCGAGACGCCACGGAAGTCCCCCACGTCTTCGGCCTGCCCGCGAAAGGAGACGGCGCGTGACGGCCTCCAGCTTCCTCTACGCCACGCCCTCCGTGTTCGAGTCCACCCGGGAGCGCGCGCAGCTCAGCCTGTCCGCGGACGTGCACCGCCCCGTGCGTTTCCACGCGCGCGTGGCCCGGGACATCCTGTCGCTCCGGATGGCGCTCCAGGCGCTCGGCGGGCTCATCTGGCAATCGGACGCGTGGGACGAGACGTGGGGCGGCGGGCTGCTGGACCCGCTCATCACCGTGCACCCCGACCGCGTCTTCTTCGAGGCCTTCAGCCAGGACCAGAGCGCCTACGGGCTCGTCATCGTGGACCGCGGCCTCTTCGAGCCCGAGGGCGAGGTGCGCTGCGGCACCACCAACGTGGACTTCACCGCCTGGCTGTGGGCGGCGCTGGCCGAGATGCGCTCCACCCGGGAGACACACCTGCGCATCGGCCCGGAGGGACTCGACGTGCGCACCACCGGCGCGGGCGGTCGCTTCGAACAGAAAGTGGACGTCCCGGAGCCCTGGGTGCGAGGCCTGCTCCAACTCCAGGGCGGCATGGCGATGCCCGGCACCCGCCTGACCGCGCGGCCGGTGGACCTGCTCGCCGCGGTGCGCTTCCTCAGCCACACCAAGGCCAAGGTGTCACCGCGCGCGCTGCGCTACGAACTCCACCCCGGCGAGGACGCGCGGCTGATGCTGGAGCCTTGGGAGCACTCCGTGCCCTTGAAGGGCGCGGCCCACGGGTACACGGCGCCTCGAATCATCCGGGCCTGGGGCCGCCGGCGGCTGCGACTGCTGGAGCCGCTGCTGCCCTACGCGGAGCGGGTGGACATCTACCTGAAGGGCCGCGCGCTTCCGCACTTCTACGTCGCGCACCTGCCCGGCGGCGTGCGCTTCCTGCTGGGCCTGTCCGGGTGGACGGCGAATCATTGGACGAACACCGCGGGCATGGACCTGCTGCTGGAGCCGGCGCGTGACAGCGCGCTGGCGGAGCGTGTGCTCGGCGTGCTGCGCGAGCGCTTTCATGCCTCGACCGAGGACGTGGCCACCGCCCTGGGCGTGGACACGGCGCGGGCCGCGGGAGCCCTGGCGGCGCAATGCGCGGCCGGGCGTGCCCTCTTCGACGTGGAGGCGCGGCGCTGGCGCCACCGCGAGCTGTTCGCCACGCCGGTGGACCTGGGCCGTCTGTACCCGCCTGACGCCCGCCGAGAGGAAGTGGAGCGCCTGGAGGCCGCGGGCGAGGTGGAGGTGACCTCCGCGGCGCCGAGAGAGACGCGCAAGATACGCACGCTGCCCACGCCGGAGGGGCCCGTCACGCGCGAGGTGGTTCACCGGGACTGGGTGGTCCATGGCCGCGCGGGCCCGCAGTCGGGCGTCGAGCTGGTGATGAACGACGAGGACCGTCTCCTCTTCGGCCGGTGCGGCTGCGCGTACTTCAGCGAGCACCTGCTGAACCAGGGCCCCTGCGCACACCTGCTCGCGCTCAGCCGCCTGGCGCGAGCGCAGCGCCGCGAACTCCGCAGCTCCGAGCCCGCCTCCGCGGACGCGCTCGCGGCCCGGGCGGCGGAGGCGGACGCGCGGCGGCGGCCCACGGAGGCGCTTGACCCGGGAGACGACGAATGACGATAACGGCAGGTGCTCTCGGGAGAGGCCAGGGCTCGCAGATGAGCCATGAGTACCGCGGTGTTTCGCCGCGGGGGTGTTCTGTCCCCATCTCTTCGCCAGGGTCCCAGCGTACGCAACGCAGGGAGCCCCGGGTCCAACGCCTCGCAGGTCGTCCCCTGGCCTCTTCCGGAGCACCATGAGCTGGTTCGACACCGCCCTCTCCCGGCTCAAGGGGTTGTTCAGCCGTCCCGTGACGCGGAGCACCACCGGGCTGGACGTGCCGCTGGATGCCCAGGGCCGTCCCCTGGACGTCGTGACGGAGACGGTCTCCACGTCGGGCCCCCTGAAGCCGGGGCACCTGCGACAGGTCCGCCGGGATGCGCGGCTGCTCCCCAAGGGCAACCGTCGCTACACCCCGGGCCGGAAGAAGTGGATGGAGGCCGCCGAGGCCCGGCGGCTGTTCTCCGCCACGCTGCGCACGCGGAACCGGAACCTGAGGGACTTGCTGCCCGACGAGGCACAACTGGCGCGCTACGGCCTGCCGGTCTGGCGCACGGAGGAGGACGTGGCAGCGGCCCTGGGCGTCTCGGTGGGCGTGCTCCGCCACTACAGCATCCACCGCCCGCGCGAGCGGGTGCGGCACTACGTGACCTTCGCCGTGCCCAAGCGCTCCGGCGGCGTCCGGCTGCTGCACGCGCCCAAGCGGCGCCTGAAGGCCCTGCAACGCCGGCTGCTGGCGCTCCTGGTGTCGAAGCTCCCCGTGAGTCCACAGGCCCATGGCTTCGTGCCCGGCCGCTCCATCAAGACGGGCGCCGCGCCGCACGTGGGCCGGCGGGTGGTCCTGAAGCTGGACCTGAAGGACTTCTTCCCCTCCGTCACCTTCGCGCGGGTGCGAGGGCTGCTCATCGCCCTGGGCTACGGATATCCCGTGGCGGCCACGCTCGCGGTGCTGATGACGGAGTCCGAGCGCCAGCCCGTGGAGCTGGAGGGCACCCTCTTCCACGTTCCCGTGGGCCCGCGCGTCTGCGTGCAGGGCGCCCCCACGAGCCCCGCCCTATGCAACGCGGTGCTGCTGCGACTGGACCGGCGGCTGGCGGGACTGGCGCGTCGGTACGGCTACACGTACACGCGCTACGCGGATGACCTCACCTTCTCCGGCGACGACGTCACGTCGCTGGAGCGCGTCCGCGCGCTGGCCGCGCGGTACGTGCAGGAGGAAGGCTTCGAGGTCAACCGCGAGAAGACCCGCGTGCAACGCCGGGGCGGTGCCCAGCGCGTCACGGGCGTCACCGTGAATACGACGCTGGGCTTGTCACGCGAGGAGCGGCGGCGGCTCCGGGCGATGCTGCACCAGGAGGGGCGGTCGGAGGACGGCGAGGCACACCGCGCGCACCTCGACGGCCTCCTGGCCTACGTGAAGATGCTCAACCCGGAGCAGGCGGAGCGGCTCGCTCGCCGGCGCAAACCGCGCGGGACGTGAGCGAGGGCTCAGCTCCGGATGGGCCAGGGCCTGTCGCGCGTCCCGGCCCCCCAGTTGTCATGGCGGCCGTCCCAGTACACGACCTTCAGCTCACCGGGGTCGACGTCGTCCAGACACTGGATATTGACGGACCGGAACTCTCCACCGAGCTCCTCGACGAACCCGGCGGAGAAGCAATGGATGCCGCAGTGCTTGCAGAACGAGCGGAAGTTCGGGCTCGAGCCCTTCCGGAACTCACCCAGGTGCTCCGCGCCCGCGGTGACGCGGAAGGCGCTCGGCTTCGGGTAGGCCTGCGTGCCGCCGACCTTGGTGCAGATGCTGCAATTGCAGCGGCTCACGGGCTCCGACAGATCCATCTCGGCCTCGAAGCGCACCGCTCCGCAAAGACATCCTCCGGTGTAGTGCTTCAGCTTGCTGTCCTTCGACATGGCGGAATCTCCTCCAACGAGTGAAACGACGCCCATGACTTAGGCAGCCCGCATGACAGGGGTATGTCAGGTATCTACCGGCCCGCCGCGGCGGGGGGACTCCCCTGCCCGGAGACTGGGAGACAGCAGAATCCCCGGCTTTCGACACGCTGCGTCACGCCATCACGGACGCAGAGTCGCTGCAAATTGCAACACAAAGTGGAATCCAGGCTGCCCGCTCGCCCCTGAGGGATGACACTTCGCACATCGGCGTGGTAACCGGACTCTCCCTCGTTGGTGGTCAAACGGTGTGCGCTCACGCCCGGCCACCAGCCAGGGCGGCCGCTGTGGACCTCGTGGCCGCCCTGACTACCGCAGGAGAAACGAGACATGAGCGTTATGTCAAACGCAGCACTGGCTCTGTCCACGGGTCGCCGGTACCGGGCCTACACCACGCGACACTTGGACGAGCTGACGACTCGGGCCGGGCTCTCAGCGGAGGAACGGCTCGCGGTGCAAGCGGTGGCGCACGTGCTGCCCTTCCGGACCAACAGCTACGTCGTGGACGAGCTGATCGACTGGGCCGCCGCGCCCGCCGACCCCATCTACCGGCTCGTCTTCCCGCAGGCGGACATGCTGCCCACGGACGACGTGGCGCGCATGGCGGACCTGCTGAGCTCCGGTGCATCCCCCCTGGAGCTGAACGCGGCCGCCAACGAGATTCGCGCGCGGCTCAATCCGCACCCCGCCGGGCAGATGCAGCTCAACGTTCCCAAGCTGGCCAACGAAGAGCCCGTCCCGGGACTCCAGCACAAGTACAAGGAGACGGTGCTCATCTTCCCCAAGCAGGGTCAGACGTGCCACGCCTACTGCACGTACTGCTTCCGCTGGGCGCAGTTCGTCGGGGACGCGGACCTGAAGTTCGCCTCGCGGGAAATCGACCCGCTGGTGAACTACATCCGCGCGCACCCCGAGGTCACCAACGTGCTGTTCACCGGTGGCGACCCGATGATCATGACCGAGGCCGTGCTGGCCAAGTATATCGAGCCGCTGCTGGACATCGAGCACCTGGAGGCCATCCGCATCGGCACCAAGGCGCTGGCCTACTGGCCGCAGCGCTTCGTCACGGATTCGGACGCGGACGACATCCTGCGCCTGTTCGAGAAGGTGGTCGCCTCCGGCAAGAGCCTGGCCTTCATGGCGCATTTCTCTCATCCCAACGAGATGGTCCCCGACATCGTCCAGGAGGCGGTGCGCCGCATCCGGGGCACCGGCGCGGTCATCCGCACCCAGGCGCCGCTCATCCGCACCATCAACGACACCCCGGACACCTGGGAGAGCATGTGGCGCACGCACCTGCGCCACGGCATGGTGCCGTATTACATGTTCGTCGAGCGGGATACGGGTCCGCAGGACTACTTCGCGGTACCGCTCGCCGAGGCCTACGACATCTTCCGCAACGCCTACCAGAGCGTGTCCGGACTGGCGCGCACGGTGCGCGGCCCGTCGATGTCCGCCACGCCCGGCAAGGTGTGCGTGGACGGTGTAGCGGAGGTTGCGGGCGAGAAGGTCTTCGTCCTCCACTTCATCCAGGCGCGCGACCCGGAACTCGTCGGCCGGCCCTTCTTCGCGAAGTACGACGAGAAGGCCTCCTGGCTGTTCGACCTCAAGCCCGCGATGGGCGCCCCCCACTTCCCATGGGAGGAGCCGTCCGCGCAGTCGTAGCCGCCACGCGGCGGGGGGCCCCAATGGCCGGCCTCCCGCCCCGGGCGCATGCCCTTGGAAACGGACGCGGAGGGTCCACATCAGCGTCAGACGCCTGGCCTCCACCAGCGTCCGCGGGTACGGCAGCGGGTTGGGAACCTGCGGCCGCGCGGTGCGCAAATCCAGCAGAGTCGCGCCCGCACCTCGCATCCGCTCTGGAACCCCCAGCTTCGACTCCCGTCAGGGCCCCGACGTCCCGCCCGGTCGCGTTCTAGCGCAACAGTCACGAGGCCGCGCAGCGGAAGGGGCAGCCCTTCGTCTGCGGTGGGACACCCGATGCAGCCTCCGGGTTCCCACTCGCCACTTTCGTGCTGGGCCGCGCCACCCGGGGGACACCTGCCGTGGGCTTCCGGCCCATGGTTGGCGTCGAGAGACGCGTGCCATCTTCGACGTCGCCTGACAACAGGGGGGCCTCGAAAATGGCGCGAAACAGAGGTGGATTGTTCCTGATGCTATCGCTGGGTGGGGTGCTGGCATGCAACGCCGCTCCTCTTCCAGAGACGCTCCCGGGAGAGGCCCCCCCGGTCCCAAGCAGCGGGGAAGGTGGGCTTCCTGGGACGCCCGAGGACAGCGAGGTCTCGGCCATCTTCGAGGACACGCTTCGACGGGAAGATGCGGCGAAGCACGGCGGACTGACGCAGGTGGAGCGGCTCGGCAAGCTGCTCTTCTTCGACCGTCGACTCTCCGAGCCAAGGGGCCAGGCCTGTGCTGTCTGTCACGGGCCCGACACGGGGTGGACGGGCCCAAACCTCCTGATCAACCTCACCGGCTCCGTCTACGAGGGCGCCGTGAGAGGCCGTTTCGGCAACCGCAAGCCGCCCTCGTCCGCATATGCCACCCAGGCCCCCATCCTCCATCTCGCTGACGCCGGGCAGTCCGCATTCATCGGAGGTAATTTCTGGGACGGCCGTGCTACCGGCGAGAAGCTGGGCAACCCTGCGGCGGACCAGGCTCAGGGCCCATTCCTCAACCCGCTGGAGCAGAACAACCCCAACGCGGCCACGGTGGTGGCGAAGGTCTGCGATGGGCCGTATGGAAAACTCTTCCGTTCCGTCTACGGCGCGAACATCTGTCGCGACGTGCCGCTCGCGTACGATTCCATCGCGAAGGCCATCGCCGCCTACGAAGGGTCATCCGAGGTCAACGCCTTCTCGTCGAAGTACGACGCCTACCTGGAGGGGCTCGCGGAACTCACCGGGAAGGAGAGATGGGGGCTGAGGCTGTTCGAGGGCAAGGCCCGCTGCAGCAACTGCCATACAAGCCAGCGCGGCCCCAATAACGAGCCTCCGCTCTTCACCGATTACGGCTTCGACAACCTCGGAGTGCCTCGCAATCTGCTCAATCCCTGGTACTGGGAGTTCCAGTTCAACCCGGAGGGGCCATTCTGGGTCGACCTGGGTCTGGGCGCCTTCCTGCAGACGCGGTCTGACTACGCGCCCTATGCCCGGCCCAACCTGGGCAAGGTAAAGATCCCCACGCTGCGGAATGTGGACAAGCGCCCCTACCCGGCCTTCGTCAAGGCATACACTCACAACGGCTACTTCAAGAGCCTCGAATCCATCGTCCACTTCTACAACACGCGGGATGTGCTGCCCGTATGTGTCGCGGGTGACTCCAATACCCCCGGCGTGGATTGCTGGCCTGCTCCAGAGGTGGGGTTGAACATCAACACCGTAGAGATGGGCAACCTGGGGTTGTCGCCTCAGGAGGAGCAGGCCATCGTCGCTTTCCTGGGGACTCTCTCGGACGGGTACTACGAGCCCACGGCGGATTGAGAACACCTAACGAAAGTATGGGCTGGGGTAGTCACTTGCCCTGGCGTGGTCGCCTGTCCTGCGCATGCCCACCTTATCACTGCTTGGTAGCCAGGAGGGGACAGTCTGGGCCGCAGGGCTCCTTCTCCCAGACGAGGATGAGGCCGCCGTCGTCGCAGCCTTTGCACCCCTCTCCGTCGCATTCCGGGCAGTCCAGCGCGTCGAAGTTGTGCTTCTCCTGCAGGTGTTCCATGGCCGCGAGCGCCCCCGGCTTCGCCGGGTCAGCATTATCCAGAGTGAATATCGCGGTGACATGTTCCTGCTCGTCCTTCACGTCGCTGTCGTCCCCCTGGACGCGTGACGAGAGGAACTTGTGGAGGCCTATCCTGACGACATCAAGGACGAACAGCACCACCAATAGAACGAGCAGGAAAATCCCCTGGTTCTGCACCAGGTAATCCAGGTCGATTCCGAGGAACGTGTTCGTCCATATGGCTTGAACGATGAGCATGGCGAAAAACGCCACGAACATAGGGGCCCGTAGCGAGAGAGCACGGATTGCCCACCGGGAGATTCTCTCCGAAGTCATTTTCATGTCGCGTTGTCCTAGAGCGTGACTTTTCCGTCGCCGAAAGCCCGCGGGGCTTAGCACACGGCCCAGGGCCCGGCGCTCATCCTGAACACACGGCGCGCCGCACCTGGAGGTGCCACCGTCAAATCAGATAGCCCCAAGGCGTTGAGCTTGAAGACCATCAACAACGTCCTCACGGCGCGAAGCAAGATGCTGCACGGCGCCACGGAGCAGGAAGCGAGTCTGTGACTTCCAGCATCTGACGCCCGTGACGCCTCCCTGACCAGGCGAGCACCCACCCGGCACCTTCCTCCTGGGGCGCACGGTGCATACCGTGACGTCATGCTCGGCGACCGTCCCTGGGAGGAGTGGATTTCGGAGTACTCGAAAAGCCACACCCATGCAGTCAACCGTCTGTTTCATACGGTGGGCATTCCGATGATTGCGGCCTCGGTCCCCCTGGCCGCCGCATCCCCGTTCGTCCCTCGCCTCTGGAAGGTGCCCGCCGCCCTCTTCGTCGTCGGGTGGAGCTTCCAGTTCGTGGGCCATGCCTTCGAGCGCAAGCCCCCTGAATTCCTCAAGGACTGGCGCTTCCTCTTCGTGGGCCTGCGGTGGTGGGCCGCGAAGGTGGCGGGCAAGGCTTGACGCCCGCCTGAATCGCTCAGGCCCTGGGAGGCGCCGCCGGCGTGCGCACGTGTTCGGGCCGTACGCCCATGCCCACCAGGCGCGCCGGAATGCGCCGCAGGAAGGGGACGTGCTGAATCAGCCACAGCGGCAAGGGAAGCGCGGTGGACGCCGCCGGGCCTCGCAGCGCGGGCCCGAGCACGCGATTCTGGATGAGGACCTGGGCCCGCTGGGTGACACGCGTGGGCCACTCCCGGCGCTCCTGGACGCGCCGCAGGTCCATGGGCGTCACGTGCCGGGCGAGCAGTGGCCCCTCGAGGATGTTGGCGGCGGCCACCGCGTCCTGCACCGCCAGGTTGATGCCGACCCCGCCCACCGGTGACATGGCATGCGCCGCGTCGCCAATGCAGAGCAGGCCTGCCTGGTACCAGGTGCGCAGCCGATCCACCCGCACGGTGAGCAGCTTCACGTCGTCCCACGTCGCCAGTTCGTGGGTCCGGTCCGCCAGAAAGGGCGCCATCCGGGCGAAGTCCTCGCGGAAGGCCGCCAGCCCGGCCTCGCGCAAGGCGTCGAAGCTGCCCTTCGCGATGACACGCCCGCACTGCCACGAGTCGCCCCGGTTGATGAGGACGAAAATCTGCCCCTGCTCGAAGCGGCCCATGGGGTCCTCGGGGTCTTCGGGCTTGCGCGAGACACGGAACCAGAGGACATCCATGGGCGCGCCGAGGACCTCCACCTCCAGGCCGGCGCGCTGGCGCACGACGGAGGTCCGGCCATCCGCCGCCACCACCAGCGCTGCACGGACCTCCAATGAGCCCGTCGGCGTCCGGGCCTGGACGCCGACGACACACCCCTTCTCACGCAACACATCCGTCACTTCCGCACACCGGCGCAGGTGGAAACACGGGAACTCGGCGGCCTTCCGCGCGAGGAAGTCGAGCAGGTCCCACTGCGGCATGAACGCGATGTAACGCGCGCGCGTGGGCAGGTGAGAGAAGTCTCCGACGACCACGTCATGGATACCGCGCTGGAAGCGCAACACCGGCGCCTTCTGATGCGGCAGGGCCAGGAGCTCCTCCAGCCATCCCAGCTCGTGCATCAGCTCCAGGGTGGAGGGGTGGATGGTGTCGCCACGGAAGTCACGCAGGAAGTCCGCGTGCTTCTCCAACACCGTCACCTCCACTCCCGCCCGTGCCAGCAACAAGCCCAGCATCATCCCCGCCGGGCCTCCTCCCACGACACAACACTGCGTGGTGCGCACCTCGTCAGCCATGTCAGTCCCCCGCCATGTCAGCCTCAGGCAGCAAGAGTCTACGAACGCCCCACCCGGAACGACCAGACCTTCCAGGACCGAACGTCTCTCCCTGACAGCGACGCGCTTCAGGGGGACGCTTCTCCGCGCGCGAGAAACAATGTCATTTCAAACCCGACATGACACGGCGACGAGTCGTCTGCCGACGCCGACAGAGAGTGCCTGAAACAATGGCTAACAATGCGCTGTGAATCCCAATGGAATTCACGGACGCCGGCCGCTGGCTCGAAACCCGGTGCGTGTCCGCGAGAGCGGGGCGGCCCTGGCCGGAGGTGAACCATGGGCTGCCCGGCGCGTGTTCAACTGCGCCAAAGTCGGCCTGCGTCAATTCTCACTCCGTGAGATTTCAACTCAACGAGCATGGCATTCCGCAACGCCGCGCTCCCGCGTCCCGAGAATCCCAGCGCCCCTGGCGGGGGATTTGAGAGCCGCCGCCCGAGCGAGCGCCTGGCGAAACCGCCCCGCGCCAGGAATGACAGAGCCATGAGTTAGGGTCTCACCTTGCTGGGAGATTCTTCCCGGCATTCAACTTTGTAGAGGTTTCCTGATGCGTTTTCCTACCTGGGCGCGCGCGTTGCGCACGACTTCACTTTGCCTCGTGGGTGCCTGCTCGCTGTTGACGGCTTGCGACTCCAGCGAAGATCCAGGGCCCGGCAACGAGCCCCCGCCCGACACCACCCCTCGTACGCTGACGCTGCTGCAGACGAGCGACCTGCACACGAACATCTTCCCGTGGGACTACTTCTCCGGGAAGCCCGACGCGAAGCGCGGCGTCGCCAAGGTGGCCACGCTCGTCAAGCAGGAGCGGGAGAAGAACCCGGACTGCACGCTGCTCGTCGACACGGGCGACACCATCCAGGGCTCGCCGCTGGGCACCTACTATGCCCTGGTGGACAACGCGCCCCAGCATCCCATGGCCGCCGCCATGAACGAGATGGGCTATGCCGCCATGGCCCTGGGCAACCACGAGTTCAACTTCGGTCTGGACGTCCTCAACAAGTTCAAGAACGAGGTCAACTTCCCGCTGCTCGGCGCCAACGTGCGCAACTCCGCGGACGGCTCCGAGGCCTTCACGCCCTACGTCATCAAGACGGTGTGTGACGTGAAGGTCGGCATCCTCGGCCTGGTGACGCCTGGCGTGACGACGTGGGAGCGCGCGGAGAACATCGCCGGCCTGCGCTTCGATGACCCGCTGCAGACGGCGAAGGACTACGTGCCGCGGATGAAGGAAGCCGGCGCGAACGTGGTGGTGGTGGCCATCCACAGCGGTCCCGACCGGCAGCCGACCGGCAGCGCGAGCAACCCCCAGTCCTGGCTGGCCGACTACGCGGATGATTCGAAGTGGGCGGACCGGGGCAACCTCCCTGGAGAGAACCAGGCCGTCCAGATTGCCCAGCAGGTCCCCGGCGTGGATGTCCTCCTCACGGGCCACACGCACCAGCCCATTCCGAAGATGCTGCTGCGGAACGTGGACGGTAGCGAGGTCCTCCTCACGCAGCCCAACCGCTGGGGCAGCCACCTGGCCGACGTCCAGCTCCAGGTCACCTGGGATGGCGAGCGATGGGGCGTGAGCACCCATGACGCCCAGCTCCACGTCGTGGACGACACGGTGGCGGCGGATGCCGCCGTCACCCAGAGCACCCAGGTCCACCACGACACGACGGTCGCCTATGTGAACCAGAAGATTGGCACCACCACCGGCGTGTTCCCGGGCGGCTTCGCCGGACGCTACGTGGACGGCCCGCTGGGGGACCTCATCAACATCGTGCAGGAGCAGGCCGCGCTCGAAGCCGGTTTCGCCGTGGACCTGTCCCTGGGCGCCATCTTCACCAACGATGTCTCGCTGCCCGAGGGCGACGTCACCCTGCGCGACGCCTACAGCGTCTACATCTACGACAACACGCTGTACGTCATGGAAATCAACGGCTCCATCCTCCGGCGCGCGGTGGAGATGAACGCCAACTACTTCACCACCATTGACCCGGCCAACCTGCCCCCGACGCCCGCGGAGGCGAAGGCCACCTCGCCCTCCATCGCGGACTACAACTGGGACCTCTACTCGCACATCGAATACGGCTATGACTTGACGAAGCCCGCGGGTTCGCGGACCACACACCTGCGCTTCAAGGGCAATGAAGTCACCGACGACCAGGTCTTCATCGTCGCCATCAACAACTACCGCGCGGGCGGTGGTGGCGGGTACAGCATGTTCAAGGAAGGCCGCGTGCTGTGGACGTCCGCGGATGGCGTGCGGGACTACGTCGCGCGCTACCTGCAGGAGAACCAGGGGCTGTCGCCGGACGCGGTGAACACCTGCAACTTCACGCTCGGGCCCGACCTCTACACGCCGTACTACGCGGCCACGTTCGGCCCGGCGAAGTGCCTGACCGTGGAGACCGTGGAATAGGCACACGCTGATTTCACGCGGGGCCGGGCACACGCCGTTCAGGTGCGCCCGGTCTCCAGCGCGAAGCTCACTTGCGCCGGGGCGAAGCGGGTGCCGCCTGCTCCTGCGTGCCTGAGATGTTCTGTGGGGTGGCGAGCCGCATGTCTCCCTCGGGCGTGATGACCACATCCGCGCCCAGGCATGAGACGAAGAGGCGCCCATCGGATAGCAGCCCTGAGCGTCGCGGCGCCCCCCGGGAGTACCCGCCGCGGCTCCGCCACGTAGGCCCCGTCACGGGGAACAATCCGGTACAGCATCCCGATGAGCGCGTCAGTCGCGCCTGTGAACTGGATGTAGCCAGGCGTTCGCGCCGCGGCGAAGCCCAACTGAGGGTCCTCGTTCTTCAGAAGCGCGACAACCGCACTGCCCGCCCCCTTCCCTCGCTCGCGGAGTTCCGCCAGGTCGCGAAGCAGGTACACCGTGGGCTTCGTGCGCAGGTGCTCGACGAGGAAGGCGATGGCACGGGGGGTTCCAATGCGAGCGATGGCGGGAGGAATCCATCCGTCCCCATGAAGCCGGGCCTGGATGAGGGCACCGAGGTGTTCCTCGGTCAGCCCTTCGAGGTCACGCAGGACGTAGCCCGCGAAGTCACGAATGGGCTCCGATTCCTCCCTGAACAGCGGGAGGAGGTACGGAATCGCCGCCGCGCCATGCGGCTTGCGAGTTCTTGCGCGTCCGCGCCGATTCCGCCGCTGTCATCGACGACCTCGGGGATGCGCTCCACGAGCTGCTGAAGCGACGTGCTGCCGCCAGGCACGGGGGCGCTGGCCAGCGCGAGCGCGACGATGAGCACGGCGTTCAAAGACATGACTCCAGGACGTGAGCGAGGGATGAATCCCCGACGCCAGCCCATCCTGGTGGAAAAACGGCGTGAACATCACGTGTCGCCGAAGCTGCTGAAGTTGCGCGCAGCCCGCTCGCGGTCGCACGACCTTGGTCTCCAGGTGCGCCATGTGGGGCTTTCCGAGGAAGAACGCGCCCACGCAGCGCGGAAGAACCAAGAAAGCATCGGACTCTCCGAATTCTTCCACGCCATGAGGCAGACACAGCGCCACCGGGGGGCCGGCTCGGTCTCGCTTGCGGGAAGTGTGGTACGAGAAGCCAGTTTCCGCGAACCGGAGGATTGCTTTGACGTTGTTTCGAGTGTGTCTGACTTCGCTGCTGGTCTTCGTGGCCGCCTGCGGGGGGGATTCGGATCCCGTAGTGACTCCTGACGCCGGCCAGACGCGACCGGACGCGGGCGGCGAAACGCCGGACGCGGGGGAGGAGACGCCTGACGCCGGTGAGGAAACACCGGACGCGGGTGAAGAAGCGCCGGACGCGGGCGAGGAGCTCCCGGACGCCGGGAGTGAGACGCCCGACGCCGGCAGCGAGACGCCGGACGCGGGCGAGGAAACCCCCGATGCCGGGAGTGAGACGCCGGACGCCGGGAGTGAGACGCCGGACGCGGGTGTGGAGCCCGCGGTGAGCGTCATCGACAACTGGGGCTTCGAAGAGTGGCCCGGTGCGCTTCCGGAGATGTGGCTCGGGAGCAAGTCGAGCATCACGTCGGACAGCGTGCAGAAGGTGACCACGAACGCCTTCGAGGGCGTGAACGCGGTCCGCCTGACCAACACCTCGGGGACGCACCGGCGCTTCACCACCGGAGCGAAGTCGATGCCCGCGGGCCGTTACGCCTGCACCTTCCAGGCGCGGGGGACTGGTGAAGTCCGAAACGCCTTCTTCGACAACGACTACTCCAGCTACTCGTCCTACACGTCCGTCGACAGCGCGACGTGGACACAGGTGGCGTACAGCTTCAACCTCGCCAACGACGTCTTCGACACCTTCGAGCTCATCTTCAGCATCCGCAACACCAGCGGCGAGCACCTGAGCATCGATGACGTGCGCTGCGCGCGGGCCGCCGAGCCGTGTGACGCGGTCAGCTGCGAGTCCTGGGAGCGCTGCGTGAATGCCACCGCGACCTGCGAGCCGCTCGCCGGCCGGTGCAACGCTGCCGAGGACTGCAGCGAGTGGCAGGCCTGCGACGAGACGAACACGTGCGTGGTCGCCGCTGGCCGCTGCACCCGCCACGCGGATTGCGCGGGGACGCCGGAGACGCCGGTCTGTGATACGGCCAGCCACCTCTGCGTCGAGGGCGACCCTTGCGCCGGCGTCGTGTGCAACCACCCGGCGACGAGCTGCAACCCCACGAGCGGCGTGTGCGAGCTGTCCGCGGGAGCCTGCTTCACCACGTACGACTGCGTCGGTGAGCTGCCCGCCTGCGACACGGCGACCGGACGCTGCGTGTCCGCCGACCACCCTGCGAACATCATCCTCAATGGTGGATTCGAAAACTGGACCACCACCTACATTCCCTACCACGGCAACCATCTCATCCCGGACTACTGGTACGGGCTCGACAACGGCATCGCCGACCCGGGCACGGAGATCAGGCCGTCGCGACTCGTGCGCTACACGGCGGCGGTGCATGGCGGTTCGTCGGCGCTGCAGTTCGTGGTCCCCATCCAGGTCGCCGAGCGCTTCACGCTCGAGAAGTTCAACATCCCGAGCGGCAACTACTCCTGCTCGTACCGGGTGCGGGGCCACGGCACCATCCGGCATCGCAGCTACTCGAGCGCTGGCTGGAGCCCGGCCACCGACTTCCTCACCGTCGACAGCGACGAGTGGAAGCCGGTGTTCTTCCGCATCACGGGCAACGTGCGTGACTGGCGCCTGT
Source organism: Myxococcus xanthus (assembly GCF_013116825.1). Classification (GTDB taxonomy): domain Bacteria; phylum Myxococcota; class Myxococcia; order Myxococcales; family Myxococcaceae; genus Myxococcus; species Myxococcus xanthus_B. The sequence continues at coordinate 17,277 of NZ_JABFNS010000145.1, forward strand.
TCTTCTATCCGAGCCGCAGTGAAGCCGACCGCGACCACCTCCAGGTCGACGACGTCGTCTGCACGAAGGACTAGCGAGCCGCGGCGAAGGACCGCGGGCCTCCAGGCCCGCGGTCCACCTCCCCCCGCCCGGTGCGCTCAAGAGGGAGACCTGCCTCCGGCGTCCCCATGAGCCGCGACGCCGGGAAGGCGCATCAGGCGTGGCGATGCGCCCAGGCCGAGCTGGCCACGATTGTCGCGGCGAGGCCCGCCTGCCACCCGCTCCGCGGGCTGAAGATGAAGTCACCCCGCGAGTTCCGTACTGCCAACGCGACCCTCCCTGAGCTGTCTGATTTGCCGGAGGGGTGACTCCAGGGTCCATGACACCTCAGCCCCGGGTCAGACACTGTCTCTTGCGTGTCTTTCGTTACCCATCTTCCGCGCGCCCGTATCTCGTGGTCTTGCAGAGCTGCCGTGGTGACAGACTGCTCCCCCCGGAGCGGACGACAGGCGTCCTCCCGGCGCCACGGCTCAGTTCTCCCACTGAGAAATGGAGTTCGTGATGAAACACCCTCTCTTGAGCATGTTCGGGCTCGCCGGCATGGTCTTCGCCTCGGGTGCGCCTTCCATCGCCGAGGCACAGGTCCCACCTCCGTCCTGGGTGCGCCAGCTCGGCGCCCACCACGACGAGCAGGCCCACGCCGTCGCCGTCTCGGGTACGAGCGTCTACGTGGCAGGCCAGACGACCAGCCAGCTCGGTGCCGACCCGCAAGCCGGCGGCCAGGACGCCTTCATCGCCCGGTATGACCCCGCCGGCAACCTCCAGTGGGTTCGCCAGTTCGGCACCGCGCGGAATGACCGCGCCACCGCGGTGGCCACCGACGAGGCCGGCAACGTGTACGTGGCCGGCACCACCTTCGGCAGCCTCGACTTCTACACCAACGCGGGCGGCGTCGATTACTTCATCGCCAAGTACGACGCCGCCGGCAACCGTCAGTGGCTGCGCCAGAACGGCACGCAGATGGACGACTTCGCCACCGGCCTCGCCATCAGCGCGCCCGACAAGCTCTTCTTCACCGGCTACACTGGCGGCAGCTTCGCCAACGGCGGCAACCCCAACAACTACGACATCGTCGTCGCCCTCTACGACACGGCGGGCAACCCGTACTGGCTCCAGCAGTACGGCACCTCCGTGAGCGACATCGCGCGCGGCGTCGCCGTCACGCCCACCCACGAGGTCTACGTCGTCGGCAACACCTACGGCAGCCTCGACGGCGCCACCACGCCGGTGAGCACCGACATCTTCCTGCTCAAGCTCAACATCCTCGGCGCCCAGCAGTGGGTCCGGCAAATCGACGCGGGCGAGCTCGATGACGCCAAGAGCGTCGCCGTGGGCCCCGACGGCGGCGTCTACCTCGCTGGCGAGACGTTCGGCAGCCTCGACGGCAACGCCAACAACGGCACTGTCGACGTGCTACTCGCCCGCTACGACAGCGCCGGAAACCGCCAGTGGAGCCGCATGCTCGGTGGCGCGCAGACCGACTCCGCGTTCGGCGTCTCCGTCACCGCGAACAACGTCGTGCAACTCGTCGGCTCCACCTCCGACGCGCTCGATGGCAACCCGTCCACTGGCTCCGTCGACGCCTTCCTCACCCGCTACGACGCGCTTGGCACCAGGTTGGGCACCCGCACCCTGAGCACTCCGTTCCAGGACATCGCGCGCGGCGTGGCCGTGGATGCCTCCGGCAACGCCTACGTGGCCGGCACCACCTTCGGAAGTCTCGGCGGCAACAGCAACGCCGGCGGCTACGACGCCTTCCTCGCTCGCTTCTGATTCGACTGGAACGCCATACGGCCCGTGCCGACGCGTACTCCGGACGGACACCGGCAACGCCCTTCGCGGGAGCCCGACGCGGCGGGCGCGGCAGCCTCGCGGCAGACACCTGCAGCTGCTCCCGCGCCTTCCCGCGTTCGCCTGCTCTGCCGCTCGCGCACCTCGGCGGTTCCGCTCTCGAGGGCTCGCTCTCCAGCCGCCCCTTGCGTGCCCCCCTGCCTGCCTCCAGCTGCGACGCGAGGGTGTGAGGCAGCGCTGCTGTCGCCATCCCCCTCGTCCGCGAGGGAGCACTCCGGTTGCGCCTGGGTCCGCCCAGCCTCAAAACGTGAGGGGACGGGGCGCAGGGGGGCCATCGCGAAGAGGTGCGTCGTGGCCTGGGACTGGGGGGAACATGCGAGCAAGGCTCAACGCGCGGGCGGGCACCTGCCTCCTCGCAATGGTGCTGGGAGTGTGGAGCGGAGGGGCGTGGGCCGAGGCGCCAGGGGCGCGGACGGTCGTCACGCTGGCCTTCGACGACGGAGTCGAGGAGCAGCGCCAGGTGCTGGATATGCTTTCGGCTTCGGGGCTGAAGGCGACCTTCTTCATCATCAGCGGGCGAGTCGGCCAGAAGGGATACTTGAACCTCGATGACCTGCGCCGCATGGCCGCGGCCGGACACGACATCGGGGGACACACGCTGCAACACATGGATCTGGTGTCGCTGACACGCAAGAACCAACGGCGGGAGATTTGCGAGGACCGCCTGCGACTGCTCAGCTGGGGCTTCTCCCCCACCGCCCTCGCCTTCCCCTTCGGTTCGAATGATGTGGAGGTGAACCAGACGGCAGCGGCGTGCGGATACAACGCCGCGCGCGACGTGCGGGGCCTGGTGGATACCTGTGGCTCCTGCCCCACGGCCGAGACAATCCCTCCGCGCAACCCCTACGAAATCCGCACGGCCTCGACGGTGACGCGCCACGACCGGCTGGAGCAGATGCAGGCGTGGGTCACCACGGCGGAGGCCGCGGGAGGGGGCTGGGTGATCGTCGTCTTCCACTTGGTGGATCCGAACTGCACCGGGCGCACGTATTGCGTGAAGCCCGACGTCCTCCGGGAGTTCATGGGCTGGCTCTCGCAGCGGGCACCGATGGGGACAGAGGTGCGCACGATGCAGGACATCCTGGGCGGTGCGACGCGGCCCGCGGTGCACCCCGTGCCCCTGCCCCCCACGGCCACGCTGAAGAACCCCTCGCTCGAGGACGACGAGAACGGCGACGGCGTGCCCGACTGCTGGCAGCTGGGCCCCGTCCACGGTGGCGCCGTGCGCGCCGAGCGCTCAACCGAGGCGCACAGCGGCGCCTGGTCCTACCGGCTCGAGCGCGTGGAAGCCTCCGGGGGCGCCGCCTCGCTCCAGGTGCTGCGCGACGACGGCACCTGTGCACCGGCCGTGACGCCAGGGAGCGGTTCGCGGGTGAGCGTCTGGTACCGCGCCAGTACGCCGCTGCACCTGGAGGCGGCCGTGAAGGGGGCGGATGGGACGTGGAAGGTGTGGAACCGCGGCCCGAGCCTGCCACCCACGGAGACTTGGACGGAGGCGTCATGGGAGCTGCCCATCGCACTGCCGGCCGACGCGTTCGAACTGAGCGTGGGCGTCGCCCTGGAAGGGGTGGGCTGGGCGCTGGTGGACGACTTCGGGCTGGCGGATGCGACGGCGCCCGCGGCGCGCCTGGTCCTGGACGCACCGGCCGGTGGAGAGGACTTCGTCGTGGGCCAGGACGTGGAGGTGAAGTGGTCCACGCTCGGCGAGGTGCGGACGCTGGACGTGGCGTACTCCACGGAGACGAGCGCGAGCTGGGTGCCGATAGCCACCTCGGTGGAGAACACGGGGCACCTCATCTGGCGCGTGCCAGACGCGCCGAGCCGGGAGGCGCTGCTGCGCGTCGCCAGCGCCGAGGATGAAACGGTGTCGGGCATCAGCGCGCCCTTCCGCATCCTGCCCGGGGCCCCGCAGCCGGGCATCGTGGAGACGCCCCCCGAGGGGGCCCGTGGTGACGGGCAGGTGAATGGCGAGAGCGGTGGTTGCGGGGGATGTGCGGGCACGGGTACGGGGCAGTTGTTTCTCGCGGTGGCCGGCGGACTCATCGCCCTCTCGCGTTCGCGAGCCAGGAGGAGGCAGCGGAAAGAGTGACGCCTGAACCCGCTGCGAGCCGGGTAACGCCTCGCAGCACCTGCCGCCCTCCTCAAGAACGAGCGGCCAGGGCCTCAGTGCGGTACTCCATGGGAGCGCGGCCCCATCCACCGGCGCCGCGCTCCGCCTCGCTGGCCGGCCGACGCCGCGTGAGCATGAGCGCGATGCGGCGTTCGCCGAGCTCGCGGCCCAGGCCACGCGCCTGGGCCGCTGTCAGATGACCGCGAGCTGATGACAGGCACGACCTTGCTGAGCGACGGCGGCGACACGCGCTGAGTACGCGGCCGCTCCTCGGGAACACATGGGCCGCGGTTCCAACTTTCGACGCGGCCTGCGCATCCAATATTCCTTGACGGGAATATACCCAACAGGGAATATACGACCTCGTGATTGAGACCTTCACGGCGCTCGCCGACCCGAACCGCTTTCGCATCGTGGAATACCTGCTGGGGGGCGCTCGCTCGGTGGGTGCCATCGGAGAAGCGCTGAACCTGAACCAGCCGCAAGTGTCGAAGCACCTGCGCGTGCTGAAGGAGGCCCGGCTGGTGGACGTGGAGGCGCGCGCCCAGCAGCGTCTCTATGGCCTGCGGCCCGAGCCGCTGCGCGAACTGAACGCGTGGTTGGAGCGCTACCGCGACATCTGGGACCAGCGGCTGGAACAGCTGGACTCGCTCATCGAAGAACTCAAGACGCAGGACCTGGAAGCAGCGCAGCGACATGCTCGCAAGAAGAAGGGATGAAGTGATGAGCCTTACGTCAGTGGAGTTGGAGTCGGACCGCACCATCGTCATTTCTCGCAAGTTCAATGCGCCCGCGCGCATCGTGTTCGACGCGTGGACTCGCGCGGACCTGGTGAAGCGCTGGTGGGCGCCGAAGGCCCTCGGCGTCACCATGGCGAGCTGCGAGGCGGACGTGCGCGTTGGCGGCGGCTACCGTTACGTGCTGCGCAATCCGGACGGCGGGGAGGTGGCCTTCTCCGGCCAGTACGCTGAAATCACTCCTCCCTCGCGGCTCGTGTACACGCAGGTCTTCGAACCGATGGCGGACGCCGGTTCGGTCACCATCACCGTCACCTTCGACGAGCGCGACGGAAAGACACACATGGTCTCCCGCGAACTGTATCCATCCAAGGAAGTACGGGAGGCCGTCCTCGCGTCCGGCATGGAGCACGGCTTGCGCGAGACGATGGAGCAGCTCGACGCGCTCGTGTCGTCACCGGGCCTCGACTGATAGCGGGGTGCGGATGAAGGGAGCAGGCGGAGGGTGTTGACGGAGTGAGGAGGTATCGCCTGCTATGTCCGGTACGCATTCGCTCGACCTGCGCGAGCGTGTCATCGCAGCCTGGCAAGAGGGCGA
>NZ_JABFNS010000146.1 GCF_013116825.1 Myxococcus xanthus
GGGGGTTGCGGGCCGGGCGCTGCTTCGTCGCAGGCCGCGCCGGTGCCAGAAGTGCAGCAACCCGAGAGCGCGGCTCGATGAGGATGCCGACGATGCCCACCTGATGCCGGGGCAGGTTCGTGAAGAACAGTTGGGCTCGGTGGATTACGACGTGTGGTGGTGCGAGCCATGCCAGGACGCGGTGGTGGAGCGCTATGGAACGCTCTTCACGCGTCATGTCCGGTGCAAGAAGTGCCGTTATGTGACCGCGAACAAGACGAACCGGACGATTCGCAGCGCGACGTACTCCTCTGGCGGAGAAATCGAGGTCACGGTGCGTTGCACGCACTGTCACCACACCGCGACTTCCCGTCACTCGACGCCAAAGCTCACGCGGTCCTCGTCGTCGAGCTCATCCAGCCGGAGCAGCTCTTCGAGCGGCGGGCGTTCGTCGGGCGGTGGCTCGAGTGGGCGCTGGTAGTTCGCAAGGGTTGGTGGAGGTGCGCGGGCGTTGATGTGGCGCCCTCAATGCACCGGCGAGTCCACGGGCTTTCGCTGAAGAGCTGGCTGGCGCTCTCTCGTGCGCAGATTGCGCTGGTGGCCAAGTGATCCTCCTTACGCCGCGGACAATGCGCCAGCGCATTCGCGGGTCGAGCATTACATGCTGTAGCCCAGCCGGTGAGGATTCTGGTGCATTCACGGCACGTGACTCCTTCCCGGGTGCCGCCGTTGCGTTACGGCGAAGCGGGGCTCGTCGCTTCAGTTCCAAAAGTACCGGGGGGACTCACCGGTCGAAGCGCGCTGGTGAGGCAAACGCTCACAGCAGACGTTTTGCGTTGAAAACGTCAGGAGATGCAATCGTGGCTGCCACTTCGGGCATGTGCGGGAATCGCCCTGGAGGCTAAAGCCATTCAAACTCAGGGCCCCGAATGGGGTCCGTGGTGAGGATGAACGTGCCCTGGAGCATTTCAACCAACTCCAGTGGGATCGCCACAGGCTGCTTCGGTGACGAGGGGGGACCTCGTTGCCCCGAATGCATCAACCTCCCGTCTTCCAGGAGAATGGCCCAGCGCACTTCGCCTGCTCTGTCGGAGTGGGGGAGATGACAGTGTCGCGCCACCGCGGCGCGTGCACTCGTGGGGAGCTCGGGCAGCGGCGTCATGCGTGGAGGCGCCACGAGCCTTCCGTCGGAACGGAAGCGGACTTCCGCCAGCATGGGCTGTCGAGGGTTCTTCTGCGACGCCGCCACCAGGGCCGCATGGACGTGGCCCGCGTCATCAATCCAGACGCCCAACTCGGAATCAGGAAGCGCGCTCAGACCTCGGAGGAGCGTGCTCGCCACTCGGCTCAGGCGGCCGGCGCCCGTGGCTCGCACGTGCTGGACTTCCAGCCCTCCCGCGGCCTCGCTCACGAGCACGATGCTGATGCCATTTCCCACGGACCCGGGCTGCAGCGTGGCGCGAGCGCTCAGGGGCACGGATGGGAGCCTCACGCGCCCCACTTCCTTTCCGGGAGTGACTTGGGAGGCATCCATGCTCGACTGAAATCGCAGGAGTCGGAGCCCTCTTCCCCCAGCCTCCACGATGGGGACGAAGAGCTCTCCGGCATGTGTCTCCAGGGGCGGACGGATGAGCCTCTCGGGCGGCGCCTCCAGGTCAAACCGGAAGGGCGCTGAGGGCGTCGCGGGCGGAGCCAGGGCGAGAATCGACGCGCCCCGGCGCCATAGGATCCAGCTCACGGCCTCACCACCCGGCGCATCGTTCGTCCACGGCGCCAGCGCGTCGGAAGCGTCTGGCGCCACCGCTCCCAGCACCTTCGAGGTCCGCCGTGAGACGCCGCGCCCGGCCTCGTCCGTCTCGTCCACGAAGACGGCCTGCATCAGGAGGGTCTGCTCCTCCAGGTGCTGGAGCCACACGGTGCCAACCCCGGAGTACGGCCCGCCTCCAATCATCATTCCCGCCGACGCGGAGCCTGGCCGTCCTGTCACGACGTCGAATTCGACCGGCGTGGACACCGTGTCGATACCCGCGGCTTGAAGTCTCGCGGTCAGCCGGTAACGGCCGGGCTGGCGGATGGGCGCCCATTCCTGGAGCGGTACGACGGACTCGAGCACGCGTCCCGAGCCCAGGCGGACCTGGGGCGCGACGACGCCACCGAGCGGCTGCGTGCCCTCACGCTCGATGACAGTGTAGTGATTGACAGCATGTCCCTTGGGGTACTCGGGGCCCGTGACGGTATACGTCAGGGATTGGTCCGAGTGCCGGAAGGGGTCGGGAAACTCCAAGGGCGTGGCGCTCTCGTTGGACAGGGCGATGCGCACGTCCATGTCTTCTGAGGTGACGAGCTGCGCCTTGGACAATCTGAGTTGGATGCGCATGGGCACACCTCCAGAGGGTGGGGACGGTGCCGTCTTGACCTGGGACGGCGTGGGGACGGGGTTCGCCGCCGACAGGGTCAGCACGAGCAGCCACGGCCCGGAGAGGACGGAGGCGCTCATGGCCGCGCGTTCCGGGCACCGTCGCGGTCCAGGGCGTGGGTGTTCCATCCCCGCAGGCGCAGGAGACAGAGCCCACAGAAGCGCCGCTCCGTCGTGAAGTCGTAGCCCATCAGGCAGTCCTTCCCGTCGACGTCGTGGCGCTTCGCCTGGGCGCCACCAATCTCGCGATCCGTGGGGAAGGGGGCATGTGGCAGGAAGAGCTGGTGCCCGATTTCATGCGCCAGCGTCTGTTCCAGCGAGTTGAGGCTGTTTTGATAGTTGCCCGGCGCGGCACATTGGATGACGGCGCAGCGGTCCCGCTTGCGTGAGGGGAACTCCGACGCGAAACCGTTCACGCGAATGCCGCCGAACGTCGTCTCCAGGTTGTAGAGCCCGGAGAACTGGAAGAGCGCGATGCCCGCGGCCGTCCCCAGCGCCGAGTCCAGCGCTCGGGTGAGCAGTGCCTTTGCCCAGTCCTTGCACTGCCGGTGGTACTCGCGAGCCTCCAGCAGGGACAGCCTGCGCTCTCGCGTGGGCGCCAGCCACCGGGCGAGGTCCGCATCGCCGCAGTGCTTCACGCGCTTCACCTCGGCCAGGAACTCTTCGTGGGTGCGGAAGGTGAGCGCGTGGCCGCCTGCGGCGAACTGGTCCACCGCGGGGTCGATGGCCGCCCGGAGCTCCCAATGCCGGGACGCCGCCACGGCCGCGGCGATGCTCGCGTTGTATTCCCGAGCGCACCATCCCGAGACGCCACCCGTGCGGTCCTCCAGGTGCAGAAAGGCCCGCTTGAAATGGCCCTGCACGGTGGGGAGCGAGAATCCGGAGGCGCCCGTGTCCTTGCATAAGAGGCGGGAGATGTGGACCTCGCGCCAGGACTCGAAGATGCCGGTGGCGGCGTGCACGGCGGCGGGCAGCGGTCCATCATCGTCCACATCCAGCACCACGCCGCCATCCCTGCGGCGGTCATAGGCAAGCTGCACGGTGACTCGCCAGGCGTCTCCCGCGATGCTGGAGGGCTGGAACACCACGCCCGTGCGTCCCGCGAAAGCCCCTGTGGTCCATGCCTGGCTGTAGGCCGCCCAACCGCGCTTGTTGCAGGGCGTGACGCGGAAGGGGAAGACGCCGTCACGGGGCTCGGCCTGGGGCCTGTAGCCGGCCTGCCTGGGAAACACCGCCAACGACGGCGCACCGCGCTTGCCGCCCACGTCCCGGTGCGCATTGTCGCCCTTGGGTTGTGATGTCGAACAGTGACGGTCCAGCGCATGTTTGAGGAAGGCCCGGGCCGTGGGGGCATGGTGTTCGATGGCCTCTGTCTCGTCCTCCCAGTCCCAGAGGAAGCGCACGCGGCCCAGGGCCTTCGGCGCATCGACCCGGTTGCCGCGCGAGTCCTTCAGCCAGGCTCGGGCGAACAGCGGAAGCTCCGGTCCGTTACCCCAGTGCTTGCGGTGCAGTTGGTGGTCCGTGTCATCAGACATCTCCGATGGCTTTGTCTTGAAGACGTTCCCGACCAGCCGGATTTCGGCCTTCTCGCCGGGGGCGGGGAGCCGCCTCAAGGACTGGGTCAGCTCACGGTCGCGTGGTCGCGAGAGCACCCGAGGCTCACCCAACTCCAGGTCGACGCCCGCCACCAGGACGTGGAAGAACGTCCACGCCACGGGCGCCTGCGCCAGTCCACTGCCTTGGAGCGTCAGCTTCAGCTTGTACGGCGAGTGCTCCACCGTGACGACGCCATCCGGGAAGGTCTCCGACTCAGGCACGCGGCCATCCCATGCCCACCGGTGCTCGCCTTGGAGGAGCTCCTCGCGGCTCAGCTCCCGCGACCACAGCGGCGCCTTGCGGTAGCGCGTGAAGAGCTCCAGCTTTCCCGCGCGCACCAGCCCGCCTGGATTGAGCAGGTGCCACGTCAACTCCACCGGCTCGACTTCGGGCGCGAAGTGGAAGCCGTCATCACCCCCTGTTAGCGCGGGGAAGGGCACGGGGCGGTGGCAGCGGGATTGGGGACCTCCAGGGCTGCGGAGCCGGAAGTCCGCGACGCCATGGCTGGCGGGACGGAGGCGGTTGCGGTTGCGTCCTCCGGGCGCAGCGAGGGCGACACTGGCCGTCATTGAGATGCGTGCCATGGGTGGAGGCCTCAGGCGTCGTGCAGGCGGATGAGTTCGCGGGAGATGTCCGCGAGCTGTCCCGTTTCCGGCAGGCCATGGCGGCGTTGGAACGCTCGCACGGCGGACTTCGTCGAGGCTCCGGGCGACCCGCGCTCACCTGCAATGGCGTAGCCCAGGTTGTGCAACCGCTCCTGCGCGGCCCGGAGGGCGTCGGACTCGAATCCCGGGAGCGACTGGAGCTGCAGCGCCCAGCGGAGCGTCACCGGCTCGGACGCGGCGCCGGGCGTGGCGTCCGGAAAGTCCTCATCGGTGACGGCGGGTGGGTAGGGCGGTGGCGCGCTCTTGGCGGCGGAGGGAGGCGCGCTCCGGCGGGGCGGTGGTGCTGGCGGCTTGGAGATCTTCACCAGCAACTCACCCGCGGCGAGGCCCGGGACGTCGTGGCTCAGTGAGCCATCCGCCGCCGTCCTGCCGCAGTGTTCGGTGCGGCCGACCGTGAGCACGTATTCCGTATCCGCGTAGGGCGCTTCCTGTGGATCCAGCAGGACCAGGTGCAGCCGTCGCTGCTTCAAGATGAAGGTACTGGTGTTTCCTGTCCGGATTGGTGCCGTCCTCGGACTGACCATGCCGCGCTCCCCCCGTGCCTGGATTCGCGATGGTGTCTGTGCATCGTTGAAGGCCTGCCCAAGGTACGGGAACCCGGAGTGCCCGCTATCGCCGGAAGTTCTGGGATAACCCTGTTCTGTGCGTCGGGTTAACGGAGCTCAACCTGGTGGGTCAGTCAGAGGACGCATGCATGGCCAGCCGGGCGAGCCGGAGTGATCGCTGCGTGACGAGGCCATGTCCGCCGCCGCGTGCATGCCCGGCGCGTGCGGTGTGCCTATTTTGGCCACGGACGTTGAGTCTCGCTTTCTTGGAGGAGCCACGCATGCGCACCACGGATGTTGCCATGCACGACGAAGCCAGGTGCGTCTGGCCCGCACGAGCGGTGCTCGGCGAGGGCCCCTTCTGGATGGCCACCGAGGGCGCGCTCTACTGGCTCGACATCCCGGGCCGCAAGGTGCACCGGCTGGAGCTCCAGAGCGGTGCGCAGGCGAGCTGGGACACCCCTTTGCGTATCGCCTCGCTCGCGCCCCGCCGGAGTGGAGGCTTCATCGCGGGGACGGAGCGGGGCCTGGCCTTCTACGAGCCCCGGAGCGCGCGCCTGGAGCGGCTGTTGGACCCGGAGCCTGAGCACCCCCACAACCGCTGCAATGACGGGAAGGTGGACTCGCAGGGCCGCTTCTGGGTGGGCACCATGGATGACCGCGAGAAGGCGCCCACCGGCGGGCTCTACCGGTTCGACGCGCAGGGGCAGCTCGCCCGAATCGATGAGGGCTACACCGTGACGAACGGCCCCGCCTTCAGCCCTGATGGGCGGACCCTCTATGTGAACGACTCGCCCCGGCGCGTCACCTACGCCTTCGACCTGAGCCCGGATGGGGTGCCTGGCGAACGCAGGGAGTTCCTCCACTTCGAGGAGGCGCACGGCTTCCCTGACGGAATGACGGCCGACGCGGAGGGCGGGTTGTGGATTGCCTTCTACGGAGGGGGCTGCGTGCGCCGCTTCTCTCCGGACGGCGCGTGGCTGGCCGAGTACCGGCTGCCCGTGACGAAGACGACCAGTGTCGCCTTCGCCGGGGACGCGTTGGACCGGCTGTTCGTCACCACCGGGCGGGACGGGCTCAGCGCGGAGGAGCTCGAGGCCCAGCCGCTGGCCGGTGGGCTCTTCGAGCTGTCACCGGGCGTCCGCGGCGTCGCGCCGGTGCCCTTCGCGGGCTGACCCGGCTCAGCCTTCCTCGTCGACGGCTTCTTCGTACTGCCGCGGGGGCGGCTCGGCGGCGCGAGCCGCGCGCAGGTGCTGCACCGCGAGGAAGCCCACCGCGCCCAGGCCGAAGACGAAGACAAAGGGCCCGGGGAGCAGGCGCATGTTGAGCCCCGCGAACGCGAGCGACAGGGCCACCGCGCCCGCGGGCAGGTAGCGCGTCCAGGACGGGCGCTCCACCTCCGGCCGCAGCGCCAGCAGGGCGAGCACGGCCAGCAGCGCCAGCTCCACCACCACCGACGCCGGCAAATCCCAGCCCCGCAGGTGGGTGACGCCGCCACCGTAGCTGTAGAGCATGTCATCGGTGGGCCGCTGCGTGGCGATGACGCGCAGCTCGGGCGGGCCCTGGGGCACCGGCGCGTTGTCCGGCAAGCCCAGATCCAACTTCACCGTGCCCCACGGCGCGAACAGCGCCAGCAGGCACACCGCCACGCCACCCAGGCCCACCAGCTGGGGCATCGCCAGGAGCTGCCGGGGCTCGAAGTACGCGCCCACGCCGTCCTCGCCCGCGATGACCTTGCGGTACTGGTCATGGGCCACCAGCCCCACGCCCGCCACCATCAGGAGCGGCAGCACCCCCAGGCTCAGTGAGCGCAGCGCCAGCGCCCCCAGCACCGCGGTGGCGGCGGCGGCGGCCTCCGGCGTCATCAACACCGCGGGCATCCGCTCGGTGAAGCCATGCGACTGCTCCGCGGCGCGCAGCTCGCGTGCGACCAGCACCGTGCCACTCACCACCGCCAGCAGCGTCCCGAGGAGGCCCACGCCAGAGGAGGAGAGCAGGGCGGACAGGAAGACGGCGCAGCCCACCACGATGACGCCCAGCACCGTGGGCGAGTGGGCCGGCACGTGCGCCAGCCACTTCGGCCCGTCGTAGGCCGGGGCGGACTGGCCCGGGTCTGTCTTGTCCTCGGGCGGAAGCTCGGGCGCGCCACCCACGACATAGGGCCGCGAGTGCTCATCCGCCTCCTCGAGAATGTCCGCCGCATAGGCGGGCTCCGCCAGGTCGCGCTGGGGCCGCGAGGGGCGGAGCGCGACCCGGGTGCCCGTTCCCTTGGGCGGTTCGGGCATGGTCGCCCCGCAGTTCTCGCAGTACCGCAACCGGGAATTGGAGTCTTCACCACACTCCAGGCACCGCATACCGCCACCTCGTTGGGACGACAGGGGCTACTTCCGCGCGGCCTCGGTGGGGGCGGAGGGCGTGGACAGCTCCTGGATGCGCAGGGCCAGCGTCTGCGGGTCGATAGGGCCCACATGCTTGCCCCGGATGATGCCGTTGGGGTCGATGAAGTACGTCTCCGGCACGCCCGCCACGCCGTAGTCCAGCGCCATCCGCGAGCGCGGATCCACCAGCTGCGGGAAGCTGGCGCCGTACTGCTGAAGGAAGCCGCGCGCGTTGTCGTCGGTGTCCTGGAACACCACGCCCAGGAACACCGCCTGCGAGCCGTATTGCCGCGCGCCCCACTCCAGCACGGGGTGTTCGACGCGGCACGGGCTGCACCACGACGCCCAGAAGTTGATGACCACCGGCCGGCCCTTCAGGTCAGCCAGGCTCACCTTCTCTCCGCTGTCCAGCGCGCGCAGCGCGAAGTCCGGGGCAGGCTTGCCCTTCATCATGAAGGGGACTTCGTGCGGGTTGCGCCCGAAGCCCTTGAACAACACGAAGAGCAGACCCGCGCAGAGGGCCACGAAGCCCAGCGTGTAGCGCCAGCCCCTCATCACGCGGCCCCTCGCTCGGCGTCACCACCCGTGAGCGGGGACGCGCCCACCGCCGGCGCGCCCGCCATGGCCATGGCGGTCTTCCGGCGCGGCCACAGCGCGATGATAGTGCCCAGCACCAGCAGGGGGATGCTCCACCAGATCCACCCGACGAGCGGGAAGACCCAGATGTTGATGCTCGCCGTGCCGGCCTGTTCGGAGAAGGCCATCAGCGACACGTAGAGGTCCTCGGCCGGCGTCTCCCGGACCCCGGGGGTGCCAATGGGGTCCGTGCTGCGCTCGTAGTAGTTGAGCCGCGGCTTCAGCTCAGAGACCTTTCCGCCCGGGGACGTCACTTCAATGCGCGCCGCCACGTAGGTGCGGTGGGGCTCCTCGCCGCTGACCAGGCCCAGGTACTTCATCTGGTAGCCGCCCAGCTCGATGACCTGCCCCTTCTTCAGCGTGCCGGAGGTGTGCTTCACGTACGCGGAGGACGCGGCCACCGCGACGATGATGACCACGATGCCCAGGTGCACCACGTAGCCGCCGAAGCGGCGCTGGGCCTTGAGCGCGCTGGTGGTCAGCGCGGCGACGAAGCCTTCCTTGCGCTCGGACATGCGCACCCGCACCGGCGCCACCAACTCCCGCATGGTGATGACGGTGACGAAGCCCGCCAGCCCGAAGGTCATCAGCGGGTACACGCCGCGCAGGCCCGCCGCGAAGCACGCCGCCGTCACCACCAGCCCCACCACGGAGGGGATGATGAACTGCCGGCGCAGCGTGGCCGGATCCGGCCTGCCCCAGGGAAGCACCGGGCCCACGCCCATCAGGAAGAGCACCGCGATGCCGCCCGGCACCGCCATCTTGTTGAAGTACGGCTCGCCCACGCTCACGCGCACGCCGCGGACCGCCTCGGAGATGAGCGGGTACAGCGTGCCCAGGAGCACCGTGAAGGTGATGGCGACGAACACCAGGTTGTTCACCAGGATGCTCGCCTCGCGAGACAGCGGCGAGGCCAGCTGGCCTTCCGGCACCAGCAGCGGACCGCGCACCGCCAGCAGGCCCACGCACAGCACCAGCAGGAAGCCCAGGAACACCAGGAAGGTGGGCCCGATGTCGGACTGGGTGAACGAGTGCACCGAGTTGAAGATGCCCGAGCGCGTCATGAACGTGCCCAGGATGGTGAGCACGAAGGACGCGAGCGCGAGGCTGAGCGTCCACAGCTTCAGCATCCGCTTGCGCTCCTGCACCATGGTGGAGTGCATGAACGCCGTCGCCGTCAGCCAGGGCAGGAAGGACGCGTTCTCCACCGGATCCCACGCCCAGTAGCCGCCCCAGCCCAGCACGGCATAGGCCCACCAGGCGCCCAGGATGATGCCAATGGACAGGAAGAGCCACGCCACCAGCGTCCAGCGCCGCAGGGGCGCCATCCACGCTTCGCCAATCTCGCCGCGCAGCAGGCCCGCCACCGCGACGCCGAAGGGCACCGTCATGCCCACGTAGCCCAGGTAGAGCATGGGCGGGTGGATGACCATCAGGATGTGGTTCTGCAGCAGCGGGTTGGGGCCGGGGCCGTCCGCTGGCACCGGGGACACCGCGCCCCAGGGGTTGGCCGGTCCCGCGATGAGGAAGGCGAAGAAGACGCCCACCGCCAGCATGGTGCCCAGCGCCAGCTGCATGTATCGCGCGTGCTCGCGCCGGTGGATGTAGGCGAAGACGGCGATGTAGCCGCCCATGATGAGGCCCCAGAAGAGGATGGACCCCTCCAGGGCGCTCCACAGCGAGACGATGGTGTAGACCAGCGGCGTGGCCCGGCTGCCCACCTGCGCCACGTATCGCACGCTGAAGTCGTGCGTGACGAGCGCGTGGACCATCACCAGGTTGGAGCCGACCATGCAGGCCGCGAAGCCCCACACCGCGCGCAGCACCCACGGGAAGCCTGCGTCACTTCGACGCAGGCCGCTCACCAGGCCCACGAGCGCTCCGAAGGTCGCGAACGCGAGCCCTCCGAGCACGAGGCCGTAGCCAACGGTTCCGTTCACTTCGCACCCATGGCGGTGGCGTCGGAGAGCGTCTCCTGCCACTGACGAGGATCCTCACCCTCCTTGGGGGCGCGGTACTCGTTGGAGTGGTTCACCATCAGCCGGTTGGAGCTGAAGACGCCGGACTTGTCGTAGGTGCCTTCCACGACGACGCCAATCTTGTCGCGGAACATCTGCGGCGGCGTCTCCGTGGCGCGCACCAGCACGCTGGGCGCGCCTTCCTTGACGTCATCCGCCACGCGGAATTGCAGGGTGGTGTGCTCGGCGTTCCACTGGATGCTGCCTGCCTCCACCACGCCACCCAGGCGGATGGTGGCCGAGTACGCCTTGTCACCCTGGCCCAGCATCTCCGACGGGCTCCAGTAGTAGACGAGGTTCTCACCGATGTTGCCGAAGGCCACGAATCCCAGGCCGGCCCCCGCGACGAGCAGGGCCCCCAGGGCGATCAGACGGTTGCGAGCGACGGGGGACATGGCGACTCACTCCTTGGCGTCGGTGGGGGCTTTGGGCCGACGAACCCACAGGGACACAGCGTAGAGTACGAGCATGGCGACTGTAATGCCGTAGCAGGCCCAGACATAGCCCCAGCCGCCAACGATGCGGCCGCTGCCCACCTGTCCAGGCGCCGCCGCGAGGATCCACAGCATCTGCGTGGAAAGCGTCATCATGTTCAGGCCACCCTCGTGGAGTTGGCGCCACCCGCGGCGGCGAGGTCCGACGGCAGCGCATCCGGGAGGGCCACCTCCGCCTGGCGCTCGGCCAGGGCCTGGCGGTAGCGCAGCATCAGGAACCAGATGGTCAGGAACAGCATCCCGAAGGCCGACACGCGCAGGGCCAGCGTCATCTCCGGGTCCACCGTCTTCGGCGTGGACTGCACCTGGTGCAGGCTGCGCCACCAGCGCACGGAGAACCAGACGATGGGCAGGTTGATGGCGCCGATGATGGCCACCACCGAACTCCACGTGGCGCGCTTCTCCGGGTCCTCCACGAAGCGCCGCAGCACCAGGTAGCCGGTGTACGTCACCAGCATGATGGCCTGCGAGGTCAGGCGCGGATCCCACGACCAGTAGACGCCCCAGGTCGGTCGGCCCCAGATGGCGCCGGTGATCATCCCCGCGGTGCCCAGCACGAGGCCAATCTCCGCGGACGCCTCGGCGGCGGCATCCAGCTTCCAGCTCGCCTTCATGAGGTAGCTGATGGCCACCACGAAGTTGATGGCCATGGCCACCATGGCCACCCACTGGAGCGGGACGTGGACGTACATGATGCGCTGCACGTCACCCATCTCACGGTCCGGCGGCGCCCACGCCAGTCCCAGCCACCACCCCGCGGCGAGAACGACCAGCGCCAGCGCCGGCAGGCCCCACTTGATGAACTTACCCATCCGTCAGTCCTCGATGATCCGCGGGAACAGCAAGAAGCCTACGCCCCAATAAATCAGATTGAATCCGCCCAAAAGCCCCGCCCATGAGTCAAACTGACGCATGGGGTCTCCCTGAAGTACGAGCGTGGTCGCCTTGGCCGCGGAGAGGAGGGCGGGGATGACCAGCGGGAACAATAGCAACGGCAGGAGCACATCCCGTGCCCGTGCATTGCTTGAAATCGCAGCGTAGACGGTTCCTGGGGCGCTCAAGGCCAGGCTGCCGAGCAAGAGGATGAGCCCCAGGTCCACCACGCTGGTGACGATGCGCACCCCGTACAGGGCCACCATGACGGGCACCAGCAGGACGCCCAGGGCCGTCAGCAGCAGGGTGTTGCCCAGGGCCTTGGACAGGAAGATGGCGCGGGCGTCGGCGGGCGCCAGCCGGATGCCGTCCATGCACGCGTTCTCTGACTCGACGCGGAACGACTCGCCCAGGGCGAGCACGCTGGCGAAGAGGATGGCCAACCAGAAGTAACCGCCGGCGTTCTTCTCCAGCAGCTTCGTGTCGGGGCCCAGCGCGAAGGAGAACATCAGCAGCGTGGCCAGCGCGAAGAAGATGATGGCGTTGAGGCGCGCGCGGGTGCGCCACTCGATGAGCAGGTCCTTGCGCAGCAGCGCCAGGGTCGCCGTCAGGAGGCCGATGGGGCGGGGACGCGAGGTGCTCATGCCGCCACCGCCCGGCCTTCCTGCAGGTGAAGGCGTTCTTCACACAGCGTCAGGCCTTGCTCGATGAGGTGGGTGGCCAGGATGACGGTGACGCCGCTGCCCTTGAGCTCCGCGATGATGGCCTCCATGTCGCGGATGCCCGCGGGGTCCAGCTCGCCGAAGGGCTCGTCGAGCAACGCGATTGTCGGCGCCTTGAGCAACAGGCGGGCAATCGCCAGGCGCTTGCGCATGCCGGCGCTGAAGCTGCGGACCGGGCTGTCGGAGCGGCGGTCAAGCCCCACCCGGGTCAGCTCGGCGCTGGCGGCGTCCGCGGGCGAGGGCAGCCCCAGAAGCCGGGCCAGCACCGTGAGGTTCTGGTGCGCGGTGAGGTCTTCATAGAGGAAGCTGGCGTGCGACAGCAGCGCCACGTCACGGCGCACCGCGTCGCGCTCCATCACCGCGTCGCGGCCGAGCACTTCCACCCGGCCCGCGGTGGGACTCAGGGCGGTGGCCAGCAGGCGCAGCAGGGTCGTCTTCCCGGAACCGTTGTGGCCGGTGAGCAGCAGCGAGCGTCCGGCGGGGAGCGCGTACGTGAGACGCGCCAGGGCCCACCGGCGGCCATACCGCTTGCTGACATCATGCAGGGCAAGCGCGGGGGCGGCGGAGAGGGGAGGCATCGGCGGGGGCGTTCGTATCCGGAAACCAGAACGTCCACCAGTGAAACCCAAGATGGTGGCCTGGACGGAGAAAGGGCGAGCCCGTCGGGAGGAAAGGTTTTCCTCCCCATGTGGTCGGAGGTGCCCGCCGGGGGCCTCCGGGGTTCCACGGAGGGGAACGTCCACTGCTCACCACGCGACCCGTTCGGACGGCTGGCCCTCTCGACTGCCCGGTCCAGGGTGCCCAACCTCCCTCCTGGCACCTCCCCTGCAACGGTGCGCGGGCATGCGAGGCGGACTCAGCTGATCCGCGCGGAGGGCGTGAATGGCGACGGGCAAGGTGTTGCGTAGAGCGGTCAAGGCGGCGGCGGCGGGGATGATTCACTACAGCGGGATGCGGCGGGCAATGGCCGCGTATCGGCGCTCCCAGTCTGGCGGGAGGCGCATCCTCATCGTGAGCTACCACCGCGTGGTGAGCGACTTCACCGGGGAGCTTCAGCGCTCGATTCCCGGGCTGCTCATCTCCCAGGAGACCTTTCGCCGGCACCTCGAGGAGGCGCACTCGGCGGGCTTCGAGCTGGCCTCCATCGGTGACGCGGTGGACGTCATGAATGGCCGCCGGGTGGCGAAGAAGGACTTGTGCGTCGTCACGTTCGATGACGGCTACCGCGACGTCTATCGGTACGCCTATCCGGTGCTCAAGGAGATGGGGGTTCCGGCCATCACCTATCTGCCCACGGCGTTCATCAGCACCGACAAGCGCTTCAATCACGACCGGCTGTTCCACCTGCTTCGCCGTGTCCAGGAGCGCCGCTTCCGGCCGTTCTACGACTCTCTGCCCGCGCCCGCGCTGCAACTGCTGGGGCCCATCCTCTCCGGGCAGAAGACGGTGTCGGCGTCGCTGGACGACTTCATCGGCGAGCACCCCACGCGCGTGTTGACGGAGATCATCGACGCGCTGGAGCAGCAGCTCGGCGGCGGCGCGGACCTGGTGCCGGAGCAGGGCGACATCATGAACTGGGACGAGGTGCGCCGCATGGCGCGCGACGGCTTCGAGTTCGGCGCGCACACGCTGGGCCACACGGTGCTGACGCTGGAGCCGCAGGACGTGGTGGAGCGCGAAATCCTGGAGTCCAAGCGCGCCATCGAGCGCGAGGTGGGCATCACCGTGCGCGACTTCGCCTATTGCAATGGCTGGTACTCGGACGAGGTCATCCGCGTGCTGTCGGCCAACGGCTTCCGTTCCGGCGTCACCACGGAGGACATGCCCAACCGCATTGGCGGTGACCCGTTCACCCTCAAGCGCAAGGTGCTGTGGGAGAACTTCAGCCTGGGCATGCTCGGCGACTATTCGTCGGCGCTCACCGGCTGCCAGTTGGATGACTGCTTCGGGGTGCTGGGCATGAGCAGCCCGGTGCCGGGGAAGCGCCCCCATTTCATCAGCGCCCCCACCGTGGGAAACCAGTTGAGCAGTGCCCCGGTGCGGGTGAGCCCCAATCCAGCGACCAGTAACGAACTCGTGGTGGGTCCGGAGACCGCCACGACGCTCCAGGAGGCTCCGTGAGCGGAGGTTCCACGTCGGCCGCGTCCGGGGGCTCGTTCCTCGGCCGCGCCGGCCCCTTGGTGTTGGCCCGGCTGTTCACCGCCGGGCTGACGCTGTCCATTCCCCTCGTGCTCGCCCGGGTGCTGAACCTGGACGACTACGGGACGTACTACCAGCTGTTCCTCATCGCCACGACGCTCTACTACGTCCTGCCGTTCGGCGTGGTGCAGAGCCTCTACTACTTCCTGCCGCGCGCGGACGCGAAGCGGCCCTTCCTGGGGCAGACGCTGCTGTTCATGTCCGCCATGGGTCTGGTGGGCGCGGGAGCGGTGTGGGCGCTGCTCGGGTATGTGGCGGGCTGGTTCTCCAACCCCGCGCTGGCCGAGTACCGCCTGCCGCTGGCCGCGTACACCGCCTTTCTGCTGGGGAGCTTCCCGCTGGAGGTGTCCCTCACCTCGCAGGGCCGCACGAAGGCGTCCGCGGTCGTGTACCTGATATCGGACGCGGTGCGGGCCTCGGTGATGGTGGTGCCGCCGCTCCTGGGCGCCTCGCTCTACGGGATGATGATGGCGGTGGCGGCCTTCGCGGCGCTCCGCTACCTGGCGACGTGGGTGGTGTCGCTGCGCGGCGCCACCGGACCTTGGGTGGACGGCCAGCGCTTCCGCGAGCAGCTGACCTACGCGGCGCCGTTCGGCGCGGCGATGCTGTTGGCCATTCCCCAGCAGAACGCGCACTTGTACGCGGTGGCGGGCGCGGTGGCGCCGGCGCTGTATGCGCTCTATCGCGTCGGCTGCTTCCAACTGCCGGTGGTGGACCTCTTGTACACGCCCACCAGCGAAGTGCTGATGGTGCGGCTGGGCGAGCTGGAGCGCGAGGGCCGCCTGGAAGAGGGCGTGGAGGCCTTCCGCGAAGCGGCCGGGAAGCTGGCCTACTTCTTCCTGCCCTTCGCGGCGTTCCTCTTCTCGGCGGCGCCGGAGTTCATCGGGGCGATGTTTGGTGAGAAGTTCCTGCCCGCGGTGCCCGTCTTCCGCATCAGCGTGCTGGGCGTGGTGCTCTCCATCCTCCCCATGGACGGGACGCTGCGCGCCCGGGGGCAGACACGGGCCATCTTCGCCTCCTACGCGGTGAAGGCGGCGGTGACGGTGCCGCTGGTGTGGCTGGGGGTGAAGCACTTCGGGCTGATGGGCGGCATCGGCTCGTGGGCGGTGGCGGAGGTGGTGGGCAAGGCCATGCTGCTGGCACGGGTGCCCGCGGCGCTGTCCACGCCGGAGCGGAAGCTGGGCGTGGTGGACGTGATTCCCTGGCAGTCGTTGGGCAAGGCCACGCTGGCGGCGTGCGCGGCGGCGGCGGCGGTGTTCGTCCTGCGGGCTGGTGCCCACGGGGCCTGGGCGCATCTGCCCACGGGCTTCCTGTGGCGCGTGCTGCCTCTGGCGGTGGCCGGGGCACTGTTCTTCATCGGATATCTGGTGGTGCTGCACTTCACGGGGGTGCGACCGCTCAGCCTGCTCGCGGGCCTGCGAGCCCGAAGGGCGGGGTAGCGCGCACTTCCCTCCCTGCGGGGCGGTACCTAGGTTGGGGCGGGTTGGAACAAGGGGATTGGGAGGCGTGATGGGTGTCGACGCGATGACGTTCTACCGGCTCGCGCGCGGGCTGAAGAAGCGGGGTGTGCCCCTGCTGCCAGCCGTGCTGCGCAAGGCCATCTACTATCTGCACAGTTCGTACATCCCCGAGGACGCGGAGATCGGCGAGGGGACACAACTGGGTTACGGCGGCATCGGCGTGGTCATCCACAAGGCCTCGCGGATTGGACGCAACTGCCTCATCTCGCAGCAGGTGACCATCGGTGGGCGCTCGGGCATCGAGGGCGCTCCCGTCATTGGTGACTACGTGCGCGTGGGCGCGGGCGCGAAGATCCTGGGCAACATCCATATCGGTGACTTCGCCGTCATTGGCGCCAACGCGGTGGTGGTGAAGGACGTGGCTCCGGGCGCGGTGGTGGCCGGGGTGCCCGCGCGGGTCATCCGGCAGGACCCGGATCCGCTCGGGACGTACCAGCGCGAGATGGGGGAGCTGCCGCCCCGTGTGTCGCTGGTATCCGTGCCGCCGTCTTCCACGCTGCGCCAGTAGTCCGCGGGAGTCACATCGATGCGCGTGCTCCTCGTCGGGGATTACCCGCCACCGCACGGTGGCGTCGCGGTTCATGTTCAACAGATTCATGGCTACCTGCGCGGCTGTGGGGTCGATGTGAAGGTGCTCGACATCGGGAAGGGGGGCCGGCCGGCTCCGGATGTCATCCCGGCTCGCGGCGCCGCGCCGTTCGCCTTGTGGCTCGCGCGGCACGTCGCCACCGGGTGGACGATTCACGTCCACACCAGTGGCAACAACCCGAAGTCCTGGGTGTTGGCGGGGATGGTGGGTAGCCTGCCCGGGCCGAAGTCTCCCCGGGTCATCACCCTCCACTCGGGACTGCTGCCGGACTACCTCGCCGCGTCCGACACGCGTCGGAACTTCGCGCGCGTGGCGCTTGCGGGCTACGCGCGGGTGGTCGCCGTGTCGGACGCGGTGAAGTCCGCGCTGGTGGGCTGCGGCGTGCCCGCGGAGAAAATCGATGTGCTCCCAGCCTTCTGCGCCTCGCAGGTGCGGCCGGGGCTCGTTCCAGCAGCAGTGGAGGCCGCGCGCTCCCGGCGGCGGGTGCTGTTGTCCATGGCGCACCATCCATCGCCCGTCTACGGGCGCGCGCTGATGTTCCGGGCGCTGCGCGAGCTGGCACAGACGTGGCCGGACGTGGGCCTGGCGCTCTTCGGTCCGGGCCTGGAATCCGAGGCGTTCATCCGCGACGTCCGCGAAGCGCGCGTGGCGGGCCACCTGGAGGTGCTGGGGGAGCTCGAGCACTCCGCTGCGTTGGGGCTCATCGCGCGCAGCGACGCTTTCGTGCGTCCCACCACACATGACGGGGACTCCATCTCCGTGCGCGAGGCGCTGACGCTGGGAGTGCCCTGCGTGGCCAGCGATGTCTGCGTCCGGCCCGCGCCCACCCGCGTGTTCGCCGCGGGCAATGCCGGGGAGCTGGCGCGGGTGATTCGCGAGGCCGTGGCGGCAGGGCCCATGCATGTGCCCCAGGTGGACGCGGGGCCGGAGCTGCTCTCGCTGTACGGGGAGCTGTCCTCCAACAACGGTTTGAAATCGCTACACGAACAAGGTTCAGGCCTGGGGGAGACGAGACATGCGGCGCAGTGATGAGCTGGACCTCGCGCGCAGGGCACTGCGCGGACGTGACCTGGTGGTGTTCTCCAACGACTGGGATGGGGACCCGCTGTCAAAGGTCCACATCATGCGGATTCTCTCCCGGGAGAACCGCATCCTCTGGGTGAACAGCATCGGCAACCGCGCGCCGAAGGCCAACGCGCATGACGTGAAGCGCATCTTCGACAAGCTGGGCCGCTTCACCGAAGGCATCCGCGAGGTGGAGCCCAACATCCACGTCCTGTCGCCGCTGGCTATTCCCTTCTATGGCTCGGAGCTGGTGCGCGGCGCCAACCGGCAGTTGCTGCGGCTCCAGGTGCTGCGGGCGATGAAGAAGCTGGGCTTCCAGAAGCCCATCTCCTGGAGCTTCCTGCCCGCATCCGCGCCGGTGTCTGGCACGTTGGGCGAGGCGTTCGTCATCTACCACTGTGTGGACGAGTTCTCCGCCTTCAGCGACACCAATGGCCGCCACATCGCGGAGTTGGAGGAGCGGCTGCTCAAGCGAGCCGACCTCTGCATCACCTCCGCCGAGCGGCTGCGTGAGAAGAAGGCCCGCGTCAATCCGCGCACGGTGCTGGTGCGGCATGGCACCGACTTCACTCACTTCGTGAAGGCGTGTGATCCGGCCACGACGATTCCCGCGGACATCGCGCGTCTGCCCAAGCCCCTCATCGGCTTCTTCGGGCTGGTGGCGGACTGGGTGGACCAGGAGGCCATC
Organism: Myxococcus xanthus; assembly: GCF_013116825.1. Lineage (GTDB taxonomy): Bacteria > Myxococcota > Myxococcia > Myxococcales > Myxococcaceae > Myxococcus > Myxococcus xanthus_B. The sequence goes on from NZ_JABFNS010000146.1 coordinate 18,384, forward strand.
ATCGCCACGGCCCGCGCCCACCCGGAAGGCTCGGTGGTCATCATCGGCAAGACGACGCCGGACTGTGACGACTCCGCGCTGCGCGCCGAGCCGAACATCCACATGCTGGGCCGCAAGCCGTACGCGGACCTGCCCGGCTACAGCAAGGCATTCGACGTGGCGCTGATGCCGTTCAAGGTCAGCGAGCTGACGCTCAACGCCAATCCGCTCAAGGTGCGTGAGTACCTGGCGTCTGGCCTGCCCGTGGTGTCCACGGACCTGCCGGAGGTCCGCAAGGTGGGGCTCTGCAAGGTTGCCAAGGACACCGCGGACTTCGTGCGCAAGGTGGGCGAGTGTCTGGCGGACAAACCCGGTCCGAACCGCGAGCGCGCCGAGCGCATCTTCGGCGAGAGCTGGGACGCGCGCGTGGATGAGATTCGCCACCACGTGGGCGCGGCGCTCATGGCCGACGGCAAGGCGCTCTGACGTACCGCCCGCCTAAGCGCGGGCTTCGCGGCCCGCCAGCGCCCGCTCCAGGTGGGCGTAGCGGCGGGCCACCCGCGCATAGTCCGCCGGCGCCACGGTGGGCTGCGCGTGGGTCCGCGTGAGGTCGGCCTTCGCCTCCAGGTACTCGGTGGCGGAGACGCCACCGTCCTGTTCCATCATGCGCGCGGCGTCCTCGTCCGACAGGCCCACGGGGATGCCCAGGCGCTCCTGCATCTGCTGGCGCAGGGCCTGGTCCAGCTCGGGTAGCAACTCCTTCTCCACCTTCGCGCGGCGCATCAGCCATCCCATGCTGCGCACGTACTCCAGCGCGGACCGGTGGCGCTCCACGCGCAGCGGGCGCGGCGCTCCGAAGCGTGTGCCTCGCGACACGACGTAGAGCAGCCCCACCGCCAGCACCTGCGCCGTGAAGACCCAGATGCCACGGGAGAAGGGGGGCGGCGGCGCGAGTTGGTGGTGGTACTCGTCGAACAGCAGGGGCCCGCGGGCAGCCAGCGCTTCCCAGAAGCGCAGGTTGTCCAGCAGCTCCAGACGCCGGTTCTCCAGCAGGTCCGAGCCGGCCAGCACGTACACCTCGCCCTTGCCCATGGCCCTGCGCCATACGGCCACCGCGCCGCCCATGCCGGCGATGGGCACGGCGTCATCGTGGCCCATGCGCAGGCCCCGGTCCTGGGAGACTCGAAGCTGGGAGAGTCCGTGGAGGGGACCCACGGGCAGCCATACGTCCACGGTGGTCCCGCCCACGTCGGACAGCGTCGAGTCCAGGCCGCGGCTGCTGGCGGGTAGCATCAGCCCGGACTCCAGACGCAGCCATCCCTCGAGCGCCGCTTGATGTTTCCCCAGCTCGCGGGGCGACAGGTACACGAGCGTCCCGCCTTCCAGGACGAAGCGTTCCAGCTCGGTGACTTCTTCCGTCGTCACGGGCCGACCTTCGGGCGCCGCGAGCACCACGGTGCGCGTGTCTGGGGGAATGGCTTCGAGCGGCGTCAGCAGCGTGTCCACGGCGCGGCCCCCCTCGCGGAGGTACAGATAGAGCGCGCGAGCTCCCTGCGGCGCCGTGTTCTCCACCGTGGGCACCGGTGAGTCAGGCGCGTCCGTGCGCGTCGACAGGCCCACCGCCAGGGCCAGCGCGATGAGCACTCCGAAGAAGACGACGGCCCGGGGGTTCGTCACCGTGCGCCCTCCGTGGCCAGGGTTCCATTCAGCGACTCGACCTCGGTGACGAAGCGGGCGGCTTCCTCCGGCGCCACCGGCGCGAGCGAATAGAAGGTCCGGTCGTACCAGCCCATCAGCCGCTCCACCTCTCGCACCAGCGCCGCGGACGCGCCGCGGCCCGGCAACTCCGCCGCCAGCTCACGGTTCGTTCGCACACGGTCTGGCCGGGCCAGCCGCCGCTCCTCCAGTGAGGACAGCAGGCTCAACAACCCTTCCCGGATGGCTTCGCGCGCATCCGTGGAGAGCGCCGCCTGGGCCCTTCGCAGGTGTTCGGCCGGAGAGTCCAGGACCAACGGCTCCGCGTTCGCCGCGGAGGAGGCGGAGACATGCGCCGCCTTGCGTCCACGCCGCGCGCGGAGCCGGAGCACGCCCCACAGGATGAGCGCGAGCGCCAGCCCCAGCATCACCGCGCGCGTGGCCACCGCGAAGCCTTGGGCTTCCCTGGATTCGAAGAGGCCCTCCAGCCACGCCGTCACCTCCCGCATGATGCGCTTCAGCGCATCACCGTGCCGCTGGCGCGCGCGGGCGAACTCGGGGCGGTCGAGGATGGCCTCCAGCCGCTCGGGTTCTGTCGGTGGGGGCGGGATGGCGCCGGGGCTGTTCGCCAACGCCTGGACGTCGCAGGACTCCTTCAGGAAGCGCGCGATCTGCTCCGCGCGCTCGGGGGTGGTGTCCCCGTCCTGGGCGGGAGGCAGCGGGATTCCGCCCAGGCGTGCTGACAGCGTGCTCACTTCATCGGCGAACCCGGCCGGGCGGTGTTCGGCCGTCTCGCGCAGGTCCAGCGTGATGTCCTCGCGCTCGGCGCAGGGCAGGGCGGCCAGCAGCAGGAGGAGGGGCAGGCTCGGCACGGTGGAGTCCTGGGGGCGCCGTCAGTTGGCGGGCGTCATCGTGTTGAGCTGGTGCTCCAGGTCCAGGGCTTCGCGGCGCACGCGCATGTCCAGGTAGAAGAGCGCGCAGAAGACGAAGTTGATGGGTGTGAAGACGGACTGTGCCACCGTCTGCAGCAGCTCCACTGGCACCAGCAGCAGTTGCGGCGTGCGGGCCATGGTCCCCGGGTCGAAGGGACTGCCGTAGGGCATCATCACCAGCCACGATGGCAACCCGGAGACGAGCTGGACGGAGATGAGGATGAGGCTGACCACGGTGAAGAGAATCATCGCCCGCACCATCACCCGACCCATGAAGCCGGGCTCCACGCGGCCCGACAGGAGTTGACCGGAGCGCCGGAACGTCTCCCAGGCGCTCAAGTCCTCCATGGCAAGCACCGGGGGGACCAGCAGGAAGCGCAGCATGTACCAGAGCGCCGCGGCCAGCAGGCCCAGGCTCGCGAGCCCGACTCCGACCACACCCAAGACGACGGCCAGGGTGTTGGAACCCGAGGCCACTCCGACGGCGACGCCGATGATCGCGAGGATGATCCCGGGCAGCATGAGCGCCATCGTCACCAGCGCGGACCAGCCGAGCGACAGCAGATACACCCCCGTCAGCGTGCCCAGCCGCGAGAAGCTCCGGCGCAGGGCATCCGCGGGGCGGACCGGCTCTCCCAACTGGGAGGTGAGGACGTAGCGGGACGCGGCCAGGGTGGCCAGCCAGTACATCCAGACGAGGAACAGGAACAGGCTCGTCCACAGCGCGATGGTGATGCTCGCTTGCGGCAGCATGACCGCCGGGTCCAACTGGGCGCGCGACTCCGCGTCACCCATGTAGAGCAGTGGCGCCACCCGTTGGCCAATCACCAACGTCGCCTTGGTCGCGATGTAGTTCACCAGCGTGAAGCCAAAGCTCAGCAGGAAGAGGGGCTTCAGGTGGGTGCGCCAGAAGGTGGCGGCGCGGTCAATCATCTCCCCCATGGCGAGGGGGCGCAGCGCGGCGGCAGCGGGAGTGGAGCTCACGGGGTACGCAGCATAGCCCGCCCGGCGCACGCGGCCAGCAGGCTCCGCGCCGCCGCCGTCGGGTCGTCGGCCTCCAGGACGGACGAGATGACCGCGAAGCCCGCCGCGTCCGGCAGCGTCACCGCGCGCGCGGGGGTGATTCCGCCCAGGGCCAGCGCGGGACAGGGCAACGCCGCGGCCAGGGCGCTGAACCCCTCCGGCCCCAGGGAAGGCCGTGTGTCTCCCGGCTTGGAACCGGGAGCGAACACCGGGCTCACCAAGGCGAGGTCCGCGCCTCGGGCCGCACGGGCCTCCGCCATGTCATGCACGGCGGCGCTGATCCACCTCCCGGCGGGAAGGTGCGGGCGGACGTCCCTGTCTCTTATACACCTCT
>NZ_JABFNS010000147.1 GCF_013116825.1 Myxococcus xanthus
GGGGGGTGGGGGACGGGGCGCACCACGGGCAGCCGCGCGGTGTTCCACGCGAGCATCCCACCTCGCAGGTTCATCACTCGAGTGAAGCCCAGGGTGACCAGGCCCGTGGCCGCCCTCGCCGAGCGCGCCCCGGAGCGGCAGAGCAGCACCACGTCCGTGTCGCGCGGCCAGGTGTCGACGACGTCCGGCACCGTGGCCAGGGGGGCGTGCCGGATGCCCGCGACGTGGCCCAGGATGCCGTCGAGCTCGGCGGCCTCACGCACGTCGACCAGCGTGAGCTCGGAGGGCAGACACGCCGCGAGCTGCCCCACGTCCACGTCGCGGTATCCCGCGGGATGGGGCGTGGCGTTGTCGAAGAGAGGATGCATGAGGGCTCCGCGTGGCTTCAGGCCTGGAGGGAAGGTGTGGGCGGCGTGTGTCCGCAGGCCCGGTTGGCGGGGACGGCCACATCCAGCTTCCGGGGCGGCGGGAGCTGGAGCGCGTTCATCAAGGCGATGAAGTCCGCGCGCGTGCGTCCGGCCAGCCGGGGGTTGTGCTGCTTCTCCTCGCCCACCGTGGACATGGCGTGCCCGGCGTAGTCGTGGCCGGGGTACACCGCCGTGTCGTCGGGAAGGGTGAAGAGGACGCGGGTGATGGCGTCATAGAGCTGGCCCGGGTCGCCGTTCTGGAAGTCCGTCCTTCCGGTGCCTCGGATGAGCAGCGCGTCTCCGGTGAAGAGGCGGCGCTCACAGAGGAAGCTCAGGCTGTCGTCGGTGTGGCCGGGCGTCTCGAGGACACGGACTTCGAGGCCGCCCACGCGCACGATGTCTCCGTGGTTCACCGTCCGGTCCACGCAGGGCGCGCCGCGGCTGGAGGCCACCACGGTGGCGCCTGTCCGCTCGCGGAGCACACCCGCGCCGGTGACGTGGTCGGCGTGGACGTGCGTCTCCAGCACCACGGACAACGTGAGGCCCAGCTCCCGGAGGAGCTTCAGGTCGCGCTCCGTCTGTTCCAGCACCGGGTCGATGAGCGCGGCGGCGCCCGTGGCCTCGTCGGCCAGGAGGTACGTATACGTCGAGGTGTCCGCGTCGAAGAGCTGGCGGAAGAGCATCGTTCGCCTCCGTCGGAGTGGGGGTGTGAGGCCGTCATTGCCAGTGATGTGCCAACCGGCCGGGCGATGGAGGTGGCGGGACGCGGGTCGAGGGGGCACGGGTCGGCGGCTCCGCGGAAGCGGGCCCTGCGGGCAAGGCGGCGTGCTCTCGTGAAACACACCTGAAACAGGCGTGAAACGTCGTTTGAGGTCCATGCTCGTGGTGTTCCGTGGCCGACGCCCGCCCGCCGCGCCGCTCAGCGTTCCGCCGCCACGCCCAGGTCGCGCAGGCGCCGCCACAGCGTCACGCGGCTGACGCCGAGCAGGCGCGCGGCCTCGGAGCGGTTGCCGCCCGCCTGGGCGAGCGCGGCGCGGATCCGCTCCGGCTCCAGCGAGGCATCCGGAGGCGGCTGCGACACGGCAGCGGCCTGCCGCGGCTCGGAGAACTCCGGTGGCAGGTCCGCCTCACGGAGCACCGGGCCTTCGCCAATGACATAGGCGTACTCCATCACGTTGCGCAGCTCGCGCACGTTGCCGGGCCAGGGGTGCTCCTCCAGCAAGCGGCGGGCGCCAGGCGAGAAGCGCTCCACGCGGCGGGCGCCTCGCTGGTGCAGTTCCTCCAGGAACCGCAGGGCGAGTGGGAGGATGTCGCCCCGTCGCTCCCGCAGCGTGGGCAGGAAGAGCGGCACCACACGCAGGCGGTACATCAAGTCCGCGCGGAAGCGCCCCGCCTCCACTTCGCGCCGCAGCGGCCGGTGCGTGGCGGCGATGATGCGCACGTCCACGGGCACGGGCTGGCGGCCTCCCACGGGGATGACGGTGCGCGTCTCCAGCACGCGCAGCATCTTCGCCTGGAGGTCCAGGGGCATCTCCGCCACCTCGTCCAGGAACAGCGAGCCCTTGTCCGCGAGCCGGAAATGTCCTGGGCTGTCGCGCACCGCGCCCGTGAAGGCGCCGCGCACATGGCCGAACAGCTCGCTCTCCAGCAGGTTGGGCGGCAACGCCGCGCAGTTGATGGCGCGAAACGGCCCGCGCGCCCGTGCCGACAGCGCATGCAGCGCGTGCGCGATGTGCTCCTTGCCGGTGCCCGACTCCCCGCGAACGAGCACGCTGGACTCGGTGCGGGCCACCTTCTCGACGATGCGGAAGACGCGCTGCAGCTCGGGCGCCTGGGTCCACAGGCCGTGGAACAGCTCCGCGCGACCGCTCGTCTCGTCCACCGCGTCAGGCGAGACGAGCAGGGCCCACCCGGATGTCCGGGGCCCTCGCGCCAGGGGGACGGCGCGCACCCGCACGGGCTTCGAGCGCCCACCCACGCGCAGGCGGACGGAGGCCTCTCGCCCGTTCTCCAGGACGGCGTCCAGCGGCGCCGTGCCGTCCGCGCGCACCAGGACCTGCGCCAGCGGCGTCCCTGCCCGCAGCGCGCCGCCCAGCAGGGCCTCGAGCGAGGGCGTGAGCGCGGTCACCCTCCGCGCGTCGTCCACGAGCAGCACGGGGCCCGCGAGGGCATCCAGGGCGGGGAGCGCGAGGTGGGAGGTGGGCATCGTCGGTGCATAGCCCGGCCCCCGGCGTCCTACGCAAGCCCCCGCATCATGAATGCCCAGTAGAGGCGTGGCAGGCCGTACTTCTTCAGCAGCCACATGTCGCGCCGCTCCTGCATGGTGTCGATGAAGGGGATGCTGGGCGCGGGCTTGCCGTCGTAGTCGAACTCGGCGAGCAGCAGGCGCCCGTAGCCGGTGGTGAGAGGGCAGGACGCGTAGCCGTCATACCGCGCCGGCAGGGGCAGGCCCTTCATGCAGGCCAGGAGGTTCTCCACCAGCACCGGCGCCTGCTTGCGGATGGCGGCGCCCGTTCGGCTGGTGGGCAGGTCCGACGCATCTCCGAGCGCGAAGACGTTCGGATGGTCCGGGTGCTGGAGCGTGTACTTGTCCGCCTTCACCCAGCCGGCATTCGGGCCCTCCCGCCAGGACAGCGGGCTGCGCTTGATGAAGTCCGGCGCGCTCTGCGGCGGGGTGACGTGCAGCATGTCGTAGGCCAGGGTGAGGCGCTCCGTCTGCCCGTCGCGCGTGGCCTCGAAGGTGGCCTCGCGCCGCTCTCCGTCCACGGCGATGAGGTTGTGCTGGAAGCGGGGCGTGATGCCGTAGCGGTGCACCACGCCCTCCAGCACGGAGGCGAAGGGCTTCACGCCGAAGATGGTCTTGGCGCCGGAGCCGAAGACGACGCTGGTGCGCTCCATCACGCCGGTGCGGCGGAAGTGGTCCGCGGCCAGGTACATGATTTTCTGCGGGGCCCCGGCGCACTTCACGGGCGTGGAGGGCTGGGTGAAGAGCGCGGTGCCCCCCTGGAAGTTCTGGAGCAGGCGCCACGTCTTGGGCGCGAGCTGGACGTCGTAGTTGCTGCTGACATGCGGCGTCTTCAGCGCCTCGCGCAGGCCCGCGACCTTGTCCCAGTCGAGCTGGATGCCAGGGGCGACGACGAGGAAGTCGTAGCCCAGGCGGAGGCCGCCGCGGGTGAGGACCTCCCTCGCCTCCGGGTCAATCTCCGTGGCGGCGTCGCGCACCCACTTCACGCCGTGCGGGATGAGGCGGGACTCGTTGCGCACGGTGTCCTCGACGCGCGCCTCCCCGGCGCCCACCAGCGTCCACAGGGGTTGGTAGTAGTGGTGCTGGGAAGGCTCGAGGACGGCGACGCCCTTCTGCCCGGCGCGCGCCAGCCGGGCGGCCACCGAGATTCCGGCGGTGCCACCCCCGATGATGAGGACGCGATGGTGTTCGCGTACCGGCACCACCACGGGGCTGGACGGCGTCACCGAATCCCCGCGGTCGAAGTCCTCGCTCGTCTGCATGTCGCGCGCTCCCTTGTGACGCGTGAAACGGGCAGGAAGCCCTAGCAGGGCGCATGCCACACTCGTCCCCGAGGGCAGGCCTCGGGTGACGAGGTGAACACGTTGTTTCCCGGCCGTTTCAGCGTGTTTCAGGGGGCGCGGGCCGTGGCACCTACTTCCCGAAGAGGCCGCGCAGGCGCTTCTTCGCTTCTTCCTCGGCGCGCTTCTTGGCCTCGGCCTCCAGGCGCGCCTTCTCCTCGGCGGCCTTGGCCTCCAGCTCCTTGCGCCTGGCCTCGGCTTCGGCGCGAAGCTTGTCCTCGCCGCCTTCGATGATGCCCTGGACCTGCTGGCCGCGCTCGCCGCCAATCAGGTTGCCCGCCAGCGACGAGGCCGCCAGCTTCGCGATTTGCGTCACCGCTGGCTTCACGTCCAGGCTGGTGACCTCCGGCTTCCACGCGGGGCCTGTCAGCTTCAGGCCCACGGGGATGGCGGCCGGCGGCGTCACCTTGCCCAGCGTCAGCGTCTTCACCGTGGACGGCGTCAGCGACACGGAGCCGGTCAGGTCCAGCGAGCCATCCAGCCGGATGCCGCCGTCGAAGCTCAGCTCCGCCTCCGGCCGCGTCCACGTCAGCGGCTTGGAGAGCTGGGCCACGCCGTCCTTGATTTGGACGCTGAAGGGCAGGTCACCGCCCAGCTTCGTCACCTGCTCGTTCTTCAGGCCCTTGGCCGCGATGGGCAGCGCCTTGGCGAGCGGCTCGGACACCGCGGCCACCAGGTCCTTGCCCAGCAGCTCGCCATCCAGCAGGTCGCCGTTGATGCCGCCGAGCAGCGTCTGCTTGAGCTGGTCGGGCGTGTAGCCCACGCCCTTCACGTCCACGTTGCCGTTGAACTTGCCCGTCACGGCCTTCTGCGGCGTGAATTGCGTCAGCGCCTGCTCCACCGCGACGCCCTCCACCTTCACCTTCGCCTCGAAGGGGCGCTGCTCCGGCAGCGGGCCCAGGCGCATCGTGGTGCCGTCCGCGACGATGCGTCCGCCGTAGACGCCCGTGGAGAACTTCTCCACCGTGATGAGGTCGTCGGTCATCTTCACCACGCCCGTCACGTGGGTCATGTTCATCTCCATGTAGCGCAGCGTGCCCACCGCGAAGCGGATGTCGCCCCGGAAGCCGTTGAAGCGCGTCGGGTCATCCGACGGCGGCTCCTCCGGCGGCGGACCGCCGCGCGCCTGGACTTCCTCCGCGCTCATCATCAGCGCGTCCGCGTCCAGCTTCTGGCTCTTGAGGTCCGCGGAGAACGTCGTCGTCTGCTTCTTCCCCGTCCCCGCGAGCGCGAAGGCCGCGCTGCCCGTCATCGTGTCCTCGAGCACGTTCGCGGTGAGCTTGGGGATGTCCACCTTCATGCCGGAGCCCTTGCCGGGCGCGTAGGTGCCCGCGGCGCTCAGGTCCATCCGCTGTCCCGGGGCCTTGTCCACCAGCAGGCCGGGCCGCAGGTCGACGCCGCCCAGGTCCGCCTTCGCGTCGAAGCGCAGGGCGCCGCCCGTGGCCGCCGCGCCGGAGACTCGCGCGGAGAGCTTCATCGCGCCGCCCGCGTCCTTGGTGAGCTGGGCCGGCACGCGCAGCCGCACGGGCGTCAGGTCCACGTTGACGTCGATGGCCTGGGCGTCCTGCGTGCCGCTGGCGCGCACGTCCAGGCCGATGGGGCCGGCAATCATCCCGTTGAGCTGCTTGCGCAGCGGCGGGTAGTACTCGGCGAGCGCGGCCGGGTCCAGGTTGCGGCCCGTCAGCTCGAAGCCCTCCACCGCGGGCTTATCGGTGAGCAGGCCCTTCACGCTGCCCTTGCCGGTGAGGCTCGCGGGGCCCAGGTCCACCTTCAGCTTGTTGAGGGCCAGGTCACCCGTGGTGATGTCGCCCGCGACGTCGGTGTCCATGACGACGTCCAGCGCCTTGCCGCCCTCGGAGCCGGTGAAGCTCAGGCCCAGGGCCTTGATGATGCCCACCAGCTTCGTGGGGCCCTGGCCGCCGGGGACGGCGCTGCCCAGGTCCGCCTGCCAGTCCGCGTCCAGCGTGCCCGCCCGCAGGCCGATGTCCGGCGGCAGGAAGGGGCCCAGCGGGGCGAGGTCGATTTTCTGCGCCTTCAGCGTCACGCGCTCGGGCGTGGGGACCAGCGTGGCCGGCAGCGGCGCGGCGTGGAGGGACACCTGGAGGTTCTGGGTGTCCGCGAGCACGGCGGCGGCCAGGTTCACCACCAGCGGCTTGCCCACGCGGAGGTCCTTCACCTCGATGTCCAGGTCCTTCACGCCCAGCTCGCGGGCCTGTGCGCCGGCGCCGCGGTCCACGAAGCGGATGGCGCCGTCGGTGAGGGCCGCGCGCTCCACGTGGACGCCGGAGAGGTCCATGGGCTGGGACTCTTCAGCGGGGGCCTCCTCTTCCTTGGGCTGCTGTTCTTCCAGCCGCTGGAGCAGGCGCTGCACGTTGGTGGTGCCGTCGGCGAAGCGGACCAGGTTGACGGTGAGGCCGGAGACCTCGGCGTTCTTCACCTGGATGTCCTTGCCGCTGGAGGACAGGAGCGGACCCGCGGCGACGCGGACGTCCATCAGGGCCAGCTGGGCCAGCGGCAGGTCTTCCCCTTCGGCGGGGCCGACGGTGACGTTCTCCACCTGGGCGCCAAGGGTGGGGAAGAGCTTGGTGGAGATGTCCCCGATTTCGATGGGACGTCCCAGGAGCTGGGAATAGGTGGCCGCCTGGTCGCGGGCCGTCTTCAGCAGGATGGCGTCCAGTCGCCAGAGCGCCACGGCCACGATGATGACGAGGAGCGCGAAGACTCCTCCAAGGACGTAGGGCCAACGGCGCTTCTTCTTCACCACGGTGTCGGACATCGCTTGAAACCTCCTCCAGCGAGCGGGCCGCAGGCGCCGGCCTGTGCGGTACCCGACGGGCGGGCAGACGCTTAGCCCAGCCCAGGCTCGTCCGCACGCGTCAGACGCGCCAGCCCCCAGCGGGACAGCAGCATGACAGTTCTGCCCAAGACGACGCTGGAGGCGGGGAGAAATGCACGGAGGCGTACAATTCGAAGGACGGACGGCCGCTCTGGGAGCGCGAAAAAAGGGGACACCAGCCGGCTCCTGGTGCCCCCTGCCACTCGACAGTTCTCCGATGTGGGCACCCGGTGCCAGGAAGGGAAGGGGGCCAACGCCGTCCCGGTTGGCCCCTGGGGTCGGCAGCGCCGAGGGCGGGCAGGCGCTCAGTGTTGCACGGCGAGGATGCGCCAGGCTCGCGTGTCGACGGCGTAGAGCGCGCCCATGTCGTTGGGGATGGTTTGGGCACCACATGCCTGGGGCGACAGGACGATGCTGACCAGGACGACGCCCTCCTGGTAGGGCGCCGCGTAGACGTCGTACGACTCGCGCCGGTACAGGCACTCCCTGCCGGGGTGAGAGGGGGTCGGCGCCTTCTTGTCCCAGGGATAGAAATCCTCCATGGCGAGCTGGATGGCTCGTGCCATGTCACCTGGAATGCTGTGCAGCCCTTCTTCGGGAATGCCCGTGGGGGGAAATTCGAAACGAGCGGCTTCTTCCGGTGGCGCGTGGACAGGGCGTGGCGGGCGCTGGAAGAGCGCGCACGCGGGAAGTGCCAGGACGAGGAACGGCAGCCACCGGGTCATGAAGTCTCCTGCTCAGTCCAGCCCGCCAACGGGGGGCACGATGCCTGCGGCCTTGTTGCTCGGCTTGATGATTCCAATGAGAACCCAGCGTTTCCCTCGCCGGGAGTAGACCTCGCCGGGTGCATCGGGCCTGTCCAGGTAGGGGATGATCTTCTGGATCTGACAGGCCGAATCAAACTGGATCTTCAAGAAGTAGAGCTGGTTGGCCGCCATCTTGTCCTGTTGGGACAGCGGCGAGGGGAACCAGGGGTGGCTGTGGAAGTCTGCGAGAATCGGTGTGACCCGGGCCTCTGGGTCGACGACGCGGCGGACCGGGAAGCAGGACTTCTGCTTCGTCTCACCGCGCAACTGAGGCTCTCCCAATGGTGAGGGATGCATGGTGCGGTAGATGCCATCCCCCCGCGAGTAGATGACGCCGCAGTACTCCTGTCCGAAGTCCCTGGCGGTGGCCCTGTCCAGGCGCATGATGGCCGGACAGAGCTGGTCAATGACCTCGTCCGGGTCGCTCGATGCCTGGACTTCGGACCACGGGCCCCTGGCCCAGACATAGCCAGAGTCGATGCTCATGAACCCGTAGGACTCGGTCTCCTGGGAGTGCCGCAGGTTGCCAGAGCAGCTCAGTGCCAGCGCCAGCACTGCCCCACCGGCAATCCTGCCCGTTTCCCGGTCCCATCGCCGCCAGCCGGAGGTGCGCTCAGTCCAGGTGGACCGGTGCGAACAGTGGATGGTCATACCCGGCGCACGTAGTGGGCCGCCGGGGGCGATGTCCAGTGTCGTGGCCTTCTCGGAGCGGGCCTGGATTTGAAGAAGGGAGCTGGCGCCTACCGCTCAGAGCCCGCCGTTGCCGCTCATGTCACACATGCCCGCGGGCCGGATGCGCAGCGCGCGCAGCTCGCGGCCGTAGTCGGCGTTGTCGCTGGCGACGAAGTAGAGGTCCCACCCCGAGCGCACGAAGTTGCTCGGGTCCGAGTGCATGGCCCCCGGCGCGATGCCCTGCACCTCGAACACCCCCGGCTCGCGGGTGTCGCTCACCCACGCCTCCCGGCCTCCGGCCTCCGTGTGGGCGCTGAAGAAGAGGTACTCCTCCACGGCCGTCAGCTCCGCGGGCTCCGAGCCCGCCGCGCCCAGGGCGATGTCGGCGTGCAGCTGCGTCCCCGCGTTCGTCCCGTCGCTGCTCCACAGCTCGCGGCCGTGCACCCCATCATCCGCCACGAAGAAGAGCCGGTCCTTCACCACCGTGAGGTTCGTCGGCTGCGACGGCACCGGGCCCGGGTAGATGTCCTTCACCCGCGTCGTGCCGGACGTCGTGCCGTCGCTGCGCCACAGCTCGAAGTCCACCCCCCCGGCTCCCGTCGCCGCGCTGAGGAAGAGCTTGTCCTTGTAGGCGACCAGCCCCAGGGGTGCGCCGACGAACGTGTACACGTAACGCGCCCAGCTCGACGTGCCGTTGGTGACGTAGAGCCGCGTCTGCGGCGCATCGAAGTTCCAGGTGAAGAACAGCTTGTCCCCCACCGGCGTCAGGTCGCCCAGCATGTTCTCCTCTGTTCCGTCCACCAGCCGGACGAAGCTGGCGCCATCGGTCCGGTACAGCTGCACCCGGCTCGACTGGCGGTCGGTCGGTGAGAAGATGTTCACCTTGACGTAGAGGGCGTTCGTCCCCGCCACCAGCTCGAAGTGGCTGGAGACCAGGTCTCCCTCCGTGCTGAAGTCACGCAAGAGGAAGGTTCCCTCCTCCGTGCCATCGCTGCGCCACAGCTCGCGGCCATGCACTCCATCGTTCGCCGTGAAGTACAGCACGCCGTCGTAGAAGGTCAGGTGCTCCGGGTCCGAGCCCAGCCCACCCGGCGAGATGTCCTTCACCAGCTCCGTGCCCGCGGTGGAGCCATCCGTCTTCCAGAGTTCGCGGCCATGCACTCCATCACTCGCCGCGAAGTACGTCGTCGTCCCTCCCTGGAGGAAGGGGCCCGCGTCCGAGCCCGGGCCTCCTGAGTACACGTCCCGGAGCGGACGCGTCCCCGAAGCCACGCCCGAGCTCATCCAGGGCTCCTGGCCCCACACGCCATCCGTGGCGGAGAAGAGGAGGACCTCGTTGCCGTGAATGAGGTTCTGCGGATGGGAGTGCCCCGGCCCCGGGATGATGTCCCGCACGAGCCGGGCCGTCGTGTCGCACAGGTCCCAGCCGGAGGCCGCACCCAGGCGCGCGGTGTCTTCACGGCTGGCGGCTGCCACCTCCCCGTGCTCCTGGCGAACCGGGGAGGGGGCTTCGACGCCGCATCCGAGGGTGGCGATGCCTGTAACGGCGGACAACAGCAAAGGAAGGCTCTGTGCGCGAAGACGCATACTCACTCCTTGTTGCGGTGGCTGGCTGCGGTGGGGTGCCGCGGTCGCGCAATCTGGCTGGGATGTGACGAAACCCAAGCCGTCCGCGAGTCGGTCCAGGGCTGCCATTGCGTGACAGTCGCCCTCCGAGGGCGCCTCGGCGTACGAGACCGGGGACCTTCAGCCGACAACCCGGGCGAGAGCTGTTCGACGAAGAAGCACCCAGGGCGCGCTTCCCGCTTTCCGAACCGCCGTCCCATTACGAGACTCGACGCGCCATGCGCATTCGCTCCGCATTCGTCCTGTTGGCCTGTGTCTCCGCCTGCGCTTCGCGCTCGGGGGCCGGGCCGGAGTCTTCCACGGCCATGCCCACCGCTTCCGTCTCCGCCGCGGACGCCGACTATGTCGTCCTCGCGCGCGAGTACCTGGATTGGTATGCGGCGGCGCATCCCACCCGGGCCACGCGGCTCGGCTATCACATGCATGACGCCCACCTGCCGGACGTCTCTTCGGGCGCGTTGAAGCGCAAGGCGGAGGCGCTGCGCGGCTGGCTGACGCGCCTGGAGCAGGTGGTGGCGCGCGGTGGCCTGTCGGGAGACGCGGCCGTGGACGTGCGCGTGCTGGAGAACGCGATGCGCGCCGACCTGCTGGAGCTGGAGGAGGTGCGCCCCTGGGAGCGCGACCCGGGCTTCTACGTGGGCATCATCTCCAGCGGGTTGGACGGCCTGTCGTCACGCGAGTTCGCCCCCGTGGCCGAGCGCATGCGCGCCATGCGCTCCCGGATGGCGCGCATCCCTGGCGTGCTCGACGCGGCGCAGTTCAACCTGAGCGGCGTGCCGAAGCTGTGGGCGGAGTACGCGCTGCGCGACGCGCGCGGCACCGTGGCGTACCTGCGCACGGACCTGCCCCGGGCCCTGACGGCGCAGGGGTATGCCCAGGTGCCGCTGAGCGAGCGCGCCGCCTTCTCCGCCGCGCGTGAGGAGGCCGCGCGGCAGATGGAGGCCTTCGCGGTGTGGCTGGAGCGCGAGCTGCTGCCCAAGGCGGACGGCGACTTCCGCCTGGGGCGCGAGCGCTTCGAGAAGAAGCTGGCGCTGGAGGAGCACGTCACGCTGGACGCGGACGCGCTCCGTGACATCAACGAGCGCGCCATCCGCGACTACAAGGCCTGGGTGGCGCGCGAGGCCGCCCGGCTGGACGCCTCCAAGACGCCCGAGCAGGTGATGGCGGAGCTGGTGAAGGACCATCCGAAGGCGGAGGAGCTGGTGGCGTCGGCGCGGGCGCAGCTGGTGGAGCTGCAGCGCTTCGTGCGCGAGCGGAACATCCTCACGCTGCCGTCGGACCGGCTGCCCGTGGTGCGGGAGACGCCGCCCTACGCGCGGCTGGGCTTCGCGTCCATGGACACCCCCGGCCCCTTCGAGACGAAGGCCACCGAGGCCTTCTACAACATCACCAACGTGGAGCCCGGCTGGACGCCCGAGCAGAAGGCCCAGCACCTGACGTACTTCAACCGCGCGGGCCTGCTGGGCATCACCGTCCACGAGGCCATGCCCGGCCACTTCGTGCAGCTGCTCTACGGCGCGCGGATCCCCACGGACGTGCGCAAGGTCTTCACCCCCGCGTCACTGGTGGAGGGCTGGGCGCACTACTCCGAACAGATGATGGTGGATGAAGGTCTGGGTAACGGTGACCCGGTCGT
Organism: Myxococcus xanthus; assembly: GCF_013116825.1. Taxonomy (GTDB): domain Bacteria; phylum Myxococcota; class Myxococcia; order Myxococcales; family Myxococcaceae; genus Myxococcus; species Myxococcus xanthus_B. The sequence goes on from NZ_JABFNS010000147.1 coordinate 11,569, forward strand.
GCGGCTGGGGCAGCTCCGCCGCGCGCTCCAGCGGCACGCGCGCTGGTACGCGGCGCTGGCGCTGCACGTGTACGGAGAGCCCGTGGAGGCGGTGGCGAAGCGGTACGCGGAGATTGCGTACTTCGAGCCCTTCCCCGCACTGCGCGAGGTGGAGCGCGGCACGCTCGACCCCACGTACCTGTATTACGCCGTGGGGCGCATGCAGATCTTCAAGCTGCGCGACGACTACCGCCGCCACCTGGAGTCGCGCGGGAAGACGCTGGTGCTGAAGGACTTTCACGACCGGCTCCTTCAGCTCGGGCTGCCGGTGTCGCTCGCGCGGGAGGTGTTCCTGCCGGGCGACACGGCGCCGTCGCTGGAGTGAGCCGCGGACTACAGCTCGATGACCCGGGGCGTCTCTTCCTGCTCCACCTGCGGGCGGGAGGCGAGCCCCTGGAGGTTGAAGCCGTTGGGCGCGTGCACGGCGCCCGCGGTGTTCGGGTCCAGGTAGAGGCTCACCGGAGCGGCGAGCCCGTCGTACGTCACCTCGAAGACCTCCAGCTCGGTGGGCGCGCCGGTGCCGCAGCAGGGACCCACGCGGCGCCAGGCGATGCGCTGGCCCTGGGGGCCTCGCAACAGCTCCAGGAAGGCCATCATCCCCCGGTCACCCCAGCCGACGCGGACCGGGTCCTGGGGGTGGAAGCCGTACTCCACCCCCTCGACGCGCGGCGCCGTGGCGCGGGGCTCTGGCGCCGCGGACTTGTTGGTTGATGCACACGCAGCCAGGAAGAGCATCCCGGCACAAGCGGCTCGAAGCAGCGACATTCCGACCCTCCCCACCACCACCGTCCCGCGGGGAAGATGTGGCCGGGTGGCGCTCCGTGCATCCCGGCAGCGGACCGGCCGTTCACCGGCGGACGTTGACCACGCCCGGCGTCACTTCTTCTTCGGCGCCGCCCCCGACATGTCGCGGATGAAGACGTGATCGATGCCGTGGATGCGCAGGGCCACCAGCTCGTCCGGGGTGACGTTGGGATAGCCCGCCTCGCGCATCTGCTTCACGAACTCGGGCGTGACGCCGTGGATGCGGAAGGCCAGAATCTGCTCCTGGGTGAGGTCCTTGAAGCCCAGCTCGCGCATCTGCTTCACGAAGTCGGGCGTGACGCCGTGGATGCTCATGGCCGTCAGCTGATTCCAGGGCAGCTTCGCGAAGCCGACGCCGGAGAACTCCTTTACGCGCTGGGGCGTGACGCGGTGGATGCGGCTCTCGACCAGTTCCTTGAACGACAGCCCGGGGTAGCCCGCGTCGGACATGCCGCGCACGTACTCGGGCGTCACGTCGAAGATGCCCGACTGGATGAGCTCCTCCGTGCTGAGCTGCTTGTAGCCCAGCGCGGCCAGGGCCTGGATGCGAGCGGTCGTGACGTGGGTCGCCGCCAGCTGGAACTGTACCTCGGGCGTGATGTCCGAGTAGCCCAGCGTGGCCATCTTCTTGAGGAAGTCGTTGCTGGCATCGAAGCGGTAGTGGCCCGCGCCCTGGCCGTCCTGGAACTGGCCTTCGAAGCGGAAGGTGCCGGCCTCGCGCGGCAGGGTGAAGGTGGTGGCGCCGTCCGTGGTGGACAGTCCCTGGAAGGACGCCCGGGGTTCCGTGAAGCCCATGTTGCGGTGCGGGCCCTGGCGGAGCTGGACGTTCAGGGTGGAGGGGTCGCTGCTCTTGGGCGAGGCCGACCAGGTGCCGCGAGGCTCGAAGGTGGAAGAGGCCGCGATGGCGGAGGTGGCCATCAACAACAGGGCCACGAGGGGCAGGCGTGACGACATGAGACGCATGGTGGGCTCCTTCGGGTAGACCCCTCCCGTGCGGCGCGCGTCGGATGAGACGTGCGCCGAGCGGGGTGGGGCAATCGAGATGTGTTGGGTGATGGGGCGCGGGACGGACGGCTTACTTCGAGCCGGTGCCGCGCATCTTCCGGATGAAGTCCGCGTCCACGCCGCCGGTGCGCAGCCGCACCAGTTCGTCGACGGAGAGGTCCTTCAGGCCTGCGTCATGGAGCTCACCCAGGAAGTGGGCGTCCACGCCCGTGGCGCGCAGCCGCTGGAGCTCCTTCGCATCCATCGTCTGCACGCCCGCCTTGCGAATGCTGGCGAGCCAGCCCGGGTCCACGCCCACGGCGCGAAGCCGCATCAGCTCCCGGGCCTTGAGCTTCGACAGGCCGTGCTTGTTCATCTCGCGGATGTACTCGGGGCTCACGCCCACGGCGCGCAGGTGGGCGAGCTCCCCCAGCGACATGCCGGCGTAGCCAGCGTCCTTGACGCCCCGGACGAAGTCCTCGTCCACGCCCACGGCGCGCGCATGGGACAGGGCCTTCGGGTCATCGACGTTGAAGCCCGCGGACTTGAGGGACTGGACGTACTCGGGCGTGACGCCCAGGTGCCGCAGGCGCGTCAGCTCCTTCGCTTCCAGCTTCCGGCCGAAGCGCGTGTTCATGTCCTGGACGTAGTCGGGGGTGATGCCGGCGTGGCTCATCCTCACGAGGTTGGAGACCGTCGGCGTGTAGCCCATGGCCGTCAGTTGCTGCACGCGCTCCGGGGTGATGCCCGCGTTCTTGAGCGCGATGAGCTGCGCCACGGAGAGCTGCTGCCCCGCGCCGACCCGCGTCTGTTGGTCCAGCTCGCGCTGGGCGCGTGAACCCAGGCTCCGCGGCGGAGGCGCAGGTGGCGGGGTGGGGCCCGGGGCTGACTGGATCGCCACGGCCGCGACACTGGCCGGAGGAGCGGGAGGCGCCGGGGGCGCGGGCGGTGCCACGGGTGTGGGCGCGGGCGGCACCGGCGGGGCGAGCGAGAGCGCCGGGATGGGCGGAGGCTGGACGAGGACGGGCTCGTCGTCCGGCTGCGGCGCGGCGTCCGTCTGTCCCAGCAGGAGCGACGTCAGCGGCGCGGCCACGGCCAGGCTGCTGACCAGGGTGAGCACGGAGGCGCCCGCCGCCCAGCGCGAGGCGCAGCGCGAGGTGGGCAGGGTGATGAGCCGCCGCACGCGCTCCGGCAACGAGCCACCCAGCGCGGACATGGCGGGGCTCGGCGCTCCCGGCAGCACGCGGAGCGTCTCGAGCGCCGTCAGCGCCCGGGCGTAGGAGACGGAGTTGCCGCTGGCGGCCACCGCGACGTCGTCGCAGCAGTGCTCCCGCTCGACGCGGATGACGTGGGAAATCCAGCGGACCGCCGGGTGGAAGAAGAGCAGCGTCTCCACCAGCACCTGCGCCAGGTTCACCGCGAAGTCATGACGGCGGATGTGGGCCAGCTCATGGGCCAGCACCATCTCCAGTTGCCGAGCGGGAAGGCCCGTCAGGGCGGACACGGGCAGGAGCACCACGGGCGACAGCCAGCCCACCGCGGCGGGCACGTCCACGTCGGAGGACTGGAGCAGCCGCACCGCGCGGCGCAGGCCCAGGCGTCGCGACAGGGCGTCCAGCCGCTCCTGCCACGCCTCGGGCGCGGGCAGGGCCCGGTCCGCCAGCTGGCGCAGCCGCATCCACTCCGCCGCCATCCGCCCCGAGCACAGGCCCACGCCCGCCACCCACGCCAACACCAGCCAGTGCAGGTGCGCTTCCACCTGGGACAGCGCGCGTTGCAGCAGCAGGCCGGCCATGACCAGGAAGGAGCCCAGGCCCACGAGCAGCGTGCTCTCGAAGCCGCTCGCGGCGCCGTCCTCGGCCATGTCCGCGTCAATCCATGCGGGCGACGCCGCGGCGGGCGCCACTCGCCACGCGGACCGCGACGCCGGCGTCACCGTCTCCTCCATGCGCCGCGCTCCCAGCGCAGAGGTCAGGGACTGCGCGCGCGGAACGGAGGTGTCCATCGCCGCTCGCGCGGGCGCGCCGTGGAAGTGCTTCCACCCGGAGGCCACTGGCAACGCGAGCGCCAGCACCAGCGCCCCGCAGGCCAGCGCGTAACGCGCATGCGCCGCGCGCCGCCCCACGGTGACGAGCGCCACCGCCAGCGTCAGCGCCACCAGCGTGCCCTGCCAGAGCGAGTGCAGCAGCGCCCACCCCAGGGACTCCATCAGCAGCCGGCTCATTCCTCGCCTCCTTCCAGGGTGTCGAGCAGCCGGCGCAGCTCCGCCAGCTCCTCGGGACGCGTCTTCTTCGACGACAAGGCCTGCATCGCCAGCCGCGCCGGAGAGCCACCGAAGGCGCGGTCCACCAGGTCCGTCACCAGCTGCCGCTGGGTGCGCTGCTCCGTGGCCCGGGGCCGGTACACGTGCGCGCGCTGGGACTCGTCACGCTCCACCAGCCCCTTCTCCGTCATGATTTGCATCAGCTTCAGCACCGTCGTGTACCCGGTGCCCTCCGGCTCTTCGCGGGTGAGGGCGTCGTGCACCTCGCGCACCGTGCTGTCGCCACGCGCCCAGAGGACCCGCAGGATGGCCAGCTCCCCATCCGTGGGACGCGGCAGCTTCGTCTCGCTCATGACGCTTCCTTCCGTGACTCGATTGCCTGGAGCCATATTACGAATGGATTCGTAGATGTCAACGAAGCCCTTCGTAGATGCGGTCCGTCAAAAGCCCCCTGCCTCTGGGTGAGGGAGGGGGCTTGGGGATTCGGGCGGGTGCCTGTCCGTCAGTTTTCCTGTCGCGTCGCGGGCTCCGGCGGCGTCTGGGCGGCGGGCGGGTTCTCCCAGAAGCGGCGCGGGTGGTCGTCACTGCGGGTGCCGCCGGAGAGCCGGTCCACCCAGGGGTACCGCTGGGCCTCCTCGGCCGTGTAGCCCAGGTTGAAGACGGTGGGGCTCTTGGGCTTGTCACCCGACTTCTCGTAGAAGGTCCCGAAGAGGCGGTCCCAGAAGTAGTTGGTGATGCCGTAGTTGCCCTGCTCGTTGTGGAAGTGGTGCGACAGGTGCAGCCGCTTGATGTCCTTCAGGAACTGGGACCTGGGCGTGTAGTTCAGGTGCTGGATGCAGTGGCAGAACTCATAGAAGCACGTAATCACCATGGCCCAGCCCAGCGCGGCGGCGGCGCCCCCCTTGCCGCCGATGAGATAGCCAATGGGGGCAATCACGCCGCCCACGGTGGGGAGCACGTTGGCCAGCGCGCCGAAGAGCACGCGCAGGTCGTTCGGGTCCTGGTGGTGGTCGAAGTGGATGCGCTTCCACGTCGCCGCGGTGAGCGGTGATTTGTAGAGGAAGCGGCTGTGCAGGATGTGCTTGTGCACCAGGTACCAGCCGAAGGGGAACGCCACGCTCGCGGCGAGCATCGCCAGCAGCATGCGCAGCGGGTTCTCGAACCACTTCACGGCCAGGACCAGGCTGATGATGCCCACGATGATGTAGGCCACCACCGCGTAGTAGGTGAAGAACGAGTAGACCAGGTCGCCCAGCGTCATCCGGTCCAGGTTGTGCTTGCGGTTCTTCAGGAACGAAAAGGGTGCGCTGACTGCCACGGTATCCTCGCAGGGAGCCGCTGCCCCCCATGGAGGCAGACGAAGCAGGAGTGTGTGCGCGCCGTACCCGCCGGCCACGGGGTTTACGGCGGTGCTGTCAGTACCAGGGGCCCTTGAAATTGCCGCATCCTGAAGGGCGCCCCATAGCGTTTTCCTGGAGCAGCTGAGAAGCAACCCTGCTGAATGAACAGGCGGTGTGTTGCCTGCCCGCCCAGAAGCCGGCCCAGGCACGGGCTTCCTTCGCGTCCGATAGCAGCCCACTTTCCTGGAGGCCAGGATGACTTTCCGGGAGGCGCGGATGGCGGAGCACGAAGGACAGCAGACACCCAGGACGAAGGTCCGCAGGCGCAGGACACCGACTCCCAAGGCAATGCGCACTAATGAACGGAATGCCGGGCCAGACCGGGGCAGCATCGCCCTGCGCCGCACGGCGTCCGAGTACCGGGCCACGGCGGAGGAGCAGGCGGCGCGCGTGCGTGAGGAAATCGAGGCGGCGCTGGTCCAGGCCCGCAGCACCCGCGAGGCCATTGAGCAGCGCATCGCGGCTCAACTGCACGCGCCGCCGGTGAGCCACACGCCTCCGCCGCGGCGCAAGCGCGCCACCCGGGCGTCCCGGAAGAAGTAGCGCGTCGTTCAGGGGGCGACGCGCGTGGGGGGCGGCGCGGCCACGGGGGCGACGTCATCGGGCCCCACGCTGGAGGCGGGCTCCCTCAGCTGCTTCAGCTTGCGCGCCAGGTCCGCGGCCTGCGCGCCCTTGGCACCCAGCTCGCTGCCCTGCGCTCCGATGAAGGAGACCCGGGCCCGCTCCAGCAGCGCCACCTGCGCGTGGAGCTGGGCCAGCAGCCGCTCCTTGCGGCGGGCCAGCACGTCCAGGTGGTTGAGCTCTTCGCCCAGCGAGGACGCGGCCAGCTCCAACTGCCGGCGGGCCACCGCGTCCTGCGTGGCCGCGGCGCGCTCCCGCAGCTCGCGCACCTGGGCGTCCACGTCGTTGGCCACCACGGAGCCGAGCTGCGCCTCCAGCCCGAAGTGGACCTCCGCCAGTGAGAAGCTGTCGCCCGTCATCTTCTCCAGCACGCCCAGCAGCTCCGTGCGCCCGGTGCTGGGCGGCATCTTCGTCACCACGTCCTTGCACTGGCGATAGAGGGCCAGGGCCCGCGTGGCCAGGGTGTGCGAGTCGCCCTTGAGCGCGTCCTGCAACTGGCGGCCCCTCGCCTCCACCGCGTCCACCTCCACGCGGAGGTGGGCCGGCAGCGTGCCGATGCTCCAGAAGAGGCCCACGACGAGGAAGCCCACCAGCGCCGACAGCAGGCCGTCGCTCCCCAGGAAGCGCGCCTCCAGCACCTGTTGGACGTAGAGGCCCAGTGGGACGAGCACGCCCGCGGCGGCGGCGCTGGTGGCCACCGCGGCGGGTTGTCCTGGCTGCTCCCGTCCATGACCCAGCCAGGCCACCAGCGCCGCGGCGAGCGCGCCCGCGAGGCTCACGGGCAACGGCTCCGGGGCCCGGAAGAAGTAGGGCAGGGCGGGCAGCACCGTCAGCGCCAGGCGCAGCGCCAGGGGGTGGACCCCGGTGGGCTTCACGCACGCCTGCGCCGCGGCCACGATGGCGAGGTACTCCGGTGTCAGGTGCAGGTCCGGAACGGCCCCCGCGACCAGACCCATGCAGGCGGCACCTCCCAACGCGCGAAGCGTGCGGGTCTCGAACTCCTCGCGGTGGAAGTACTGCACGGAGAGGGCCATGGGTTCACCGTCCTGCTGCTAGTACGTATTGTTCTGGCCGAAGTTCTTGATGGACTTCTTGAGGAGGTTGCGCGACTCGGCCTGCGCCTCCTCCGCGCTGGACGCGCCCGCCAAGGCTGCCTGGGAGCGGTTCACGTCCGCAAGCTCCCCGGCCAGCGCGTCCGCGGAGGAGCCGAAAATGGTCCGGGCGTTGTCCAGCAGGCTACGGGCCTTCGCCTTGTTGCCGCGCTTCATCTCCTCCGCGGCGGCCACCATGTGCTGGGTGCCCAACGCCCGGGTCGCGTGGACGCGCACCTCCTTGTCCAGGTGCTCGCGCACGAGGTCCAGGTCGCTCGTCACCTCCGCGGTGAGCTGCAGCGCCGTCTCCGCCGGCAGGTCACGCGCCACGTCGACGTAGTGCACCTGTGCGTTCAGCAGTGCGAGCGCGCCGGCGGTCCGAGGGGTGTTCAGCGTCAGCTTCGCCATGACGCGCACCGTCTGGGCGCTGGCCATGTCGTACAGCGGCACCTTCAGCACGTTGCCCTCGCGGAAGGACGCCATGCCCATGACCTCCACGTGCCGCACCTCGGGCGGGACGTCCAGCCGCAGCTCCACCATTCGCGCCACGGTGCTGGTCGCCTGGTCCAGCTCGCGGGAGAAGACCTCCGCCAGCCGCGCCGAGTCGTCGATGAAGCCGGAGAAGCCGCCCCCCTGCTCGGCCATGCCGCGCATCAGCGTCTCCTGGTAGTCCCGGCCCACGCCCAGCGCGCTGACGGTGATGCCGTCGCGGCGCAGCCGGTGGACCTGGTCCAGCAGGCCCGCTTCGGACACGAGGCCCGTGGTGGGCTGGCCGTCGCTCAGCAGGATGGCGCGGCTGACGCGGTACTCGCGCATGTGGGGCCGCAGGGCGTTGGCCGCGGCGTCGAGCGCGCCGCTGATGTTGGTGCTGCCGTCATCCTGCAGCCCGGAGATGAGGGTCAGCAGCTCCGCGCGCGCCTCCTCCGTCATCCGCTGGCTGGGCTGCACCCGCACGTCGGTGCCGTAGTCGATGAAGGCCAGCCGGTCCTCGGGCGTCAGGCGCTGCACCAGCTCCGTGGCGGCGCGCCGGGCGTCGGCCAGCTTCTGGCCGTTCATGGAGCCGGAGCGGTCCAGCACCAGCGCCAGGCTGACGGGCACCCGCTGGCCGGTCTCCGCCGGGCGCGCCTTCAGCTCCAGCCACGCGAAGGCCTCGCTGGGCCCCGTCTGCACGTACGCGCCGGACAGCTTGCCTGTCATGTGCAGGGCGCCGTCCTCCGGCTTGGACGTCACCAGCGTCAGCGTCCGGGTGGCGGGCGGGTCCTCCGGGCGCCGCACCGTGTGGCTGGTGTCCGTGACGGCGGGAGGGGGCGGTCCGGGCGGCGTGGGCGGCGTGCCCAGCAGGAGCGCGCCCACGGCGAGCACTCCCGTCGCGGCGACCAGCAGCAGTGAGCGGTTCATCCAGGGCCTCGAGGTTGGAGGGATGCGGCACACTCGCCTGGAGTCACCCGAGGCCGCATCGGTCACCAGGAGGAGGGTCCACCCGTTGCCCGATACGACCTCCGCTCGCGGGCTCAGGCGTCCCGTATGGAAACCCAAGACGCATTGTTGCTGAGCCCGGTGGTTGATGGAGGTCAGGTTCGTTTCGAGCCGGCTGGGTAATGGGCAATGACGAGACATTTGCGGAGCCCCGGGGCTGGGACTGCATGGACATGGGCTGCGAGACAGACAGGTGCGCGGGCCCCTTGAATCGGGCGAGGGCGCGCAGGCGAGGGGGCCGTGCGCCGCTTCCGGTGCAACCACCTGCGGGGTCACCTGCACCGTCTGTCCTCGGGAGGTGCTGCCCCGAAGGCTGTGCGCGGCCTCGGCGAGGCTGCTGGCGTTGGCCGAGAGGCAGGGCCCAGCGCCGCCATCGCCGAGACGTTCGAACGCGGCGCACTCGGCCTCGCCGCTGTCGCCCACGTCCTCGACCCGTGCATCCGCAAAAGGGCGCACCGCCCCCACTGCCCCTGGTGCTGTCGGATGACCCGCGCGTGCGTGAGCAGCGTGTCGCACAGCGCTCTCTCAACCCGGCCTGATACCGGGCGAGGCGGTTCGCCGCCTGCGCTGTAGGGCATTCGAACTGGCGTAGCGTTGACGCGCTCAGGGCTGTCGCTGCGGAGTTGGGGTAGGCCCCACCGTGTCAGACCGGGCGAGGAACCTCTGCCCTCTTTGTCCCTTCAGGGGCAAGGACAGGGGGGACATCGATGTTCATGCGCTGGAACTGGGCCGTCGTATTGCTGCTGGTGTTACCCGGGGTGGGAGGAGCGCAGGAGGCTGTCGCCCCGGAAGACTCTGAAGCCACCGTGCACAGGGCGGAAGAGGCCATTTCCGGCGAGGAGGGAGAGGCTCAGCCCGAGGAGGAGGCTTCTGCGCCCACCACGTCCGACTCGACACCCCCGATGACGAACTTGCTGCGCATGGACGCGGCGGCATTGGCGTTGCTGCCTCGGAGGGGCGAGGGCACCGACGAAGGCTTCGTGCAGTTGGAACCCATGGTGGCCTTGGGGAAGGGGGAGTCGTTCCGCCTCATTCTCGGGGCACCGGTACGGCTGCGGCTGTGGGGCGGAGAAGAGGGCGCGGGCCTCGTGAGGAAGGAGGACTGGGACACGCTGTCCGATTGGGGGCAGGTGGTGCGCCTTTTCATGGTGGGAGGAGACACGCCCAACTCGGTGTGGCTGGGGATGATGGAGGGCTACTCCCTCTTGTCCGGGCACCTGGTGCGGCGCTACGGCAACCGCGTCAACCCCGACTACCGCCCGGCCGGCGTTATCGCGACGGGGACACTGGGGCCGGTGTACGCGGAGGCCTTCGCCTCGGATGTGTTGAGCGCTCGCCTGGCGGGGGCGGAGGTGGCCCTGGACGTGCAGCACGTCCTCTTCGGCCGCCCCCCTGTCCCGGGGCGGTACACGCTGGCGCTGTCGGCGGTGCATGACTGGGGGAGGGTGGTAGGCGCCGCGAGGCCCATGACGTTGGCGCACGTGGACGCCACCGCCGTGGTGCTGCGGCGAGGGCGCAAGGGCAAGAGGGTGGAGGCGCATCTGCTGGGCGGGTGGGGCGGACGCCCGGGA
>NZ_JABFNS010000148.1 GCF_013116825.1 Myxococcus xanthus
GTGGGGGACGGCGCGGGGGGGGTGTTCGACGCGGTGAAGGGCCCCTGGACGATGACGGTGGCCTCGCGGCGGGGCTCGGCTGACGGCGGCGGCATGGGGATGGCCGCGGACGGCATGCCCAGGTCCAGCGCGGGCATCGCCGAGCGCGAGCTGCGCACCGGCGGCATGGGCGGCGGCGCGGGCGGGCCGGCGGGCACGGGCGGCGCGCCGTCGACCTCGGCCTCGTCCAGCAGCAGCTCCGGCGGGGGCGGAGGAACCATCAGCGGCTCGTCCCCACCGGCCCCCTCCAGGGGCGCGTCCGCGGCGGCGACCAGCTGATCGGCGAAGAACTCACCGACCTCCAGGGAGAAGCGCTCGTTCAGCTCCCCACCCGCCACCTGCTCACCCTGGTCGGTGAGCTTGAGCTGGGCCTCACGGTCCATGGCGATGTAGTGGAACTTGCGCAGGAAGAAGAAGTAGTTGTCGAACTCGAGCGACACGGATGGCTCAAGCGCGGCCTTCACGTCTGCCAGCTTGTTCGAGCGTCCAAGACGGCCGTTCTCCCTCAGGTTCCGGAGGATGAACAGCGCCTCGCCACTGACGGTGTCGCGATTGAGGGCGGGCTTCTGCATGGGGAAGCGACTCTATGCCGTCCCCACGCCGTGGCTCAACGGATGACTGGCGGTAAAACGCGCCCCTACTTGATGCGCAAGAGCTGCTTCACCGTCTCCAGGACTTCCACGAAACGCACCGGCTTGCGCAGGTAGATGTCCACGCCCAGTTGCATGGCGCGGTCCTGCGCCTCCTTGCCGCCGGCGGAGATGGCGATGATGGGGATGGCGCGCAGCGCTTCTTCCTCGCGCATCCGCTCCACCAGGGCGAAGCCGTCCATCACCGGCATGTAGAGGTCCGTCATCACCAGATTGAAGCGGTCCTCGCGCAGCATCAGCAGCGCGTGGTGCCCGTCCGGCGCGAAGTGGACCTCCAGGGGGACCTTTCCGTGCAGCTCGCCGCTGGCCAGCTTCTTCAGCACGTAGCTGTACATCTCGATGATGTGCGGGTTGTCCTCGACGATGAGCACACGATAGCCCTCGTGCTCTGCGTGGGACGCGTGGCTGTCTGCTCCTGCCGCACTCAAGATGTCACCCAGTTTCCGCCGGTCCTGCTCGCGCTCCACGCGAACGCCGACGCCCGCGGGCTGATCGGGGCCCGCTGGCCGCATCCAGGCCACGGTTCCGCTGACTTCTACCGGATCCAGCAGTCCCGGGAAAGAAAGTGCGAGCCGGACCTCGTCACCCATGACGAAGGACTGGTCCGTCTGGACGAACAGCCCCTCGTGGGACAGGTTCTCCGTCACGTCGCGGGCCTGGCGCCCGTCCGTGTAATCCACTCTCAGCACGGCCGGGACGCGGGGGTGCTGGCGCTTGTCCTCTGGAGCCGGGTTCATAACAAGGGCTTGAAATCGCTCGGCAATTTGCTGATGGCCACCCAGTGTAGCTTCGAGGGTTTATGTTGACAACGTAGCCATTGGGGCAATACGTACCGGCCCGCCATGGCGGAGCCCCTGTTCACCTCTGAAGAGCAGAAGAAGTTCGACGCGGGAATCGCGGAGATCATCTCCCACTACCCCCCGGATCGGAAAAGCGCGGGCATGCTCCCAGCGCTGCGTCTGCTCCAGGAAATCAAGGGATGGCTGCCCCCGGAAGGGTTGCGGCTGGTGGCGAAGCATCTGGAGGTCACTCCCGAGCGGGCCATGGAAGTGGCCAGCTTCTACGTGATGTACCACCTCAAGAAGCCGGGCAAGTACGTCATCGACGTCTGCACGAACCTGTCCTGCTCGCTGTGGGGCGCGGAGAAGATGCTCGCCTATCTGGAGGAGAAGCTGGGCCTCAAGGCAGGTGAAGCCAATGAGAAGTTCACCTTGCGAGAGACCGAGTGCCTGGCCTCGTGCGGTACTGCGCCCTGCCTGCAGATCAACGAGGATCACCACGAAAGCCTGACCCAGGCGAAGCTGGATGCCATCCTCGCCAAGTTGAGCTGAACCCCCACCCTTCTTAGGCTTAGGACGTCATCGACATGGCCTCTACGGCAAAGGCGATCGAACCGATCATCTCGGCGGCCTGGGGTAAGCCTCAGTCCTGGACCCTGGACAGCTACCGCAAGCGGGGGGGCTACGAGGCGCTGAAGAAGGCGCTCCAGATGGAGCCCGCCGCCATCATCGACGAGGTGAAGAAGTCGAACCTCCGCGGTCGCGGTGGCGCCGGCTTCCCCACGGGCCTCAAGTGGAGCTTCGTCCCCAAGGACAGCCCCAAGCCCAAGTACCTGGCGGTCAACGGCGACGAGTCCGAGCCGGGCACCTTCAAGGACCGCTACATCCTGGAAGACGACCCGCACATGATGCTGGAGGGCATCGCCATCGCGGCGTACGCGCTGGGCGTGCACACCTGCTACGTGTACCTGCGCGGCGAGTTCAAGTTCCCGGCGGAGCGCACGCAGGCGGCCATCGACGAGGCCTACAAGGCGGGCATCTTCGGCAAGAAGGTCCTGGGCAAGGACTACGAGCTGAACTGCTACCTGGTCCGCGGCGCGGGCGCGTACATCTGCGGCGAGGAGACGGCGCTGCTGGAGAGCCTGGAAGGCAAGAAGGGCTGGCCCCGCCTGAAGCCGCCCTTCCCCGCGGTGGTGGGCCTCTTCGGCTGCCCCACGGTGGTGAACAACGTGGAGACGCTGGCCAGCGTGCCCGCCATCTTCCAGCAGGGCGCGGAGGCCTACGCGAAGCTGGGCACCGACAAGTCGGGCGGCACGCGGCTCGTCTGCCTCTCCGGCACGGTGAACCGGCCGGGCGTGTACGAAGTGTCGATGTTCACCACCCTCTCCGAGCTCATCTTCGACGACAAGTACGGCCGGGGCATGCCCGCGGGCCGCAAGGTGAAGGCCGTGATTCCGGGCGGCTCCTCAGCGCCGGTGCTGGGCGCGGACGAGCTGGACGTGGCCATGGAGTTCGAGGCCCTCAAGGTGAAGCAGACCATGGCGGGCTCCGGCGGCGTCATCGTCATGGACGACGCCACCTGCATGGTGCGCAGCCTGTGGCGCGTGGCCCGCTTCTACGCGGAAGAGTCGTGCGGCCAGTGCACGCCGTGCCGTGAAGGCACGCCCTGGCAGACGCGCCTCTTGCGCAAGATCGAAGAGGGCCGCGGCGAGCCGGGCGACATCGACATGCTGTCCAACGTCGCGTCGTCGATCGCCCCCTACCCGCCCATCGGCCTGGGCAACACCATCTGCGCGCTCGGCGACGCGGCGGCGCTGCCCACGCACTCGTTCCTCATGCGGTTCCGGGACGAGTTCGAGGCCCACATCCGTGAGCACCGCTGCCCGTTCGGCGACAAGCCCTGGGGTTCGTTCGGAGACTGGTCTTGAACATCGAGCTCATCCTCTTCGGAGCGTTCGCGCTCCTGACGCTGCTGTCGGCTGGAACGGTCATCTTCGCGCGCAGCCCCATCAATTCGGCCATGGCGCTGGTGTCCACGTTCTTCTTCATGGCCGGCATCTACGTGCTGCTGTGGGCGCACACGGTGGCCGTCATGCAGGTGCTCGTGTACGCGGGCGCCATCATGGTGCTCTTCCTGTTCGTCATCATGCTGCTCAACCTGGGAGAGTCGCCCACGCGCGGCAAGCCCACGGTGGCGCGCGTCGCGGGCGGCGCGGCGACGGTGGGCCTGTTCGCGGTCCTGGCCATCATCCTCCTGAAGCTGCCCGCCGAGCCGGCCACGCTGAGCGCGGAAGCCCAGGCCTCCTTCGGCACCATCGCCACCATGGGTCAGGTCATCTTCACCAAGTGGCTGTTCCCCTTCGAAGCTGTGAGCTTGCTGCTGCTGGTGGCCATGGTGGGCGCAGTCGTCGTGGCCAAGTCGCGAATCTGATCGCCCCATCCCGGACAACTTTTCTGTGCTAGATGGCGGCGCAGGCAGCCGCTCGCGAGGCCCCGAATCGGCCCATGGTTCCCATCACCTACTATCTTCTGCTTGCCGCCGCCCTGTTCTGCATGGGCATGTTTGGCGTGCTCGTTCGGCGCAACGCGCTGGTCGTCTTCATGAGCGTGGAGCTGATGCTCAACGCGGCCAACCTCACGTTCGTGTCCTTCGCGCGCATGCGCGGTGACGACCTCGGCCACGTGTCCGCCTTCTTCGTCATCGCGGTGGCGGCGGCGGAAGCCGCCATCGGTCTGGCCATCGTCATCGCCGTCTTCCGGAGCCGGGGCAGCGTCCTGCTGGAAGACCTCCGGACGATGAAGCACTGATGCCCCCCCAGGAGCCACTGTCATGACTCTCGTCGAATTCTTCCGGGCGGCACCCGTGGCGCCAGACATCCTGGCGCCCTCGCTCTGGCTCATCATCGCGCTCCCCCTGCTGGGCGCGTTCATCACCGGTGTGTTCGGCAAGATGATGGGCAGGGCCAACGTCCAGCTCGTCGCCTGCGCGGCGGTGGCGGGCTCCTTCGTCCTGAGCCTGCTGGCCTTCTGGGCCACCAGCCACCACAACCCCGAGACGGGTCGGCTGGCGGCCATCTTCCCCAACCCGTTCGGCATCGAGCGGGACTTCGTGCGCTACGCGCTCGCGTACGACTACGGCACCTGGTTCTCGGTGGGCGACTTCCGGGTGAACTTCGGGCTGATGGTGGACCATCTGTCCGGCATCCTGCTGCTCATCATCACCGGCGTCGGCTTCCTCATCCACCTGTACTCCACCAGCTACATGGAGCACGACGCCGCGTACTGGCGGTTCTTCGCGTACCTGAACCTGTTCGTCGCGGCGATGCTGACGCTGGTGCTGGCCGACAACCTGATCCTGCTCTTTGTGGGCTGGGAGGGCGTCGGCATGGCCAGCTACCTGCTCATCGGCTTCTGGTACGACGACCCGGCCAAGGCCTGGGCCGGGCGCAAGGCCTTCGTCACCAACCGCATCGGTGACTTCGCGTTCCTCGTCGGCACCTTCCTGCTGGTGCTGCTGGTCTCCGCCTTCACCCAGCAGTCGAACGCGGCGGACTACAGCAACGCCGGCACCACCGCGCAGCACTACACGGCCGCGCTGGAGCAGAAGGGCCCGGTGACGTTCAAGGGCCTGGAGAAGATGGCCGAGGGCCTGGTGGACGGGTCCGCGGACAAGGTCGACCTGAGCACCCCCATCGAGGCGGGCCCGCTGGAGGGCTACACCTTCGGCGGCGTGATGACGGTGGCCATGCTGCTGTTCCTCCTGGGCGCCGCGGGCAAGAGCGCGCAGCTGCCCCTCTACGTCTGGCTGCCGGACGCCATGGCCGGCCCGACGCCGGTCTCCGCCCTCATCCACGCCGCGACGATGGTGACCGCCGGCGTCTACCTGTTCAGCCGCATGTCCGCGCTGCTGGTGCTGAGCCCCACCGCCATGGCGACCATCGCCATCATCGGCGCGCTCACCTCGCTTCTGGCGGCGCTCATCGCCTTCGCGCAGGACGACATCAAGAAGGTGCTGGCCTACTCCACGGTGTCCCAGCTGGGCATCATGTTCATGGGCGTGGGCATGGGCATCTTCTGGGCGGCGGTGTTCCACCTGATGACGCACGCCTTCTTCAAGGCCTGCCTCTTCCTCGGCGCCGGCAGCGTGATGCACGGCAACGGCGACGAGACGGACATCAAGAAGCTGGGTGGCCTGCGCAAGGAGATGCCCTGGACCTGGGCCACCTTCCTGGTCGCCACCCTGGCCATCACCGGCATCATCCCGCTGTCCGGCTTCTTCTCGAAGGACGCCATCCTGCACGGCGTGCACCACAACCACCTGCAGGGCCTGGAGTGGGTGTCCAGCCTCGTCTACTACCTGGGCCTGCTCATCGCGGCGTCCACCGCGTTCTACATGACGCGCGTGTACCTGCTCACCTTCGAGGGTCCCCGCTCGAAGGAGGCCCGGGTGGCCCACGCCCATGAGAGCGCCTGGCAGATGACCCTGCCGCTGGTGGTGCTGGCGGTCCTGAGCGTGGTCGCCGCGCGGTACGCGTTCGGCATCGACTTCTTCAACATGACGGCGCAGCCGGTGCTCGACAACTTCCTGAGCCCGGTGTTCAGCGCGACCAAGCGCATCACGGAGGCAAGCACGCTGGTGGCGCTGGACACCAGCCGCCCGCAGGTGGTGCCGGACTACCTCAAGGCCTGGGCCGTGGCCCTGACGGGTGGCGGCGCGGCGGCCTTCCTCTACCTGCGCTACTTCCCTTCGCGCGTGGGTCAGCCGGATCCCGCCTTCATCCGCGCGGTGCGCCCCCTGGCGCTCAACAAGTTCTACGTGGACGAGCTCTATGAGCTGATTGTCATCCGTCCCGTGAAGTTCATGAGCTTCCTCCTCTTCCGCGTGGTGGACGCGCTCGTCATCGACACCGTGGCGGTCCGCGGCACGGCGTGGGTGACGGCGCGCGTGGGCAGTGCGCTCCGCTACGTGCAGTCGGGCGATGCCCAGGCCTACGCCGCTGTGATGGCCATCGCCCTGCTGGGCGGGATGGCCTACGCCCTCATCCAGGTGATGCAATGAGCTTCTTCGACAACCACCTGCTCAACCTCGTCGTCTTCCTGCCGCTGGTTTTCGCGGCGCTGGTGGCGCTGCTGCCGGCCGGCGAGCACGGTCAGATTCGCACCATCACGTTCATCGCCATGGTGGTGGACCTGGTGTTCGGGGTCTGGGCCTACATGACGTACGTCCCGGGCGGGCCGGAGTTCCAGCTCGAGTACCGGGCGCGTTGGTTCGACCTGTTCGGCACCAGCTACCACGTTGGCGTGGACGGCCTGGCCGTGAGCCTGCTGCTGCTCACCGTCTTCCTGGGGCCCCTGGTGGTGCTGGCGTCCACCACGTACATCAAGTTCCGCATCAAGGAGTTCCACCTGGCGCTGCTGGTGCTCCAGACGACGATGCTGGGCGCGCTGGTGTCGCTGGACGTGCTGCTCTTCTACATCTTCTTCGAGGCCATGCTCATCCCCATGTACCTCCTGGTGGGTGTGTGGGGCGCCGAGGACCGCCAGATGGCGGCGGTGAAGTTCTTCCTCTACACGCTGGCCGGCTCGCTGCTGATGCTGGTGGCCATCATCGCCGTGTACTTCATCAGCGCGCCGGTGGGTGCCCGCTCGTTCGACTACGCGAGCATCTACAACGGCCTGCTGGACGCCAACCGTCAGCTCAGCGCGTGCACCGCGGGGCCCGCGGGCGCGTGTGACTCGCTCACCGGGCTGGCCGCCACGCTGTACACCTGGGGTCCGTGGCTGTTCGCGGCGTTCGCCATCGCGTTCGCCGTCAAGGTCCCCATGTGGCCGCTGCACACCTGGTTGCCGGACGCGCACGTGCAGGCGCCGGTGGCCGGCTCCATGATTCTGGCCGGCGTCACCCTGAAGATGGGCACCTTCGGCTTCTGGCGCTACGCGATTCCCTTCTTCCCGGTGGCCACGCAGCAGGCGCGGCCCTTCCTGGCCACGCTGGCCGTCATCGGCATCGTGTACGGCGCGCTGATGTGCCTGGCGCAGCGGGACATCAAGAAGCTGATTGCGTACTCGTCGGTCAGCCACCTGGGCTACTGCATGCTGGGCATCCTGGCGATTACGGCCGAGGGCGCCACGGGCAGCGCGTACCAGATGCTCAACCACGGTGTGTCCACGGGCGCGCTGTTCCTCCTGTTCGGCTACCTGTACGAGCGGCGCCACTCGCGCCTGATGGCGGACTACGGCGGCATCGCGAAGGTGATGCCGGTGTTCACCGCGGCCTTCGTCATCATCACCTTCTCCTCCATCGCGGTGCCGGGCACCAACGGCTTCATCGGTGAGTTCCTGGTCCTGCTGGGCACCTTCAAGAGCGACCTGGGCGAGGCCGCGGGCAACCCGCACCTGACGGCGGTGTTCGGCGCCTTCGCCACGCTGGGCGTCATCCTGGGCGCCGCCTACATGCTCTGGATGGTCCAGAAGGTCTTCTTCGGTGGAATCACCCACCGGGAGAACCAGCACCTGACGGACATGAACCTGCGCGAGGGCCTCACGGTGCTCCCCTTCATCGTCCTGGTCGCCGTGATGGGCCTGCAGCCGCAGCCCTTCCTGGACCGGCTGGAGCCGTCCACGGACCGCTTCCTGGCCCGCGCCCGCGTGGGCACGCCGGGGGCCGAGTTGCAGGAGGACCGACTTCGGGTAGAGGTGATGGCCCTGCCATCCCGTCAGGTCGTCGCCGCGCCGTCCGCGCCCGTTCCGTTGGCCGCCGCCCCGGCCGTCCCCTCGCCGCGGCAGTAGCCGCCTGAGCTTCCGACATGAACCTGCCCAATCTCAGCCTGGCAGACTTCCTCCCGCTGCTGCCCGCCATCATCATGGTGGTGGGTGCTTCCATCCTGCTGCTGTCGGAGGTGTTCCTCTCCACGACGGCGTCGCGCGCGTACCAGGCGGTGCTCACCGTGGTGACGGCGGTGGCAGCCGGCGCCATGGCGCTGACGACGATGTTCGAGCCCCCCCAGGAGGTGATGCTCGGCTTCGGCGTGTTGGACCCCTTCTCCAGCTTCCTCACCTTCGTGGTGTGCGTGGGCCTGACGCTGGCGACCCTGAGCTCCGTGAGCTTCCTGCGCAAGCGCGGCGCGGAGCGCGGTGAGTTCTACGCGCTGATGCTGTTCGCCTCGGCGGGCATGAGCCTGCTGGCGATGTCGAACGAGCTCATCACGCTCTTCGTCAACATCGAGGTCCTCTCCCTCTCCACCTACGCGCTGACGTCGTACCTGCGGCGTGGCACGCGGCCGAGCGAGGCGGGCTTCAAGTACTTCATCCTGGGCGCCTTCTCGTCCGCGCTGCTGCTCTACGGCGCGGCGCTGCTGTACGGCGCCACTGGCACCACCCACCTGACGGCCATGGCCGGCCCGCTGTCCACCGCCATCTCGTCGCAGCCGGGCCTTGTGTACGCGGGCATCATCCTGGTGATCGCGGGCTTCGCCTTCAAGGTCGCCGCGGTGCCGTTCCACATGTGGACGCCGGACGTCTACGAGGGCGCGCCGACGCCGGTCACCGCGCTGATGAGCGCGGGCGTGAAGGCGGCCGCCTTCGCGGCGATGGTCCGCGTGTTCTTCATGGTGGGCAAGGGCGTGGACCCGCAGATGCTGCTGGGCCTGTTCTCCGTGCTGGCCTTCCTCACCATGGTGGCGGGCAACCTGCTGGCGATTCCGCAGCGCAACGTGAAGCGCATGCTGGCGTACTCGTCCATTGCCCACGCTGGCTACCTGCTGGTGGGCGTGGCCGCCCTCTTCGTCACCGGTCCGGGCGAGCAGTTCCGCCTGCTGGGTGCGTCCGCGCTGACGGGCGGCACCCCGCTGGACCTGGCCCGAGCGGAGGCGCTGCGCGGCATCCTCTACTACCTGCTGGCGTACACGTTCAGCGCGGTGGGCGCCTTCGCCATCGTGTCCGTCCTGGAGCGTCGCGAGGACGAGGAGAAGGGCACCGCCTGGGACCTGGAGCGCTTCAGCGGACTGGCGCAGCGCAAGCCGGGTTGGGCCTTCGCGATGGCGGCCTTCATGCTGTCGCTGGGTGGCATCCCGCCCACCATCGGCTTCATGAGCAAGCTGCTCATCTTCCAGGCCGCCGTGGACGCGGGCCTCATCGGCCTCACCATCGTCGGCGTGCTCTCCAGCGCGGTGGGCATCTATTACTACCTGCGCGTGGTGGTCTACATGTTCATGCGGCCGGTGCCGGAGGGCGCACAGGCGCTCGAGAAGAGCTGGTCCACCGAGCTGGCGCTGGTGCTGTCCACCGCGGCCGTCGTGATTCTGGGCATCATCCCCGGTCCCATCATGGGCTGGCTGGAGCAGGCCAGCAGCATCTTCGGCCAGTAGCCTGCCGCCTCCGCTGTCACACCCCGCCCGCCCCGGCTTCGTGCTCGGGCGGGCGTCGTGTTTTCAGCGCCCGTGCGTCAGCGCGCCGCAGTCCTCCAGCGACACACCGAGACCACGGCCCCCTCCGGTGACGAGGAGGGCAGCGCCGCCAGTTGGGCCCGCATCACCCGCAACGTGGTGGCCTCGCGCGTCGGCCGCATTCCCAGCGAGGTGCAGAGCTCGAGCGCGGGCGTGTTGTCCCGCTTCACGTTGAGGACCCAGCGGGTGCACCCTTGTGCGCGAAAGTGCCCGGCCAGGTGCGTCATCATCCTCCGCCCCAGTCCCTGCCCCCCCGGGCGAACGGCGCCACCACCAGTTGCCTCACGAACCCGAAGTCCCCCAGGAGGTTCGTCACGGCGTAGGCGCCCACACCCTGGGGAGCTTCGGCGAACAGGGCGCGCTGAGCGATTTCCGCCGCCCACACGGGCTCAGGCGGAGGGGACTCGTCCACCCCGAGTTCAAGAAACAGCCGGGCAAAGACAGCGTGGCCTTCCAGCCGACGGGGACGCAGCACCCATTGAGCTTCAGAGGAACCGACCTGCCCTTCCTTTCGTCGCGAGCCGAGGCAGCAACAGACGCGGAAAAGAAGGCGGCCCGACACCCCAAAGAGGTGCCGGGCCGCGGGTCTTCTCAAGGTGACTCACCGGAAGTGCTGAAGGGGTGGGGGGGAACCGCCTTCAGCCTCGCTTCGATGTGTCCCGCGGATTCCTTTAGCAGTCGCCGTGCCAGCAGCCTCGCGGGGAGAAACTCTAGTTTTCTCAAGCACTTGAAGAACTAACTGACGCTGCTTCTGCCCTGCCGTTCCATTTCATGACTGCAATGGAGTTTCATAAGTGAAAAAGACGAGCAAATTCATGCGCTTACCTTTTTCACCTATGAACCCGTCCATTTCGGATCTGAATCCATGGCCGCGGGAAAGTTACATGGGTGAGTCTTCCCCCTACTCCAGGGCTATTCCCGGGCCAGCTCGCTGGGCGGTCGAAGGTTGAGCCGCTTCATCTTCCGCCAGAGCGTGGTGGAGGAGACGCCGAGCTCATCCGCGACGCGGGCCAGGTCCACCCCGTGCCGCTCCAGGGCCTGGGTGATGGCGTGGCGCTCCGCCTCTTCCACCACCTGGGCCAACGTGGGCCCCGCGCTGGCGTTGCGCCCGAGCGCTCCGCCCTGCCCGTCCAGGAAGGCGACACTGGGGGTGCCATGAGCCGGCGTCATGCGGCCCTGCCGCACGGGGAAGTCCTCGGGCAACAGTTCATCGCCCTCCGCGAGCGCGGCGGCCTGCTCCACCAGGTTCTCCAGCTCGCGCACGTTGCCGGGGAAGCCGTAGCTCATCAGGTGAGACACCGCGGCGGCGGAAAGACGCTTGGGATTGGGGCTGCGGGCATTGGCCCGCTCCAGGAAGTGCTCCGCCAGCGCTGGCACGTCCTCCAGGCGCTCGCGCAGGGGCGGGACGCGGAGGGCCACCACGTTGAGGCGGTAGTAGAGGTCCTGCCGGAAGCGCTTGTCGCGCACCTCCAGTTCGATGTCCCGGTTGGTGGCGGCGACGATGCGCACGTCCACACGCAGCGCGGTGGACTCACCGACGCGGCGGACCTCGCCCTCTTGCAGCGCGCGCAGCAGCTTGGACTGGAAGGTGGGGCTGGTCTCCGTCACCTCGTCGATGAAGAGCGTGCCGCCGTCCGCCTCCTCGAAGAGGCCCCGGCGGGACTTCACCGCGCCGGTGAAGGCGCCCTTGGCGTGGCCGAACAGCTCGCTCTCCAGCAAGGACTCGCTGATGGCCGCGCAGTTGACGGGCACGAAGGAGCGGGCCTTGCGGCGGCTGTGCGCATGGAGCGCGCGAGCCACCAGCTCCTTGCCCGTGCCGCTCTCACCCTGGATGAGGACGGTGGCGTCGCTCTGCGCCACGCGCATCAGCCGCGTGGTGAGCTCGCGCATGGCGGCGCTGCGCCCCACCAGGGCGGACAGGCCGTGGCGCTGGTTGAAGTCAGTGGTGAGGTTGTCCACGTCACGCAGCAGGCGCGCGCGCTCCAGGGCGCGCTCCACGCGGTAGCGCAGCTCGCTCTCCTTGAAGGGCTTGGTGACATAGTCGTAGGCCCCCAGGCGCATGGCCTCCACGGCGCTCTCGATGGAGCCGAAGGCCGTCATCATGATGACCTGGAGCCGGGGCGCCACTTCCAGCGCGCGCCGCAGGAGCGTGAGCCCGTCCATGGGCTCCATCTTCAGGTCCGTCAGCAGCAGGTCGATGCTGCCGCTGGCGAGCTGGGCCAGGGCTTCCTCGCCGGTGGCGGCCTCGAAGACGGTGTAGTTCTCCGCCCGGAGCAACAGGGCGGTGGTGGCGCGCATGTTGCGCTGGTCGTCCACGACGAGGAGCCGTCCTCGGGTCGGCGGAGTGTTCGCGTCGGTCATGGGAAGGACGGAGGCTGCGAGAACGGCAGCCGGAAGGTGAAGGTGGTACCGCGCCCCGGAATACTGTCCACGGCGATTTCGCCCCGGTGCTCCTCGAGGATGCGCCTGACGACGGCCAGCCCCAGGCCGGTGCCCTGGGCCTTGGTGGTGAAGAACGGCTCGAAGACGCGGTGGAGCAGCTCGGCGGGGATGCCCGGCCCCTGGTCCACCACGTCGATGCGCAGCTGTTCGCGCCCCGCGTGGGCTTCACGGCGCGCGCGAACCTGCACGAGTCCACCCTGCGGCATGGACTGGATGGCGTTGACCGCCACGTTGACCAGCGCCTGGCGGATGAGGCGGCGGTCCATGGGTACCGGCGGCAGGCCGGGCTCCACGTCGGATTGGATGCGGATGGAGCGATCCGCGCCGCCGCCCTGCATCCGCGCGGCCTCCAGCGAATCCTGGAGCACGCGCCCCAGGTCCTCCTGCTGGAGCACCGGGTCCCTGGGACGCGTGTAGTCCAACAGGTCACCGACGATGCGGTTGAGCCGGTCGCTCTCCTCTCCCAGGATGTCGAGCAACATGGCCGCGTCCCCGCCCGGCACCAACAGCCGGCGCAGCGAGGCCACCGCGTTGAAGATGACGCCCAGCGGATTGCGCACCTCGTGGGCGACAATGGCGGACAGCTCGCCCAGCGCGGCCAGCCGCTCGCGCTTCACCATCTCCGCGCGCGTGGCGGCCAGCTCCGCGTAGCTGGCCCACAGCGACTCGTACAGGCGCGCGTTGGCGATGGACAACGCCAGCTGGCCACACGTGGCCTCCGCCAGCTCGATGAGCTCCGGCCCGAAGGCGCGCGGGCCCCGCGTGTCGTCCACCACCACCACGCCGATGAGCTCCTCGCGCGAGGTGAGCGGCAGCGCCAGCAGCGCCTTCTCGTCGAAGCGGTGCGCGAGCTCCGGGTTGAAGCCTCCGTCCGCGGCGGACACGTCCTCCACCGCGATGGGCCTGCGCTCACGCGCCACGCGCGCCGCCAGGCCGTCTCCATGGAGGGGCAGCACCACCGTGCGGAAGTAGTCGCGGTGCGCGATGGAGGCCGCCGCGCCGCGCAGCAGCCGGGCGCTCTCGTCGTACAGCAGGATGTAGCAGTTGGACACGTCCAGCAGGCGGACGAGGAAGTCGGCGGCCACATCCAGGATGCTCGACGTCTCCAGCACGCCGGACGTGGTGCGCGCCAGGTCCAGCAGGAGGCGCGTCTCGGCCAGCTGGCGCGAGGACTCGGCCCGCAGCCGGCGCTGCTCCAGCAGCGTCACCAGCAACTCCGACAGCGTGCCCAGCAGGCGCAGGTCCCGCTCGTCGAAGGGCCTCCCCGGCGCGCGCAGCACCTGGAGCCTCCCGCACACCTCGCCGCCGCGCATCAGACACACCGCCGCGCCCGCCCCCAGCCGCCCGCTGGACTGCTCCGCCAGCGGAGCCTCGTCCGCGGACGAGGACAGCACGCCCTCCGCGCCACACGACAGCACGCCCGTGAGCCGGCGCGCGTCCGCCGCGTCCTGAAAGCCCACGTGTGAAGACAGCGACAGCGTGGCTTCGGGAGGCGTCGAGAGGTGCAGCGCCGCGGCGTCCGCCTGGAGCAGTGAGGCGACGCGCTCCAGGAAGTCCTCCTGCGTGGGCGGAGACGGCTGCGCGACGAAGCGCGCCATCTGCGCGACCGCCTCCATCTCCCAGCGGCTGCGCGCGCTCTCCGCCTGCACGCGCGCGTCCGCCAGCGCGGCGCCCACCACCTTGGCGAAGAGCATCAACACCGAGCCATGGTGCGGCGCCACCCAGTGGCCCTCCACCCACAGCACCTCGGCCTGGGGGCCGCCCACGGGCAGGTAGACGTGGGTGGGCGCGGCCTGGTCCGAGCCACCAAAGACGGGGCGCCCGTCCGCGAGCGACTCCAGCCCCAGGCGCGCGTCCTCTGGAAGGGGCGCCCCATCCCGAGCCAGCAGGCCCTCGCCTTCCCAGCGCAACAGCCGGGCCCGGAAGCCCGCGGCCTCCAGGCCCTTCAGGGCGACGCGGCGGACGGCGTTCTCCGAGTGCGCGGACACCAGCCCCGCGGAGGTCTCCACCAGCCGCTCCGCCACCGACATCTCCGGCGGCCGGTTCTCCATGGGCACGCAGTTGAGCAGCAGCCCCCCGCCCCCGCGCACCAACACGAAGCGGGACGCGGTGACGGCCACCTCGCGCGCCACGCCATCCGCGCAGGGGACCTGGAAGAGCTGGGAGCCCTCATGGAGCGGCGCACCGGCCTCCACCCGCCAGTAGCGCTCGACCATGCGGCTGCGGTCCTCCGGCTGGATGAAGTCCATGACGGAGCGGCCCTCCACCTGGGCGCGTTGCAGGCCGAGCAACGCGACATAGGCGTCGTTGGCCACGAGCACCCGTCCCTCCACCACCGCCAGCATGGGGTTGCGGAAGGTGTCGACGAGGACGCGAAGCTCCGCCTCGCTGTAGCGCTTGGTACTCATCCGCGACGCAGCACCCGCTTCTCTCCTACCCGGAGCGTGACCTTCTCCCGGTCGAAGTATTCGGACAAGGGGATGACGAACTTGCGGCTTTGCCCCACCATCTCCTTGAAATCCTGGGTGGTAATCTCCTTCTTCTCGCGCAGGTGGGCAACCAGGCGCTCGCGCAGTGACGCCAGCGCCCCGGCCGCGAACCACAAGCCCTCCGAGACGCGCACCACCGCTCCCTCCACCACCATGACGCCCAACAGCTCACGCAGCCGGGAGGCGGGGAGCTGGAGCTTCTGCTCCAGTTCGGGAAGCGAGGGTGGCGCCAGGGCCGCGGCGGACAGCTCCGCCGCCAGCCGCGCCCGAGCGGCGGTGTCCCCCAGGCTCAGCGTGCGGCCGCGCCCCTTGAGGCGCACCACGTCCCGCTCCAGTTCCACCCGTCCTCCCTCCACCAGGGCCTGCAACACCCGCTGGAACGCCCGCGCATCCAGCGCGGAGGATAGCCGCTGCCGCAGCTCCTCGCGGGACAGTCCTTCGCGAAGGGGTTCGCGCTCATGGAAGGTGGCCAGCAGCGCCAGGGCGCGGCCCTGCAACGCCTCGAAGACCTCGCCGGAGAGGTAGAGCCGCCGCTCCCGGTCGATGAGGAGCGCGCCGCCCCGCGCCCCCAGCAACTCCAGCGCGCGCGTGAGGACCCGGGGCCCCAGCGCCGAGCGGCCGAACAGCTCCGGCTGCGTCAGCCCGCGATAGCCCGCCTGTCGCAGCAGCCAGGCCACCTGCCCCGCCGGGTCCGCCTCCAGCAGGGGCGTCACCGCCGACGCGCCACCTTTGCGCCGCTTCGGCGGGGAGATGGACAGGATGCGGCCTCCCGCCACCGTGGCGCCTCGTCCCGGAAGGGCGCGCGCGCCGCGCAGGATGAAGCGCTGGCCCACCAACGCCCCCACGGAGGCGCCCAGCCGCAGCTGCGCCAGCGTCGTCTCGCCAGGCTCCAGCCGCTCCACATCCAACAGCGCCACCGTGGCCTCCACCTGCGCGGTGCCCAGGTGCAGCAGCAGCTTCGAGCGACGAGGCAACGGCGACGGGGCCGCGGGCAGCAGCGTCAACTCGACGTCGAGCATGCGTGTCTCCGGCAGCTCGCCCGCGCGCACCAGCACCATCCCCCGGCGCAACGCCTCCGGCTCCACGCCGGGGAGGTTCACCGCCGCGCGCTGCCCCGCCTCCACGACGGACACGGCGCCGCCATGGCGCTGCACCCCGCGCACGCGCAGCGGACCGGGCAGCCCAGGCAGGAGCGACACCACGTCATCCACCGCCAGCGCTCCCGACAGCAGCGTGCCCGTCACCACCGTGCCAAAGCCCTTGATGGTGAACACGCGGTCGACTGGCAAGAAGGCCGGGCCCTCCGAAGGCCGCTCGGGCAGCGCCGCCGCGGCCTGGGTGAGCGCGGCGCGCAGCGCGTCCAAGCCCGCCCCCGTTCTGGCGGAGCAGGCCACCACGGGCGCCGACTCCAGGAAGGTCCCCACGGTGAGCGCGGACAGGTCCGCCTCCACCAGCGCGCGCCACTCCGGGCCCAGCTCCGCCAGCGTGTCCGACTTGGTGAGGGCGATGACACCGGCCCTCACGCCCAGCAGCCGGCAGATGTCCAGGTGCTCGCGCGTCTGGGGCATCACGCCCTCGTCCGCGGCCACCACCAGCACCACCAGGTCCACGCCGCCGGAGCCAGCGGCCATGGCCTTCACGAAGCGCTCGTGGCCCGGAACGTCCACCACGCCGGCCACGGTGCCGTCATCCAGCGTCAGGTGGGCGAAGCCCAGCTCCAGGGTGATGCCGCGGCGCTTCTCTTCCTTCAGCCGGTCGGTGTCGATGCCGGTGAGCACCTTCACCAGGGACGTCTTGCCATGGTCGATGTGGCCCGCCGTCCCGACAATCATGGCGTCACCGCGCCGAGGCTCATGCGCCAGCCTTGTCCGGGTCCTCGTCGAAGCGCGCGTCGCCGGTGGACGGCTCGTAGTCCCAGGGGAAGACCATGAGCGAGGCGGTGGAGAGCGCCGAGTAGTCCGGCGAGAAGCCACCCGGCTTCGTCACGAGACACGCGGTGGCCACCTTCTTCGCGCCCGCCTCGCGCGCCAGGGCGGTGGCCAACTCCAACGTGTCACCGCTGGAGGCCACGTCATCCACAATCAACACGCGACGGCCCTTCAGCTCCGCGGGCATCTCCCCGGCGAGCTGCGGCGTCTTCGACGTGCGAGGCGCGGCGTTGCCCCGGTCCCTGCTTCGGCGGCTGATGCGCACGGGGAAGAACGGACAGCCGAGCGCCCCCGCGAGCGCGCCGCCCACGAAGACGCCGCCGTGGGCCACACCGACCACCACTTGGGGTTCGAAGGTCTCTTGAATGGAACCCGCGAGCTGCTGCACCGCGCGGTCGAACTCCTTCCAGGACAGCTCCTTCACGCCGCTCGACGCGGACCGGCCTCGGGACTGGTCCTTCCCCGTCGGCTGGCGCGGGGCCTCCACCTGCGGCGCCAACACGACGTCCGCGGGAATGGAGACGAGCTTCTCCGCCTGGACCGCAGGGGACTTCTTCGAAGAGGCCTTCTCGGTGGACTTGCTCTGCCGCTTGGTCGCCACGGCGCTGAACTCCGGCTGGGGTGTGTGCGGCCCCGTCATACTCCGAGGGCCGCACGGTGGCCACATCCGGCCACACCCCAGACGTCGCCTTTGTATCGCGGCAACACACGCACTGCGTGCGTGAGCGCTCAGCCGGCCAGCCGCTCCTCGACCATCCGGTCCGCCACCTGCTCGGGGCGCAGGCCGGATTCCTTCGCGCGGGTCAGCACCGTGTCGATGGTGTCGAAGATGAGGGAGGTGCGGGCGTACGCCTTGTCCCGGTCATACCCCGCCCACTCCTGGGCCACGTTGATGAGGCCGCCGGCATTGGCCGCGTAGTCGGGCACGTAGAGGATGCCGCGCCGGGCCAACTGCTCGCCGTGACGCGACGTGAGCAGCTGGTTGTTGGCCGCGCCGCACACCGCCTTCACGTTCAGCAGCGACAGGGTGGTGTCGTTGATGGCGCCGCCCAGCGCACAGGGGGCGTAGATGTCCGCCTCCATTCGATGCAGCGCGTCGGCGTCCACCGCGGTGACGCCGTACTGCGTCACCGCGCGCTGCACGCTCGCGGGGTTGATGTCGCTCACCCACACCTTCGCGCCGCGCTGATGCAACTCCTTCACCAGGTACATGCCCACATGGCCTACGCCCAGCACGGTGACGCGCAGGCCCTTCAGGTCCGGGCTGCCGAAGACGTGCTTCGCCGTGGCTTCCATGGCGCGCGCCACGCCATACGCCGTCACCGGCGACGGGTCTCCGCTGCGCTCCTTCAGCCCAACCACATACTTCGTGTGGCGGCGCACGTGCTCCATGTCGTCGGGGCTGGTGCCGCTGTCCTCGGTGGTGATGTAGCGCCCGCCCAGGGACTCCACCGCGCGACCGAAGGACTCGAAAATCTTCTCACGGTCGAAGCTGCCGCGCGGCAGCATGATGACCGCCTTGCCGCCGCCGTGGGGCACCCCTGCGAGCGCGGCCTTGTATGTCATTCCGCGCGCCAGACGGAGCGCGTCCGCGACGGCTTCTTCCTCGCTGGTATAGGTGGCCAGCGCGCGAGTGCCGCCCAACCCCGGGCCGAGCCGCGTGTTGTGCATGCCCACAATGGCACGCAGGCCCGACTTGGAATCACTCAACAGGTGGACGGCTTCGTAGCCGCCCTCAAGCAACTGCGTGAAGTAGCTCATGGCGCGCGGCAAGTACCGTCGCGCCTCGGGCAAGTCAAATGGCGCCGCGCTCCAACATGCCGCGGATTTCGTCTCCAGGAATGACATAGCGCGTCGTGCAGAACTGGCACGTCGCCTCCGCCTGCCCTTCTTTCTCCAAAAGGTCCGTCAATTCCTCACGTCCCATGGCCAGGAGCGCGCGCAGCACGCGGTCCTTGCTGCACGAACAACCAAAGCGCAGCGGGTAACGCGACATGACCTCGAAGTCGGACTCCGGCAGCAGCGCGCGCAGCACGGCCGTTGCTCCCGCCCCGCCGTGCGCCTGGAGCGAGGGCACGAAGTCACGGCGCAGCCGCTCCCCCAGCGCCGCGAAGGCCTCCATGTCCGCGCTGGGAAGCGGCTGGACGAGCAGGCCGGCGACGCGGCCCAGCGGCTCCGCGGCCCCGCCTTCCGGCAGTTGCGCCAGCAGCACATGTGACGGGAGTTGATCCGACTGACGGAAGTAGCGCTCCAGGTCGGCCGCCAGGTCGAAGGCCTCCAGCTCCACCGCGGAGCGGTAGTACTCGCCGCCGCCCAAGTCCCGCAGCACGGACAGGAAGCCCTTGTTCCCCAGCACGGGGCGCCAATGGTACTGCCCGTCGCTCCCGGAGTACTCCACGTAGGTGTTCTTCACGTACCCGCGGACGAGCCCGGACGTGTCCCCATCCACGAAGAGGCCGCGCAGGGGGCCGTCACACTCCACCTGGATGTTGATGCGGGCGTCGCCCTTCTGAAGGGCCCCCATCAGGGCGGCGGCGGTGAGGGCCTGCGACAGGAGCACGGCGGCGGCGGGCGCGGTGCCATGGGTGGCGCGCGCCAGGCGCGACAGCTCCGTCGTGGTGGCGAGCACCACGCGCAGGTCCGTGTTCTTCAACATTCCACTGACAAGCTCGTCGGACATATCGATGGCAACTAGCGTGCCCGAGCCCGCATTGCCCGCCAACGACAGAAGGCGGGGGCCCCTGCCCCCGGCAGGAGGGCAGCAGCGGGGACCGGGGTGACGCATAAGGTCAGCCTTATGCCTCCGTGTGGGTGTGCTGGCATGCCGGGGTGAGGAAGAAATCCAGCCCGGGCGCTGGACCGGCTATAAACCGCCGTCCGACTGTCACTTGCCTTCGACCGTGGACGCGGCAAGACGCCCACGCGCCGCCGCTGGAGATTCGATGAGCACCCAAGCCGCTGCCGCAGTAGAGACGAAGACACCGCTCCTCAAGTCCCGCCTGGGCTCGTTCCTCGCGGTGGTTCCCCTGTCCATCTGGGTCATCAACCACCTGTGGGACAACCTCTCCGCCTTCAACGGCGCGGACGCCTGGCAGAAGTCGGTGACGACGTACGCCAACCCGTTCTCCCAGGTCTTCACCTTCATCATCGTCCTGCTGCCGCTGCTGATGCACACCGGCTGGGGCCTGGTGCGCCTGTTCAGCTTCCGGCCGAACAACGTCCACTACAACAACTACGGCAACCTCAAGTACATCCTCCAGCGCATCACCGCGGTGGGCGTGCTGGCCTTCCTGGGCGCCCACATCTGGCTGGCCTTCCTCTACCCGCGGCTGGTGCTGGGTCATCCGGAGGCGTTCGATGACATCG
Organism: Myxococcus xanthus; assembly: GCF_013116825.1. Lineage (GTDB taxonomy): Bacteria > Myxococcota > Myxococcia > Myxococcales > Myxococcaceae > Myxococcus > Myxococcus xanthus_B. The sequence goes on from NZ_JABFNS010000148.1 coordinate 20,138, forward strand.
CCCGGGAGATGCACCACCACGTGCCCACCCTGGTCGTCTACCTGCTGGGCACCCTGGGCACCTCGTACCACCTGGCCAACGGCCTCCAGGGCTTCGCCATGGGCTGGGGCCTGCTCTCCAGCGAGCGCTCCATGCGCAAGTTCGAGCCGGTGGTCATCATCCTCTTCCTGGTCCTGACGGCGATGAGCTGGGCGGTCATCTACGCGCTCTACACCGCGGGCGCCGCCTTCAGCCCCGTGGGTGCCACTCCTCCGTGACGCGGCCCGGGCCCGGCGCTCCCGGGCCTGGAAGTCCAGGCGCACGAAGCACACCGGCCGCCCCCGAGACTTCCGGGGAGCGGCCGGTTTCATTTCCAGGGCGCCGCTGGCGTCAGCCGGGCCTAGAAGGGGATGTCGTCGTCGCCGTTGCCGCCGCCAGGGCCACCGCCCATGTCGTCCGGAGGCGGCTGACCGTAGTCGTTGTTGTCTCCCCCACGCTGCTGGGAGAACTGCCGGCGTCCCCCGCG
>NZ_JABFNS010000149.1 GCF_013116825.1 Myxococcus xanthus
CCCTGGCACTGATGGGATTCAGGGGGTGTGACACTTCGCACGGAGAGAGAGCGCGGGGATGGCGGGAGCGTGGGGCTTCGGGCGAGCGTCGGGGGGCTGCGACATGACGACGTTGGATGAACTCACGACGTGCGCGGGCCTTGCCTTGGCGCCGCCGTCCTCCACGGGAGCCTGCCTCATCCTCATCAGCACCACCACGCCGGCAGCCATCGGCAAGGCCTACCGCCTGGACCAGGGCGAGCACATCATCGGCCGCGGTTCCGACGTCACCGTGCGCATCGACGACCACGGGGTGTCGCGCAAGCACGCGCGCGTCGTTCGTTCGGGCGACGGTGCCTGTCACGTCACCGACCTGGACTCCACCAACGGCACGCTGCTCAACGGCGTGCCCGTCAGCACCGCCGAGTTGATGGAAGGGGACCGGCTGCAGATCGGCACCGTCACCGTGTTCCGCTTCTCCAAGCGCGAGGTCCTGGAGCAGCGGGAGGAGCAGCTTCGCCAGGCGCTGACCGCCGCGCGCGTGGGCATCTGGGACTGGAACGCGCAGAGCGGCCGGGTGACGTGGAGCGAGCAGGTGGACCGGCTGCTGGGGCTCCCCGTGGGGAAGCTGTCCGGCCGCGCCATGGAGCTGTCGGAGGTGGTGCACCCGGCGGACCTGCCGCGCGTGAGCGAGGTGCTGGGCGCCGCGCTGGAGAAGAAGACGCAGGTGGACGTGGAGTACCGCATCGAGCCGCAGGGGAGCGGCTGGCGGTGGATTTCCTGCAAGGGTGACGTGCTGTGTGACGCCTCGGGCGCGCCGGCGCGGGTGACGGGCACGGTGATGGACATCACCGCGCGCAAGCTGGCCGAGCAGGAGCTGCACCGCCAATCGCTCATCTTCGAGAGCATCTACGACGGCGTGGTGATTACCGACCTGGGCGGCGGCATCATCGACTGGAACTCCAGCGCCGAGCGCATGTTCGGGCGGCAGAAGTCGGAGGCGCTGGGCCAGACGCTCTTCAGCGTGCTGCACCCGGAAGAGCCCGACCGGCTCACTGGCCTGATTCTCACCGCGCTGGACAAGCAGGGGCGCTGGTCCGGAGAGCTGGAGTTCAAGCGCCACGACGGCACCACCTGCTGGTGCGAGTCCGTCGTCGTGCCGCTGCGCGACAGCGAGGGGCGCGCCATCGCCAACATCATGGTCCACCGCGACACGACGGAGCGGAAGCAGCTCCAGGCGCACCTGGTGGTGGCGGACCGGCTGGCGTCGGTGGGCACGCTGGGCGCGGGCGTGGCGCACGAAATCAACAACCCGCTGGCCTACATGCTCGTCAACCTGCACCTCATCCGCGAAGGGCTGGAGCGGCTGGAGAGCCAGGCGCCCGCGGCGCCCGTGGCGTCGCTGCAGCAGTTGGTGCGTGAGACCGCGGAGGGCGCGGAGCGCATCGCCACCATCGTCCGCGACCTGAAGGTCTTCGCGCGCGGCGAGCAGGAGACGCGGCTGATGCCGGTGGACGTGCGCCGGGCGGTGGAGCTGGCGTGCAAGATGGCGGACAACGTCATCCGGCACCGGGCGCGGCTGGTGACGGAGTTCGAGCCCGTGGCGCCGGTGGAGGCCAGCGAGTCGCGGTTGTGCCAGGTGTTCCTCAACCTGCTTCTCAATGCGGCGCAGGCGATTCCGGAGGAGGGCACGCTGGGCGTGGAGCACGAGATTCGCGTGGTCATCCGCGCTGGAGAGAAGGACCGGGTGGTGGTGGAGGTCCGCGACACGGGCATGGGCATGGGGCAGGAGGTGCTGGGCCGCATCTTCGACCCGTTCTTCACCACCAAGCCGGTGGGCGTGGGCACGGGGCTGGGGCTGTCCATCTGCCACGGCATCATCGAATCCATGGGCGGCTCCATCCAGGCAGAGAGCGAGCCGGGCCGGGGCAGCACCTTCCGCGTGGTGCTGTGCGCCGCCACGCGCGAGCTGGAGGTGCTGCCGCGCCTGTCCGCCACCATGCAGGCCAACGCGCGCGCGCGCATCCTGGTGGTGGATGACGAGCCCAACGTGACGCTGGCGCTCCAGCGCTCGCTGGCCGCGGACCACGAGGTGTCCACCGCGAACAGCGCCCAGGCCGCGCTGAGGCTGGTGAGCGACGGCGGCCGTTTCGACCTCATCCTCTGTGATGTGATGATGCCCGGGATGACGGGCATGGACCTGTACCACGAGCTGGGCCGCTGCGCCCCGGAGCAGGCTGGACGCATGGTGTTCATGACGGGCGGCGCCTTCACGCCGCGCACGGTGTCCTTCCTGCGTGACGTGCCCAACGCCAAGATTGCCAAGCCGCTGGACCTGATGCAGCTGCGCGAGCTCGTGGGCCGCTCCGCCGAGGCGGGGCGATGAGCCACCCGGTGAGTGGCCTCTCTGGAACGGACCCTTCGGAGGCCGCGCCCGCGCCCTCCCTGTCTCTTGTGGCGGAGGGCCCCGCGGCGCTGGAGTTGACGACACGCGCGCTGGGCATGGGCCTGCTCATTGGTGGGCTGCTGGCCATCACCAATGTGTATATGGGGCTGAAGACGGGCTGGTGGGAGAGCGGCTCCGTTACCGCCGCGGTGCTGGGCTTCAGCGCCCTGGCCTCGGTGTCGCGCAGGCGCGGCGTGCCCTATACGCCGTTGGAGAACAACCTCACGCAGACGGCGGCGGCGGCCGTGGGGGCCATGCCGGCGGCGGCGGGCCTCCTGGGTGCGTTGCCAGCGCTGACGCTGCTGGGCACCACCGTCCCGGGCTGGGGTGTGGCGCTGTGGAGCGTGGCGCTGGGGGTGTTGGGCGTGCTCGCCGCGCATCTGCTCAGGCGTCGGCTGGTGGCCCAGGAGGCGCTTCCGTTTCCCACCGGCATCGCCACCGCGGAGCTGATTACCGCGATGCACGCGTCCGCGGGCGACACGGTCCGCGCGGGCCGTGGGCGGCTGCTGGCGGGCGCGGGGGTGGCGGCGGTGGCGGTCACCGCCGCGCGGGATGCGTTCAAGTGGCTGCCAGGGATGACGGCGATGCCCGGGACCCTGGCGGGGCTCCCCGCCGCGTCGCTGACGTGGGGCGTGGGGTGGAGCCCCATGCTGCTGGCCATTGGAATGATGACGGGGCCGCGCCTGGGCTTGAGCATGCTTGCAGGCGCGGCGGTGGCGTGGGGCGTGCTGGCGCCGGGGCTCGCGGGCGCGGGTGTGCTGGCGGACACGCGCTACGAGACGCTCTCCGCCTGGCTTACGTGGCCGGGCGTGGGGCTGATGGTGGGCTCGGCCCTGGCGGCGCTGCTCGCACAGGCGCGCGACTTCCTGAGCGCGGCGCGTGACGTGAGCAGCCTGGGGCGGGGCGCGGCGGTGCCGTCCTGGGCGCTGGGCGCGGGCCTGGCGGCGTGTGTGCTGGCGGTGGTGGTGGGCTCGGCGCTGTTCGGCCTCAGCGTGCCGTACATGCTGTTGGCGCTGGCGCTGGTGCTGCCCCTGTGCGCGGTGTGCGCGCGCGGCGCCGGACAGGTGGACGTGTCCCCGGTGACGCAGATGGGGCAGGTGACGCAGGTCATCTTCGGCGCGCTGCTGCCGGGGGCCATGGCGCCCAACGTCGCCGCGGGCGCCGTGGTGTCAGGCGCGGCCGCGCAGACCGGCGTCAGCATGTGGTCGCTCAAGGCGGGGCACCTGCTGGGGGCCTCCGCGCGCCACCAGCTCGCCGCGCAGCTCGTGGGCGTGCTGGCGGGCTCGGTGGTGGGCGTGCCGGTGTACCTGCTGCTGTCCAGGACGCACGGCCTGGGCTCGGAGGCGCTGCCCGCGCCCTTCGCCCACCAGTTCCGCGCGGTGGCGGAGGTGGCGGTGCGAGGGTTGGACGGGCTGCCGCCTCACGCGGCGCTGGCGGCCTGCGTGGCCGTGGGCGTGGGCGCGCTGCTCACCTTCGTGTCCCGTGGCCGGGCGGCGCGGTGGCTGCCGCTGCCGGTGGCGCTGGGCATCGGCTTCATCCTGCCGGCCTACTACGCGGTGACGCTGTGCCTGGGCGCGCTGGGACTGGCGGCGGCGCGTTGGCGCTGGCCCCAGGCGGCGGACCGGGACACGTCCACGCTGGCGGCGGGCGCCATCGCGGGTGAGTCGCTGGCGGGCGTGCTCATCGCCGCGCTGATGGCCTTCGGCCTCACGTAGCCGGCGAAGACTCGTGCACCTTCTCCAGGGAGCGGCGGATGCGGCCCTCCATGAGGTTGGGCACGTGCCGCGCGCGCTCCAGGGCCTCGCGCAGCACGCGCGCGGCCTCTTCCCGGTCGCCCCGGCGCAGCGCCGCCAGCCCCATCATCTCCAGGACCTCCAGCGGCTCCTGCTCCACGGACACCTGCGCGGAGCGCTCGCGCAGGGACCACCACGCCTCGGGGGCGGCGTCGCGGGTGGCCAGCTCCACCATGGAGAAGAGGACCTCCTCCGACGGGCTCAGCTCCACGCCCGGCGGGCCTTCCGCCATCACGTGCCGCACCTGGGCCAGCACCTCGCGGGCACGGGTGTGCCGGCCCATCCAGGCCAGGGCTCGCGCCTGGAGCAGCAGGGCCCACGGGCGTGACGCCACCTCCGGGTGCCGGCGCTCCAACGCAATGGCGCGAGCGATGTGGGGCGCCGCGGCGTCGGCGTCGCCGGCCTGGTAGTGCAGCTCACCGAGGTTGTGCTCGGCGAAGTACTCCCAGCCCACCATGCCCAGCTCGCGGCCCAGGTGCATGAAGCGCTCCTGGTCCTTCAGCGCCCGCGTCAGCTCCTTGCGCGCCACCCACAAGTTGCGCCGGTTGTTGATGGCGCTGCCCAGGTGGAAGTGGTCACCGCGCTCGGTGCAGGCGGTGATGACCTCGGTGAGCACGTGCTCCGTCTCGTCGATGTCGCCCAGGTTGGGGAGGATGACGGCCAGCAGCAACTGCGCCACCACCTGCGTCTCATAGCCCGCGTCGCCCAGGCGGCGCGCGCGCTCGGCGGCGGCCTCCAGGGGCATGCGCGCCTCCTGCCACTCACCCTTGCGGAACTGGGCGCGTCCCAGCGCCAGCAGCAGCCGCGCCTGCACGTAGGGCGAGGCCACGGTGGCCGCCAGGTGTTGGGCCTCCAGCGCGCGGGCCTCGCTGCGCGTGTAGTCGTTCACCCAGTCCAGCGCCATGGCCTCGTCCAGCAGCAGCTCCACCTCCGTGCGCGTGTGGCCCAGCCGGCGGGCGCGCTCGCGGGCCGCGGCGAAGTCCGCCAGCGAGTCGTCATACCGGCCAATGCGGATGCGCATCAGGCCCCGGCCGCGCAGCGCGGTGAGGCAGCGCAGCTCGTCGGTGGGCTCCAGCAGCTCCAGCGCCCGCGTGTACATGGCCTCGGCGTCGAGGAACGCGTGGCGGCCCCGGGCGGACTCGGCCAGGTCGATGGAGAGCGCGGCGGCCTCGTCGCGGCGCCCGGCGGCGGCCGCGTGCAGGGCCAGGCGAGGCAGGCGCTGGCGCTCACCGGCGCCGGCCGCGCTGAGGAAGTAGCGGTAGGCGGCGTGGTGGACCTGCTCGCGCTCGGCGGCGGGGAGGGTGGCGGCCACCGCCTCGCGCAGCAGCTCGTTGCGGAAGCTCAACCCATCATGGCGGTGGGACACCAGCAGGCCGGAGTCCAGGAGCCGCTTGGTGGCGTGGCCCGCGTCCAGGGGGAAGCCGCCCGCGGCGCCTTCGCGCTCCAGCTCGCGCACCACGCCTTCGGCCGTGGCCGCGGTGAAGTCCGTGCCCAGCATCGCGCACAGGCGCGCGTGCGCGGCCAGCGATGGCGGTAGCGCGCCCAGCTCGCGGTCCGCCAGCCACTCCACCAGCCGCAGCTCGGGCACCTTCTCCAGCCCGTCGGTGACGAGGTACCAGCTCCCTCCCGGCGCGCGCTGGCGCACCAGGCCCTGGCGCTTGAGGCCGCGCACCAGCTCCACCAGGTAGAGGGGGACGTATTGCGCGCGCTCGACGATGCGCTCCACCGCTTGCGCGGGCACGTTCTCCACCGGCTTGAGCAGCAGGCGGCACAGCGACTGCGCCGGGTCGGCCGCCAGCACTGGAAGGGCCAACGTGGCCTGCTTCGCGGCGCGAGTGCCCCAGGTGGGACGGCTCTTCTCGAAGCCCGGGCGCGCCAGCACGCACACCCACAGCGGGACACTGGCCTCGGCGAGGCAGGCGTACTCCAGCGCGTCCAGCGCCGTCTCCTCCGCGAAGTGCGCGTCGTCCAGGACGAGGCACAGCGGACGCTCGCGGGCATTGGCGGCCAGCAGCTCACCGGCGGCGCGCATGGCCAGCGAGCGAAGCGCGCCGGGCGCGGCGGCCCAGCTCTGGAGCTCCGGACCCCCGGGCGTGTACCAACCCAGCGTGGCGGCCACGCCGGGCCACAGCTCGGTGCCCAGCGTGGGGCCCAGGCGCTGGAGGATGGCGGCGCGTGTCTGCTGCTCGGTGTCCGTGTCGTCGCGCTCGAAGGCGTTGAGGGCGCACCGCAGCAGCGTGCGCAGGGTGCCGTCGGGGTCGCCCTGCACCGGCTCCCGGGAGCGCGAGCTGTACACCCGCGCGTGGGGCAGCAGCAGTTGCAGACGGCGGGCGAGGGTCGCGGCCAGGTGGCTCTTGCCCAGGCCGCGCTCGCTCAAGACGGTGACGATGGTGGGCGTGGCGCCGCCCACCGCGGAGCGCGCGCTCTCCAGCAGCTCGGCCAGCTCCGCCTCGCGGCCCACCAGCACCTCGCTGCCGAGCTGGAGGACGGTGATGTCCGGACGTGGCGCGGCGCCCGGCGGCGCGGGGCGCAACAGGCCCCGCAGCTCCGGCACCTCCATGCAGGGCACCTCGGGCACGGCCTCTGCGGCGGCGGGAGACAGCAGGAGGCCATGGGCCTCGGGCCCGCTAGGATAGCGGTCCTCGCGGGACAGGATGGCGCCCAGGTAGCGCGGCGCGCCGGTGGGGCGGCGCTGCACGGTGACGGCGGACACGTCCACGAGGCCGTTGTGCGACAGGCCCCGCTCCGCCAGCCCTTCCGCGGCGCGCATGGCGCGGCGCACCGGGTTCTCTCCCGCGTCCGGGTCGAAGACGGCGGCGATGCGCTGGGCGTCGGAGAAGGCCAGGTGGCCGCCATAGGAGGCCAGGGCCTTCTGGAGCGATACGGGGTTGGCGCGCGAGGTGAGGAACAGGATGGCGACGGAGCGGCGCACCTGGGCGGGGCGCGGCTCGCCCGGCGCCGCGGGCCGAGGCGTCGCGGGCTCGGTGGCGCGGTGGGCGTGCTCGAAGGCCTCGCGCAGCGCGCTGCCCAGCGCGGCGGCGTTCTCCGGACGGCGGGCGGGCTCCTTCGCCAGGCAGCGCAGCACCACCTCCTCCACCGCGGGCGGCACGGGCGCGAAGTCGGACGGGGGCGGTGGGCGCAGCGACAGGTGGGCCTGGAGCACGTCCGGGGTGGGACCGAAGAAGGGCGGCCGTCCGGTGAGCATCTCGTAGAGGAGGACGCCCAGCGCGTACACGTCCGTGCGCGTGGAGATGTCCGCGTTGCCCGCACATTGCTCGGGGGCCATGTACTCCGCGGTGCCGGCGAAGCCAGACGCGTCACTGGGCGTGGAGGCATCGCTGGGCTGCGAGGCGCTCTCCGTGGTGGCGCCCCGCACCAGGCCGAAGTCGAAGACGCGCACGCGGCCCGTCGCTTCATCGACGAAGAGGTGCTCCGGCTTGAGGTCGCAGTGGGCGAGCCCGTGTGCGTGGACCTGGGCCACCGTGTCCACCACGGCCAGCGCGCGCGGTGCCAGCTCGTCGGGGGGCAGCGGTCCCGCGGCGCGAGCCAGCCGGTCCGCCAGGGTGGGGAGCGGCACGTACTCCATGGCCAGGAAGCGCGCGCCACCCGTCAGGGCGCCCGCCTCGTAGAGCGCGGGCACCGTGGGCGGCCCGAGCACGCGCAGGGCCTCCGACTCACGGGCGAGCTGGGCGCGGCCCAACCAGTTGCTCCCACGGGCCACCTTGATGGCCACGCGCACGCCGTCCGCTTCGCGCTGGGCGCCCAGCAGCACGCCGAAGCCTCCTCGCGCGAAGACGCCGTCCACCTGGTAGCCCGGAACAGCGGGCACAGGGGACGGCGAGGACGTATCTCCCGGAGGAGGCGGTCCTGGCGGGCACGGCGCATGAGAGCCTTCCCAGCGCCGTCCGCATGTCTGGCATCGCGGCACGGAGGGGACTCTATGTCAGGTGTCCTCCGGTTTCAGAACCCCCGGGGTCGTCTACGTACCATCCCGGGGGTCCAGAGTTTCCCACCACTGTGTTCAGCGCTCCGGGACTTCCACCGCGCGCAGCAGCGTGGACTCCGAGCCCGGCATGCGCACGCGCAGGAGCAGCGCGGCGCCGGGCTTCGCGGACGTCAGCGCCTGGGCGGCGTCCGACACGCTGGCGATTTTCTGGTCGCCCACCTGGACCAGCACCATGCCCGGTACCAGTCCTCCGCGCTCGGCGGGGCTGCCTGGCTCCACGGCGACCACCTGCGCGCCGCCGTCCCGCGTGTCCGACAGTTGCACGCCCAGCCGCCTCGGCGCGGAGGCGGACGCGTTGCGCGGAAGCACCTCTTGCTCGCCGTTCTGCGCGGGCCGCGTGCCCAGGGTGACGTCCAGCGACTGCGCCTTGCCACCGCGCAGCAGGTCCACCTTCACGCGGCTGTCGGGCTGGAGCAGGGCCACTGCGCGCGTCAGCCCGCCCGCGGACTCCACCGGCTTGCCGTTGACGGAGGTGATGACGTCCTCCTCACGCAGTCCGGCGCGCTCGCCCGGGCTGCCGCGGTTGACGCCCGCCACCACCGCGCCCTTCATCGCTTCCAGACCCAGCGCCCGCGCCAGGTCCGGCGTGAGGTCCTGTACGGCCAGGCCCAGCCAGCCGCGGCGCACCACGCCCGTCTCCTTGAGCTGCGGCAGCAGCGCCTGGATGAGCTTGCTGGGCACCGCGAAGCCGATGCCCGTGGCGCCGCCGACGATGGCGGTGTTCATGCCCACCACCTCGCCCTGCATGTTGAAGAGCGGCCCGCCGGAGTTGCCGGGGTTGATGGCGGCGTCCGTCTGGAGGAATTCGTCATAGGGGCCCGCCTGGATGTCTCGGGCCCGCGCGGAGAGGATGCCCGCGCTCACGCTGGACGCCAGGCCGAAGGGATTGCCAATGGCCATGACGGCGTCGCCCACGCGCAGCGCGTCCGAGTCCCCCAGCGGCACCGACGGCAGGTTGCCCGGCGCCCCCTTCAGCTTGAGCAGGGCCACGTCGGTGAGCGGGTCGCGGCCCATCACCTCCGCGTCGAAGGCACGTCCGTCATCCAGCTTCACGCGCACCTGGTCGGCGTCCTCCACCACGTGGTTGTTGGTGAGGACGATGCCCGAGGCGTCGATGATGAAGCCGGAGCCCGCGCCCTGTCGCGCCGGGCCGTTGCCTTCGCCGCCGAACCCGGGCGGCAGGCCGAAGCGCTCCGCGATGCCGGGCGGCAGGCGCTGCATGGCGGCAGACCTGCGGGGCCGCGCGCGCACCTCCACGTTGACCACCGCGCCCTTCACCGCGTCCACCAGCGGCGCCAGCGAGGTGATGCCGCCCTGGCTCCCGGCCACGGCGGGATTGAAGAGCGCCTTCTGGATGGGCGGCGCCGCCTGCGCCGGAACAGCGGCGGCGACCTGGGCGGTGGGAGCGGGCGACGCCGCGGACGCGGAGCCAATCGCCTGGCCGCAGGCGCCAAGCGTCGCGGCGGGCAGAAGGACCAGTGCACTGAGGAAGCGGCGGGAGGGGAGCGAGCAGGCCATCGTTCGTTCTCCAATCGAGAGGGAAAATGCCGGTTCAGGCGAGGGGTCTGCGCGAGAAAGGTCCCACCTTGGAGGGGTGGAAGGTGATGCCCTGCGGCCGACTGTCCCCCGACGTCAGCAGCGGTCATCGCCATGGGGTTCCTTGCGTGAGCCCCGCGCCCGAACCGATGCTGGGGGGCATTGCAGTTGGCGGGCCAACGCTCTTCGCCCTCGGGATGCCTCGGGGCCACGGCCCGTGCGTGCCCCAGGTGCCCCATCATTCCGGGGCAAACTGCCCCGGCTTGGGGCATTTCTCCCCGGGGCAACGTGCCCCGCCCCAGGCTCTGGGGCGCCAGCGGGCCAGACAGCGGATGTGGGGCCTGTCCGGAGAGCCCCGCACCTGGGCCGGCGCGCTGTCCGGGGGTGCCGCGCCTGTCCCAGAAGCGGAGCACCTCCTTGTATGCGCGACAGGGATTGGGGCTCCCGACGGCCCAGACATGGGAGGCGAGCGTGCCCTCGCGGGCCGGCTGGCGGGCGGGCAGGGGCCAAACGCTCCGGAGCCACGGCGTGGCACGGCGGATGCTCATGCGTTGAGCGCCCGGCGCTACCCCCCCCTCGTCCCGAAGCGAGGAAGGGGCCCAGGTGCCGGGCGTGCCCACCACACCACAAGGAGCAGCCATTGATGGGGCCAGACGAATTCACGGCGGTCAGCGACGAGGTGCGGGAATGGCCGCTGTCGACGCGTGAGTGGGTGTCGCGCCGCAGCGCTCCACGCATCCTCCTGGGCGAGGACCAACCCGAGATGCGCAGCCTGCTGCGGCGGGCGCTGTCCCGGCGCGGGTATGACGTCGTGGAGGCGCCGGACGGCCCGGGGCTGGTCAAGGCGCTGGTGGACGGACTGCTCGCGCAGCAGACGCAGGTCCCCGACCTCATCGTCACCGACGTGCGCATGCCCGGGTTTTCGGGCATCGAGGTGCTGGCCCGCCTGCGCCGCGAGGGCTGGACGACGCCCGTCATCCTCATCACCGCCTTCGGCGATGCGCAGCTCCACCAGGAGGCGGAGCTGCTCGGAGCGGCGCGCGTGCTCAACAAGCCCTTCGCCATGGAGGATTTGTGCGAGGCGGTGGAGATGCTGGTACCGCCGCCGCGCTGAGCCTTCACGGCGTGCGTGCCCTGACTGTTCGTCCAGTGTCGCGGGCCCGGCGTTGAATCCGATGGACGCGGTGGGGCGGGTGCTTGCACCCTGACGGGCCTGGGTCCAGGTTCGCGCGGGGCGGTGGGCGTCGCGCGAACCGCTCCACTCGAGGCGCCTCATGCGGATTCCTTCCTCGCTGCTGTCCTTGCTCGCGCTGGGCGCGGCGTGTCATTGCAGCCCCACGAACCGGCCGGTGCCGGATGCGGGAGGCGGCGTGCAGGAACCCGTGCGGCGCGTGGCGCACATCATCCGTGAGTACCCCCACGCGACGAATGCCTTCACCCAGGGGCTGGTGTTCCACCAGGGGCACCTCTTCGAGAGCACCGGGCACCAGGGGACGCTGCGGCAGCTGTCGCTGGAGAGCGCGCAGCCGGTGTGGATGGAGCGCCTGGGGAACATCTTCGCGGAGGGCCTGGCCAGCGACGGCGAGCGCCTGTACCAGCTCACCTGGACCGAAGGCCTGCTCTTCACCTGGAGCGGCATGCCGCCGCGGCGCGAGCGGACCACGCGCTATTCGGGGGAGGGCTGGGGTCTCTGCTACTGGGACGGGAAGCTGGTGCGCAGCGATGGCGGCACCATGCTCACCTTCCACGAGCCCGACGGCTTCGCCCTGGTGGGCGCGGTGCAGGTGAAGCTGCGCGGCCAGCCCGTGGAGCTCATCAACGAGCTGGAGTGCGCCAACGGCGTCATCTACGCCAACATCTGGCACAGCTCGGACGTGCTGGAGATCGACCCCGCCACGGGCACGGTGGTGGGCGTCATCGACGCGTCGGCGCTGACGCGCGCGGTGGCGGGGCAGGTGACCAACCCCGAGGCGGTGCTCAACGGCATCGCCGTGGAGCCGGGCTCGGGCCGCATCTTCATGACGGGCAAGCTGTGGCCCCGCCTCTTCGAGGTGCGTCTGGCCGTGGTGGACTGACGTCAGCCCTTGCGCGTGTCGTCGTCGCGCTCCAGCTTGCGGTACAGCGTCTTGCGGTCCACCCCGAGGATGCGCGCCGCCAGCGTGCGGCTGCCGCCCACCGCCTCCAGAACGCGGTGGATGTAGCGCCGCTCCAACTGCTCCAGCGTGACCAGCTCCGAGGCGTCCTGCGTCTCCGGCACCACGCGCGGCTGGCTGTAGTTGCGGACGCGCTCGGGCAGGTCGTCCACGGTGATTTCCTCGAAGGAGGTGAGCGCCACCGCGCGCTCCAGGCAGTTCTGCAGCTCACGCACGTTGCCCGGCCAGCCGTAGGCGAGCAGCCGCTGGGCCGCCCCGGGGGACAGGCCCAGCACCCGCTTCCCGGTGCGCGAGGCGAACTGCTCGATGAAGCGCTGGGACAGGGCCAGCACGTCGTTGCCGCGCGCGCGCAGCGGCGGCAGCTCCACGCCGATGACGTTGAGCCGGTAGTAGAGGTCCTCGCGGAAGCGGTCCTCCTCCACGGCCAGCTCCAGGTCCCGGTTGGTGGCGGCGACGATGCGCGCGTCGAAGGGCACCTCTGTGTCGCCGCCCACCGGGCGCACCGTGCGCTCCTGCAGGGCGCGCAGCAGCTTGGGCTGGAGGGTGAGGGGCAGCTCGCCCACCTCGTCCAGGAAGAGGGTGCCCCCATTGGCCTGGACGAACAGGCCGGTGCGGGCGGCCTTGGCGTCGGTGAAGGCGCCCTTGGCGTGGCCGAACAGCTCGCTCTCCAGCAGGGCCTCTGGCATGGCCGCGCAGTTGATGGCGACGAAGGGCCCGTCCTTGCGGCGCCCGCGCGTGTGGACGGCCCGTGCCGCCACCTCCTTGCCGGTGCCGCTCTCGCCGGTAATCAGCACCGTGGAGTCCAGGTCCGCCACGCGGTCGATGAGCGCGTAGGCCTGCTTCATGGCGGGGCTCTCACCCACCACGGTGCCGCTGTCCTCGCGCCGGCCCAGCTCCTGGCGCAGCCTGCGCACCTCTTCACGCAGGGCGCGGTGCTGCACGGCGCGCTCCAGCACCAGCACCAGCGCGTCCACGTCGATGGGCTTGGTGACGAAGTCGTACGCGCCGGCGCGGATGGCGGCCACCGCCGTCTCCAGGCTGCCGAAGGCCGTCACCACCACCACGGGGATGTCCGGGCGGTTGAGGGCGATGCGCTCGCACAGCGCCAGCCCGTCCATGCCGGGCATGCGCAGGTCGGTGAGCACCACGTCGAAGTCCTCGGCGGCCAGCCGCACCAGGGCCTCGTCCGCCGACGGGAGCGCCACGGGCGTGAAGCCCCGGCGCGTGAGCCCCTTCTCCAACATCGCGCGCATCTCGCGCTCGTCCTCGACGACTAGGACGCGGCCTGGCATGTGTCTTCACCCCTTGGCAGGTAGATGGAGAAGCAGCTACCGCGTCCGGGCTCGCTGCGCACGGCAATCCAGCCGCCATGCTCCAACATGAGCCCATAGGAGACAGACAGGCCCAGTCCGGTGCCCTCGCCCACGTCCTTGGTGGTGAAGAAGGGCTCGAAGAGATGGGCCAGCACGTCCTCGGGGATTCCCTGCCCCTCGTCCTCCACGTCCAGGCGCACGAAGTCCGCCTCGGGCCCGCCCACGTCCGGGGGCGGGGTGCTCCGGGTGTGGGCCGCGCGCACGCGCACCGTGCCCGGCTGCTTCATGGCCTGCACGCCGTTCATCACCAGGTTGGTGAGCACCTGCTGCACCTGGCCCGCGTCCACCTCCACCGTGAGTCCCTCGGGGATGTCCGTCTCCAGCGTGACGCTGTTTCGCGCCGCCATGGAGCGCAGCAGCGACAGGGTGCGTTCGACCAGGCCCAGCACGTCTTCCGGCGCGCGGTGCGGCTTCCTCCGCCGCGCGAAGTCGAGGAGCTGACGGATGATGGCCGTCATGTGCTGGGCCTGCTGCGAGATGATTTGCGCGCACTCGCCCACCTCCTCGCCCTCCGCCTCGCCGGAGGAGATCATCTTCGCCCGGCCCATGACGACGTTGAGCGGGGTGCCCAGCTCATGCGCCACGCCGGAGGCCAGCTTGCCCACGGTGGTGAGCCGGTCCGCGTGACGCAGGTGGTCCACGGCGGACAGGCGCGCGGCCGTCTCCGTGGCGAGGCGCGAGCGCGTCTCCTCCAGTTGCTCGCCCATGCGGTTCATGGCGCCGGCCAGGGTGGTGAGCTCGTCGCCGCGGCGCTGCGGGAGCGGCACGCGGGCGGTGAGGTCGCCCTCGCCGATGCGGTGGGCCAGGGACACGAGCTGGTCCACCGGCTCGCCCACCAGCCGGCGACCCATGGCCATGGCGGCCACGATGAAGCCGATGGCCATGGCGGCGGTGGCGGCAAAGGTGCCCATGACCACGGTGTCGACGTACTTCTGCTGTTCGCCCAGCGACTCGGTGATTTCGATGGCGCCCAACCGGTTGCCGATGAGCACCGGCGTGTACGAATGAAGCAGGCCGGGGTCCACGGCGGGGTCCACCATGGAGCCGTCCTTGCCCTGGAGCAGGGTCGAGAGCAGGCGCGGCGGGAAGCCGGTGAGGGCCGGGGTGCCGGGGCCGCCATCCAGCCACACCCAGCGCAGGTGGACCTGCTCCTGGAAGCGGTTGGCCTGGTGGAGCAGGGTGAGCGCCTCGCGCTCCCCGGCGAGCTGCCACGCCTTGCCGATGGAGCCCGCGAGGGTGTGGCCGAGCAACCGGTGGTCATGCTGCATGTCCAGGGCGGAGCGCTCGAGCTCGCGGCGGACCTGGACGTACTGCAAGCCCGCCATGACGGCGATGGCGAGCAGGACGAGGGCGAGGGTGAACTTGCGGGCGAGTCTCACGGGCGGTTCGAAAGAGGCTGCTCCGGTCCGTGCGCCTCGAGGGGGAGGGAGCGCACGGACCGGAGGTGGGTTCTCACAACGTACCGCGAGTGCTGCAACAAGGAAGGCGGCGTTTGCCGCACGAGCCCTCGCCGGCTGTCGGGACGGGCGGGCCGTGCTTCCTTGGGCTCGCGCAAAGCACCCACTGTGCCAACGGAGGCGGGGCGGTGCCTCACTCGGGGACGCGTGCGTCGTGTCCCACCCTGGGCGGGGCAGATTGCCCCGGAGAGGGGCAGGATGCCCCGGGCAGGCCGTCAGAGCCCCTTCGCTTCGTAGCTGGACGGGGCGTCGACGTGGAAGGCGAAGTCCACGGTCCGCTTCTCGCCCGGGGCCAGCTTCACCTTCCAGGTGGCGATGCCGTCGTTGGACTGGAGCGTGTAGCCGGCCGTCGTCTCGGGTTCCAGCTCCACCTTCACGTCCTCCAGTTCGGACACGGGGAAGTGCTCGGAGAGCTCCACCTCTTCCGGGTGCGCGCGGAGGTTGTTCAGCGTGAACTGGTAGGCGTACCGGAACCGCTGCGTGTCCTTGAACAGGCCCTTGGGGCGTTGGAGTTCCTCCACCACGCGGCGCTCCACGCGCAGGCCTTCCTCCACGCCGAAGGTCAGCTCGAAGGGGGCACCTTGAGCCACGTGCTCCAGGGACTGGCGGCCGATGAAGCCTGTGCCACGATAGAGGTCCACATCACCTGGCAGCAGCGGGAACGCGGCGGCGTTGTTCAAGCGGGCCACGCGGAAGATGACTGGGGACAGCTTGGGGATGGTGCGCCAGTGGAACGCGGCCTTGAGCCGGGTCTGCGCCACCTGCACGCGCACGGCGCTGTCATCGCCAGGGATGCTCACGGGGGTCGGCGCCACCAGTTGCACGGACAGGCCCTGTGGTACGGATTCGAGTCCCTTCGAACGCGCGGTGTTGTCGGTACCTCCCGCGTGGGCGTGCTGTGGCTGCTCGTCGCGGCGCACCAACACCCGGCGCTCTTTCGCCCGTTCCTCCGCGAACACGGTCAGGGGCCGGATTGCCGGAAGCGTCGCGTCCCGTTGCGGCTGCGCCGTGGAGAGCACCAGCTTCGCCTCCGTCCAATCCTCGCCGGTGGCCTGGCGAACCGTGGCCAGCGTCGTCAACTCCATCGTCCGGGTGCTCTCGTTCGCGCGGGCCTCATAGGAAGGTGTCCAGGAAACCTGGCCCACCAGATAGGTCAACTCCACGCGGGCCCGCGTCCCTTCGGGACAGGACAGGCGCACCTCCACGCGGCGTTCCTGTCGTTCGGTGTCGAGCCGGAGCATCTCCATTTCGGCTTCCACCTGGGAGCGCCGTTTCTCGAGCGCACGCAGCCTGGCGCTCGCCTCCAGGGCCTCGGTCATCGCGCGCTGCCGCACGGCCAATGCCGAATCGAGGGCGGCTGCCCAGGCACGTGGGTCGGGTTTTGAAGCCGTCAGTTCCCGGGTGATGCGGTCCACGGCGACATCCGTGTAGCCATTCGCGAGCGTTCTCAGGTCGCTCACTCGTGCCACCGCGTCGTTGTGGGCCTTTTCCTCACGGAGGATGGCGTCCAGGCGGGCTTCCAAGCGGACGCGTTCCTCGCGATGGGCTTCCTCGCGCGTGGACTCTTCGCTGATGAGGCCTTCCACGGTGGCGCCCATGGCGCGGGCACGCAAACTGTCGGGCGCGGCGGCCAGGGGGACGGCTTCGAAAAGGGCGGTGGTGGGGCCCCGGCACGTCACGGTCTGCTCGCGCGTGACTTGCGCACGATCCGGGTACACCACGACATTGGACACCTTGGCGGACGCGACGAGCGCCCACAGCGTCAGGGTCAGGGCAGGCATGGGGCGGTCCTCGGACTACTTCTGGTACAGACGCCAGCCCTTGGGGCGGCTCAGGGTGTATTGGAAGGAGACGGTGGACTTGCTGGACGGGGGCACCGTCACGTTCCACTGGAGCTTCCCCGTTCCCGTGTCGGGCTGAACGGAGGGCACGGCGCGGACCAGCGCCACATCCACCTTGCCGTCGGTGTTGAGCGGGAGTTGGTCCATCACGCTCACTGCCAGCGGGAAGGGATAGGGATTGGGAACCTCGATGGTGACTTCGTAGGTACCCACCTCTTCCTTGGAGATGAAGCCCTTCTCCGCCTCGACGAGCCGCACATTGCGGGCACTGCGCACCGCGCGGTCGATGCCCAGCGGCAGAGTGAAGGTGCCGCCGGGGACGAGCGTCTCCAACGTCGCGGAGCCGGCCGGGTCGGTCCCCACGAAGAGCGACGCGGCTCCGCCGGGAAGCACGGTCCGGGCGGCGCCTTTGAGTGTCGCGACGAGGTATGCGTTTGGCGAGAGCGCGGGGAACACCTGTCGCTCCACCTGCACGGGCCAGGATTCGGAGACCAGGGGCAGGCTGCGTTCACCCTTGCCGCTGAGAAGTGTCTCCCGATGCAGCGAGGTGAAGGTGAGGTTGTAGCCCCCCGCGACGGCGACGGGCGACTCCGGGGCGAATGTGGGGGGCCGCCAGGCAGGTGGTGGGCTCAGTCCCACGTCCTGCGGGATGGGGTCCCTGTGGACGAACTCCACGTCAATATCGACGCCCGTCATGGTGGAACCGACGTCGATGCTGGGCCTGCGGCCATCGATTCCGAGGGTTTCGCGCAGGGAATCGGAAAGCAAATCTACGTTGACGCGGATCGTACGGGCTGGACGGAGTTGGATGTGGTTGCGGGCATAGGGCTTGTTCGCCTCCCGTTCGAACCGCAAGGTGTAGAGGTCCGCGGGAATCCCGGGGATGAGGTACTCACCCTTGGCGTTGGTCACTGTCACGTAGTCCCCCTCGGCCGAGGGGGCCGTCGCGATGACGACCACGTCTGAAAGCGGCTTTCGAGACTGCGCGTCGATGACGGTGCCCAGGATGGTGCCTCGGCCCTTTTCCCGAGATGGCTCGGGGACTTGGGGCTGCGTGGGCGCGGGGGGCTCCCCGGTCTGCGCTCCAGCCAGGAACAGCAACTGCGCACGCA
The DNA here is from genome assembly GCF_013116825.1 of Myxococcus xanthus. Taxonomy (GTDB): domain Bacteria; phylum Myxococcota; class Myxococcia; order Myxococcales; family Myxococcaceae; genus Myxococcus; species Myxococcus xanthus_B. The sequence goes on from NZ_JABFNS010000149.1 coordinate 17,697, forward strand.
GCGCTTGGTCGGCCGAGGCCGTGACCTTGGGCTGGCTGTCCGGAGCGGCCTGCGCGGGCCGAATGGGCTCTTGATGGGGATGGGGCGTGGGAATGAAGCGCTCCCGGGCGCCCAGCTTCCAGGTGCTGAGCGTCGGCATCGCGGTGGCGTTGGAGGGCAGGGCGGTGCTGAGCGTGAGCCGCGCGCCCTCCCAATCCTCACCCGTCTCCTGACTGACGCGGCCGTAGAAGGCCATCTGCATCCGTTGCGACTCAGGCTGGAGCTGCAACTCATATCGGGGATACCAGCGGGCCCCGGTGGTGAGGTACGTCAACGTCACCTTCGTGGCGCCTTTGCCCGTGAGCGTGGCGCCCACCTCGACACCCGGTTCGCCAAACGTCTTGGCCAACGTCGAGGCGCGCTCCTTGTGCTGCTGCTGTTCTTTCATGAGCGTCTCGGATTGTGCCTCCAGCTCTCGCATCCGAGTGTCGAGCCGCGCGATGTTGTCAACGAGGAAGGCCGCGGCGGTGCTCCAACCGGAGGGAGGCGTCTGCGCCCGTGCCGCCTCGCCGTCACCCAGCACCGTGGGACGAATACGCCGGAGCGCTTCAGTCTGCGTGTGAAGAACATTGCGCTCAGCGGCGATGCGCGCGAGCGCGACGTCGACGTCTTCCAACCGCGCGATGAGCTTCCGGGCTTCGTCATGGGAGAAGGCCTCTCCCCGCACGCGGCGCACGTCGACGTGGGACACCTCCGCGCCCTCGGCTTCGACGCGGATGGAGTCCGTATCCACGTTCTTGGGCAGCCGGGGAAACGTCACCCGCCGCGAGCCGGAAACCGTGAGGCTGCCGGAGCGAACCACCTGCGCCTGGTCGCTGTAGACCGTGACTGACGTGACGGGGGCATCGAGCGTCGCCCCCAGCACGCCTACTGCCATCAACCCGAGTCCGAGGATGAGCATGCGTCCATGCTGGCGACGGACGCATGGACAATCACGTCATGGTTCCCGCACGAAATCCTCACGGAGGAACCGGCGCCGGAGCGTGCGCGTGACTTCCGCGTCCCACCGGGCGGAGAACACCTCCACGAAGGTGCGGCGGAAGCGCAGCGCGCACGCCAGACACAGCAGCGTGGTGGCCAGCCCGATGAGCGCGTTCTGCCAGGAGGCGAGGTTCCACTGCCCCTCCCAGAACCACTCCCGCATGCTCGTGGGCCAGTAGTAGTAGATGGACCAGCCCGGGCCGCTGCCCGCGAGGTCGCAGAGCAGGTGCAGGTGAAAGGTGAACAGGGACAGGGCCACCACCCGCAGCCGCTGCCGCGCCAGCGCCGCGCAGGCCACCGCCGTGACGATGGCACCCACGTAGCCATGGAAGATGACGTGGTGATAGCGGAAATAGTACGCCTCGCCCGCGAGCAGCGTGAGTCCGTCCAGGTCCGGCGCCAGTCCCGCGCAGGTGACGAGGATGCGGTCCCTGCGCTCCTTCAGCCCCTGCGCCGCGAGCCAGGCCAGCTCGGCATGAACAATGGGATTCATACCCGCAGCCTATGCGGCTGCCCGGCTTCACTTCACCTCACCCGACCCCGGGCGCGCGCCGGGGCGTGCCGAGCAACTCCAACGTGCGCATCGCCACGTCCACCAGGGAGGAGGCACACGGGTGGCAGCCTCCACCGCAGCAGCCCGGCCAGTCACCCTCCGGGTCGCGAAGGAGGGGATACACGCAACCCCGCAGCGAGTCCGGCAAGCCGACCTCCTCGCACGCGCGGCGCAGGGCCGTCTGCACGGCGGCGTCCTTCACATCCAGCACGCCCTGTTCATAACCCCCGGGCCAGCGGGCGCCAGCCCCCGGTGCGGAGCGCGCCCTTTCTGATTGCCTAAAATCATTAGGGGCCTTACGAGGCCGGTGCCGTGCCTACTCGACCTTCCACTTCCCCGACGCCCGCGGCGCTGCCGCGCTACGAGCGGCTCCAGCGCCTGGCGCTGCGCTTCCCCGAACTCGACGCCAGCGCCATCGAGACGTGCATCACGTTGCTGCGGGCTTCGCACGACTTGTCGGGGGCCTATGAGGCGCACCTGGGCCATCACGGGCTGTCCATGGGGCGCTTCATGGTGCTGGTCCGATTGCTCACCACCGAGGACGACGACGTGGAGCGCGTGAGTGGGCTCACGCCCGCGGACCTCGCGGAGAGCTCTGGCGTCAGCCGGGCCACGATGACGGGGCTGCTGGACACGTTGGAGAAGGATGCCCTCATCTCCCGCGAGGACCATCCGGAGGACCGCCGCATGTACACGGTGCGCCTCACGCCCAAGGCCCGGCAACTCATCGAGAGCGTGTTGCCGGACCACTACCGGCGGATTGCCGCGTTGATGGCGCCCTTGAGTGAAGAGGAGCGCACCACGCTGCGGACGCTGCTGGCCAAGGTCACCTCAGGGCTCCCCCTGCTCAAGCAGCCCTGACTCGCGACCTCGCCGCGCGGGGCCTGCCGTACCACCGACACGCCCCGCGATGCCCGAGGCCGCTCAGCGCTTCGAGTGGGCGCGAGCCTGGGCGGGCTTGCGGCGGCGGGCGAACAACGCGGCGAAGGAGAGCAGGCCCACCGCGGCGGTGATGGGCACACCCGCCGTTCCTCCGCCGGAGGCATTGCAGCCCCGCGCCTCGTCGGCGCCCAGCGGACTCTCCCCGGAGAGGATGTCCTCGGGGGTGGTGACGCCCCAGCGGGTCTGCGGCTGCGTGTCGGGCGTCCGGACGATGGGCGCGTCGGGGTGCTCCTCGGACGGCGCGTCCTCACCCGGCTGCTCCGGCGCGGGAGGGGTGGGCCTGTCTCTTATACA
>NZ_JABFNS010000014.1 GCF_013116825.1 Myxococcus xanthus
CCTCCGGTTGCATTAGAAGGCGGCCGCCGCCGCGCCTTGAAGCACCACGCGTCTGTCGAGTTCGTCGCCCATGACGGCCGCCTTCTAATGCAACCGGAGGACCACGACACCCAAAACTCCAACCTATTGGATTTGCTCCCCTCCCTAAACCTCCCGTGCAACAAACCTCTCAAAACGATAGAGACTCCACTCATTCTGAAAGGAGGCCTACAGCGTGGGTGGCCGTTTCGAGCTGGACTTGAGTGAGCTGCTGTCGTTCGAGCCAGGGGGCGGGCTCATCCACTTCGGAGGCCAGCGCGTGCTGCTGATGGACCCGGTGGCGCTGGGGCTGCTTCGCAAGGAACTCATCAAGCTGATGGGGATGACGGCGGCGCGGGGCACCTTCACGCGCCTGGGCTACGCGCACGGCTGGCGCACGGCCGAGGCGATGAAGGGCGCGGTTCCCTGGAAGGACGAATCCCTGTGGCGCCGAGCCGGCGGGCGGTTGCACACCCTCCAGGGGCAGGTCCGGGTGGAGCCCGTCCAGCGCCGCGCGGACGAAGGCCCGGAGCCCTTCGCCGAAGCGCAGTGGCACGACTCCTATGAAGCCGAGCAGCACCTGCTGCACCTGGGCCAGTCCGACCAGCCGGTGTGCTGGAGCCTCACCGGCTTCGCGTCCGGCTACATGAGCTACGTCAACGGCAAGCCCATCTACGGCACGGAGCTGCGCTGCGTGGGCAAGGGCGACGCGGCATGCCACTACGTGGGCCGCCCCGCCGAGGAGTGGAGCACCGAGTGCACCGAAGTGCTGCGCCTCTACGAAACCCAGTGCATGGAAGGCACGCTGGCGCAGGTGACGGAGGCGCTGCGGCAGGCGGAGCGCAAGCTGCGCGCGAAGCGGCAGTCGCTGGCGCGCGCGGGCGTGACGGAGGACCCGGCGGGCATGGTGGCGCGCTCGGAGGCGATGCAGCGAATCATCAACCTGGCGCGCAGGGTGGCGAAGGTGGACTCCACGGTGCTCGTCACGGGTGAGAGCGGCGTGGGCAAGGAGCGCATCGCCCGCCTCATCCATGACGAGTCAGGCCGCGCGCACAAGGCCTTCGTCGCCGTCAACTGCGCCGCCGTCACGGAAAGCCTGCTGGAGAGCGAGCTGTTCGGCCACGCGCGCGGCGCCTTCACCGGCGCCACCCACGACAGGGCCGGCCTCTTCGAAGCGGCCCATGGCGGCACCCTCTTCCTGGATGAAGTGGGCGAGGTGCCACCATCCATGCAGGCCAAGCTGCTGCGCGTGCTGCAAGAGCGCGAGGTGCGCCGCGTGGGCGAGAATGCCAGCCGCAAGGTGGACGTGCGGCTGGTGGCCGCCACCAACCGCGACCTCGCGGAAGAGGTCCGCCAGGGGCGCTTCCGTCAGGACCTCTACTACCGGCTGCGCGTCATCGAGCTGAAGATTCCGCCGCTGCGTGAGCGCCGCGACGACGTGCTCCCCCTGGCGCGGCTGCTGCTCGCCGAGGCCGCGGAGCGCCTGGGCCGCAGGGTGTCGGGCCTGTCCCCGGACGCGGCGGACCAGCTGCTGCGCTATGCGTGGCCCGGCAACGTGCGTGAGCTGAGCAACGCCGTGGAGCGCGCGGTGGCGCTGTGCGAGGGCACTCGGGTGGAGCGGGAGGACCTGCCGGAGGAGGTCCGCGCCGCGCCTCCCAGCCTGGTGCCCACCGGCAATCCGCAGCGGCTGGAGGACATGGAGAAGCACTACATCCTGGCGGTGCTGGCGCAGAACGGCGGCAACCGCGCGCGCACCGCCGAGCAGCTCGACATCGGCGTGGCGACCCTCTACCGCAAGCTCAAGCAGTACGGCCACCCGGAGGCGGCCCACTGAGTCGCGAAGGGCCCGGCGTCAGTTGAGGTACTGGTCCCGGTCCGGCCGGTCCTGCCGCACCACCTGCAGGTGCTTGGAGCGGCCCTTCAACTGACGCTGCAGCCGCCAGTGCTGCAGGTGCAGCCACAGCTTGCGCGGGCTGGCCCCGCGCACGTAGGCGAACGCCATGCAGAGGCCCAGCAAATCCGGCACCTGCGTCTGCCAGCCGCTGGTGACGGCCGACAGGACGACGAAGCCCGCACCGATGCCCGCCAGCGCGTTACCCGACAGCGGCAGCCCCCAGAAGTTCGTCTGCCCCCGGCCAATGGAGAGTCCGTAGGACACCCACAGCACCGACGTCATGACGTTGCCGCCCGCGTACGCCTGCACCGTCGCGCCGGGCACCAGCATGGCCAGCAGCGAGGTGATGAGGCCCGCGCTCACCGCGATGCCCAGCGCCACCATCAACAGGCGCCTGCTGCCCCAGATGGACTCCAGGTAGCCGCCAATGGACCAGGTGATGATGGCGCCGAAGATGATGCCGATGGGGCTGGACTCGATGAAGGCGTACGTCAGCGGCTGCCACAGGTAGAGCTTGCCGAACACCAGGTCCGGGAACAGCAGCAGCAAACCACCCGACTGCGACTTCGTGAGGTGGAACATCACGGAGCCCGCCACCAGCGCCACCGCCAACTTGGACGCCGTGGTCTCCAGGCCGGGCAGTCCCATGCCGCCGCCCCCGCCTCCGAAGCTCCTCATCGGTCGCATTCAGTACACCATCCTCTCGTTGCTCAGAGCCGTCCAAAGGTGGTGGAACACCGCTCGCTTCGCAACCCCAAATGACGAAGGGCGCCCATCCCCGATACCGGGGAAAGCGCCCTCGCACACTCACGCTTCGTCAACTGCCTCGCGGCCAATCAAGCCTTCGGCTTGTAGAAGAGCGTGATGGTCAAGCAGTGGAACTCCTTGTCGGAGGACTGCGTCACCACCCTGTCGACCACCTCGAGGTTGGAGTTCTCCTTGAGCCACTTGGTGATGTTCTCACCCATGTTCTCGCGGTCACGCGCGAGCGTGGTGGAGAACACCTTGACGCCCGTGAAGCTGATAACGCCCATTCCGACCCTCGTCATAAACCAGAGATTCTGGACGTTTACCCCGAGACGATTCCGCCATCAAGAATCGGGCCCGACAATCCGGCCCTTGCGCGTCCTGGGCATCCCACCCGGGAGGTGGGCTCCCGAGCCTCGCACGGAGCGCGCGGGCTCGGGGGCTGGAACGTCACCGGCCGCTGGCGGCCTTGCGCGACAGGCAGGTGACCTCGTCCTTGCAGGCCGGGCCAATGCCTTCGGGGTGTGCCGTCAGGGGCGTCTTGTCGCTCTCCTCCACGCTGCACACCACGCACTTGCGCTTGCGGTTGCGACGCTCGGCGCGGCGCTGCTCTGCGATGGCCTTGGCCCGCTCACGCGCCGTCTTCGCGTCCACCTCGTTGCTCATCTCGCGTCCTGGTTGGGAGTCCTGTGTCATCAGAGCGCCTCGACGAGCACCGCGATGCCCTGGCCGCCACCGATGCAGGCGGACCCGATACCATAGCGGGCGCCGCGACGCTTCAGCTCGTACACCAGCGTGGTGGTGATGCGAGCGCCGGAAGCCCCCAGCGGGTGCCCCACGGCGATGGCGCCGCCGTTGACGTTGGTGCGCTCACGGGGCAGCCCCAGCTCCTTCTCCACCGCCAGGTACTGCGGCGCGAAGGCCTCGTTGACCTCGAAGAGGTCGATGTCCGACAGCTGACACTGAGCGCGCTCCAGCAGCTGGCGGATGGCCGGCGCGGGGCCGATGCCCATGATTTTCGGGTCGCAGCCGGAGACGCCCCAGTTGACGAGCCGGGCAATGGGCTGCAGGCCGTGCTTCTTCACGAAGCTGCCGGTGGCCATCACCATGGAGCCGGCGCCGTCGCAGATGCCGCTGGCCGCGCCCGCGTGCACCACGCCGTCCTTCTTGAAGACCTTGGGCAGCTTGCGCAGGCTCTCCACCGACGTCTCCGGGCGGTTGTGCTCGTCCCGGGACACCACCGTCTCCCCCTTCTTCGTCTTCAGCGTGACGGGGGCGATTTCCTCCTGGAAGCGGCCCGCCTCCTGCGCGGCGGCGAAGCGCTTCTGGGTGAGGACGGCGTACTCGTCCACCTGGTCCTGCGTGAGCGAGTAGTCCACCGCGAGCTGCTCGGCGGTGAGCGCCATGGCCTGGCCGGTGTAGCTGTCGGTGAGGGCCGTCCACAGCATGTCCTCCAGGCTGCCCTTGCCCAGCGGCAGGCCCCAGCGGGCGCCGCGGATGACATGGGGGGCCTGGCTCATGGACTCGGTGCCACCGGCCAGCACGACGGCGGCCTGCTCGGTGAGCATCAGCTCCGCCGCCGTGATGAAGGCCTGGAAGCCGGAGCCGCACAGCCGGTTGACGCCCAGCGCGGGCACGGGGACAGGCACGCCGGTGCGCAGGCCCACGTGGCGCGGCAGATAGATGGCGTCCGCGCTGGTCTGCACCACGTTGCCGTAGACGACGTGCTGGACGTCTTCCGGAGACACCTTCGCCTGGGCCAACGCGGCCTTCGCCGACTCCACGGCGAGGTCGGTGGCACTGAGGTCCTTCAGGCTCCCCCCGTAGGTACCGAACGGGGTGCGCTTGCCGGACAGGAAGTAGATTTCCTCGTTCTTGGACACGCTCTTCATGGTGGTCGTCTACCTACTCTCATGGGGCGCGCGGTGCACGCGCGCCGTGACGTCGTGACGTGTGGGACGGGCGGCCCTAGGGCGCGCGCGGCCCGAAAAAGGCGCTGGCGACGATGGCAAGCGCGATGACGGTCCACAACAAACCTTGAAGGTTCTGTTTCCGGATTTCCTTGCGGCCGAGCCCCTGGTACCAGGAACGCCCGGCTGCCACCCTGCCTTCCCAGGTGAAATCCCCGGCGGGCTGCAACCCGTCCAGGCGGCGCAGGTGCGCGCGCAGCAGGCGGTCGGGCGAAGCGTCCTCCAGTGAACCCGCCAGGTAGACACCGGGCACCTCCAGCGCCGGGCGCCGGTAGTCCGCGGTGATGACGAAGCCCCCGGAGGCCAGGGGCGTGAGGAGGTACAGCCGGGGCACGCCGCCCTGCCCCTCGTGGAGCGTGGCGAAGACGCGCTCACCCGGGTGGGCCCAATCGTAGGAGCGCGTGGCGCGCTGGAGGCGCGGCTTCTCCTCATGGCTGCCCAGCGGCACGAAGCCCAGCGCCTGGAGCTGGTTGGCGCGCCCCGACAGCTCCAGGGGCAAATCCATCTGGTCCGCGGGCGCCTCGGGCTCCACCCGCACGCTGGACGGGAAGAGGAAGAGGATGCTGCGCCACAGATTCATGGACAGCAGCACGAGCGCCAGCACCAGGCCGGCGACGGCGATGCCCAACTCGGCGAGGACGTTCATGAAGGGAGGACCTCCAGGCGCATCGCCCCCCACGCCACGGGCGCGAGGAGCCGAACGAGGGAGGTCAACAAGGCGGGCCGACCGGAGACCATGACTCCGGGACCCTAGCGGAAAGCGGCGCCCGCGTGCGCTGGCTTCAGCGCCGGGACGCGCTGGCTGGCAGCGTGCGCCAGCGCTCGACGTCCGCCGGGGTGAGCGGGTCCTCGCCGCGCAGGAACTGCTCCAGGTGCCCCAGCGAGTCCACGCCGAAGAACAGCTCGCCGTCCGCCAGACAGGTGGGCACGCCAAAGGCCCCGGCGGCCACCGCCGCCTCGGTGTTCCGCCGGACCCGGTCCTTCACCTCCTGCGTCTGGGCCGCCGCGAGCAGCGCCTGGGCGTCCAGCCCCGCGGCCTGAATCGCCGCGCGCACGGCCTCGGGCGACTCCGCCCCCTTCCCGCCGCCCCAGGCGGAGGCATACAGGGCGCTCACCAGCCGGCTCCGGGCCTCCACGTCCTCCACGGCGGCCGTCACGCGCAGCGCGAGCAGCGGGTTGAAGGGATGCGTCGGCGGCGGCGCGAAGGGCACGCCAAGGTCATGGGCGATGCGGAAGGTCTGCTTGAAGATGTAGGCCCGCTTGGGCACGACCTCCGCGGGACCGATGTTTCCCGTCGCGTTGAGCACCCCCGCGAGCAGCACGGGCACCGGCTCCACGGTGCGGCCATGGCGCGCGGCGAGCGCCGGCAGGCGCGTCCAGGCCAGGTAGGCATACGGCGAGATGAAATCCAGCAGGAACCGCAGTGGGGTGGGTGCCATGGGCCGAATCTAACGCGCCCCACGTCCGGGCTTTGAGGACACAGTCCCGTCGACTTTCCAGCGTCACGTCAGGCGCTCTGACGCAGCGCCCCCGCCCGGCGCTGGAGCGCACTCCGCAGGGAGCTGGCCAGGGCCAGCAGGCTGGAGGCCCGGGCATCCATGAAGGCCGCCTCGGCCGCCTCCAGCGCCACCACCGAGGACTCCGCGTCCCGCGCGCGCTCCGCGAGCGCCAGCCGCACCAGCCCCACCTGGAGCACGTTGCCCGTCAGCTCCGCCAGCGCGAGCGCCCGGCGCAGGTGCGCCAGCCCCTCCTCGCCGGGCAGCAGCGCCGCCAGCGCCCGGCGGGAGAGGATTTCATCCCACGGATTGGCCAGCACCGGGTCCGTGGCCCGCGCCAGCGCCGCCTCCGCCGCGTCCTGCGCCGCCACCAGGTTGCCCTGCTCGCGCTCGAAGCGGGACTGGTAGACGCGCAGCAGCGTCTCCATGCGGACGCCGCCCTCGCGCGCGGCGGCGAGGGCCGCGGGAAGTGAGCGGCGCGCCGCGCCCGCATCCTCGAAGAGCACGTCGCGGCAGGCCTGATACACCCGCAGGTGACACTGGAGCCACCGGTCCTCCGGCAGCACCCGCGCCAGCGCCTCGGCGCGGGCCACCACCGCGGCCACGTGCTCGTGCTCGCCGCGCTCCAGGTAGTACGGCGGCGTGAAGAGGGCCAGGTTGCGCTCCATCAACCGGGGGTTGCCCAGCCGCCGCACCAGCTCCGTCTTCTCCGTGAAGGCCGGGACGAACGCCGCGCCGTCGCCCGTGAAGGCCGCGCGCGTCACCACCGAGAACAGATGGAAGCCGCGCACGTCCGTGAACCCATGGGCCTCCGCCACGGCGTACCCGTCGCGCAGCGCCTGCGCGTCCAGCGGCTCGCCGCGCAGCGCCAGGTTCATGTTCATCGTGAAGCCGCCCATGCCCAGCGCCCACGCCAGACGCTTGGGCAGCCGGCCCGTCACCTCGCTCAGCCCGCGAAGCCGGTTCAGTTGCTCGTACTGAGTCTCCAGCACGCCGGAGAAGCGGCCCGTGTAGGCACACAACTGGGCAGGCGCCAGTTGCACCGCGGCGCGGTAGGGCGACACCTCCGGCTGCTCGGCCCGCACGCGCTCCAGCAGCGCCGTCAGCTCCTCCGTGCGGCCCACGCTGGCCAGCGCCATGGCCTGGAGGATGCGCAGCTCGGCCTGCTTCCAGAAGACGTCCGCGGTGCTGGCGAACGTGTCCGCCTCACGCTCGCGGAACAGCGCCTTCAGGCGCGCGGGACGTTCCGCTTCGGGCGCGGCGCACGCGGCCTCCAGCGCGGCCACCGCCTGCGTCCGCCCGTCCGCCAGGTCCACCGTGGAGGCCCAGTGGTTGCTCAACTTCCGCGCGAAGACGAGCGAGGTGGGCGGGTCGCTCGAATAGCCCACCTCCACCATCGTCACCCAGATGCGCAGCAGCAGCCTGTCACGGCCCGGGAAGTCCGGCGCGGCCTCCAGCAGCGTCGCCGCCTCCTTCAGCAGCAGCGTCGCCTCCAGCAGCGCCTGCGCCTCGATGGCGGCCCGGCCCGCGTCCAGCAGCGGGCCAATGGCCAGCTCCGGCTCCGACGAGCGCAGGTAGTGCCACCCCACCGTGCGCGACAGCTCCGGCCGCGACGAGTGCAACGTCTGGAGCGCCAGCGCCACGCGGCCGTGCGCCACGCGCCGCGCCTCCTCGGGCGTGCTGTCGTAGACGGCCTGGTGCACGGTGTCGTGCGTGAAGACGTAGCGGCCCTCCACCTCCTGGAGGAACTGCCGCTCCACGATGCCGTCCAGCACCGCGAACAGCTCGGACTCGGGCAGCTCCGCCAGCGCGCGGAGCATGGGCAGCTCCAGGCTGCGGCCCGCGGGCGCCAGCTGGCGCAGCAGCGACACCTGCTCCGCCGGAGCACTGCCCAGGCGCGCGAGCACCGCGTCGTGGATGCTGGCGGGCAGCGGCCGCGTGTCCAGTCCCTCGACGGCGCTCCACCGGCCGCCCACCCGCGTCAGCGCGCCTTCCTCCACCAGCGCGCGCAGGCACTCGGTGGCGAAGAAGGCGTTGCCGCCCGTCGTCTCATGCAACCGCCTGACGAAGGCCTCCGGCACGGCCAGCCCCGGCAGCGCCAGCTCCACCAGCGTGCGCACGTGCTCGGCGGCCAGCGGCTCCAAGTCCATGCGGGTGGTGATTTTCTCGTCCACCGTCTGGAAGGCCAGGCTCAGGCGGCTCAGCTCGCCGCTCCGGAACGTGCCCACCACCATGCCGCGCGTGCCGTACAGCGCGCGGATGAGGACGTTGAGCACCTCCAGCGTGGCGCTGTCGGCCCACTGCAGGTCCTCGAAGCACAGCACCAGCGTCATCCGCCGGCCCAGCGCCTGCACCCACTCCGCCAGCGCGCCGAAGAAGGCCAGCTTCTCCTCGCCCGCCACCGGGTGCACCTCCCCCGCGTCCGGCGTCAGGCCCGGCAGCAGCTGCCGCAGCTTCGGCGACAGGCGCTCCATCATCTCCGAGGGCGTCAGCGGCACCAGACAGCGCACCGCCTGGACGATGGGCGTCAGCGGCGCCTGCCCCTCCGCGCGGCACTGGCCCCGGCCGAAGGGCAGCTCCGCCAGCTTCGCCTGGAGCTCGAACTCCTGGAGCAGCCGCGTCTTGCCCACGCCCGCGGGCGCGCCGATGAGCACCGCGCGGGACTGGCCCCAGTCCGCCTCGGCCAGGCCGTTCATCAGCGCTTCCAGCTCCGCGGCCCGGCCCACCACTTCCGGCACGTGCAGGTAGCTGGCGCGCGCCGACAGCGGCTCCTCCGGCATCGGCACGCCGCTGGCGTGGCAGAGCGCCTCCATCAGCTCGCTGGCGTCCTGGAAGCGCTCGCGCGGATCCTTCGCCAACAGCAGGAGGATGATCTCCTCCAGCTGCGGATCCACCGGGCAAATCGTGGACGGCTTCGGCGGCGGCCGTGTCAAGTGGTCCGCCAGGAGCGCCGCCGGGGTGTTGCGCTTGAAGGGCAGCCGGCGCGTGACCAGGTAGTAGGCCATGACGCCCAGCGAATAGAGGTCCGCGCGCCCGTCGATGCTCGCGCCGCGCTGCCACTCCGGCGCCAGGTACTCCAGCGTGCCCTTGAGGCGGCCGGGGCTGGGGGTGCCCAGTTGGTGCATGACGCCGAAGTCCATCAGCTTCACCGCGCCCGCGCTGGTGATGCGGATGTTGCTGGCCTTGATGTCGCAGTGCACGTACAGCCGCGAGTGCAGGAAGGCCAGGACCTGGGACATCTGGATGAGCACGCGGTACAGCGTGCGCGTGTCCAGTGGCGACTCACGCCCCAGCGAGCTCAGGTCCTGCCCGTCCACCACCTCCATGGTGATGAAGCGGTTGCCGGCCTCCGTCATGCCCCAGTCGAAGACCTTGAGGGTGCCGGGGTGCTGGAGCTTCTTCATGGCGAAGAACTCGTGCCGGAACATCAGCACCAGCTCCTCCGTCTTGCCCGCCGTCAGGCCCGCGGGGACCTGCATCTCCTTGAGCGCCACCCGGCGGTGCTCGTGCAGGTCCGTGGCCAGCCAGATGCGGCCCATGCCGCCTTCGCCCAGCAGCCCCTCCACCCGGTAGCGCCCCGTCACCACCATGCCCACGGCCAACGAGCGGCGCTCCCCGGCGCGCGCTCCCGGCAGGGTGATGGGCGTGCGGATGCGGTCCCCCCATGAACTTGGAGGACGGCTGCGCTCGTCCAGGACTGCTGTCTTCTCCTCGTCGCTCACGAAGGGGAACCGGCGGGGTCAGCGAAATGCAGAAGTTAATGGGATATCACGTTTCCTTACGACAGGCACACATCATCAGTGCCGTGTCGGCGTTGAGTGTCGCACCGCGCATGCGGCCCCGGGCGACAAGCACCTGACAACACGGACCTCGGCTGGGCGGCGGCCTGGCAGCCCTGCCCGGAGCCCCGGACGCGTGGGCGCACATCCTCCCTCGGAAGGCGCCGGCCGGGTGAGCGGGCCACGATGACCGTCCCGATGAACCTCAGCGGGCCGCGCTGGAACGGCGGGGCCGCCTGCCGCATCGCCGCGCCCACCGCGGGGCTCGCGGAGGTGGTGGCGCAAAACTGTCGCGAAGGGACCGGCCCTGGCCCGGCAGGCGCCGCCTCCGCCTCCGCCTCGCCAGGCCGCCCCCTGTCAGTGGGCCCTGGCGTCGTTGTCCCAGGAGCCGCCCGCTCCGAACTTGAAGCGAACGGGGCGGAACCTCACGCCCGCCCCACACCGACACGCCGTGGGAGCCGCGCGTGGAGCGCGGCGAGGAGTGGACGTCCCAAGATGTCCCGGACAGGGAGGCCCGAGGCGACGAGGAGCCCGACTCCGCCGTCTCGCGTCAGGGCCTCGTGAGCCCCCCTCCGGAGGAGTAGGCGCCTCGCCACGCCCCTGGTGGACCCGAGGGGTGCTGAGCACCCCCTCTTGCCCCGGCTGGCGCGTGGGGTGATGCTGGGCCTTTCGCCGGGGGAGAGCGTGTGCACCGGGCACCGCCGGGCGGCTGCCTCCCTGAGAGTCGGGGTGTCGTGAAGCCGAAGGTCCTCATCGTCGAGAATTCGTGGACGATGCGGGAGACGCTCCGTCTCCTGCTCTCCGGCGAGTTTGACTGCACCACGGCGGCCGACGGCGAGTCGGGGCTTCAGCAGGCCCTGGCGCACCCGCCCGATGTGCTCATCTCCGATGTGAACATGGACGGAATGGACGGCTACGCGCTCTGCGGCCACTTCCGCTCCGAGCCCACGCTCAAGCACATCCCCGTCATCTTCGTCAGCGGCTATGCGCCTCGCACGGAAGGGCCCGCGGACCAGCCCGTCCCGGACGCCTACCTGGTCAAGCCGGTGAAGCCGCCCGTGCTCATCGCCCAGCTCCACGCGCTGCTGGCTCGCGCGGAGGCCGTCACCCCGGCCGCGCCCTCCATCCAGCCCGCGTGGAAGAGCTGAGGCCGCACACCCCGAAGCACCCCCGCACGGCGCGCCCCGAGTGAGACGACGGGCGCCGGCCTCGCTGGCGCGCGGGACGGTCGCAGGGCGCCCGGGCGTTGCCACCAACGAACGGGTGACACGCGAGGTGGTCCAGTGACGATTCGACTCAAGCGGGCGTACGAAGCAGCAAGCCGCACGGATGGGCGGCGCTTCCTGGTGGAACGGCTGTGGCCGCGAGGCGTACGGAAGACAGCGCTCCCCCTCGAAGCCTGGCTGAAGGACGCAGCCCCCAGCACCGAGCTGCGGAAGTGGTTTGCACACGACCCCGACCGCTGGTCCGAGTTCTGCCGAAGATACTCCGCCGAGCTCGCGGCGAATCCCGCGGCATGGCAGCCCCTGCTCGAAGCCGCGCGCCACGGCACGGTGACGCTCGTCTACAGCGCCCATGACACCGAGCACAACAACGCGGCGGCCCTCCAACAGTTCCTCGAAGAGGCGTCCGGCGGCGCCGCTCCGAAGAAGGCTCCATGCGCCCCGCGGCGAGGCAGGGGCCGCTCGACGCGACACACCTGACGTGCCGCCAAGGGAATGCGCGCCGTGAGCTCGCCCCCCCCATCACCGCCGGGTAGAAACCGCGAACGCCGGAAGGCAGCGCGGCGGGGTGCGAGGGGACGCGCAGGGGCCTCATCGTCCCCGCGCACCGCGTCAGTGAGCCAAGGCGCCCCGGAATGACAGGGAATTGTCCAAAACCCCAAGGGTTCACTGGAGATTGCGCCGCCTTCCACGCTTCCCCCGCTGGGCTGCTTGGCTATGCTGCGCGCCCTTCGTTTCCGCCCGAGGTGAATCCGCGTGATCAACGCCCATACCCGCGTCCCGCCGCCGAAGAACGAGCCTGTCCTCTCCTATGCGCCCGGCACCGCCGAGCGCCGGGAGGTGCAAGCCGAGCTGAAGCGCATGGCCGGTGAGCAGATCGACATCCCCGTCATCATCGGCGGCAAGCACATCCGCACCGGCAAGACGGACACGGTGCGCATGCCGCACAACCACCAGCACGTGCTGGCCACACTGCACGAGGCGGACGCCAGCCACGCGGAGCAGGCCATCCAGGCCGCCCTGGCCGTCAAGGACGACTGGGCGCGCATGCCCTTCCAGTCGCGCGCCGCCATCTTCCTGCGCGCCGCGGAGCTGCTGGCCACGCGCTACCGCCCCATCCTCAACGCCGCCACCATGCTGGGGCAGGGAAAGACGGCCCACCAGGCGGAGATTGACGCCGCGTGCGAGGCCATCGACTTCATTCGCTTCAACGTGCACTTCGCCGAGCAGATTCTCGGCTGGCAGCCGGAGGCCGCGTACCAGACGTGGAACATGACGGACTACCGCCCGCTGGACGGCTTCGTCTTCGCGGTGGCGCCGTTCAACTTCACGGCCATTGCCCTCAACCTGGCCACCGCGCCCGCCATCATGGGCAACGTGGTGCTCTTCAAGCCGTCGTCCACCGCGGCCCTGAGCGCCTGGTACATCATGGAGCTGCTGCGCGAGGCAGGCCTGCCCGACGGCGTCATCAACATGCTCCCGGGCGACGGCCCCACGGTGGGCAACCCGGTGCTGGCCAGCCCGCACCTGGGCGGCATCCACTTCACCGGCTCCACGCCGACGTTCAACTCGATGTGGCGCACGGTGGGTGAGAACATCTCCCGCTACAAGCAGTACCCCCGCATCGTCGGCGAGACGGGCGGCAAGGACTTCATCGTCGCCCACCCGTCCGCGGCGGACGACCTGGAGGCGCTCGCGGTGGCCATCGTCCGCGGCGGCTTCGAGTACCAGGGCCAGAAGTGCTCCGCGGCCAGCCGCGTCTTCATCCCTGAATCCCTGTGGCCCAAGCTGAAGCCGCGCCTCCAGGCGCTCATCAGCGAGATTCGCATGGGCGACGTGTCGGACTTCCGCAACTTCATGGGCGCCGTCATCGACGAGAAGTCCTTCAAGAAGGTCTCCTCGTACATCGACCTGGCCAAGAGCGACAGCGGGGCCAGCATCGTGGCCGGCGGCGAGGTGGACCGGAAGCAGGGCTGGTTCGTGAAGCCCACGCTGGTGCAGCTCGACAGCCCCACCCACCGCATCCTCCGCGAGGAGATCTTCGCGCCGCTGGTGGGCCTGCACGTCTACCCGGATGCGAAGTACGAGGAGACGCTACGCGAGGTCGACCAGGCCGCGTCCTACGCCCTCACTGGCGCGGTGTTCGCGCGTGACCGGAAGGCCATCGACACGGCGCTGCGCGAGCTGCGCCACGCGGCGGGCAACTTCTACATCAACGACAAGCCCACCGGCGCTGTCGTGGGCCAGCAGCCCTTCGGCGGTGGCCGCGCGTCCGGCACCAACGACAAGGCGGGCTCGGCCCTCAACCTGGTGCGGTGGACCAGCCCCCGCACCATCAAGGAGACCTTCGTCCCGCCCGTGAAGGTGCCCTACCCCTTCATGGACAACGACCCGAACGAAGGCGCCATCTGAGGCACCGATGAACGGTCCGTTCCCCGGCATCGCAGGCCTGGACACGTACGCGCTGGTGGACGGCGGGTGCCGCGTGGAGGTTCTTCCTTCACGCGGGGCCCTCGTCAGCCGGATGTGCGTGGACGGTGACGAGTTGCTGTACCTCGATGAGGCCACCGTCGCGGACCCGGCGAAGAACGTGCGCGGGGGCATCCCCGTGCTGTTCCCCAATGCCGGGCCGCTGCCGGGGGACACCTATTCCGTGGACCGTCAGCAGTACGCGCTGCCGCAGCACGGCTTCGCGCGGAAACTGCCGTGGAAGGTGCGGCAGGCGGACACGTCACGGCTGGTGGTGGAGCTGTCTTCCAACGAGGAGACGCTGCGCCACTTCCCGTGGCGGTTCGACGCACGGCTCACCTTCTCGCTGGCTGGCCACCGGCTCACGCTGGAGAGCGCGTTCGAGAACCAGGACACGCGGCCCATGCCGCTGCACCTGGGCTTCCATCCGTATTTCCGCGTGCCGGACGCGGCGAAGGCACACGCGGGCGTGGATACGGACGCCACGCGCGCGTGGGACAACTGGCGCAATCAGGACGTGAACGTCACCGGGCTGAACCTCACCGAGGAGGAAGTGGACCTTCACTTGAAGGACCACTCGAAGCCGGGAACGACGCTGGAGCGGGGCCCCGGACTCAAGCCCATCCGCCTGTCGTGGAGCCCCGAGTACCGCGTCCTCGTCGTGTGGACGCTGCGTGGGAAGGACTTCGTCTGCGTGGAGCCGTGGACCGCCGCCAAGGGTGCGCTGGCCACGGGCGAAGGGCTGTCGCACGTGCAGCCAGGAACCCGGACGTCGCTTCGCTTCGACATCCAAGGCTGAGCGGCAGGGCCCGGAGCCCCCCCGGGGCGACTCCTGCACCTTGCTGTTCGGAAATGTCGGGACATTTGCCGCTGCGAAAACCCCCGACATTTCCGAAGAGCGACCTCCCTGCCTCCTCCCGGACCTGGGTCCCGCCCGCGATGGAGTTTTCGACCATCGGGCTGCAGGTCCCCTACTCCGTCAGCGCGAGCAATTCGCCTCGCAGCCAGCGGTTGCGCGGGTCCGCATCCGCCTGCCGGTGCCAGTAGACATGCAGCTCCAGCGGGGGCAGTGACAGCGGCATCGGCAGGAGGTGGTTGCCCATCAGCGTGTGCAGCTCCGCCGCGCGCCGCCTCGGCATCGTCAGCAGCAAGTCAGAGTCCGCGACGAGCTTGAACGCGGCCTCGTAGTGCTGACACCGGACGACGACGTCACGCTGGTAGCCCAGGCGGCTGAGCACCAGGTCCTCCACGGCCAGCCCGGTGCGGCGCGAGGACACGGTGACGTGCCGGGCCGCCATGTACTTCGCCACGTCCAGCTTGCGCCTGCTTCGGCTCACCACGCAGAAGGTGTCTTGCAACAGGGCCGTGCGCTTCAGCTCCGCTCCGGTCTGCTGCTCCACGTCGATGGAGAGGTCGAGCCGCCCCGACGCGAGGTCCCGCTCCAGCCGCGCGCGGTCGAGCCGGACGCTGGAGATGTGGACCTCTGGCGCGTGCGCGCGTAACCGAGCCACGAGCAGCGGGAGAATCGACGGCTCCAGCACGTCGTTCATCGCCACCGTGAACTGCCCCACGTCCCGGCGCGGGTCGAAGCCGCGTCCGCGATGGACCGCCTGTTCGAACAGCGCCAGCGCCTCCCGAATCTCCGGCGCCAGCCGCTCCGCGAACGCCGTGGGCGCCACACCGCGCCCCTCCCGGACGAACAGCGGCTCTCCCAGCTGCTCACGCAGGCGGGCCAGCGCGTGGCTCACGGCCGACTGACTGAGGAACAGGACCTCCGCCGCGCGCGTCAGGTTCCGCTCCCGGAGCACCACGTCGAAGACCCGGAAGAGGTTGAGGTCCAGCCGGGCGAGCCGCGCGGAATCCTGAACAGGCTTCATGGTGACACATGACCAACATTCACTGGATGCATCAAGGCCCCATGCGCAGGATGCAGGCCATGGACTTCGAGCCCAGTGAGCGAGCCAAGGACTGCCTGGAGCGCGTGAAGCGCTTCATGAGCGAGCACATCCTGCCGGCGGAGGCCCGCTACCAGGAAGAGCTCCGAGCCACCGCCCAGGGCGGCGACTGGAAGACGTGGCGCGTGCCCCCCGTCATGGAGGAGTTGAAGGCCCTGGCGAAGACCCAGGGCTTGTGGAACCTGTTCCTCCCCGACGAGAAGCTCGGCGCCGGGCTCAGCACGCTGGAGTACGCCCCCATCGCCGAGGAGACGGGCCGCAGCTTCATCGCCCCCGAGGTCTTCAACTGCAGCGCCCCGGACACCGGCAACATGGAGGTGCTCTGGAAGTACGGCTCCCAGGCGCAGCAGGAGCGCTGGCTGAAGCCGCTGCTGGCCGGAGACTTCCGCTCGGTGTTCTGCATGACGGAGCCGGACGTGGCCTCGTCGGATGCCACCAACATGGCGGCCACCGCCATCGTCGATGGCGACGAGGTCGTCCTCAATGGCAGCAAGTGGTGGTCCAGCGGGCTGGGGCACCCCAACGCGAAGGTGGTCATCTTCATGGCCCGCACGCCCGACACCGGAGGGGACCGCCACCACCAGCACTCCATGGTGCTGGTGCCACTGGACGCGCCGGGTGTGAGCATCCGCCGAATGCTCCCCGTGTACGGCGACTACGACGCGCCCCACGGCCACGGCGAGGTCCACTTCCAGGACGTGCGGGTGCCTCGCGACAACATCATCGCCGGACCAGGGATGGGCTTCGAGATTGCCCAGGGCCGGCTCGGGCCGGGGCGCATCCACCACTGCATGCGCTGCATCGGCGCGGCGGAGCGGTCCCTGGAGCTGATGATTGACCGGGGCATGAAGCGCACGGCCTTCGGGAAACCGCTCCTCAACCTGGGGGGAAACCGCGAGAAGGTGGCGGAGGCGCGCATCGCCATCGACCAGGCGCGGCTCTTGACGCTCTACGCAGCCTGGAAGATGGACCAGGTGGGGGCGCTCGGAGCCATGACGGAGATTTCCGCCATCAAGGTCGTCGCGCCAAGTGTCCTCCAGAAGGTGGTGGATGACGCCATCCAGCTTCACGGTGGCGCGGGCGTATCCCAAGATACGCCGCTGTCGGGCTTCTTCGCCCAGGCGCGCAGCCTGCGCCTCGCGGATGGCCCGGACGAAGTGCACAAGGGACTCATCGCCCGCATCGAGCTGTCGAAGCGGGGCTTCTCCCGGAGCTGACGGCCATGGCGACTCAACGCATCTTCATCACCGGTGGTGCCAGCGGACTTGGCAAGGCCATCGCCGTGCGCTTCGCTCGCGCCGGCTGGCAGGTCTGCATCGGCGACGTCAACGACACCCGCGGCGAGGAGTCCTTGAAGGAGCTCTCCGCGCTGGCGCCCCAGGCCCATTACCTGCGCTGTGACGTGCGGCGCGAGGAGGACCTGCGCGAGGCCCTGGACTGGCTCACGGCGCAGTGGGGCGGCGTGGACGTGGTCATCAACAACGCCGGTGTCGCGCAGGCGGGCGCCATCGAGGACGTGTCGATTGACGACTGGCAGTGGATCATCGACATCAACCTGCTGGGCGTCGTGCGTGGGTGCAAGGTGTTCACGCCTGCCTTCAAGAAGCAGGGCCACGGCCACATCGTCAACGTGGCGTCCATGGCGGGCCTGCTCGATGTGCCGCTGATGAGCAGCTACAACGCGACCAAGGCCGCCGTCGTGTCGCTGTCCGAGACGCTGCACAACGAGCTGGCGGAGTACGGCATCGGCGTCAGCGTCGTGTGCCCGTCCTTCTTCAAGACGAACCTGGGTGACTCGCTGCGCACCACGGACCCGAGGCTGGGAGCCACCATGGCGCGGCTGCTGGAGCGCTCCGCCATCACCGCGGATGACATCGCCAACGACGTGTTCGACGCGGTGGCCGAGCGCGGCTTCTACGTCCTGCCCCACGCGGATGGCCGCAGGACCTGGCGGCTGAAGCGCCTGCTGCCGCGTGAGCTCTACTCGTGGATGCTGCGCCGGCATACGCGAGGCATGCGACCCGACGCGCGGCCGAAGGCGAGCTGAGCCAGGAGAGCGCCCACCGATGCCACCGACCGCGACCATCGACCCCGCTGGCGCCGTGCGCCCGGGCGAGGAGCTGAACCTCCCCGCCGTGGATGCCTGGCTCAAGGCCCAGGTCCCCACGCTGGAAGGCACGCCGGAAGTCACGCAGTACGCGGGCGGTGCCTCCAACTGGACGTACCGGCTGAAGTACGCCAACCGGGACCTCATCCTGCGCCGCCCTCCCGCGGGGACGAAGGCGAAGTCGGCGCACGACATGGCCCGTGAGTACACGGTGCAGCAGGCGCTGAAGCCGGCCTATCCCGTCGTGCCCACCATGGTGGGCCTGTGCCAGGACCCGGCCGTGCTGGGCTCCGACTTCTACGTCATGGAGCGCATCGAGGGGCTCATCCCGCGCAAGCACCTGCCCCGGGGGCTGGCGCTGGACGCGAAGCAGACGCGGGCGCTGTGCCTCAACGTCATCGCCAGGCTCGTAGAGTTGCACGCCGTGGACCCGGCGGCGGTGGGGCTGACGTCACTGGGCAAGGGGCCGGGCTATCCCACGCGGCAGGTGGAGGGCTGGTCGGCGCGCTACGAGAAGGCACGGACGTGGAACGTCGCCAGCTTCCGCTACGTGCGGGACTGGCTCAAGGCGAACACGCCCGCGGACATCGCCACGTGCGTCATCCACAACGACTGGCGCTTCGACAACGTGGTGCTCGCCCCGGAGGAGCCCACGCGCATCATCGGCGTGCTCGACTGGGAGATGGCCACCCTGGGTGACCCGCTGATGGACCTGGGCAGCGCGCTGGCCTACTGGGTCCACGCCGACGACGACCTCCTGATGCGCTCCACGCGGCGCCAGCCCACGCACCTGCCCGGCATGCTCCGGCGCGAAGAGGTCGTGGAGTACTACCTGGACCAGACGAAGCTGAAGCCCGCCAACTGGACCTTCTACGAGGTCTTCGGCCTCTTCCGGCTCGCCGTCATCGCCCAGCAAATCTACTACCGCTACCACCACAAGCAGACGCGCAACCCCGCGTTCAAGAACTTCTGGGTGCTGGTCAACTACCTGGGCTGGCGCTGCCACCGGCTCATCCGGAAGGGCGCGCGCTGATGGGGGTGGTGTATCTGGTCCGGCACGGACAGGCCTCGTTCGGCGCGGCGAACTACGACCAACTGTCTGAGACGGGCCTCGTACAGGCCCGGGTGCTCGGTGAGGCCCTGCGCGAGCGGCTGCCCCGCGTGGACGCCGTCGCCACCGGCACCCTGGCGCGGCACCGGCAGACGGCGGAGGCGTGCCTCGCCGCGCTCGGCTGCGGCACCGTGGCCGTGCAGATGGCGGGCTTCAACGAGTTCGACCACGAGGAAATCGTCGCCCGGCACACGCCACGTTACGCGGACCCGGAGGTGCTCCGAGCGGAGCTGTCACAGTCGGAGTCACCCCGGCGCGCCTACCAGGCGCTCTTCACCGACGCCGTGGCCCGCTGGGTGGCTGGCCAACACGACGCGGAGTACACCGAGCCCTGGTCCGCCTTCGGCGAGCGGTGCCGCCGCGCACTGGATGCCCTCATCCAGGAGATGGGCGCGTCGAAGAACGCGCTCGTCTTCACCTCCGGGGGCACCATCACCGCCATCTGCCAGGAGCTGCTCCGCATCCCCGACGAGCACGCCTTCCGCCTCAACCTGACGCTGGCGAACTGCGGCCTCACCAAGGTCATCTACAGCGAGCGCGGCCGTTATCTGTCCACGCTCAACGAGCACGGCCACTTCGAAGGCGCCCAGCGCGCGCTGCTCACATACCGCTGAGCGGCGCGCCGTCGTACCGCAAGTCCTCCCACGCCAGCATCGCCCGCTTGCGTGAGGCGCCCCAGCGGTACTCCCCGAGGACGCCCGTCTTGCGCAGCACGCGGTGACAGGGAATCAAGAGCCCCACGGGATTCTCACCTACCGCCGAGCCCACCGCGCGCATCGCCTTGGGCTTGCCGATGGCGCGGGCGAGGTCCTCGTACGTCGTCACCTCGCCCGATGGCACCCGCAGCAGCGCCTGCCACACCTGCACCTGGAAGGGCGTGCCCCGCACCAGCACCGACAAGGGGCTCGACTCCGAGCCACCGTGCCCCGCCTGGAAGATGCGCTCCATCCACGGCGCCGTGTCCTCGGCGGACGCCTCGAACGTGGCGCGCGGCCACTGCTTGCGCAGCGAGGCGAGCGCCTCCGCCTCGGATTCCCCCGAGAGGAAGTGCAGGCCGCAGATGCCACGCTCGCAGACGGCGAGCAGACACGCGCCGAACGGTGACAGGTGGACGCCATGGCGCACGGTGAGCCCTTCGCCGCCCAGCTTGTATTCCCCAGGCGTCATCGACGTCAGCGTCACGAAGAGCTCATGCAGCCGGCCGCTGCCCGACAGGCCCACCTCCAGCGACGTCTCCAGCACGCTGCGACGCTCGTCGAGCAGGCGACGGGCCGAGCTCAGCGTGTGCACCTGGATGAAGCGCTTGGGGCTGATGCCCGCCCAGCGAGAGAAGAGCCGCTGGAAGTGGAAGGTGCTCAGCCCCACGTGCGCGGCCACGTCGTCCAGGGACGGCTGCTCGCGCGCATGTGCGTCGAGATAGAGGATGGCTTGTTCGATGCGGGCGTAGTCGCTGGATGCCATGCCGATGCTCCTGGGATGCGCTTGGCGAAAACGTATGTCCGCCAACACATGGTGGAGCAACCCGGTTCTTGCGATGTCCTCGCGCGCCGGGCATGCGTTGACATGAGGTGTCATTGTGCAACAACCGGAAGCCCCACCCCGCACGTCGCCGCAGACGAGGAGCACCATGCTTCCAGAGGAAGACTTCCTGGCCGCGGAGGAGGCGCTGAGACGGGCCATGCTCTCGAGCGATGTCGCCGCGCTCGACGCCCTCCTCTCTGACGACCTCCTCTTCGTCAGCCACACCGGCAGCGTCCTCGACAAGGAAGCCGACCTGGAATCGCATCGCTCGGGAGCCCTGCGCCTTACACGGGTGGACTTCACCGACACACACTTCCGCTACCTCTCCGCTGGCGCCGTGGTCGTCGTCCATGCCGCGCTATCCGGTGAGTTCCAGGGAGCCCCCTTCGAAGGAAACTTCCGTTACACGCGCGTGTGGCAGGTCGTGGACGACGCGCCCCAGGTCGTCGCGGCCCAGTGCACGGCGGTGGGTTGACTTGACTCCTGATGGACGAGCGCTTATCCGTTGGCGCCAATGACGTCGCCAAGCGCCATGTGTCGAATGTCGATGCCGGGTGGGCTCTCGCCCTCCAGGTTCGGCTGATGTCCGTCCGACCCTGGTGAGCCACCGAGCCCATCCACCCGCGAGGGTTGGTGGGCTCCGTCGTTTCTGGACGCGCGCTGCCCTCGCACTTTCCCACCGAGGCGCCGCGCTCCATGAGCACGCCGAACAGACTCCCTCTGCATGTCGACCCGCCGCGCGGCCTGTGCCCGGTGCGCGACGCCACTTGACGGCTCCCCGTCTTCTTTCAGCCCTCCGCGTCCTGGAGGGCCGTGCCCGCATCGTTCCCGGAGAATCTCCGTGCCCACCCCCCACCTTCCCGCCCCGCGTGTCTTCGACGTCGCGCTGCCCGATTTGACGCTGGAGGCAGGCGCCCGCATCACGAACCACCTCGTCCGCGGCTGGTGGTGGGGCCCCGAGGAGGACGTCCCCTGGCTCGAGTCACGCGCGCGCGTCCTCTCCGATGACGAAGCCCAGACGAGCGCGCTGCGCGTCGTCCGCCGCACCGTGGCCGAACAGCAGGCGCTCGCGGAGGAAGCCCGTCATCGAGGCCCGGCCCGAGCCCCCGCGCCCATCCCCACGGTGCTGTTGGTCCACGCGCTCACCGGCGACATGCGCGCGGGCGGCAAGGGTGGCTGGTGGGAGCCACTCATCGGCCCGCGGCGCGCGCTGGACCCGTCCCGCGTGCGGCTCCTGTGCTTCAACAACCTGGGCTCCTGCTACGGCACCAGCGGCCCGGCCGACGAGGGCTTCCCGCTGCGGACGGACGACGCGCGCTTCGGTCCGCCGTTGCCGCTGCCCAAGGGCGACCTGCGCCAGGACGAACAGCGACTGCCCGCCACCGTCACGCCGTGGGACCAGGCCCGGAGCATCCTGCTGGCCATGGACGCGCTGGGTCTGGACGAAGTGGAGCTCGTCACCGGCGGCTCCCTGGGCGGCATGGTGGTGCTCTGCCTCGCGGCGTTGGCGCCGGAGCGCTTCGCGCGACTCTTCCCCATCGCCACCACGGAGTCCGCCACCGCGTGGGTGGTGGGCCTCAACCACGTGGCGCGGCAGGCCCTGCTGATGGACCCGGGCTTCCCCGACTCCCCCCACCGGGGCCTGGAACTGGCCCGGCAGCTCGCGATGCTCACCTACCGCGCGGAGCCCGGCCTGGAAGCGCTCCAGGGCCGCCCCGCCGAGTGGTCCTCACGCGCGCTGCACCCCATGCACAGCTACCTGGAGTACCAGGGCCAGAAGCTGGAGCGCCGCTTCGACGCGCGCGCGTACCTGGCGCAGCTGGGCGCCATGGACCACCACGACCTGTCACGCTTCCCGGGAGGCGGCCTGGCCCGCATCCGCGCGAGCGCGCTGTGCGTGGGCATCGACACCGACCAGCTCTTCTTCCCCAGCCACATGGCGACGCTGGCGCGGCGGCTGCGCGAGCACGGCCTCCACGCCGAGCACGCCACGCTGTCCAGTCAGCACGGGCACGACGGCTTCCTGCTGGAGTGGGACGCCATGGCCGTCCTGCTCGCGCGGGCGCTCGCCCTGCCCACGGGCAGGAGCCCGGAGCACGCCTTCCCGCGCTGGCCGGAAGTGCGCCCCGCCCTCAACTCACCTTACGGGACGAAGGCGTGACCACGGCCACCGGTGCGTGGTGGGACCACAGGGGCGGCTCGGCCTCGTGGGTGAAGGCGCGCAGCCGCCGGTACTCCGGATAGGACGCCTGGAGCGACAGCACGTCTCCAGGCCGGATGACCTCATCCCCCTGCGGGTGGAGCCGCTCCTCGCCGTTGCGTTGCAGCGACAGCGCCAGGCAGCCGAACCGGTCCCTCACCTCGGAGATGGTGAGCCCCGGCAGGCCCAAGCGCGCCTCGAACAGCGAGACGACCATCAGGTGCTTCGCCAGGTGGAACGAGTGGACGATGCGCGGGTCCATGGCCGCCAGCGCCATGGCCGGGGCCGCCAGCGACGAGCTGGAGAGCGCCTCCGCCTTGAACGTCTCACGCACCTTGCCGCTCAAGTCGTCATCGAAGAGGCGGATGACCACGCGGATGTCCGGGTTGAGCTTGCGCGCGTCCAGGGCGATGTTGAGGTTCGCCAGGTCGTCGTCCGTCGCGCAGACGATGGCGGACGCGTCCTTCACGTTGGTGCGAGGCAGGCACAGCGGGCTGCGCGTGTCGTCGATGAGCAGCGGCACCAGCTCGTCGCGCAGCGCGGACACGAAGGCCGCGTCCTCGCGCTTCTCCACCACCACCACGTCCTTGCCCATCTCCCGCAGCTGCGTCACCACGCGGTAGCCCACCCGCCCCGCTCCACACACCACGACGTGGCCCTTCATCGTCTCGGAGACCACTTCGATCCACTCCTTGTCGTTCTTGTGCCGGGCGAAGAAGAGGTACGCGAAGCGCACCACACCATCCGCGACCAGCGCAATACCGGCAGGCGGAATCACCAGGTTGAGCAGCTCCACCAGCCAGTCGTCCACATAGGGCAGCGACGGCTGGCCGTAGAGCAGGAAGTAGGTGTGGTGCAGCGCCTCGCCGAAGTCGATGCGTTCGCCGCCCGGCCCGCGGAAGCGCCAATGGAAGAGCAGCGGCCCTCCCAGGAACAGCACGGCGGACAGCACCAGCGTGGTGCGGAAGCGCCGCATCAGCGCCCGCAGGTAGCGCAGATTGGCCCGGAAGTGCCTGCGGGACTGCTTCATGGCCCCTCCTCGACTATGACGCCGGGGTGATGCCCGTTTCCGCCGAGTTCCGCGCGCGACGCCGCTCCACCATCCACACCAGCAGCACGCCCAGCTCGTAGCAGAGCAGCATGGGGCCGGCCATCAGCGACAGGTTCACCACGTCTCCCGTGGGGGTGATGATGGCCGCCGCGATGAGGCACACCACGAAGGCGTGGCGCTGGTACCTGAAGAGCCAGGACGACTTCACCACGCCCACCACGCCCAGCAGGGCCATGACGAGCGGCAGCTCGAAGATGATGCCGAAGGCGAGGATGAGCAGCAGCACCAGCGAGAGCTGCTCGTGCATGGACAACATGGGCCGCGTCCACCGCGCCGCCTCATGCGCCGCGTGCGCCTTGGCCAGCTCCTTCTCCAGCCGCCACAGCCCCGCCAGCTCCTCGGTGCGCGTGGGGGCGATGCCCGCCAGCAGGCTCGCCGAGCCGTCCATGGCCGCCGCCGCCGCCGCGAAGTCCTTCTTCTCGTAGGCCGTCACGGCCTCCACGCGCTTCTCCACCGCCTGCCGCAGCACGCCGCGGGACTGCGCGCCGTAGCCCACCGACGCCGCGTCCAGGAGCCGCCCCAGGCCATCCAGCCGCCCCGTCATCTCCACGCTGGCGGCGGGCGCGGCCTCGGGCGCGGGTGCCTGGCCCTGGCCCTCCGCGCGCAGCTGGGTGCTCGTCTCCTTCGCGATGCGCCCCGCCTCCTCCGCTTCGCCCAGGCGCAGGAAGCGCAAGGCGTCATCCGCGCGCAGCCGGGCCGTGTCCAGGCGCTGCTCCAGCGCGAGCGTCTCCTCCTCGTTGAGGAGGAAGGTGAACATGGAGGGCAGCACCGCGAAGTAGCAGAAGGCGGCGCCGAGGAGGAAGGCGATGGAGCCGAACGCCACGAAGGGCGCGGCGAAGCGGCGCTCCTCCGGATACAGGCCAGGCGAGACGAAGCCCCAGATCTGCATCAGGATGACGGGCGTGGTGAGGAAGATGCCGCAGTACACGCCCACCTTCATCAGGACGTTCAGCTCTTCGATGCCGGACGTGTAGATGAGCGAGCGATTCTCGGGCGGCAGCGCGTCCAGCACCGGCTGCATCAGCAGGCCGAAAATCGGCTTGGCGAAGACGAGCGAAATCGTCCCCAGGACGAGCACCGCGATGGTGCACCGCATGAGGCGCGAGCGGAGCTCCGTGAGGTGATCCGCCAGACTCATGCGCAGCTCGGAGTCGGCACCGGGGTTGATGGGCGGGGGGCTCAGGACTCAGCTCCGTTTCGGGGCGTTGCGCGCCACCGTCCCCGGGATGGGCGACAGCGTGGGCGAGGTGGCGGAGGAAGCAGTGGGCTCGGGCGGCGCCTCGGCGGCGGGCTCCGCGCCCGGCTCCGCGGTCGCGGCGTCTCGCGCGGGCGTCTCCCCGGAAGGCACGTCGGAGGTGGCCACCTCACGAGGCCCCTGCGCGTCCATTTCCAGCACCTGCGTGGACGACGAGGGCGGAGGGGACGCCGCCTCAGCCGGAGGCGACGCGCCGTCCGTGGCGGGAGGCAGGGGGGCCTCGGGCCCACCCACGGCCTGCGGCGGCTGGGGCGCGAAGCGCGTCCCGGGCCGCACGGGCGCGGTGGGAGGCTCTCCGATTTCCTGGTCCATGGCGTAGAACTCACGCTCCACGACGTTGCGGACCTCATCCGTCTGGCGGCGGAACTCGCGCAGGAACTTGCCGATGCCGCGCGCGAGCTCGGGCAACCGCTGCGGCCCGAGAATGAGCAGCGCGGCCACCAGGATGAACACCATTTCGCCTGCGCCGATGTTGAACATTTTTCCTGACGCGCTCCCCGGAGCAGCCCGGTTTATCGCGCCCCGGGGAGACAGGCGCAACCGTTCGTCTCGCCAAAGCATCCGCCCGCCACCCGGAATGGGCGGCAGGCAACCCGAAGGCGCCCTTTCATACTACGCGTGAGAATCCGCCCCGGGCGAGAGCGGAACCGCCATTCCCTGCGAGGAAGCCACCGCCAGCGCCCGCGCCTGCTCCCTGCTGCGCACCCGCCGCTCCACCCCCCACAGCAAGGCAGGCAGCAACAGCGTCAGGACCATGGACACTCCGGCCATCCCGGGGATGCCGCCCAGGGTCCCGTCTGGCAGGTCCGTCAGCAGCCGGGCGCTGAGGAAGGCCCCCACGGCGGCGGCCATGTGCTGGACGGCGGACTGGAGGGACATGAAGCGCGCACGCACCCGGGTGTCCGGCACCCGCGACGTCAGCGTGTTGTACGCGACGTTGCGCGTCCCCATGGCCACCATGAAGAGCGTGAAGATGACGGGCACGGGCATCCAGCGCGGCAGGTGGACGAAGCCCACGTAGGTGGACAGCAGCACCAGCGCGGAGCCCACCGTGCCCACCTTGAAGGAGCCGTACCGGTCCACCATGGGCCCCGCCACCCGGAGCGTCGCGAAGCTGGCGATGCCGCCGATGAAGTACGGCAGCCAGAGAAGGTCGCGCGGGTAGCCCACGTTCTGCTGCAGATAGGCGGACAGGTTCGGGATGAGGACGAAGCCCGCCATCATCACCAACGCCGTCATCACGTACGACAGCTGGATGTCCCGGTTGCCCAGCAGCTCGAGCACGCCGGCCTGCTGCCTGGGGCCCGCGTCCAGATGGCCGCGCACGGGCGGCAGGTAGAAGATGGCGCCCAGCACCACCAGCAGGCCCATGGCGGCCACCGCGAAGAAGGGCACGCGCCAGCCGCCGAACTCGGCCAGCTTCAGCGCCATGGGCACGCCCGCCACCGAGGCCACGGAGAAGGCGCCCATCACCGCGCCCAGCGCGCGTCCGCGCCGCTCCACGGGGACCAGGTCCGCGATGATGGACAGCGACAGCGACGTGGCCGGCCCGCCGAAGATGCCCGCCACCACGCGCGCCAGCAGCAGCGTGGACATGCCCGTGGCGAAGCCACCCGCCGCGGTGGCCACCACCAGGCCCAGCATGGACACCGCCAGCGCCTTGCGGCGGTCGAAGCGGTCCAGGAAGTAGCCACCGGCCAGCCCCGCCACGCTGGCGGCCGCCGTGTACGCGCCGCCGATGATGCCGATGTGCGACGACGCGATGCCCAGCCCCTTCGCGAAGTCCGGGCCCAGCGGCATCACCATCACGAAGTCCAGGATGTTGACGAACTGGACCGCGCCGATGAGGGCCACCACGGCGCGCTCGGAGACCTGTCGTTGATTCAGCATGAAGACGTGTCTACACCCGGAAGCGGCGAACCTCCGCACGGAGGATCTCCGCCTGACGCTGGAGGTTGTCGATGGCCTCCTCCAGCTGCTTCACGGAGCGTGTCTGGTGCTCGGACACGCCCTTGATGGTCTCCACCGCCTTGAGCACCTGCTCGCTGCCCTTCGTCTGCTCCTTCTGGGCGCGGTTCAGGTGGGTGACCATCTCGTTGATGCTCTCGATGGAGCGGGTGATCTGCTTGCTGCCGTGCGCCTGCTCCTGGCTGCTGCGCTGCACGTGGGCGGTGAGCGCCTTCATCTTCTCCGCGCTCTTCATGATTTGCTCGCCGCCGCGCGCCTGCTCGTTGGAGGCCTTGGAAATCTGCTGCACCGTCTCGCTGATGCGGTGGATGGAGGCCGTCACCTGCTTGCTGCCGCGCGCCTGCTCCACGGTGGCCCGGGCAATGGCCTTCACCATCTGCGTGGACTTCTGGGTGCTGTCGTTGATCTTGCGCAGCGCCCCTTCCGCCTCCCGGCCCAGCTGCACGCCCTCCTCCACGCTGCGCACGCCCTGGTTCATCACCACCACGGCGTTGCGGCTCTCCTCCTGGATGCTGCGGATGAGCTCGGCAATCTCCTTCGTGGACGCGCCGGTGCGCTCGGCCAGGTCCTTGATTTCCTCCGCCACCACCGCGAAGCCCTTGCCGTGCTCACCCGCCTGCGCGGCGATGATGGCCGCGTTGAGCGCCAGCAGGTTCGTCTGCTCCGCCACGTCGTCGATGACGTTGAGGATGTTGCCAATCTCGGAGATGCGCCGGCCCAGGCTCTCGATGACGTGGGCCGCGCTGCGGCTGGTCTCCTTGATGCGGTCGATGCCAGTGAGCGTCTTGCGCAGCGACTCCACGCCCGTCTGCGCGTCGTCGAAGACCTGCTCGGACAGGCGGGCCGTCTCCTTCGCGTTGGCCTCCACCTGACCGATGGCGGCGTCCATCTGGCTGATGGCCGAGGACGTCTCCTCCGTGGAGGCGGACAGCTCCTGGATGTTGGTGGCCACCTCCTTGATGGAGAACGTCATCTCCTCGATGGCGCTGGTGGTCTCCTCCACGCTGGCGGCCATGGCCTGGACGTTCTCCGCCACCTCGTCGTTGGTGGCGGCCATCTCCATGATGGAGGAGCTGCTCTCCTCGGCGCTCTGGTAGAGGACCTCCACGTTCTCCGCGATGCCGCGCAGCGAGGCCATCATCTCCACCATGGAGGAGGACGTCTCCTCCACGCGCGCCTGCACCGTGCCCGCGCCGGACGACACCGTGGTGCCGGTGCGGTGAATCTGCTCCACCACGCCCGCCACCACGTCCGACACGCCGCGCACCCGGCCCAGCGTGTCACGCCAGCTCTGGGCGATGCGGTTGAGCGCCTCGGCGAGCTGGCCCAGCTCGTCCCGTGTCCCCACGTCCACGCGGCCGGTGAGGTCCGCCTCCGCCAACCGCCGCGCCATGCCCATCATCGCGTCCAGCGGCACCAGGATGAAGGCGCGGGAGATGAAGAAGGCCACCAGCAGGAACAGCGTCAGGCCGATGCCGAACGCGAGCATCACGACGCGCTGGAGTTCGGTGAGGACCGCGTCCAGCCCGGAGTTGTCGAGCACCAGCAGCGCCTGCCCCACCACGCCGCCCGACAGCGTCACCGAGCGCGCCACGGAGCGGTCACCATTGGTGAAGCGGAAGCCATCCAGCGGCTGGCCCTGCCGGGCCTTCAGCTCCGCCAGGAACCACGCGGGCGGCTCGGCCGGGTGGGTGGCCAGCACCTGCCCCTCGCTGGAGAGGACGGCCAGCACCTTGAAGTCGTCGTCGCCCGCGCGCAGCCGCTCCAGGCTGTCGGGCAGGGCCGCGGCGGGCTGGGCCATGAGCATGCTGACGGCCTGGCTGGCGCGGGCCTCGCCCCGCTTCTGCAGGCGCTGCTCCAGGTGGGCTTCCACGCGCGAGGGTACGACGAAGAAGAGCGTCCCCAGGATGAGGGCGAGGACGAGCGCGAAGGAGCCCAGCAGCAGGCTGCGCAGGCCGGGTTTCTTGAACCGGAGAGCCAAGACGAGGCACTGTAGGGAGGGAAACACCGGCAGGGCAAGAACAGGGCGCCGACGCGGCCTGTCCCCCGGGGGCGCTGACTTCCCGCCTGGCGGATGCGTAAGGTCATCCCGATGTCCTCCACCCTGCTCCTGACGGACCCGCTCTTCTTCCAGCACGACCCCGGGCAGGGCCACCCCGAGTCGCCCTCCCGGCTGCGCCGCATCCTCGGGGTGCTGGCCAGCACGCCGGTGAAGGGCACGGTGATGACCGCCCCGCGCTCCGCCACGGAGGCGGAGCTGGCCTCGGTCCACACGCCGGAGCTGCTGGCGTACCTCCAGCGCATCAACGGACACCGCGCGCAAATCGACCCGGACACCCAGGTGTCCCCCGACAGCGTGGACGCGGCGCGGCTGGCCGCGGGCGCCTCCGTGCAAGCGGTGGAGGCGGTGATGAAGGGCGAGGCCCGCAACGGCTTCGCGCTGGTGCGTCCGCCCGGGCACCACGCCGAGCCCGACAAGGCCATGGGCTTCTGCCTGTACAACAACGCGGCCATCGCCGCGGAGGCGGGCCGGAAGCTGGGCGCCGAGCGCGTGCTGGTGCTCGACTGGGACGTGCACCACGGCAACGGCACGCAAGCGGCGTTCTGGTCACGCCGGGACGTCATGTACCAGTCGGTGCACCAGTTCCCCTACTTCCCGGGCACCGGCGCCGCGCCGGAGGTGGGCGTTGGCGCGGGCGAGGGCTACACCGTCAACGTGGGCCTGCCGGGCGGCAACTCGGACGCGGACTACGGGATGATTTTCGAGGAGCTGCTGCTGCCCGTGGCGGAGGCGTACCGGCCCCAGCTCATCCTCGTCTCCGCGGGCTTCGACGCGCACCAGCACGACCCGATTGGCGGCATGGACGTCAGCGAGCGCGGCTTCGCGGCCATGTGCTCGGCGATGAAGTCCCTGGCAGACAGCGTGTGCCAGGGCCGGCTGGTGCTGCTGCTGGAGGGCGGCTATTCGCTGGAGGGCCTGTCCCAATCCGTGCATGCCTGCGTGGAGGTGCTCGCCGGGCGCAAGGACAGCTTCCCCGCGGGTGACACGCACTCGGACGCGAAGGACGCGCTGCGGGCGAGCCGCGAGGCGCTGCGGCCGTACTGGCCTCGCGTGTAGACGTTGGCTGGATGGCGTGCCAGAAGCCCGGCAACACACGGGAGGACTGCATGGTGGAGATGAACTACCGGACGGCGTTGGTGACGGGTGCCTCCAGCGGCCTGGGACGCGGGCTGGCGCTGTGGCTCGCCAGGCGGGGCGCCCGCGTGTTCGCCGCTGGACGCCGCCTGCCGCAGCTCCAGGCCCTGCGGGATGAGGCCCAGGCGGCCGGCTTCACCGTGGAGCCCGTGGAGCTGGACGTCACGAAGGCGGACGCCACCCTGGAGCGCATCCGCGCGCTGGACGCGGAGGCGGGCGGGCTGGACCTGGTGGTGGCCAACGCGGGCGTTGGCGGCACGACGAACGCGAAGCGCCTCCCGTGGGAGCGCGTGCGCGGCATCATCGACACCAACGTCACCGGCGCCGCCGCCACGCTGAGCGCCGTGCTGCCCCAGATGGTGGAGCGCAAGCGCGGGCACCTGGTGGGCGTCTCCAGCCTCGCGGGCTTCCGCGGGCTGGCCGGCCACGCGGCCTACTCCGCGTCCAAGGCCTTCCTGTCCACCTTCATGGAGAGCCTGCGCGTGGACCTGCGCGGCACCGGCGTGCGCGTCACCTGCATCTATCCCGGCTTCGTGAAGAGCGAGCTGACCGCCACCAACAACTTCCCCATGCCCTTCCTCATGGAGACGCATGACGCGGTGGAGCTGATGGGCCGGGGCATCGTCCGGGGCGACGCGGAGGTGTCCTTCCCCTGGCAGCTCGCGGTGCCCACGCGCATGGCGAAGGTCCTGCCCAATCCGCTCTTCGACGCGGCCGCGCGGCGGCTGCGCTGACCGTCCCTCTTCCCCTTTCCCGGAGACGCCCTGTGACGACGCCACAGCCCTTCGCCCACCGTTTCAGCCAGCTGGCCGAGCAGCGCTCGCCGTTCTGCCTTGGCATCGACCCATCGAGAGACCTGCTGACGCGCTGGGGCCTGCCCGACAACGCGCGGGGCCTGCGCGACTTCTGCGAGCGCGTGGCCGACGCGGCGGGGAGCTCCGTCGCGGTGGTGAAGCCCCAGAGCGCCTTCTTCGAGCGTCACGGCCCCGAGGGCCTCCAGGTCCTCCAGGAGCTGATGCGGCGCTTCAAGTCCGTGGGCACCCTCACGCTGCTGGACGTGAAGCGCGGGGACATCGGCTCCACGATGGAGGCCTACGCGGAGACAGTCTTCGGCGAGGGCAGCGCCTACGAAGCGGACGCGGCCACCTTCACCGCCTACCTGGGCCTGGGCGCGCTGCTGAAGACGCTGGAGCGGGCGCGCGCATCCGGCGCCGCCGCCTTCCTGGTGGTGCGCTCCTCCAACCCGGAGGGCACGTCACTCCAGATGTCGCGCGGCGACGACGGCCGCACCGTCGCGGAGACCCTGGCGGACGGCCTGCGCGCCTTCAACGAGAAGCCGGGTCAGGACACGGCGCCGGTGGCGGGCGCCGTCATGGGCGCCACCCTCCCCGACTCGGACCGAGGCGCCATCGAGCGGCTCGGCGGCGCGCTGCTGCTCACGCCCGGCATCGGCGCGCAGGGCGCGGGCTTCGACGACTTGAAGCGGCTGTTCGCCGGGCGCGAGGCGCAGGTCATCCCCACCGCCACGCGCTCGGTGCTGGAGGCGGGGCCGGACACCGCCGCCCTGCGCAACGCGCTGGAGCGGCACCTGGCGCCGGCGCGCGCCTTCCGCGCTACTGCGCGCCCATCATGAACTGATCGACATCGACCGTGTTCTTGTCGGGCACCGCGTCCTTCGGCTCGGTGCCCTTCTTGAAGAACATCAGCTCCGAATCCCTGGAGCCCTCGGGGGCAATCTTCCCCGTCTTCTTGTCGATGTGGAGCCGCACCAGGTCCATGGACTGCCACGGGTAGAACTCGGACTGCGGCCGGCCCTCCAGCGCGCTCTTCATGTAGTTGAGCCAGATGGGGAGCGCGGCGCGGCCGCCCGTCTCGTAGCGGCCCAGCGGATGCGGGTTCAGGTCGTAGCCCACCCACGCCACCGTCACCAGGTCGCGGGTGTAGCCAGCGAACCACGCGTCGAAGGAGTCGTTGGTGGTGCCCGTCTTTCCCGCCGCCGGCTTGCCCAGGCGCTGCGCCGGGCCGGCGGTGCCCTGGAGCACCACGCCGCGCAGCAGGTGCGTGAGGATGAAGCCGGCCTCCGGGCTCATCACCTGCTCGCCCGGCTCGAAGAGGCGCGCGTAGCCGGCGGCCACGCGGTCCTGCAGGGGCGCCCACGCGTCGTCGAAGGCCGTGTGGTCCTCCAACGTGCGGCCCCACCGGTCCTCAATCTTGCGGATGAAGTACGTGGGCTTCTTGCGGCCATAGCGGTTGAAGGTGGCATAGGCGTTGGCCAGGTCCACCGGGTACACGCACGAGGAGCCCAGCGCCGCGGAGAAGTCCATGTTCATGGGCGTGGTGATGCCGAGCAGCTGGTTCCACGCGGCCATGTTCTTCACGCCCACCGCGC
The DNA here is from genome assembly GCF_013116825.1 of Myxococcus xanthus. Classification (GTDB taxonomy): domain Bacteria; phylum Myxococcota; class Myxococcia; order Myxococcales; family Myxococcaceae; genus Myxococcus; species Myxococcus xanthus_B. The sequence goes on from NZ_JABFNS010000014.1 coordinate 32,410, forward strand.
CGAACGTCTTCACCGCGGGCACGTTCAGCGACTTGACCAGCGCCGTGCGCAGCAGCACCTCGCCTTCGAACTTGTCGCTGTAGTTGGCCGGCTTCCACGACACCTTGGTGTCCGGGTCGTGCTCCACGATCGGCGAGTCCACCAGCACGGTGGCCTGCGTCCAGTTCAGCTGCTCCAGCGCCGCCGAGTACACGAAGGGCTTGAAGGAGCTGCCCGGCTGACGGCACGCCTGGAAGGCGCGGTTGAACTCGTTGTCGTCGAAGTCGTAGCCGCCCACCATCGCGGTGAGGTACTGGCGGTGCGGGTCGATGGAGACGAGCGCGCTCTGCGCCTCGGGCGTCTGCTCCAGGCGGAAGAGCTTCACGCCCTCGCTGGGGATTTCGTCCGCGAGGTGCTTGTCCCACTGCTCCCTGTCGTCCGTCAGGTCCTTCTTCGTGACGTGGCGCACCACGATGACGTCGCCCTCGGAGATGGCCTTCTTCACCGAGGTAATCATCATCGCCGGGTAGTAGCCCTCCGGGTTCACCTTGCGCGCCCAGCGCATGCCCAGGAGCGGCAGCCGGCCGGTGTGACCGCCCACCTGCACGTCCGCGCCCTTGCCGTCCCCGTCAATGGACGTGACGACGGCGACGTAGAGCCGGTTCTCCACCAGCTCCTTCGCGCCCATGAGCTTCTTCGAGCGGTCGATGAAGGAGCGGATGGCCTCCTTCGACGCGAGTTGCTCCACCGGGCCGCGCCAGCCCTGGCGCTTGTCCACCGACAGCAGGCCGTGGAGCACCGCGTCCTGCGCGGCGCGCTGGCGCTCGCTGTCCATGGTGGTGAAGACCTTGAGGCCGGCCTTGAGCAGCACGGGGTTGCCGTACCGGTCCACCACGTCCTTGCGCACCTGCTCGACGAAGTACGGCGCGAACTCGTGGAACACGTCCTCCACCGGGTACACCTTCACCTCTTCGGCGTTGGCGGCGTCGTGCTCCTCCTGCGAAATCATGCCCTCCACCAACATGCGGCGCAGCACGTAGGAGCGGCGCTTGCGGGCCGCCTCCGGGCGCAGGAAGGGCGAGTACCGGCTGGGCGCCTGCGGGAGGCCCGCGATGAGCGTCATCTCACCCAGCGTCAGGTCGCGCACGTCCTTGCGGTAGTAGTTCTCCGCCGCGCTCTGCACGCCGTAGCTGTGGTGCCCGAGGAAGACGTTGTTGAGGTAGAGGTAGAGAATCTCCTCCTTCGTCAGCGACTCCTCCAGGCGCCGGGCGAGGATGGCCTCGCGAATCTTGCGGGTGATGGTCTTCGCGGTGGCGGACTTGTAGCCCTCCGCGGAGATGAGCACCGCCTTCGCGGTCTGCTGCGTCAGCGTGGAGCCGCCCTGGATGCCGCCCGAGCGCAGCCCCAGCTTGGAGCTCACCGTCTTGAAGCCGGCGCGCGCGGTGCCCAGCACGTCCACGCCGAAGTGGTCGAAGAAGCTGGAGTCCTCCGACGCGATGAAGGCCTGCACCAGGCGCTTCGGAATCCGCTCGTAGGGCACCACCTTGCGGCGCTCTTCGTAGAACTCGCCGGCCAGCACCGCGTCATCCGTGTAGACCTCGGTGACGATGGGCGGCCAGTACTCGTCCACCTTGGGGATGGCGGGCAACCCATCCGCGTACACGTAGTACACGGCCGTCACGGCAATCACGGCGGCCGTGGCCCCGGTCAGCGAAAGCCATCCCGCGGTCTTCAGGAGGAACTTCCACCAGCGCTTGGAGGGGACGCCGTCGAGCACCAGCTTCGAGCGGCTGCGGTCAGCGGATTTAGGGTCGGACATACGCGTTTCTTTTGTGCCTCGCGGGCGTCAGGGCACCAATGCGGCCCGCTTGAGCACATCTCGGAGCTCGACGGCGAGGGGAGCCTCGACAGCCACCTTCGCGCCGCCTTCGGGATGCGGGAATTCGATGCGCTCGGCGTGCAGGAACAACCTTTTGAGCCCCCAGCGCGCCCGCACGTCGCGGTTGAAGGCGAAGTCACCGTACTTCTTGTCCCCAGCCACCGGATGTCCGATGGCCGCCAGATGCCTTCTTATCTGATGCGTGCGCCCGGTCTCGATGGAGCAGGACAGGAGCGCCGCCTCGCTCGACTGCTTCACGACCTTCCACCGGGTGACGGCCGCCTGCATGTTCACCCCTCGACGGGCCTTGGACTCGGCCGTCTGTTGGTGCTCGGACAGGGGCAGGTCGATGACCCCGGAGTCCCGGGGCATCTTCCCCTTCACCAGGGTGAGGTAACGCTTGCGGGACAGGCCGTGGGTGAAGACCTCGGTGAAATGCACCATGGCCGGGCGCCGCTTGGCCACCAGGATGACGCCGGAGGTCTCCCGGTCCAGCCGGTGTGCGGGCGAGGCCGCGAAGTCGTTGCGGACGGCCTTGGGCCCCAGGTAGGCGCGCACGTAGTCCACCAGCGTTCCGCCGGTGATGCCGCTGCCGGTATGGACGGCCATTCCGCTGGGCTTGTCCACGGCCATGAGCCAGTCGTCCTCTCGAAGGATGACCAACCGGCTGGGGTCCACCGGTGGCGGAGGCGGGTCCACTTTCGGACGTTCCGCGCCCACGAGCTGCTGCTCGTCGCCGCGGATGGTGAGCACGTCTCCTTCTGACAGCAACTGCTCGGGTTGCGCACGCTTCCCGTTCACCCGCACCTTCTTGGTGCGAATCATCTTGAAGAGGTGGCTCACCGGAACATTGGGGAGCCGTTTGCGCAGGTGCTTGTCCAGCCGCATCCCGGCGGTGTCGGCTTCGATTCGATACTCGATCATTTGTGCTGGCGCATGGACCAGACCATACGAATAATCCCGGGTCCATGGCGAAAGCCCAGAGTATCGAGAAGCTTCTTCAGAGTGGCTCGGCGGAATGGAACCGGATGCGGAAGTCCGGCCAGGTCGCCACCGACCATACCGGCGCCACCTTCACTCAACTGTTCTCCGCCAACACGGACCTGTCCGGGCTGGGCCTCATCGGCTCGGAATGGGACCGGTGCGACCTGTCCAAGGTCAACTTCCGGGACGCGGACCTTTCCAATGCCTACTTCCACGGCGGCCGGCTCCAGGACTGCGACTTCCGGGGTGCGAACCTCGAAGGCGCGACGTTCGAAAAGCTGAAGCTGCTGCGGTGCGACTTCACGGGCGCCAAGGGGCTCGACGACATCGAGATGGACGACGTGGACATGGACCGCGTCGTCGGTCTGGACGGCGAGGAGGCCCCGCCGCCTCCGCCGCCCCCCGCCCAGGGCATCACCGCCTTCACCCGTGAGCAACGGGAGAAGGCGCTGGGCGTACAGGCCGCCGCGGCGCTCCAGGGCGAGCCCGTTGGCGACGAGCTGCCCCCCTTCCGGCCCCAGGACCCTCCTGGCTCGCTCTTCTTCAGGGCGCTGAAGCGGATGGGCGTGCCCCCGCTGTGGGTGCTGGACGTGCCGGGCCTGCGCCCGCTCCTGCCGCAGCGGCTGCCCCCGGGCAGCTCGCTGGAGACGCTCTACCGCGAGGCGGTGAAGACGCGGCTGGAGAACAAGAAGCCCGCGGCGGACCCGGCGGTGGTGGACCGCGCGCAGAAGGCGCTCCGCATGGGCGCCAAGGACGCCCCGGTGGCGGCCATGTACCTGCGCGAGGTGGGCGTGCTGCCCCTGTTCCGCTTCTCCGCGGCGCAGGTGCTGAAGGGCGCGCTGCGGGAAGAGGTGGAGGTGGATGACCTGACGGGCTCCATCGACCCGCGCACCACGGGCGCGCTCCTGGAGCTGCGCTTGACGCACGAAGTCGTGGAGCACCTGCAGGAGGCGCGGCGCCGGCTGGCGGCCACGCAGCTCTACACGTCGCTGCTGGAGGCGGGCTTCAACCCGGAGAACAACTGGGACGAGGCGCTGGATTCGAGCGACGCGTCGATGGAGCTGGCGCAGCTGGCCACGGGTGAGGACCGCAATGCCCTGCTGGAGGGCTTCCAGGTCTTCGCGGCGCTGCCGGACGAGGCCCGGCTGCGGCGGCTGGCCTACCTGGCCGAGTCCGTCACCAACCTGGAGCTGGTGAGCCGGCTGCCGGAGGGCATGGAGCCGTCGTGGCTCACGGGCCCCGAGACGCGCGAGTGCCACGAGCGGGAGATGACGTACGTCCAGTCGCTGAAGGCGGAGGAGATTCCCGCCAAGGTGGCGGCGCTGGCGAAGGAAGAGCTGGGCGTGCCCGAGGGTGAAGTCCCCGAGGAGAGCGACGGCGACCTCTTCGTCCACCTGCGCTGTGACGTGTGTGGCAAGGAGAAGCTCATCGTCCAGTCACCGGAGGAGTAACCGTCCGGTGCAAGTCGAAGCCCGCGGGGCCGCGGGGTCCGGGACACGTTCCGGACCTGGCGGCCCCGTGGTGTTTCTGAAGCACGGGTTCGCGGTGCTACGCGCCGGACGAAGGCAGCACGTACGACACCGGCCTGGGCAGCACCACCTTCACGGTGTCCCCCGCGCGGATGATGCCGGGGCGCTCCACCCAGGCCACCAGGCCCCGGCGCTGCCATGCGGCCTTCACGAAGCGGCTCGCCAGCTTCTGCACGTCCGGATGATGGGCCTCGATGACGCGCCCGGGGCCGATACAGGGCTCGTTCTCCCCTTCCACCACCAGCGTCGTGTCCTCCGGGAAGAACAGCCGCGTGCCCGGTGGCAGGTGCGTCAGCCGAGGCACCCCCGCCACTTCCAGGTTCGCCCCCAGCCACGACGCCAGCACGCGCGGAATGCCGAGCGCCTGCGCGACCTGCGCCAGCTCCTCGCTCGACACCAGTGAGAACTGCCGCGTGTTGCGGATGGGCGTCCCCTTGGGGAACCACGGCGTGCGCACGTCCGCCGCTCGCGTCAGGCCCGCGTGGCGGTCACCCTCCAAGCCCTCGAAGGACACCCGCGCCTCGGGCAGCTCCTTCGTGACGAAGCTCTTGCGCTCGGTACACACGAGGACGCGCACGATGCGTCCTTCCCACTGCGGCGTCTTGCGGGCCATCACCGTCCTTCTACCGGACCCCGTCTTCCACCGCGCGTCAGAACAGCCCGAGCTGCTGCGGCTTCCCGCCCAGCGGGCGCGCATCCATCCCCGCGTCGCGCAGCGCCTGCGCCAGCTCCTCCGCGAAGCCATGGCACGTCAGCACCTCCCGCGCCCCCGTGGACTTCGCGTAGGACACCAGCCCGGGGAAGTCCGCGTGGTCCGACAGCGGGAAGGCCACGTCCGCGCCGTAGCGCCGCACCGCGCCCCGGTCCACCGCCCAGCCCGTCAGCACCGCCGTCGCCCGAGGCCACAGCGGCGCCAGCGCCCCGCCCCGCGCGTGGTGCGGAGGGAAGAAGAGCACCTCGCCCGGCGCCACCTTCCCGTCGTAGCAGCGCAGGTTCTCAATCGGCACGCCCAGCTCCGCGTAGAGCTGCGCCACCTCGTAGATGGAGGAATGCGCCACCAGCGGGAAGCCGCGTCCCGCCAGGTGCTTCATCGCCTCCTGGCTCTTGCCCAGCGGATAGCCCAACAGCACCGGCACCGCGCCCCGCTCAAGCTGCATCCGCAGCCACGTCTCCACCTGCCCCAGCACCTCCGGACGCGGCGGGAAGCGGTAGCGCGGATGACCGAAGGTGGACTCGATGACGAGCGTGTCGCACTCCGCCACCTCCGTCGCCTCGGCGGTGAGCGACGGCGCCACGTTGAGGTCCCCGGTGTAGACGATGCGGCGCCCATCCGGCCGCGTCACGCGGAGCTGCGCGCTGCCCAGGATGTGCCCCGCCGGCAGCAGCTCCAGCACCAGCGGCCCCAGCTCAAAGGGCTGCCGGAAGGGCACCTCGCGCGGCTCACGCACCGGCCCCAGGCGATGCGTCATGAACCGCAGCGTCGCCGCCGTGGCGATGGTGCTCTCATGCCGGGCAATGTGGTCCGAATGCCCGTGACTCACGAAGCACAGCGGCGACTTGCGCTTCGCATCCAGGGACAGGGGGGTGCCCGTCAGGTGCATCCCGTTTCGCCGCAGCTCCACACTCATGGGAAGGGCCCCGGGTATAGCGCGTCCACTCGCCGGTGGCCGCCCTCACGTCACCACCCTGCCCGCCCGGCTGGTGGACAGGCCCCAGATGGCTGCACGCATGGCCCGCGGCAGGGCCGCTACCGCGCCGGTGCCCTCGCGCGCCACCACTCCCAGGCCGCCGCCCCCACCTCCGACATCAACACGCCCGACAGGATGAGCGCGCCGCCCAGCCACTCCCGAGGCCCGAGCGTCTCGTAACCCAGCAGCACCGAGTACAGCGCGGCGAACACCGACTCCAACGAGTAGATGAGCGCCGCGCGCACCGCCGTGGTGCGCGCCTGCCCCCATGTCTGGAGGCTGATGGCCACCGCGCTGGCGAACACACCGCAGACGAGCACCGCCCCCACGAAGGACGGATGCCACGCCACGCGCCGCTCCACGAAGGGCAGGCACAGCGCGGACAGCAGCGCCACCGTCCAGAGCTGCACCGCCACCAGCCCCATCACCCCCTGCTTCGGCGCATGCCGCTCCGTCATGAGGATGTGGCACGCGTAGGCCACCGCGCAGCCCAGCGACAGCACATCTCCCGACGACAGGCCGCCACTGCCAAGCCCCCCGTCCGGCTGCGTGAAGAAGTAGAGCCCCACCGCCGCCGTGCCCACCCCCAGCAACGAGGTGAACTTCGGCGCCTTCCGGTAGAGCACCATCGACAACAGCGGCACCAGCAACACGCACAGCCCGGTGATGAACGCCGAGCGCGAAGGCGTGGTGGTGGTGAGCCCCACCGTCTGAAGCGAGAACCCCAGGAAGAGGAGGGTTCCCAGCATCGTGCCAATGCGCAGGTTGCGCGCCGTCAGCACCTGCCGCCCCGCCAGGGCGCTCAACACCACCGCGCCCACGATGAAGCGCAGCGTGAGGAAGCTGAACGGGTCGCCGTGCCCGAGCGCGTCCTTCACCACCACGAAGGTGATGCCCCAGAACGAAGTGATGAGCGCCAGCGCCCCATCCGCGCGAAGTCGCTGCGACCGCGACGAGTGCTCCGTGCCTCCCCCCAGAATGTCGGACGTCGAGGTGCTCATATCGCGCGGTCCACCGGAGAGGATGACGCCGGGCTCGCCAGGTGACGTCACGGCGGCCACGGCCGCGGGCTTTTTGACGCAGCCCGGGCGGCCGCGCAACCTCCGGCGGCGCACCTACAGGGTGCGCTCGACGACGACCAGCCGCTTGGAGCAGCCCGTGGCATCCCAGGCCTCGTTGGCCTGCTGGGTCAGCGTGGCGTCCGCTCGCCGGAACGCCAGCCGCTCGAACGTGCGCAGCGACGCCGTGTTGTCGTCGTCCACGTCCGCGAAGACGTGCGACTGCCCCTGGCGTCGGGCCTCCTCCATCAGGCACTCCAGCAGCCCCGTGGCCACGCCCATTCGCCGCACGCGGGGCGCCACCACCAGGGAGCGCACCCAGACGCCCTCCAACGGCAAGCCCTCCTGCCGGTAGGAGTCCACCCAGGCGAAGCCGTGCATCCGTCCCTGGTCGTCGAAGGCGCCCGCCGCGGCCCCCCGGCGCTCCGCGTCCCGCAGGCCCCAGCGCTCGCGCAGCTGACGGCGCAGGAAGCCCGGAGACACCACCAGCCGCTCACTGGCGAAGGCCAGGAGCGCGTCCAGGTCGTCGGCCGTCAGGAGCCGCACCTCCAACGGCCCCACCAGGCGGCGACGAAGCGGCAGCGACCATCCGGCGAAGAGGAAGTCCCACACGCCCCGAGACACTAGCCGGGTCCGAGGCCAGGCCCACGCCGTGGACGCGGCCTGCTGCGCCAGCCGCAGCGCCGGACGCAGCGGTCTGGGCAGTGGAACCACCCAGCGGCCCCTGCGGATGGCCACCACCCGGCCCAACGTCACCCCTCCCGGGGCGTCCTGGGGCCCCAGCAGCGAGGCCGTCCGCCACGGCCGCGTGGACACCACCACGTGCGCCACCAGCTCGCGCCCCTGCCGCATCAGCGCGACGTCCCCGGTCGCCAGCGAGCCCGGGCCACAGCGCATCACCCGCACCGAGTCCCCGGCCCGCAGCAGCGGAAACAGGCTTCGCCCCGCGCCACGCACCCACAGCCGGTGCCCCGGAGGCAGTGCCTCCAGCACGTCCAACAACACCTCTGCGGAGGAGGCTCTGCGCGAAGGCATGCACTCAGCCTCACGTGCTCCCCGGCCCTTGGGAGCACTCGCGAAATCTACCTGTTGCCCGGTACACACACCAACCGCTGGCGGTGCCGGACGGCTTCCACGCGTTCCCCGCGAGCCTCAGGAGCGAATATGAGGAGGCCGCGCGTGAAGTGGGAGGAGGCGGCCATGGACACAGCACAGGAAGGTTCAATGGCGCCTCGGCCTGGCTGGTGGAGCCGCCACTGGCGCTGGGCCCTTCCGCTGGGATGCCTGGGGCTGCTCGCTTCGTGCATCGGCCTGGGAGTGCTCGCCACGTACCTGGGCTTCTCCTCCCTGGGGCAGTCCGACGCGCACCAGGAAGCCGTGGCCATCGCCCGCGGCGACGCGCGGGTGCAGCGCGCGCTGGGTACGCCCATCGAAAGTGGCCTGCCCCGGCGCAGCTCCGTGCAGAGCCGCAACGGTGTCTCTCGTGCGCAGTTCTCCCTCCCGCTCGAGGGGCCCGACGGCAGGGGCACGCTGCATGCGCAGGGTGAGAAGCGCGGAGACGGCCCCTGGCAGTTCAACCACCTCATCGTCGCCCTGAGCGACGGCACGCTCATCGATCTGCTCCGAGCCGAACCGCCCAAGCGCCCCGAGCTGCCACTGCCCGCCGAGCCGCCCTACGCGGACGAGGCCCCGGAGCCCGGAGAGGTAGTGCCGCGCGACGCGGGCCGCGACATCGAGCTGTGAGGTGAAAATGCGAAGGGGCGGCGCGGGGAGGTCCCCACGTCGCCCCTTGCGTCAGGGCACGTCCGTGCCCTCCGGGACTACTTCAGCTTCGCCAGCTCCGCGCGCAGCTCGGGCAGCACCTTGAAGAGGTCCGCCACCATCCCGTAGTCCGCCACCTGGAAGATGGGGGCCTCGGGGTCCTTGTTGATGGCGACGATGGTCTTCGAGCTCTTCATGCCCGCCAGGTGCTGGATGGCGCCGCTGATGCCCGCCGCGATGTAGAGCGCCGGAGCCACCACCTTGCCCGTCTGGCCGACCTGCAGGTCGTTGGGAACCCAACCCGCGTCGCACACCGCGCGGGACGCGCCCACCGCGGCGCCCAGGTCGTCCGCCAGGCCCTCAATCTCCTTGAAGTCGCCCTTGGTGCCGCGGCCACCGGAGATGACGACGCGCGCCTCGGTCAGCTCGGGACGCGCGCTCTTCACTTCCTTGAAGTCGACGAACTTCGTCTTGGAGGCCTCGACCTTCGGGCTGAAGGTCTTCACCTCGGCGGCGCCCTGACCGCCAGCGGCGGCGGGGAACTCGGTGGCGCGCAGGGTGAGCACCTTCACCGGCGTGGTGAGCTTCACGTCGGCGAAGACGTTGCCGGCCCACATGGGGCGGGTGAAGGTGATGTCCGCGCCGCTGCCGTTGATGGCCATGACGTCGGTGGCCATGGCGGCGCGCAGACGGCCGGCCACGCGGGGCAGCAGGTCCTTGCCCTGCGCGGTGGACGCCATGCCGATGTAGTCCGCCTTCAGCTCCTGGGCCAGGGCGGCGATGGCGGGCGCGTAGGTCTCCGCGAGGTAGTGCTCCAGCTCGGCGGCGGCGCCCAGGTGGACGGCCTTCGCGCCGTAACCCTTGAGCTCGTCAGCGACCTTCGCGGGGTCCTTCCCCACCAGGGCGATGTGCAGCTCGCCACCGGCCTTCTCCGCGAGCTGCTTGCCGGCGGAGATGGCGTTGAGGGTGGCCTTGCGGAGGTTCCCGTCCGGCTGCTGCTCGGCGACAATGAGAACGATAGGCATTTGGATGACTCCGTAGAGAGTGTGCGGAAGGGCCGCTCAGACGACCTTCGCCTCGTTGTGCAGCTTCTCGACCAGGGCAGGAACGTCCGCGACCTTGATGCCGGCCTTGCGCGCCGGGGGCGCGGACATCTTCAGGACCTGGATGGCGGGGGTGACATCCACGCTCAGCTTGGCCGGCGTCAGCTCCTCGATGGGCTTGCTCTTCGCCTTCATGATGCCCGGGAGGCTGGCGTACCGCGGCTGGTTGAGGCGCAGGTCCGTGGTGACGACGGCGGGCAGCTGGCACTCCACCGTGGCGAGCCCGTTGTCGACCTCGCGAATCACCTGCACGCTCTTCTTGTCGGCGGTGAGGACGATGGCGGGGACCTTGTTCTTCTCCTGCTCGCTCTCCATGGACTCCACCTTGGAAGCGAACGTGGCCTGGCCCCAGCCGAGGAACTCGGCGAGGTACTGGCCCACCTGGTTCTGGTCATCGTCGATGGACTGCTTGCCGAGGATGACGAGGTCCGGCTGCTCCTTCTCCACGACCTTCTGGAGCAGGGCCGCGATGCCGAGCTGGTCCACCGGGCCGGTGTGGTTCACCCACACGGCGCGGTGCGCACCCATGGCCAGGGCGTGCCGGAGCTGCTCCTGCACTTCCTTGCCACCGATGGACACCACGACGACCTCGCCCTGGTGCTTCGCGACGAGCCGAAGTCCTTCTTCGACGCCGATTTCATCGAAGGGGTTGATCTTGTACTTCAGCCCCTCCTGAACGATGCCCGAGCCATCCGGCTTGACCTTGATCTTCGACTCGGGGTCTTCCACGCGCTTGGCGGTGACGAGGATCTTCACGGCGGTGCTTCTCCTTACGGGGAGGAGTTTGGAATCTGGAAAAAACGGTCTGGGTTAATAGGCACTGGCGCGTCGCGGCGGCAATGGGAAACGGCCGCCGGACGCAGTGCCGCGGCGCTACTTGAACAGTTCCCGCGCGATGACGAGCCGCTGGACCTGGCTGGTGCCCTCGTAGACCTGGATGAGCTTGGCGTCGCGCATCAGCTTCTCCACGGGGTACTCCTTGATGTAGCCGTAGCCGCCGTACACCTGGACGGCGTCGGTGGCGACCTTCATGGCCATGTCCGCGGCGAAGCACTTCGCGTAGCTGGACTGGAGGGAGTTGCGCTTGCCCTCGTCCAGGAGCCACGCGCTCTCGTAGGTGAGCATGCGCGCCGCGTGGGTGTTCATCGCCATGTCGGCAATCATGAACTGGATGGCCTGGTGCTCGATGATGGGCTTGCCGAAGGTGCGGCGCTGGGTGGAGTACTCCATGGAGTGCTCCAGCGCGGCGCGGGCGATGCCCACGGAGAACATGGCCGTCAGCGGGCGGCTGTTGTCCAGCGTGGCCATGGCGATGGCGAACCCCTGCCCCTCTTCGCCAATGCGGTTGGCCACCGGGACGCGCACGTCCTCGAACGTCAGCGACACCGTCTCGCTGGCGCGCTGGCCCATCTTGTTCTCGTGCTTGCTGACGGAGAGCCCTTCGGGGCGGCCCTCCACCACGAAGCAGGTGATGCCCTTGTGCTTCTTGCCCTTATCCACCGTGGCGAACACCGTGTACTGGCTCGCCTGGCCGCCGTTGGTGATGAAGCACTTGGCGCCGTTGAGGACGTAGTGATCTCCGTCCAGCCGCGCCGTCGTCTGCATGTTGGCCACGTCACTGCCGGCCTCGGGCTCCGTGAGGCAGAACGAGGAGAACTTCAGCTTCTCCGTGAAGGGCGTGAGCAGCCGCTTCTTCTGCTCCTCGGTCGCGTGGAGGATGATGGGGAGGTTGGCCAGGTCGTTGGCGATGATGGACGTCGCCACGCCCGCACAGCCCCAGCTCAGCTCCTCGGCGACGATGGTCTGGTCCAGATGGGACAGGCCCACGCCGCCGTACTCGGCGGGTATCGCCATGTTGAGCAGCCCCAGCTCCCACGCGGTCGTCAGCAAATCGAGTGGGAAGGTGGCCGTCTCGTCGTAGTGGGCGGCCTTCGGACGCACCACTTCGCGGGCGAACTTGCGTGCCGCGTCCTGCAGCGCGCGCTGGGCGTCGGTGAGCTGGAATTCCATGGGGACCTCGTGACGGGTTCTGCTCGTTGACTCGGGAGTCAACGAATACATGCCGCGGCGCGAAATCGCCAGTGCAACCCGCCGGGAACCGGAGGCGGCCGGGCTCCATTTTTCTCAAAAAAACAGGCCCCAACCCCGCAGAGGGATTGGAGCCACGGAAACCGCCGTTAGTCTGTATTTCCCGAGGGCTATTTGGCCGCGGGCGGCTTGGCGGCCTTGGGGACCTTCTCCCAGTCGGCCAGGAACTTCTTGATGCCGGCGTCGGTGAGCGGGTGGTTCGCCAGTTGGGTGATGACATTGTAGGGCAGCGTGGCCACGTCCGCGCCCAGGCGGGCGGCCTGGAGCACGTGCACGGGGTTGCGCACGCTGGCCACCAGCACCTGCGTGTTGAAGTGCTCGTAGTTCCGGTAGATTTCCAGGATGTGGGAGATGAGCTCCATGCCGTCCTGGGAGATGTCATCCAACCGGCCCACGAAGGGCGACACGTAGGTCGCGCCGGCCTTGGCGCACAGCAGGGCCTGGTTGGCGGAGAAACACAGCGTGACGTTGGTGCGGATGCCCTCGGCGGTCAGCGCCTTGGTGGCCTTCATGCCCTCCACGCCCATGGGAATCTTCACCACGACGTTGTCGTGGATCTTCGCCAGGGAGCGGCCTTCCTTGATGAGCTCGTCCGCTTCCATGGACACACATTCGGCGCTGATAGGGCCGTCCACGATGGAGCAGATTTCGCGGATGGTCTCCTCCAGGCCCCGGCCTACCTTGGCGAGCAAGGACGGGTTGGTCGTCACTCCGTCCACGCAGCCCATGGCGTGGGCCTTGCGAATCTCCTCCACGTCGGCGCTGTCGATGAAGAACTTCATCTCGTCCCTCTCTTGAAGGTGGAATGTGCCCCGGCCAAAGGAGGCCGGGCGAGCAGGCGCGTAACCGATGCCCCCCCATGCGTCAAGGGTGGCCACCGCGGGGGGGCGGAGGTAGAAGGCCGGACACTGAACATGGCCCGCCCTTCCCGCTCCGCCGCCAAGAAGCCCCGCCTGCGCGCCCTCCCCGGCCGTCCCGCACAGGCGCCTGCCGTCCTCCCCGATGCGGAGGCCACGCTCGCCTACGCGCGGAGCGTGCTGGAGGCCGAGGCCCGCGCCATCCTCGGCGTGACGGAACGTCTGGGAGACGACTTCCTGCGCGCCGTGCAACTGGTGCGCGACTGCCGGGGCCAGGTCATCGTCACCGGCATGGGCAAGGCGGGCCACATCGGCCAGAAGCTCTCCGCCACGCTGGCCTCCACGGGCATCCGCTCCGTGTACCTCCACCCCGCCGAGGCCGTGCACGGAGACCTGGGCCGCGTGGGCCGGGGCGACGTCATCCTCGCGCTGTCCAACAGCGGCTCCACGGAAGAGCTGATTCGCCTGCTCCCCTCCTTCAAACGGATGGAGACGCCCGTCATCGCCCTCACCGGCGACGCGAAGAGCCCGCTGGGCCGCGGCGCGGACGTGGTGCTGGACATCGGCGCCATCGCGGAGGCGTGCCCCATGGGCCTGGTGCCCACGGCCTCCACCGCCGCGCTGCACGCGATTGGCGACGCGCTGGCGATGACGGTGCTGCGCTCGCGGCCCTTCGGCACGGAGGACTACGCGCTGCTGCACCCGGGCGGGAAGCTGGGGCGCTCCGTACAGCGCGTCTTCGAGCTGATGCGCACCGGCAACGCCAACCCGCTGGTGCGCGACACCTCGCCCCTGTCCGCGGTGGTGGGGGTGATGACGAAGACGCCGGGCCGTCCGGGCGCCGCGTGCGTGGTGGACAAGGCGGGGAAGCTGGTGGGCATCTTCACCGACGGCGACTTGCGCCGCCGCGTGGAGGCGGGCCTCACCGACTTCACCGTGCCCGTGCGCGAGCTGATGGGGAAGAACCCGCGCTGCGTGACGCCGGAGACGCTGGTGCTGGCCGCGGCCACGCAGATGCGCGAGCTGCGGGTGGACCAGCTCCCCGTGGTGGACGTGGAAGGCCGCGCCGTGGGCCTGCTCGACGTGCAGGACCTGCTGGCCGCGAAGTTCGTCTGAGGCGTGGGCCGCGGAGTGCCGCCGCGGGGTCCTGCTGAACCTGCAGGACCCGCCGGCCGCGAAGCACTTCTAGCGCGTGGGCGCTACTTGCCCAGCTTCGCCTGCAGGCTGGCCTTGTTGGGGTAGTCCGGCGCGTCGGTGGCGAGCTTCTCCCAGAGCGCCTTCGCGCCCTTGTCGTCGCCCTTGGCCTTAAGCGTGTCGCCCAGCTTCTCCACGGAGAGCGGGTCGGTCTGCACGGCCACGCCCCACACGCGCACCGCCATGGGACGCTCCAGGGACACCAGGGCCCAGGCCATGCCCGCCTTCGCGCGCCCGTTCTCCGGCTGGAAGGGCACCACTCGCGTGTAGTTGGCGAGCGCTTCCTGGTACTGGCCCTTCGCCAGGAGCTCCTCGCCCTCGTCCACCAGCTTCGCCAGGCCCTGCTCCAGCTCCGGCGTGCGCTCGGTGCTCTTCACCGCGTCCACCATCTCCTGCGACAGCGGCCGCGGCGCATCCGGCGCGGCGGCGGCGGGCGCCTGCGACAGGCGGATGCGGCGGTCCTCCGCGCGCGAGGCGAGCAGCTGCTTGCGGCCCCCCGCCTTCACCGTCTCCTCCACCAGCGCCACCATCCGCTTCGCCATGGGCGCGCGGAACGAATCCGGGTACGTGGTCGCGACCGCCTCGAAGCCCTCGCCCGCCTTCTTCAGCGCCGCCACGTCATCGCCCTTCGTCTCGAAGAGCAGCGCCGCGCGCGCGTAGAGGGCCTCCTCGTGCAGGGGCTCCACCTCCAGCACGGCGTCGTAGGCCACCAGCGCCTTGCCGCTGTCGTTGGACAGGTAGAGCGTGTTGGCCTGCATCACCGCCACGTCCAGCACCGGCGCCAGCGCCGCGCGCGCACAGGCCGCCGCGCCCGCGGTGTCACCCTTCTTCGCGCGAGCCTGCGCGGCGGCGCCCATGTCCTCCACCGGCATGTTCGGGGTGAAGCCGCAGCCCGCCGCCTCCGCGGTGGGCACCGCGGCCTTGCCCAGCTTCTTGCGCTGCGCCAGGAACAGCTCCCGCGTGGGCTGGGCGCGCGCCAGGGCCTGCTGAAGGTAGGTGCTGGCCTCCGCGTTGCGGCCGTTCACGTAGTACAGGCGGCCCAGCGACGCGGCGATTTCGAAGGTCTTCTCACGGTCCGCCAGCCCCTCCGTGGAGTCGAGCTGGCGCAGCAGCTCCTCCGCGGACGGCGGCGCCCGGCCCGTGCCCGACATGGGCGGGTGGCCCGGGGGCAGTTGCTCCGGGCTGATGCTGGGAGCCGCGCCCTCCGCCGGCGGGTGGCCCTCCGGCAGGCCAGAGGTGGCGGGAGAGGCCGTGGTCCCCGGAGGGATGACCGGGTGGCCGGGAGGCAGCGTCGAGGGCTGGGCGGTCAGCAGCGCCGCGGTGGCCAGGGCAAGGGACAGGTTCATGTGTCGTTGCTCGAGTAGCTCGCTTCCGGCCACCACGTGGCCTCGCTCCTGCGGACATCCTGCGGGGCGAGTTTCCCGAGGAGCTCCTTCACCGACATCCCCAGTACCGGATGACGCAGGTGGGGCGCCAGTTCAACGAGCGGCTCCAGGGCGAAGCGGCGCTTGTGCAGCTCCAGGTGGGGCACCTGGAGCGTGGGGTCGGCCACCACCTGTCCCTCCCAGAAGAGGATGTCCAGGTCGATGGTGCGCGGGCCCCAGCGCACCTCCCGGGTGCGGCCCAGGTCCTTCTCAATCTGCTGAAGGATGCAGAGCAGCCGCTGCGGCGGCAGGCCACACTCCAGGGCCACCACCGCGTTGAGGAAGCGCGGCTGCGGCGGCCCCACGGGGGCGCTGTCGAAAAGGGAGGAGCAGTGGAGCACCGCCACCGCGTCGATGCGGGACAGCGCGGACAGGGCGGCGACGAGATGATTCTCGCGCTCCCCCTCGTTGGAACCCAACCCGACGTAGACGGTGTCGCTCACGGCTCCATCTCAACAGGGTTCACCAGGGTTCCGATTCCCTCCAGCTCCACCTCCACCGTGTCCCCGGCCGACAGCTTCCCCACACCCGACGGCGTCCCGGTGCTGACGATGTCCCCGGGCAGCAGCGTCATGATGTGGGAGATGAACGACACCAGGCGCGCGGGACTGAAAATCATGTCGGACGTGCGGCTGTCCTGGCGCACCTGCCCGTTCACCCGGCACACGATGCGGAGGTCGTCGGGAGACAGGCCCGTCACCGCCCACGGCCCCGCGCACGCGAAGGTGTCGTAGCCCTTGGCGCGGGTGTGCTGAATCTCGCGGCGCTGGACGTCGCGCGCCGTCACGTCGTTGAAGCACGTGAGGCCCCAGATGGCGCGCGCGGCGGTGGACTCGTTGGCGTTCTTCAACTTCTCGCCGATGACGAGCGCCAGCTCCGCCTCGTAGTGGACTTCCTGGCTCGCCTTGGGGATGCGGATGGGCGAGCCCGTGCCATTGAGCGCCGTGGAGGGCTTGGTGAAGATGAGCGGCTCGGGCGGCACCGGCTTGCCCATCTCCTCCGCGTGCTTGCGGTAGTTCTGACCGATACACACGACCTTGGACGCGTCCGACGGCACCAGCAGCGTCAGCGAGGACAGCGAACGGTGGATGCCCGTCTCCTTCGCGCCGGCCCAGGGCGCGGCGGTGAGGACCACCACCTCGGAGCCTTCCACCCGGCCGTGGTGCGCACGGCCCTCATGCAGGAAGCGGCAGTAGCGCGCGGTCGTCATGAAGTCCTCTGGAAGCCGAGCACGTCGGCCATGTCATGGAGACCCGGCGCGCGCCCCACCACCCAGCGCGCGGCCCTCAGCGCGCCAGCAGCGAACTGGTCTCGGTTGGTGGCGCGGTGCGTGAGCTCGATGCGCTCGCCCTCGCCCAGGAAGTACACGGTGTGCTCGCCCACCACGTCGCCGCCCCGCAGCGTCTGCACACCAATCTCGCGCGCGGGCCGCGCGCCAATCTGCCCATGCCTGGCGAAGGTGAGGTCCTCCTGGGTGCGCCCCAGGGCCTCCGCCAGTACGTCCGCCAGCCGCAGCGCGGTGCCGCTGGGCGCGTCCTTCTTCATGCGGTGGTGCGCCTCCAGCACCTCCACGTCGAAGCCCGGCCCCAGCACCCGCGCCAGCTCCGCCGCCATGCGGATGACCAGGTTGACGCCCACCGACATGTTCGGCGCGGCGACGATGGGCACCGCCTTCGCGCTCTCCGCCAGCGCCGCGGACGCCTCCGGCGTGAAGCCGGTGGAGCCCACCACCAGGGCCACGCCGCGCGCGGCACACACCTTCGCGTGCGCCACGCTCAGCTCCGCGCTGGTGAAGTCGATGACGACGTCCGCCCGCGCGGCGTCCAGCGCTCGCTCCAGGCTGTCCACCACCGTCACGTCCACCGGGCCCAGCCGCGCCGCCACCCCGGCGTCCTGGCCCACCGAGGCACTGCCCGGCCGCGCCGTGCCGCCCACCACCCGCAGGTCTCCCGAGTCGAGCGCCAGGCGAAGCAACGTGCTCCCCATGCGGCCGGTGATGCCGGTGATGACGGTGCGAATCATGTCTGCCGCGCTCCAGGTAACGGCGGGATGAGGGAAAGCTCAGCCCGTGAGCAGGCCCAGTTGGCGCAGGGTGTCGCGAAGCTTCGCGGCGTTGGGCTCGGTCATCTGCACCAGGGGCAACCGCATTTCGGGCCCGAACAATCCCATCACGTGCAATCCCCACTTCACGGGCGTGGGGTTGGACTCGATGAAGAGCAGGCGGTGCAGCTCGTTCATCCGCACCTGGAGGTCGCGCGCCACCGCGATATTCCCCGCGCGCGCCGCCGCCACCAGGTCCGCCATCATCCGCGGCGCCACGTTGGACGACACGGAGATGACGCCCTTGCCGCCGCAGGCGATGAAGGGCAGCACGGTGAAGTCGTCACCGGACAAGAGCGTCATCCGGTCGCCGCACTTCTCCAGGATGTCGATGGCCCGAGGCATGCTGCCGGTGGCCTCCTTGAGCGCCACCACCTCGGGGATGTCACACAGCCGCAGCACGGTGTCGGGCAGCAGGTCCACGCCCGTCCGGCCCGGCACGTTGTAGGCGATGATGGGGAAGCCCGGGTGCGCCTTGGCCACCGCGCGGTAGTGCTCCAGCAAGCCCGCCTGCGTGGGCTTGTTGTAGTAGGGCGTGACGATGAGCGTGCCGTCCGCGCCCGCGTCGCGCACGCGGCGCACGCCTTCGATGGTCTCCGCGGTGCTGTTGGAGCCGGCGCCGCCCACCACCGTCACGCGGCCCTTCGCCTCCTCCACCACCACCTTCACCGCGCGGGCCCGCTCGTCGGCCGTCATCGTCACGGCCTCGCCGGTGGTCCCCATGGGGACCAGCACGCTGGTGCCCCCTTCAATCTGCTGGCGGACCAGCGCCCGGTAAGCGGGCTCATCGAGCGCTCCGTTGCGGAACGGAGTGGCCAGCGCCGTCATGGAGCCTTCGAAGGTCTTCATGCCGGCGCTTATACGTTCAGGCCCGCTCGCCGCGCCAGAGATCCTCGACGCGCTCCCGCTCCCGGACCACGCGCCACGCCTCGCCGTCCACCAGCACCTCGGCCGGGCGTGGCCGGGAGTTATAAGTGGACGACATACTCATGCCGTACGCGCCCGCGCTCATGAAAGCGAACAACTCGCCTGCTTGCGGAAGCACCAGGGGCCGCGCCTTCGCCAGCACGTCGGTGGATTCACACACCGGCCCCACCACGTCTACCTCCACCGCCTTGCCCCGCCGCTTCACCAGGGGCTGAAGGCCGTGGTGCGCCTCGTAGAGCGCGGGGCGCAGCAAGTCATTCATGCCCGCGTCCACCACCACGAAGTGCCGCGCTGGCGTCTTCTTCCGGTACAGCACGCGCGTGAGCAACACGCCCGCGTTGCCCACCAGCGCCCGGCCCGGCTCCAGGATGAGCGTGGCCCCGGTGGCACCCGCCGCGGCCAGCACGGTGCGGGCGTACTCCTCCGGAGACGGCGGCGTCTCGTCCGAATAGGTGATGCCCAGCCCGCCGCCCACGTCCAGGTACGCCAGCGGATGGCCCTTTTCCTTGAGCGCGGAGTACAGGCCCGCCACCTTGGACAAGGCCGCGCGAATGGGCGCCGTCTGGGTGAGCTGCGAGCCGATGTGGCAGTCCAGCCCGGCGGCCAGCAGGCCCTTCATCTTCTTCGCGCGCGCGTAGAGGGCCACCGCCTCCTCGAACGGCACGCCGAACTTCGACGTCTTCAAACCGGTGGAGATGTAACGGTGCGTGCGCGCATCCACGTCCGGATTCACCCGAAGGGCGAATGGCGCGCGGCGCCCCAGGCGGCGTCCCACGGCGTCCAGCGCCTCCAACTCCTCGGCGCTCTCCACGTTGAAGAGGAGGATGCCCGCGGCCAGCGCCGTCTCCATCTCCTCCTGCGTCTTGCCCACGCCAGCGAACACTGTCTTCCCGGCGTCGCCGCCCACATGCCGCACCCGGGCCAGTTCGCCTCCGGAGACGATGTCGAACCCGCCGCCCCGCTCGGCGATGAGCCGGAGGATGGCCAGGTTCGAGTTGGCCTTCACCGAGTAGCAGATGAGGTGCGGCCGGTCTCCGAAGGCCTCCGTCACCACCCGGATGTGCCGGGTGAGCGTGGCGGTGGAGTACACGTAGGTGGGCGTGCCCACGGACTCGGCGATGGCCGCCAGCGGCACCTCCTCCGCGTAGAGTACGCCCTTGCGGTAGGCGAAGTGATTCACGGGGCTCCCGCGTCCTCGGACTCCGGCGGTGACAGCGGTGTCTCCACGCCGGTCTCCGGCGTGGGAGACAGGTTGGGCCCCGACGGCTCCAGGGGCCCTCGCTCCGACGCAGGGGGCGGCGGCTGCGTCTGCGTCGCGGGCGCTGGCGGCGGCCCGGGCGGCCGAGGCGGCCCCTTGATGCCACACGCCGCCAGCGTCAGTGACACGCTGGCGGCCACGCACAGCCGCGCGAGGACCTGGCGCATGGCTAGAACTGCATCCCCAGCCACGCGCGGATGGTCTGCGGCGTGTCCAGGTCGCTGCGCAGCGCCTCGTTGAACTCCTGCAGGCCGCTCATCGGGAACAGGATGCCGTAGGCGACGCCGGCGACGAACCCGTCCTCCGTCTTGTAGTCCGCGCCCACGTTGACCTCCAGGCCCAGCGCCTTGTTCGTGAAGGACGGCGTGGACTGCGCGTACATGGCCTGCGAGTAGATGACGCGGCCGTAGATGTCGAAGCCCTCGGTGATGGTGTACTTCGCCGACGGGCGGACATAGAACGCGTCCGTCACCCCGACCAGCAGCTCGCGCCACAGGATGAGGTCGACGCGGTAGTCGCGGTTGAAGCGGAAGTTGCGGATGGCGTTGTCCCTGCAGCCACCCACGTCGCAGGCGTACTGCGGGCCCTCGAAGTCCCCTTCCACCGTCCGACCATTGGGGCCCGAGCCCGGACGGCCCGGCTGGTTGCCGAAGCCCGGCGCCTTGTCGCCGGAGGCGAAGCCCAGCTCCAGGTTCAGCGACAGCTTCTGGTCCAGCAGCCGCAGCTCGCCCTGCGCAACGCCGCCGAACTGGGCCACGGTGAGGCTCTGGTTGAGCGTGGGGTCGTTGATGCCGCCCACGTCCAGCGCGCGGTTGCCGATGCGGCCCAGTTGGGCGGCGGCCTCGAACTCCAGCCGCCAGTTCTTCTCCTCGTACTTCAGCCACAGGTCCGGCACGAACAGCGACGCGTCGCGCGGGATGAAGCCGGTGTTCTGGCCGTTCGTGGTGGAGCCGTCGTACTCCCACTTCTGGGTGCGGTAGGTGAAGTGCAGGCCGTACTGGAGCACGCCCTGGTTGTTGTCCAGCTTGGAGCGGATGACCTGGTCGGTGTCCCGGCGCGCGATGGCAATCACCCAGCTGTGCGCGTCATCGGACTGGGTCAGGTCGATGGGCTCGCCCACGGTGCCGCGCGTGTCGGTGACGCCCTCCGAGTTGAAGTCCAGCATCGGCGTCACGTACCAGCCCTCGAAGGGGTTGGTGACGAACTGGACGCGGTCCACGGTGTCGCCGAAGTCGCAGTCGAAGCAGGTGCCGTCGTTGCGCAGCATGCCCAGGCCCCACTGGCTGCCCATGCGGCCGAAGCGCAGGATGCCCACCGGCGTCTTCACCTCACCGTAGGCGCGGCGCAGCTTGATGGAGTCCTGGAGCGCGTCCGCCAGCGGGTCCTGGCTCTCGGAGAAGATGCCGAAGAGGTTGCGCGTGTTGCCGGGCAGCAGCGTGTCCGGCATGGCGCCCATGATGAAGTTGTCCAGGCCGAGGACCTCCATCTTCAACGCCACCTGCTCGGAGATGTTGAAGGTGGGCGCCAGGCGCACGCGCATGGTGGCGAAGGACTGGGTGTTCTCCTGCGCGCTGCGAGGCGAGCGCGGGAAGAGCTCCCGGCCAGGCGCCTTGCCCAGGTCGAACTTGTAGAAGAGCGTGGGGCGGACGCGGAAGTAGCCGTCGAGCGTGAAGACCTCGAGCTTGCGCTTCTCCTCCGGGAACTCCTCGGCCCACTCGTCCGTGGCGCCAATGGACTGCTTGGCGGCCTCGGCGCGAATCTCCTCGCGCAGCTCCTCCTTCAGCGCTTCCAGGTCGTCACGGCTGACGCCCTCGCGAGTGGAGGACACAGGCGCGGTCTCCGCGGGAACAGACTCCGCGGGGGCGGCGGGAGCAGCGGGTGCGGCTTCCGCGGGCGCGGGCGGGCTACCCTCCGGCACCGGCGTCTGAGCGGTGGCCGTGGACGAAGCGACGAGTAGCGCCGCCAGCAGGGCGTGAGACATGGGCAACGATCTCCAGGGCCACCTGGGGCGGCCGGGTCTGAAAGGCGGGCGATTCAAGCGACGGGACCAAGGGGTGTCAACGCTTACCAGGGCGGGCCTTCGCGCCGTCAACGGCCGGCCCCCCCGCCTCACTTCGGCGTCCGTCCCCCGGCTGGCACCGGGGGCAGAAGTGGGTGGTACGGCCTCCCTGGGTGAAGGACTCGACCTGGGTACCACACTGGGAGCATGGGCTCCCCGCGCGGCCGTACACCTGGAATGGATTCTCCGAGCGCCCCTCCTCCAGGTACACCGGCTCCTCCCCCTCCTGCTCCTTGAGGCCGAAGTCGATGGTGGCGCGGATGGCCTGGACCAGGCGTTTCCACTCGTCCGGCGTCAGGGAGCCGGGCTGGCGCGAGGGGTGGAGGCCCGCGCGGAAGAGCGCCTCGGCCGCGTGGATGTTGCCCAGGCCGGAGATGCGCTCCTGGTCCATCAGCGCCACCTTCAGCTCCTTCCGGGACGAGCCCACGGCCTGCTGGAGCTGCCCCGCGGTGAGGCCATCCGCCAGCGGATCCCTCCCCAGGATTCGCACCGCGTCCAGCTCCCGCAGACGCGCGGCGGGCACCGGCTCCAGGCGGCCGAACATTCGTGGATCGGAAAAGTGGATGACATGGCCGTCGTCCAGATGGAACCGGGCGCGACTGTAGGGCGCCACCTGCCCCTCGGTGCGGCGGACGAACTTGCCCGTCATCCCCAGGTGCCCCATCAGCCCCTTGCCGCCCTCGAAGGCGAAGAGCAGGTACTTGCCCCGGCGGACCAGCGACTCCAACCGGCCCGTCAGCGAGTCGAACTGATGGCGCTCGGCGCCTCGGAAGATGCGGGTGTTCTCCGACTCGGCGTGCACGAGGCGCCGGTCGCTGAACCAGCGCACCAGGTTGCGCCGCGCGATTTCGACTTCGGGTAGCTCTGGCATCCTGCGGGGCACATACACCGGCGGGCGTCCCCACGCACCGCCTACCTGCCGGGCAGTGAACACGGGTGTGGTGGCGGCGCGAAAGCCGGATGCCTGGATGCTTGCACCACGTGGCCCTTGAAGGCAGGTGCCGATGTGGGCCAGCGTCGCGCCTCCCGCGGAGCGACGCGGCGTAGACCTCTGGAAAGAAAGGTAGCACTCGTCATGCAGCGCATCCTCGTGGCGGTACTGGGAGTCACCCTGGCATTGGGCCTGTCGACGGGCTGCGCCAAGCAGCGCATCTCCGCCGAGAAGGCCGTGGCCCGCACCCTCATCTCCGACGAGCAGGAGGAGCAGCTCGGCAAGCAGGTCAAGGCGGAGCTGGAGACGAAGGAGAAGATCAAATACGTGCAGAACGCGGCCGTCGTCGACTACGTGCGCGGCATCTCCGCCAGCATCCTGAACCAGGCCTCCAAGGACCGGCCCGGGGTGAAGTGGAAGATCAACGTCATCGACGACCCGAAGATGGTCAACGCCTTCGCCACGCCCGGCGGCTACCTGTACGTCTACACCGGCCTCATCCTGGCCGCGGACACGGAGGCGGAGCTGGCCGGCGTCATGGCGCACGAGGCGGGCCACGTCGTGGGCCGCCACTCCGCGCGCGCCATGGTCAACCAGATGGGCCTGCAGGCCATCACCCAGGCGGCGCTGGGGCAGAACCCGGGCACCGTCGCGCAGATCGCCGCGTCGCTGGTGAGCGGCGGCACGCTGCTGGCGCACGGCCGCGGCGAGGAGATTGAAGCCGACGAGTACGGCGCCCGCTACGCCTCCGGCGCGGGCTATGACCCGCGGGGCCTCATCACCTTCTTCGAGAAGCTCCAGAAGGAGCAGGGCGACACGCCCGCGCTGATGAAGTGGCTGAGCACGCACCCCACCAACAGGGACCGCATCGCGAACATCCAGAAGATCATCTCGCAGAAGAACCTGCGGGGCAGCAACAACGGCCCGGGCGGGCTTCCCGCCATCAAGCAGGCCCTGGGCGGCAAGTAGTCCCCGGCCGTCAGTGCAAGGTGGAGGAGCGAGGGTCCTGCTCCTCCACGGTGGGCTCGGGCTCCTGCCCCCGGGCCACGCGGCGCCGCCACCGGAAGCGCGCCAGCTTCGACCGCATGGCGCTGCTGGCGCTCTTGGCCGCGCCGGGCGTCTTCAGGGGCGGCTCCAGCGGCGCGGGCTCCCCGAAGCCGCGGGCGCCCTTCGACTTCCCCTCCACCGAGGCGTGCTCGAGGATGGCGTTGATTTCGCCTCCGACGATGAAGATGAGCCCGGAGAGGTAGAGCCACAGCAGCAGCACCATCACGCCACCAATGGAGCCATAGGTGACGTTGTACTTGCCGAAGTGCTCCACGTACTGCGTGAAGCCCCAGGTGCTCGTCAGCCACAAGCCCGTGCCCAGGACGGAGCCGGGGGTGATGTACTTGAAGCGCTGCTTCACGTCGGGCAGCAGGTAGTAGCAGAGCGCCAGCACCAGCATCACCAGTGACGCGGTGAAGGGCCAGCGCAGCCAGGACCACACGAGGTGGAAGGCGTCCACGAGTTGCAGCTTGCCCGCCAGCCACAGCCCCAGCCGCCCGCCGAGCAGGAACGCGGCGAAGGACAGCGGGATGAGCAGCGAGCCCATCAGCGTCACCAGCATCGCCAGGCCCTGCGTCTTCCAGAGGGGCCGGGATTCAGAGACGTCGTAGGCCAGGTTGAGCGCGGTGCGCAGCGCATTCACGCCGCGCGACGCGGACCACAGCGTGATGACCAGACCGGCCGTCAGCAGCTTGGGCTGGGGCTGGTTGACCAGGGACTGCAGGTGGCCGGTGATGAGGCCCAGCGCGTCTCCCGGCACCAGCGGACGGATGCGGTCCAACATCGCGTCCACCGCGCCCGGGGCAAACGGCAGGTACGCCACCAGCGTGACGAGGAAGAAGAGGAAGGGGAACAGCGAGAACAGCAGGTAGTACGACAGCTGCGCCGCGATGTCGGTGACGCTGTCCTCCTGGAACTCCCTCACGAAGCGTCGGCTGAACTCGCGCCAGGACAGGTGCTTGAGTCTGGGCAACCGCATGCTCGCCTCCTCGCTCCGGGTCGTACCGGGGCTCAGAAGGTGAAAACGGAAGCGCGCTTTGGCAGCAGGCGGCCAGGCGAGCGCACGGCGTGTGGCCCGGCCGGATGACCTGGTGCGGTGTCGTCAGGCGACGTTGGGCGGGAGGTATCTGCCCAGCAGTGGACGGAGGCGGCCGCGCACCTCGTCGGGGATGCGGCTGCGCTCGGTGCCGATGGCCAGGGCCAGCGCGGTGTCGCAGCGGCAGGTGGCGCGGGCTTCGCCGATGCGAGGCAGCGCGCGGCGGATGAGCGCGGCGCCGCTGGCGGTGACGGCCTTCCGGTTGTGGGAGACCTGCGCCAGCAGATCGTCATGCTCCTGCCCTGGCGCGCGCGGCTGCCACGAGTCGTAGTCCGTGGGCAGCGCCACCATGGCGTAGTGGAGCTCCGCCTCGCGGGCGAGCCGGGCCTCGGGCATGCCCGTCATGCCCACCAGGTCTCCTCCCCACGTGCGGTAGAGCATGCTCTCCGCGCGAGTGCTGAGGGACGGGCCTTCGATGCAGACGTAGGTGGCCTCGGTGTGCACGGTCGGCCCCAGCGGGTCCCTGGCGTGCTCGAGCACCTGGCGCAGGGTGCCGCAGAAGGGGTTGCCCAGGTCCACGTGGACGGCGACGTCGTCGTAGAAGGTGCAGGGACGGCGGTAGGTGCGGTCGATGACCTGGTCCGGCAGGGCGAGTTGGAGCGGATGGATGTGCTCGCGCAGGCTGCCCACGGTGCCGGTGGCGAGGACGTGGGTGACGCCCAGGACCTTCAGCGCGTACATGTTGGCGCGGTAGGGGGCGCGGGTGGCGTTGTAGACGTGGCCGGTGCCGTGGCGGGCGACGAAGGAGACGGAGACGCCGTCGAGTTCGGTGGTGACGATGGGGCCCGCGTGGGGACCGAAGGGCGTCTCCAAGATGTGGGACTCGCCCTTGCCGGGGATGCCCAGTGCCTGGGCCAACCCGGGGCTCCCGATGATGCCCACCCTGACAGCCATGTGCCTCCTCGTGGCGCGACCATCGCGCCAGGGGACCATAACGCGCCCCCCTGGCGCCGGAACCCCAGAAGACTGGTAGTTTTCGTAATCGCCATGCGAGCCCTTCTGATTCTTGGCCTGACCCTCGCCGCCGGCCCCGCCGCGGCCGCCGTCCCTTCTGGCTGCCAGGAGGACTACGCGACCTGCAAGGAGGACTGCTCCATCCAGTACGGGGGCAGCGGGCGCACCATCAAGCAGCTCACCCACTGTCTGGCCGAATGCCAGGAGGGCGTGGGTCTGTGTGCGGACCGGCACTCGTCGCTGAAGGGGCTGCCCCCCGGGGTGGTGGCGGATCCGCCGAAGCGGCGGAACGGAAAGCGGCTGACCCGCGAGGAGGACCCGTTCGGCGACGGTGACGCGCAGCCCACGCGCAGACGCAGCAGCCGCGAGGAGGACCCGTTCGGGGATGAGAAGCCCTCGGGCCGGCGGGACGGCTACCGCGCGTCGGAGTCCTCCGCCGCTGCGGAGCCTTCGCGCCGCGCGCCGGAGCCGGTATCTCCGCCGCCGCCGTCCTCCGGTGTCGCGGTGGAGGCCACGCGGACGGGCGTGTACCGGGCGAGTGAATCGGACCCACCTCCGTCCCCTACTCCCGCCTCGGCCCCCGCCGACCCGACGTCCCTGGGCGACCTGGACTCTCTCGATGACGAGCCCACGGTGATGGCGGCGCCCGAGCCCGCGCCCGCGCCAGCCGCGCCCGAGCCGGTGAAGCCCGCTCCGCCCGCGGTCTCCGCGAGCCCGGCGAAGAAGGACCCGCTGCTCGACGAAGACGTGTCCGACGCGCCGTCTCCGGTGGTGAAGAAGCCGGAGCCCAGCAAGTCCAGCAAGCCGGCGCTGCCGCCAGAGCCCAAGTACGACATCTCCGAGTGGGACCCCAACGGGGACTGATGCGCGCCAAGCCGATCCGGCTCGGCGCTCGACATCCAGGCTGGCCCGCCAGAGCGCGAACGGAGAAATCCCCGCGCAGCCGCTCTCCTGGCCACCACCTCCACGGACTCAGGCAGCACGTACGGACGGCGGCATGAGAAGAAGCGGTCGAAGGCGAAGTCGTAGACGCCTTGCCCGGTCGGCGCGGACAAGAGCCACGGCCGCGCTTCCGCCTGCAACAGGTCCTCACCAGGACGGAGCATGGCCCCATTCGACGGCGTTCACCGCCGCCCACCATTTCCAACCGGCCAGGTCCACATCGCGAGGCTGAAGCACAGGGAGGCCGCAGCCCTGCTCCAGACATCAACGCGCCTGCCGGAACGTGAGGTTGATGCGATGCCCACCCACCTGCGGATGGTGGCCCGGCTTGAGCGGCGCGACGCCGTGGTAGCGCAGACGGGCTGGCCCGCCCCAGACGACCACGTCGCCATGGCTCAACCGCACTCGCGCCGGCCTGTCCGCGCGCTCCGCGCCACCGAAGAGGAAGACCGCCGGGAGCCCCAGTGAAACGGAGACGATGGGCGCGGTGAAGTCACGCTCGTCCTTGTCCTGGTGTAGCGACATCCTCGCCCCGGGCTCGTAGCGATTCACCAGGCACGCATCAGGGATGAACCCGTCGAAGCCGGCCTTCGAGGCGGCGAGCCGCGCCAGCCGCAGGAAGACCGCCGGCATCTCCGGCCAGGGCCGCCCCTGCACCGGGTCCACCGCGTCGTAGCGATACCCCGTCCGGTCCGTCACCCACCCCCACGAACCGCAGCTCGTCATCGCCACCGACATGCGGAAGCCCCCCGGCGTCTCCATGTGGCGGAAGGGTGAAGCGAGCGCGACGCCATGGACCTCGCGCAGCAACTCCGCGTCGTGGGCCAGCGCGAAGCCCCGAAGCACCATGGCACCGGGGCCCAGCGATTCCTCGCGAGGCCCCGTGCCACCCAGGCCGTCGAACAAGTCCATCGTCATTCGCGCGCCTCAAGCCGCATCATGGAAGATGACGCCCACCGTATGGCGCTGTCCCGAGCGGATGCGGCTGACGCCGTGCCGGAGGTTGACGCGGTACACGCCTCGCGTGCCCTGCACCGGGCGGTGATGGACGGCGAATACCACCGCGTCTCCCTGGCGCAGCGGGACGACCTCCGCCCGTGACTGCATGCGCGGACGCTGCTCGGTGAGGATGAACTCGCCTCCCGTGAAGTCCCGCCCGGGCTCTGACAGCAGAATCGCCACCTGGAGCGGGAAGACGTGCTCCCCATAGAGGTCCTGGTGCAGGCAGTTGTAGTCGTCCGCCTCGTACCGCAACAGCAGCGGCGTCGGCCGCACCTGCCCCGCCGCGTGGCAGCGTTCGAGGTACGCCGCATGCGACTCCGGGTACCGCACCTCGATGCCCATGGCCGCGTTCCAGCGGTTCGCAATCGGCGCGAGCCAGGGGTACAGCGCCTCGCGCAGCCCGGCGACCACGTCCGGCAGCGGGTACTCGAAGTACTTGTACTCACCTCTTCCGAAGCCGTGCCGCGCCATCACCACGCGGCTGCGGAACACGGCGTCATCCGGATACAGCGCCGCCAGGGCGTCACACTCGGCCGGCGTGACGAGCCGCTCCAACGTCGCGCAGCCTCGCGCGTCCAGTTCCTCGGAGACGCGTGCCCAGTCGACGTCGGCCACCCGCGCTGGGACCTGCTTCACGGCTCGGACCGAGCCGGGCGGGCGTGACCTTCCCGCCGTCACCCTCTGCGTGGACACGACGTCTGCTTCCTTCCGTGAAACCCTTGCGGACATGACGGGAAGCTAAAGGGTGACGACAGGCCCGGCACTCCGAGTCTTGCGGCTATCCGACGCTCGATGAGGCGGGAGGCCGCTCTGGCACGGCCGGTGCCACGGCGGGCGGCCGGACGTGCGCCGCCTGTGTCAGTCGCACGCCGAGGAGCACGAGCACGCCGCCCACCGCAATCTCCCAGTGCAGCGCCTCGTCCAGGATGGCCCAGGCGGCCAGCGCGGTCGCCGCGGGCTGGAAGTTGGAGAACACGGCCACCTTCGACGCCGGCACCCTCGACAGCGCGAAATACCAGAGCAGGTACGCCACCACGGACGTGAGCAGGCCCAGGTAGACGATGGAGTTCCGAGCCGCGGAGCTGGCCGCGAGCACCGCCTCCGGCTTCGCGAAGAACGGCGCCATCAGCATCATCATCAACGTGGAGGCCACCATGCTCCACGACGTCGCGCGAATGGGTCCGTGGATGGCGACGAACGGCTTGCCCTCCGTCGTGTACACCACCCACGACATCACCGCGCCCAGGATGAGCAGGTCTCCCATCAACGAGCCGCTCGCATCCGCCAGCCCGCGCCCCAACAGCAACACCACCACGCCCGCGAACGCCGTGACGATGCCGCCCATCGCCCGGACCGAGGCCCGCTCATGGCCCCGTCCCAGGCTGAGCAGGTACACGCCCAGCGGCGTCAGCGCGTACAGCAGCGCCGCGTGCGCCGCCGTCGACTGGGACAGGCCATAGAAGAAGAACACCTGGTTCACCGGCCCCGCCAGCAGGCCCAGCATCAGCACCCGCCCCCACTCGTTGCGCGGCGGCAGCCGGGGCCCGGGCAGGAAACACAGCAACAACATGAACACCGAGCCACTCAATACGAAACGCCACAACACCACCGTGAGCGGCGCCAACTCCGACATCGCGCGCTTGCCCGCCAGGTACGTCCCCGCGCTGATGAGGACCTGGAGGATGAGCCCGGCGTAGACAGGGCCCAATGACTGCGGAGAGGTGGACGTCAGGGGTCGAGCTGAAGGAGCGCCCATTGCGCGGCGGTACGTACCAATTCGCTCGAATCACCGCTGAGCTTTTCCAGCAACGATTTCGCGTCCGCCTGCTTCGCCACACCCAACGCATACACGGCGTTGCGGCGCAGCCCGTCGTAGCGTGCGCGCGCCAGCGCCGTGCCAGGTATTAGGTGCTCATACTGTTCCGGTGTGAGCCCCGCGAGCTCGCGCACGCCCAACTCCGCCACCGCCCGGGGCGCGAAGCGCGGGTGCTCCGCGAACACCGGCCGACGGTTCAGCGGACACACCTGCTGGCAGATGTCGCAGCCGAAAATCAGGTTGTCGAACTTGAACCGGAACGCCTCCGGCACCTGCTGCTCGCGGTTCTCGATGGTCTGGTAGGACAGGCATGCGCGCGCATCCACGCGGCCGTTGCCCACCAGCGCCCCCGTGGGACAGGACATGAGGCAGCGGCGGCACGCGCCGCACCGGTCCGCCGCCGGGCCGTTGCCGTAGTCGTCGACCTCGGCGTCCACCACGAGCGTGGCCAGCAGCACCCACGAACCATAGGGCTCGGTGATGAAGCAGCCATTCTTCCCCACGTAGCCGAGCCCCGCGCGCGCCGCCCACACCTTCTCCATCAGCGGGCCGCTGTCCACGCCGCCGTAGCTGCCCAGCCCCGGGTACATCACGTTGAGCGCCTTGCGGAACGCCTTCATCCGGTCGCGCAGCGTGGAGTGGTAGTCGCGCCCCCGGGCATAGCGCGCGATGGGGGAATCCACCGTCTCCGCGTCGTCGCGCCAGTAGTTGTTCGCGAAGGAGATGACCGTCTTCGCGCCCGGCAGCAGGAGCGAGACGTCCAGCCGCTCGGCGGCTCGCTCACCCATCCAGTCCATGTCCGCCGCGTAGCCCGCGGCCACCCAGGACATCAGGAAGTCGGGCGGGATGGGCTCGGCGCGCGCGAACCCCACCAGGTCGAAGCCAACTGAGCTGGCGAGGTCACGCAGATGGGTGGTGGGCAGCACGTTCACGGGGCGGGTCCGGCTACTTGGAGGGCTTCGCCGGAATCCACTTCACGTCTTCCACGCTCGCACGGTGGTTGACCACACGCGCCAGGACGAAGAGCAGGTCGGAGAGCCTGTTGAGATAGACGACCACCGCCTTCGGAATCTTCCCTTCACGCAGCAGCGGCACCGTGCGGCGCTCGGCGCGGCGGCAGACGGTGCGCGCCAGGTGCAGCGCGCTCGCGGCCTGCGTGCCGCCGGGCAGGATGAAGTGGGTCATCGGCGGCAGCTCCGCCTCGAAGCCGTCGATGGCGCGCTCCATGTCTTCCGCCCACTCAGCCTTCAGCTCGGGGATGTGCGCCGAGGCCTTGGTCCCCTCGGGCGTGGCCAGCACCGCGCCCACCGTGAAGAGCTGGTCCTGGAGCCGGTGGAGCAGCGCGTCCACGTCCGTGGGCCCCTCGAAGCTCCGCACCAGGCCGATGGTCGCGTTCAGCTCGTCCACCTCCCCATACGCGTCCACACGAACGTCGTCCTTCGCGACGCGTCCGCCACCGAACAGACCGGTCTCTCCGGCATCACCGCTCTTCGTGTAGATTTTCATGCCCCGGCTTCTAACGGTGCGTGGCGACTGGCGTCCATGAGAAGCCGCAAACCTGCGACACACGTGTGGGAGGCCCTACCAGTTTTACCCTGAGCGGTGCCCCTGCTTAGCGCTTTGAGTCGGACACCGGCTCAGTTACATGGGCCCCATGCAGCCCTATCTGTCCCTGCTCGACCACGTCCTGCACCATGGGGTGAAGAAGGGCGACCGTACCGGCACGGGGACGCTCAGCGTCTTCGGGCCCCAGCTCCGGTTCGACCTCACGCAAGGCTTCCCGCTCCTCACCACGAAGAAGGTGCACACGAAGTCCATCCTCCATGAGTTGCTGTGGATGCTCGCGGGGGATACCAACGTGCACACGCTCCAGGCCCAGGGCGTCACCATCTGGGACGAGTGGGCCAACGCCGACGGCAGCCTCGGCCCCGTGTACGGGCACCAGTGGCGCTCGTGGACGGCGCCCAACGGCGAGCACATCGACCAGATGAAGGCGCTGGTGGAGGGGCTGAAGAAGAACCCCGACTCGCGCCGCCACATCATCAGCGCGTGGAACGTGGCGGACCTGCCTTCCATGAAGCTGCCGCCCTGCCACGTCCTCTTCCAGTTCTACGTGGCCAACGGGCGGCTGTCCTGCCAGCTCTATCAGCGCAGCGCGGACCTCTTCCTGGGGCTGCCCTTCAACATCGCTTCGTACTCGCTGCTGACGATGATGGTGGCGCAGGTGACGGGCCTGCAGGCGCACGAGTTCATCCACACCGTGGGCGACGCGCACCTGTACCTGAACCACGTGGAGCAGGCGAAGACGCAGCTGTCGCGCGAACCGCGCCCCCTGCCTCGCATGCGCATCAACCCCGAGGTGACGGACCTCTTCGCCTTCAAGTACGAGGACTTCACGCTCGAAGGCTACGACCCGCACCCCGCCATCAAGGCGCCCGTGGCCGTATGAAGCTGTCCGCCATCGTCGCCATGGCGGCGAACCGTGTCATCGGCGCGGGCAACCAGCTCCCGTGGCGGCTGCCCGCGGACCTCGCCCGCTTCAAGCGCATCACCATGGGCCACACCCTGGTGATGGGGCGCAAGACGTACGAGTCCATCGGCCGCCCGCTGCCGGGCCGCACCTTCATCGTCGTCACCCGCCAGCGTGACTTCGCGCCCCCGGGCGTCCAGGTGGCGCACTCCGTGGACGAAGCGCTCTCCCTGGCAAAGGCCAGCGGCGACTCGGAGGTCTTCATCGCCGGAGGCGCGGACCTCTACGCCCAGACGATGGACCGCGTGCAGCGCATCTACCTCACGCGCATCGCCCGGGACTTCCCTGGCGACACCTGGTTCCCCGACGTGGACCTGTCGGGTTGGACATGCGTCCAAGAGCAAGCACATCCCGACGCCGAGCCCCCCCACACCTTCCTCACCTACGAGCGCTGACCGGCGGCGTCTACATGCATGCCCGGGCGAGGGCGCGCGCCCACATTCCTTCCTTCAAACGTTAAGCGCACAATCCAGACCTCACCCGTCAGTCCCGAGGAGTTCCGGATGCACACGACGTGGATGCGAGGACTTGGATTGGTTGCGGCGGTGGTGATGATGGCCTGTGGCGGCCCCGTGGAGGAGGCTCCCGTGGACGAAACGGGCAGCGCCGAGCAGGAGCTGCGCCTGTGTGATTTGCAGGGCCGGTGTGCCGCCAACGAGGTCTGCGTGGGCGGCCCCGGTGGCACCTGCTACCCGTGCGACCGCTACCCGCAGTACTGCGAAATCATCATCGAGAACTAGCGCGAAGGTGAAGCACGAGGCGCCCGGCCATCCATCCGGCCGGGGGCCTCCCATCCCGCCGCGTGGCACCTCCTGACGCCATGCACACTTCCACGGGATGCAGACCACCCTCCTCTCTCGTCCCATCGACGTGCCGTGGCGGACCGCGGCCCTCTCCAGCGCCGCCGTGCTCACGGCCTCCAACGTGGCCGCGCTCGTGGCCAGCCTCCGGCTTGCTCCCTTGCTGCGTCACCGGCTGCGGCCCCGGTCTCGTGCCCTGCCCGCCCTGGCCGTTGGGGCCACCGCGCTGGGAGCGCTCGCCATCGGCGCGCTCAGCATCGGCACCCTGGCCATCCGAGCCCTGACCATTGGCAAGCTGCGGGGTGATGACTGGCAGGTGGATTCACTCCGCGTGGGCTCGCTCCAGGTCGTCGAGACGATTGGCCCCACGGGCAGCGCTGGCGTAGGCGCGACCTGAGTCCGGCAGATTTTGAAGTTGCTTCGCAAGATTGAAAGGCCACCACCCCACTGGTAGAGGGGTGGCATGACTCGCGCCGCCTCGCTGCTGCTGTTCCTCCTGCTTGCCTTGCCTATCGCGTCCCGCGCGGACGACGGCGCCTCCGAGGAACGCACGTGGCACCGGCTCATCGGCATCCTCCAGTACCTGGAGGCGGACTATCCGCTCGCCATCGAGTCGCAGTCCGCGTTCGAGCTGGCGGAGCAGAAGAGCTTCGCGGCGGAGGCGGTGGACGCGGCGCGTGGCCTGGGCCCCGCGGCAGCGGCCTTCCTGCCTCGCGTGCAGGACATCCAGGCCCGCGTGGACAAGGGCGAGGACCCTGACGGCGTCAGCCGCGACTGCGGTGAGCTGGTGGAGAACCTCGTCACGGCCGGAGGCCTGGCCCGCAGCCCACGCCGCCCGCCGGACCTGGCGCTGGGCCAGTCGCTGTTCGCCACCAACTGCGCCGCGTGCCATGGCGCCGACGGCAGCGCGAACGTGGCAATCGCCGCCAACATGGAGCCGGCGCCCGCCAACTTCCAGGACGCGGAGCTGATGGAAGGCCTCACGCCGTACAAGGCCTTCAACACCACCAGCTTCGGCGTGCCCGGCACCGCGATGCCGGCCTACCCCACCCTGTCCGAGGAGGAGCGCTGGTCGCTGGCCTTCTACGTCTTCACCATGCGCCTGCCCCAGTGCGAGGGCACGCCGCCGCGCGTCTCCCTGGAGCGGCTGGCCAACGCCACCGACGCGGACCTGGTGAAGGAGTTCGGCCAGGAGAACCTCGCCTGTCTGCGCCGGAAGATGCTGGACGCGGACGAGGAGCGCTCGCTGCTCGCCGCCCGGGAGAACGTGCAGCAGGCCATGCGCCTGGGCGCCGCGGGTGACATCGCCGGCGCGAAGGCGGCCCTGCTGGACGGCTACCTCAACGGCGTGGAGCCGGTGGAACCCAAGCTCAGCGCGCGCGACGCGGCGCTGACGCTGAAAATCGAGCAGGGCTTCCTCAAGGCCCGCATGGCGGCGGAGCGCGGCAGCCCGCACCTCCAGGACGAGGGCCGGGAGCTGCTGGCCCTGCTGGACCAGGCGCGGCGTGACTCGGGCACCACCGCGAGCCTGCTGTCCACGATGTGGCTGACGCTACTCATCCTGCTGCGCGAGGGCTTCGAAGCGACCATCATCGTCGCGGCGCTGCTGGCCGCGCTGCGGAAGATGAAGGCCACCGAGCACGCCCGCGTGGTGCACTTCGGGTGGATTTCCGCGCTCATCGTCGGCGCGCTGTCCTACGTGCTCGGCCGCCACCTGCTGGCCGGCGCCCAGCGCGAGTGGATGGAGGCCATCGCCGCGCTCGCGGCGGTGGGCATGCTGGTGTACGCGGCGCTGTGGCTCAACGCCCGCTCCAACATCAGCCAGTTCATGGGCGAGCTGCGCGAGAAGATGCAGGGCGCGCTGGGCCGAGGCAGCATGCTGGGCCTGTTCCTCATCGCCTTCACCGCCGTGCTGCGTGAGAGCTTCGAGACGGCCATCTTCCTTCAGGGGCTCGCGCTGGACTCGCCACAGGGCGTGGCCTGGGGCGCGCTCGCGGGCGCGGTGGCCATGGTGGTGATGGTCCTCTTCATCAACCGGCTGGGTTACCGCCTGCCGATGAAGACGCTCTTCAACGCGTCCACCGTCATCCTGGTCCTCACCGCCGTGATGCTGCTGGGCAAGGGCCTGCACTCGCTGCAGGAAGTCGGCGCGCTGCCGCTCGCGCCCGTGCCCTTCATCACCGTGGACATGCTGGGCATCTATCCGGACGCGCTCTCGCTCGTCCCCCAGCTCCTGCTGGGCGGCATCCCGCTGGCCATCGTGCTGCTGCGCCGCAAGGGCCGCCCCCAGCCTGTTTCCGAGGCCTCCGCTGGTTAGGGCGACGCGCGCCCGTCGTTGCGGTAGCGTGTCCCAGGTGAAGGTTTCACGAGCCCACTCCATCGGGTTGGCCATGCTGGTCCTCTCGGGCCCAAACGCCGCTTGGGCGCAGGAGCCCCCCGCGAGCGAGCCCGCCCGGGCACCCGCCTCCGAGCTGACGCCGCCTCCCCTGGTTCCAGCCCCGGGCGGCTGGGACGCGCCGACGCGCCGCGACGAAGACGCCGGGGACGACTCCCGCACGAGCCAGGAGACGGAGGGCACGACCTCCGTCAATGAACAGGCCCTTCCTGGCAAGGCCCGCGCCCGCGCCACGGACCCCGTGCCACGGGTGGCGGTGGAGTTCCTGGGTGGCGCCGGTGGCGGCATCATCGCGGGCTCCGTGGGCCTCATCACGGGCTTCTTCGTCGGTGCGTCCACGGTGGGCTGCGACGAGTGCAGCATCGTCGCGGGCGTCGGTGGATTGACGGGGGTCGTGGTGGGAATCCCGGCCGGGACATGGCTGGGTGGAAAGCTCATGGGCGGCCGGGGCACCTTCCTCGCCACCGCGGGCGGCAGCCTCATCGGCTGGGGCGGCACGTTGCTCGGCTCCGCCCTGCTGGGCATCGGAGACAACGAACCCGGCGGCGCGGTGTTCCTGCTGCTGCTCCCCGTGGTGGGCGCCGTGGCGGGCTACGAGCTGTCATCGCCGGGGGAAGAGCGCCCCGCGCTCACGCGCAAGGCCCCCAGCACGTTCCAGGTGGTCCCCGTCGCCGGGATGGGCGAACGCGGGCCTCGCCTGGGCCTCGCCGGGAGCTTCTGATTCTGAGGCGAATCACCCCGGGGCATCGGCGCACCTCGGGAGCTCGCTGTTCGGAAATGTCGGGACATTTCGCTGCTCCAAAGTCCCGACATTTCCGAACAGCGCCCCACGGACCTCGCCCCCGCCCCGCGGAGCAGTCCTCCTGAGACGCGCCGGCGGCGCACCGTCCGTTCAGCGCGAAACCCATCAGGGAGGCGATGGCATCCGTGCCCGCGCCGTGCTCTCACTACGAGCACCAGCGCCCATGCTCTCCCATCCGAACCGCCCCTTCCTGCTGACGCTCCTGCTGCCCGCCCTCGCGCTCGCCCAGCCAACGGATGAGGCGCCGCGGATGTCAGAGCCCGTGACGGCCACGCAGCAGCGGCCCTCGGTGGGCCGTCCATCACCGGCCTCTCCCCGGAGGCATCCGTCCCAGGATGCGCCGTTCCCGCTGGGCGCGCGCCTGGTGGGTGAAACGGTGGGCGGCGCGCTGATTGGCGCCTCGGGCCTCGCGGTGACCTTCCTCGGAGGCGTCCTCGTGTCGGACCGGGTGTCCTGCGGCTACAGCGAGTGCCGCTCCGGGAGGAACCTCAGCCTCATCAGCGCTTCGATTGGAATGGGGCTCGGCGCGGCGTCAGGCGTGTACCTGGGAGGCTCGCTGATGGATGCACGCGGCGGATTGCTGCCCACGCTGCTGGGCGGACTGGTGGGAACGGCCGCGCCATTGGTCGTCGTGGCGCTGTCGGACGAAGCGTCCTGGGCGGTCCTCGCCGCCACCTTCGCCGTGCCCGTGGCGACGTCCATCCTCGCGTTCGAGCTGTCCCATGGCGCCTACGAGCGGCGACGCCAGCAGCAGCGCCCCGTGGTGATGGTGCCCACGGTGAGCCTGGCCCCGGGAGGCGGGGCGCTGGGGCTCGCCGGCCGATTCTAGGCGCGGAAGTACTGGAGCGACTCCTCACGCACGAGGCCTTCCTCCACCAGCTTCTCCAGGGTGGCCAGCGCGCTGCGCTCCGCGAGGGGATGCAGCAGCGGCGGCGTGTCCGCGTAGGCCTGGGACACCACCTGCGCCAGCGTGGCGCCGTTGGGTGTCACGGACTGGAGGATGAGCGCCTCCCGCGCCGCCCGGTGGTCCAGGTACTCCTGGAGCTTCGCGGGCCCGTCCGGAATCGGTGAGCCATGCGCCGGGTACAGCGTGCTCACGGGCCAGTCCCGCAGCCGCGCGAGCTGCGTCAGGTAGTCCCGCATGTGCCCCTCCGGCGGGTCGATGACGATGGTCCCCACGCCGGCCACCATGTCCCCCACCACCGCCGAGCGGCTGCGCTCATCCACGAGGCACACGTGCCCCTGTGCATGCCCCGGCGTGTGCAGCACGCGCCAGCGCTGCGGCACCGCGCCCGCCAGCTCCAGCACGTCACCGTCCTCCAGCAGCCGCTCCACGGGGAAGTCCAGGCGGTCCGCCGTACGCGCGTGGCACCACAGCGGGATGCCCAAGCGCTCCTTCACCGCGCGCGCGCCGCCCACGTGGTCACCGTGATGGTGGGTGAGCACCACCGCCACGGGCCGCAGCCCCTCCGCCTTCAGGCCCGACACCAGCGACAGCAGCTTCGCGTACTGCTTCACGTCCGCGGCGCCCGGGTCCACGATGAGCAGCTCGCCGTTGCCCAGCACATACGCGTTGGTATGCGCGGCCGGCGGCAGCGTGGGCGTCTCCAGCGCCACCACGCGCACGCCCTGCTGGAACTCGATGCGCTGCGAGACGTAACCCGGGCAGAACGGAGGCGACGCCAGGCGCGCCAGGACGTCGGACGCATCCGTGAAGGAGCCCAGCACCTGGAAGGCATGCACCGCGGGCGGGTGCAGCAGCGCAGTACCGTCTCCCCACCGAGCCAGGGCATCCGCGGGCGTCACCCAGGCGCCCTCCGTGAGCTCTCCAGGCCACCACTCCGCGCGCGCGTGGGCGGGCATCTCCACCAGGTAGAAGCGTGTATCGAAGCGCACGGGCAGCGCCGGCGGCGTCACCCACCGGCCCGCGGCCCGGAAGTCATCCGCGTTCAGCGACAACCCCTCCGCCCTCAACAGAGCGCCCCACCCCAGCGTCTCGTCCAGGAGCGCCTTGCGCAGCGACGCCACCTTCGCGGCGGACAGCGCCTCGGCGCCGTGGGCCACCAGCACGCCCGTCTCCTCGAAGAGCTCGCGCGCCGCGGCCGAGCGCAGCGCCGCCTCCTCTCCACTGGCGCCCGCCACCGGCACGTCCGCGTCGGCCGCGTCCAGCTTGCCGCCGGGAAAGGCGTAGAAGCCGCCCGCGAAGCGAAGCGCCTTGCCGCGCTTCACCCAGAAGACCTCCACGCCCTCCCCCGCGCGCCGGTACAGCAGCGCCACGGAAGAAGGGCGGGCCTCCACCGGCCTGTGGGTCAGCAGGTCCAGGCCCAGGCCCAGGCCGGGAAGACGCTCGCTCATGACTCCACCGCCTGGCCGAGGACCCGGCCCATCAACGCATGTGCCTTGTCCGCCTGGTCTGGGCGGACGTACAGCCGGACGAGCCGCACCGCGCCACTGTAGCGCTGATACAGCGGCGTGTAGCGCGCCACCTCGGTCAGCCGGCCGGTGGAGGCGTCGATGATGAACAGGCTCGGCCCTCGGCCAGACGGCCCGGAGGTGTACTTGCTGAGCACGTTCTGGGACTCGACGACGTAGTGGTCGAACTTGTGGGACACCAGCGCGCTGCGCAGCACGTCCAGGTCGTAGCCCGTGTCCCGCTCCGTGAACTGCGCCAGCAGCTTGTAGCCCTGCCGCTGGCTGATGCGCTGGGCCCATGGATTCTTGGAGCGGCGCAGCGTGTACCAGAGCGCCGAATCGTCACAGAGCAGGAACTCTTCCGGATCCGAAGGAATCTCGAACTCGCCGGGCGACTCCTCGTAATAGCGCCGCAGCATGTAGTCGAAGTTCACGGAGGTGTGGTGCAGGTACACCGACACGAACATGTGGTAGCGGCTGAGGAGGAAGTCCTCGAAGGCGAAGGCCGCCGCCCGGCTGAGGGCGAGGTAGGCCCGCCCGTCCTTCACGGCGGGATTGAGGTTGCTGACAATCCAATCCATGTCGTACCGGCCATAGTTGACGCCTGTGTAGAAGGAGTCGCGCAGCAGGTAGTCCATGCGGTCCGCGTCCAGCTCACCGGAGACGATGGCGCGTAGCAGCGGCGTCCAGTCCACGCCCTGGTGCGTGAAGCCCGGGTCCTTCGGCGGCTTCGCTCCCGACACCAGCGCCACCGCCGCCATGGGCGTAATCCCCATGCCGCCGAAGTGCTTCTCGATGATGGGCGTCAGCGAGCTGTCGAGGAGGATTTTCGCCGTGTAGTCCTCGTGCGTGGCCAGCTCGCCCTCCGCGGTGCCGTCCAGCCAGGATGGCAGGCGCAGGAGCGAGCGCTTCGGGGCGATGCGCTCCGAGGCATGCGACAGCGGCATGTGCCCCAGGTCATGGCAGAGGACCGCCAGACGCACCGCCGCGCAGAAGCGCTCCCGCACGTCCTCCGGCAGCGACGAGCGGGCGGCCACCGCGCCGAACACGCGCGAGGCGACATGCATGGCGCCCAAGGAATGGATGTGGCGCGTGTGCGTGGCCCCGGGAAAGGCCAGGTCCCCGAAGCCAAGCTGTCGGACATACCGCAGCCGCTGGTAGTGCCGGCTGTCGATGACGGCCTTCTCGGGGTCGCTGACCGGGATGGTGCCGTGGATGGGGTCACGGATGCGCATGATTCCCTTTCCATACTCCTGGATACCCCCTCGGGAGGTCATCAAACGTACCGCGAACCTTTCCGGGGGGCAGCCGGCCTCACGTGCGGACTGTGATGGAGGCAGGGGACGTGGTAACCCTCCCGCACCACCGAATGCACATCATCCTGCTGCACAACCGCGACCACGACCTCCTTGAGGACGACCCTGGGCGGGAGGCCCGGGAGGATGTGGTCCGTGTCGTCTCCTCCATGGCGGACGCCCTCAACCGGGGCGACACCCTGGCCGAACCGCTCGCCATCGAAGGCGACCGGCTCGACTTCATGGACACCCTGCGCCGGTGCCAGCCGGACCTGGTCGTCAACCTCTGCGAGTCGTTGGCGGCCGACAGTCGGGGCGAGATGGCCGTCCCCTGCCTGCTGGACGTGCTGGGGCTGGCCTACACAGGCTCGAGCGCGCTGTCCCTGGGCCTGGCGCTGCACAAGCCCAAGGCCAAGGAGGTCCTCACCGCGCGCGGCGTGCCCACGCCGCCCTTCCACGTGGTGGAGCGCCTGGAGGATGCACTCGCGGTGGACCTGCCCTGGCCGCTCATCGTCAAGCCCGCGCGGGAAGACGCCAGCATGGGCGTAACGTCGGAGTCCGTGGTGCACGAGCGCGCCGCGCTGGTCCGCGCCTGTGACGCGGTGCTCCGTGAGTTTCATCAGCCGGCCCTGGTGGAGCAGTTCATCCCCGGGCGGGAAATCTATGTGCCGCTGCTCGGCAACCGGCCGCGCCAGGCGCTGCCCCTGACGGAAATCGTCTTCGGTCGTACGTTCGAGGACAGACCCAACATCGTCTCCTACAACGCCAAGTGGGAGGCGGCGTCGGCGGAGTACCGGGACACCACCAGCGGATTGTGCCGGCTGGACGCGAACCTGGAGTCCCGTTGCGTGCAGGTTGCGCTGGAAGCCTTTGCAGCACTGGACTGTCAGGACTATGGACGGGTCGACCTCCGGGTATCCCCGGAGGGCGTGCCCTACGTCATCGACATCAACCCCAACTGCGACCTTCACCCGAGCGCGGGGTTCGCCAAGGCCGCCCTGGCCGCCGGAATGGACTATCCGGCCCTGGCGTCCCGGCTCGTGGAGGTCGCGCTCGAGAGAGCACATGGACATCCGTCCCATCGAAGAAAAGGATCGGGCGCCAATCGCCGCCCTGATTCGAAAGATCGAAACCTTCTCGCCGCAGGAGGTTGAGGTCGCCATCGAGCTGGCGAACACCACGCTCACGCCGGGAAACACGGACTACGCCATCATCGTCGCGGACCGCGACGGCGAGCTCGTGGGCTACATCTGCTACGGCCCCACGCCGATGACGGAGGACACCTACGACCTGTACTGGATTGCGTCCGCACCGGAAGTTCGCGGTCAGGGCGTGGGAGCCGCGCTGGTGTCCGCCATGGAGGGCGACCTGCGCCGCCGCAACGGGCGCCTCATCCGCGTGGAGACGAGCGCCACCGAGGCCTACGGCCCCACGCGCGGCTTCTACGCCTCCATGAAGTACGGCGAGGAGGCCCGCATCCGGGACTTCTACAAGGTGGGGGACGACCTCATCATCCTCACCAAGCGGCTGTAATCCCCACGCCGCCAGGCCGGGCGGGTGAAGACAACGGCCCCTTCCCTCGTTAGAAGGGGCACGATGACTCGCACGCACCGACCGACCTTGCTGGCCCTCGTGCCCCTGTGTGCCCTGCTGGTGGGCGCACCGTCCGCGCTCGCGAGGGCGCCCGCCCCGGCGGCCAAGGCCACTGCCACACAGGCCCCCGTCTCCGACGTGGTGAAGGCCGCCCGGCCCAAGGGCGGCGAGTACTTCGGCCTGTACCTCATGGACAAGAAGGTCGGCTGGCTCTTCACCGACCTGGAAGTCCTGCCGGGCCAGCCCGCGCGGGTGAAGACGACCAACCGGCTCGTCTTCAAGGCCATGGTGGGCTCGCGCGTGTCGGAGCGCATGCATGACGAGGAGCGCATCTACGAGGCGAAGCCCGGTGGGCGCCTGCTGTCCTTCATCGTGAAGCAGACGGGTGATGGCGGCACGCAGACGCTGGAGGGCTCGGCCACCGCGGACGGCTTCCAGGTGGTGCGCAAGCGCCCGGGCCGCCCGGATGAGACGCTGCCCAAGCTGCCGCCGACGAAGGAGCGGGTGGAGGACGCCGACCCGCCGCGCGTGGCGCTGCTGCGCAAGGCGAAGGTGGCGGGCTTCTCGTTGGATGGAATGGACCTGGAGTCCTACGGCCTCTCCACCACCGTGGAGCCCGAGGAGCAGCGGACCATCAACGGCGTGCAGGTGAAGCTGGGCAAGGCCGTCACCGTGTCGGAGAAGGAGAAGGTTCCCGTCGTTTCGTACCTCACCCAGCGCGGGGAGATGGTGCTGGTGGACTACGGCACGACGATGCAGGCCCGGAAGGAGACGGAGGCCGTCGCCAAGCGGCTGGACCTGGTGGAAGTCTTCGGCCTCACCCGCGTGGTGCTGCCCAAGCCGCTGCCCGAGTCCGCGCGCACCGTGCCCGGCCACGTCACGCTGGTGGTGCAGGGCCTGCCCGCGAAGTTCCAGGAGCAGACGTACCGCCAGCAGTTCAAGCCGCAGCCGGATGGCAGCGTGGAGGTGACGCTGTCCGCCGTCGCGCCCAAGACGCGCAAGCCCCTGCCGCTGACGGACCCGGAGGGCGGGGAGAACCTCAAGTCCACGCTCATGGTGGAGAGCGACGCGCCGGCCATCCGCGAGTTGGCGAAGCAGCTCGTGGGGACGGAGAAGGACGCGTACCGCATCGCCCAGAAGGTGAACACCTGGGTGTACTCCAACCTGGAGAAGGACTACGGCGCCAGCGCGGACCGGGCCACGGACGTGCTGAGCCAGAAGAAGGGCGACTGCACGGAGCACTCGCTCCTGTCCGTGGCGCTGCTGCGCGCGGCGGGCGTGCCCGCCCGGCGCGTGGACGGCGTCATCTACATGGTGAACCAGGACGGCGTGCCCGCCCTCTACTGGCACGAATGGGTGGAGGCCTTCGTGGGCGAGTGGACCCAGCTGGACCCCACCTTCAACCAGGTGGTGGCGGACGCCACGCACTTCGCCTTCGGCAAGGAAGGCAACGCCGAAATCACGCCGCTCATCGGCGCGCTGAAGGTGACGGCCGTCAAGTGACGCAGGCCGCGCCGGCCCCTGCTCAGGGGCCGGTGAGCGCCGCCAACCGCTGGGTCAGCACGTCCGGCGCGGTGACGGGCAGCTCGCAGACGAAGCCCCGGCACAGGTAGGCTGCGGCCCGTCCCTTCACGGGCTCACGTCCTTCGAAAGTCCCTTGTAGCAACGCGGGCACGGGCTGCCCTGGCGCCTTCCAGGCCAGCGCCACCGTGGGCGCGAAGGCACGGTCCATGGCGGCCCGCAGCGGCGCCACGTCGTCGGACGCGCCCGCGACGGTGACGGACGCCGCGCCCTCCAGCAGCGCATCCGCCGCCAGGCCCAGGTAGCCATAGCCCATGGTGTTGCGCACGAGCCCGTCGTGCATCCGCGCCACGTAGCGCTCCGGCAACTCCAGGTGCTGCTTGTCAGCCGTGAGCGCCGCCAGCTCCACCTGCGCCTCCGTCAGCGTGGAGGCGCCGGACGGGGAGGCGTTGTCGAAGAGGCCATACGTCGCCACCACCAGGTCCTTCTGTCCCCGGGGCGCGGTGAGGTACGCCGCCTTCTCCGCGTCCCAGAAGAGGTCCACGGCCCGGCGCACCAGCGCGTCCGCCGCCTCCAGGTACTTCACGTCGAAGGTCGCCTGGTAGAGCGCGGTGAGGCCCGAGGCCAGGTCACCGTAGTCCTCCAGGAAGC
The DNA here is from genome assembly GCF_013116825.1 of Myxococcus xanthus. Classification (GTDB taxonomy): domain Bacteria; phylum Myxococcota; class Myxococcia; order Myxococcales; family Myxococcaceae; genus Myxococcus; species Myxococcus xanthus_B. The sequence goes on from NZ_JABFNS010000014.1 coordinate 76,085, forward strand.
CGTCGATGCGCGCCTGTCCCTCCTGGTACGAGCGCGCCAGCCGCGTCCCGTCCCACGCCTTCTCCAGCACGAAGTCCGCGGCGTCCGCCGCCCACTGCGCCCACTCCGGCCGGCCGAAGACACGCGAGGCCAACGCGAGGCCGCGAATCATGAGCCCGTTCCATCCCGACAGCAGCTTGTCGTCCCGGCCCGGCTTCACCCGCCGCTCCCGCGCGTCGAAGAGCGCCTGCTTCGCCGTGGCCAGCTCGCGCTCCACGGCGTCTTCGGAGACGCCGCGCTCCCGCGCCAGCTCCGACACGGGCACCACCACCTCCAGCACCGTCGCGCCATGCTCGAAGTTGCCGCCGGGCTTGATTCCGAAGTGACGCAGCACCAGTTCCGCCTGCGCTTCCGGCAAGGCCGCGCGGACCTCCTCCGGGCGCCAGACGAAGAACCTCCCCTCCTCGCCCTCGCTGTCCGCGTCCTGCGCCGCGTAGAAGCCGCCGCCCGCGTCGGTCATCTCGCGGCGCACGTAGGCCACCGTCTCCTCCACCACCTTGCGCCACAGCGGGCGCGGCTCCACCTGCTGCGCCTGCGCGTAGAGGTGCAGGAGCTGCGCGTTGTCGTAGAGCATCTTCTCGAAGTGGGGCACCAGCCAGCGCTCGTCCACCGAGTACCGGTGGAAGCCGCCGCCCAACTGGTCATAGATGCCGCCCAACGCCATGCGCTCCAACGTCAGGAACACCGCGTCCTTCAACGGCGCGCCCCCGCCTCTACGCCACGCGCGCAGCAGCAGCGCGAAGTTCATCGGGTTGGGGAACTTGGGCGCGCCGCCGAAGCCCCCGTGGACCGTGTCCACCTGCTTCGCCATGCGCTGGCCCATGCCCACCACGTCCGCCGCCGTCAGCACGGCGGGCGCGGCCTCCAGCCCGTAGGTGGCCAGCTCCCCGAGCCCCTCCTCGAACTGGGCCGACTGCCGCTGCACCTCCTCCTGCTTGTTCTCCCACGCGTCCCGCAGCGCCATCAGCAACCGGGGGAAGCCCGGGCGCCCGTAGCGGTCCTGCGGCGGGAAGTAGGTGCCGCCGTAGAAGGGCTTCAAGTCCGGCGTGAGGAACACCGTGAGCGGCCAGCCGCCGCCCTGCCCCATGAGCTGCACCACGCCTTGATAAATCTGGTCCAGGTCCGGCCGCTCCTCGCGGTCCACCTTGATGTTGATGAAGCCCTCGTTCATCAGCCGGGCCGTCTCGGGTAACTCGAACGACTCGTGCGCCATGACGTGGCACCAGTGACAGGCGGAGTAGCCCACGGACAACAGGATGGGCTTGTTCTCCGCCTTCGCCTTCGCGAGCGCCTCCTCCCCCCAGGGGAACCAGTCCACGGGGTTGTGTGCGTGTTGGCGCAGATACGGAGAGGGCTCCCGGGCCAGGCGATTGGAAGTGTCAGCTGACGGAGGGGGCGTGGCCATCGGGACTCCAGGAAGAGGACGGGCTGTCGAGATACGAACCCGCGTGAGGGCGGGCAAGTCGAAAGCACTGGAGGGATGGTGGTCAACAGAGGGGCGGACGGAGTAGGTCGCCGCCGTGTCTCCGCCGCCCCCCGCCTCGACGGGCCTCAGTCTGAAGACCTGCGTGGCGCTGCTCGGCGTGGCGATGGCGGCGCGGCTCGCCCTGGTGCTGGGCACGGACGTCTACTTCGACACCGCCTACTACTGGCAATGGTCCCGCCAGCTCGACTGGGGCTACTTCGACCATCCACCGTTGGTGGCCTGGCACATCGCCCTGCTGGGCATCGAGGGCACGGCGATGCTGTGCGGCGTGGGGACGGTGGCCGCGGTGTGGCGGCTGGCGCGCGACGTCCATGGCGATGCGGCGATTGCCTGGCGGGCTGCGGCGCTGTGGAGCGTCGTCCCTGCGGGCGCGGTGGCTGGCGTGTGGCCCACGCCCGACTCGCCCCTGCTCCTGTTCTGGACACTGGCCCTGTGGGCCCTGTGGCGGGAGCGATGGGTCCTGGCGGGACTGGCCGGAGGGTGCGCCCTGCTGTCGAAGTACCCGGCCGTGCTGCTGGGCGTGGCGTTCCTCATCACCACGGTGCGAGCGCGGCGGATGCCCTGGGGCGCGTGGCGCACGGCGACGCTGGCGGGCGCCTTCTTCGCGCCGGTGGTGCTCTGGAACGCGGGCCATGACTGGGTGGGCTTCGCCTTCCAGCTCAACCATGGCCTGGGCCGCGACTGGCGCAGCAGTTGGAGCACCTTCGGCGAGTTCCTCGCGGGCCAGCTCGCCTTCGGAGGACCGGTGCTCTTTCCCCTCGCGCTGGTGTACGGCGTGCGCGGTCCGCGCGAGCACTTCCTGCTGCGCATGGCGGCCTGCGTCCCCCTGCTCTTCTTCGGCTACGCGTCGCTGCGCACCCGGGGCGAGGCCAACTGGCCGTCCGCGGCGTACCTCGCGGCCTGCGTGGGCGTGGCGGGCATGCGGCCCGTCTGGCAGCGCGCGGCGGCGTTCAGCGGGCTGGCGGTGGTGCTGGTGGTGGGCTCGCACCTGCTCTTCCCCGTGCTCCACTTCCGCCGGGACAGGGCGCTGTGGCGGACGCACGGCTGGAGCGCCCTGCGCGAGCTGGCCACGCCGCAGCGGTTGTTCCCGGAGCTGACGCCCGACAATGTGGCCGCCGTCTACGCGCCCAACTACCAACTGGCGTCCCAGGTGGCCTACTACGCGCGGCGGCTCACGAAGACGGGGGCACCGGCCCGCTTCAGTCAGTATGACCTCTGGGCCGCCCCGGACGTGACGCCCGGGCAGGACGTCCTGTGGGTGAGCGAAGGCGGAGCGCAGCCCCCCGAGGAGCTGGCCTCTCGCTTCACCACGGTGCAAGGCCCCGTGGAGTTCTTCGGTGACTTTCGTGGGCGACGGCTGCACACCTTCCAGGTGTGGCGGCTGCGAGCGCGCAAGCCCTGAGCGCCGACTCCGGGAACATCCGCGTCCCAGCCAAGACACGGCACGGGAAGGCCCCAGCGGGCCGCCGCCCTAATCCAGCCGACGGTGACGCGCCCGGAACAGCGCGTCGTACAGCCCCAGGAAGAGGTGCCCGCCCAACACCAGGCCCTGCTCAATCTCCGCGGCCCCCGCGTCCGTCTCGTAGGGCGCATCCAACTGCCGGTAGAAGCCTTCCGCGTGCTCCTCGTCGAGATCCGCGTGCGTAGGGTAGTGCACCACCTCGCCGTGCTGGAGCCAGCCCCGCGCGACGATGGCGCGGCCGAGGTCCAGGGAGATGCCGCTGAACAGGTCCTCGATGATGCCGAACACGGCGAGCCCCGTGTGCGGCCCCTCGAACGCGGCGATGCCAGTGAGCGCGACGTTGAAGGCACGCACCTCCGGCCAGGTCACATGGTGCTCCACGCGCGCTGTCTCAACGCCCAGGCGCGAGAGGAGCAGGTGGAACGTGCGCTCGTGGCCGTGAGCCAACGTGCCGCGTCCGTGCTCGTCGAAGATGTTCTCCACCAGCGGCAGCCGCTGGGTGGGCTGCGGAAGCCGGCTGGCGAGCATCGCCATGGGCCTGGAGAAGTGCGCCACCGCGGAGGAGAACTGGAGCTGCGTTTCGACGAAGTCCTCCCGCGCGAAGGAGCCGTCTCTCAGCGCGCGCAGGTAGGGCGCATCCAATGCGTTCCACTCCGCCTTGAGCCCGGCGATGTGCTGACGCAGCTTCAGATTTCGGACGAGGGGAGGTGCACCCATGCTGGCGCTCTGACAGGAAAGGAGAGGTCGAGAGAATAGACGGTGCACACCGAATCAGGAGCGATGCCCACCTCTCGCAGCCAGTGGACGTGGTCCTCCAGCCGCTCGTCGATGCTGAAACAAGCGAGCGCCTCCTCCCCGAGCGCCGCCAACTCCACACCGCAGGTACGAAGGTACTCGCCCCAGCCATGCGTCCAGGCTTCGGGCGGCGCCGCCAGATGGACCAGCGGCCACGGGCGCCCCGTGGACAACCGCTGAAGGTCCTTGGCCCCCGCCGTGGTGCCCCACCCCGCCCCTTCCAGCGTCCTGGCGGGCGCGGGCCCCAGGCGGAGCCCTGTTCCCGTGGGGCGCGGGGGTGCACTCCGCGTATCCAACGCCTGAAGCCGAGCGGGCGGCACGAAGTAGAGCGCGAGCTGGCTCGTGGGGCGCCCCATGCGCAGCGGATTCCACCCACGGGCGATGCGCATCACGTCGCCCCGGGCGCCGCGCATGGCCGCGCCGTAGAGGAAACGAATCCGGCGCAGCGGGGGAATGAGGAAGAGGTGCTTGAGGCCCTGAAGCAGGAGCTTCGTGGAGAGGCCGGAGCCCCGCGCGTGCTTCGCCAGCTTGAGGTCGCAGATGTAGAGCGCATCCACCTTCCGCGTCCCGTGCCAGACCGGGCGTAACACCCCCGTCACGGAACCGAGCAAGTCGTCGCCACGGAGCGCCAGCAGGAAGTACGCCTCTCCCATGGAGGAGAAGAACGGGTGGTAGCCGGGCCCATGGTCGATGAAGAAGTGGTCGGCCCCATCCGCGAGTGGATAGAGGATTTCACGCTCCAGCAGGCGCAGCCGCTCGACATAGGGCCCGAGCGAGTCGGGCCGGGCAACGATGAAGCGCACGTCACTCATGGGCTGCCTGGCACGCGGAAGCCGACTTCGATGCGCTCGTAGAACAGGCTCCTGTCCCTGGCAAGCAGCTCCGCGCCGAGCGCGTCATCGAACTCGAAGGCGGGCTGGAAGAAGCGGCGAAGATCCCGGCGGTTGTTGAGCTGACGGATGAGGACGGCGCAACCGGGCCGTGCCTCACGCGCGAGCGCCCCTGCCCACTCCGCCACCAGCGCGTCCTCCGACCAGTCGAAGATGTTGGAGAGCGAGATGACGTCGAAGCGGTCCAGGCGCGGCACATCCGGCAACGAGCCCTGGACGAGCGTCAGCGCCAGCGGGCCTTCAGCCCGGAGATATTCGGGGGCATCCTCACGCAAGTACCTGCCGAGCAGCACGTGCTGGAGGAAGGGATTTCGAGGCGCATCCTCTCGCTGGAGCCCGCGTTCGAAGACCGCCTGGAAATAGCCAGGATACGAGCCGGGCTCGGCATGCTGTGTCGCCGCGGGACCAAACATGGTGTTCAGCAGCGGCGCCGCCAGGGCCAGCTCGAAGGCCACGGGCCAGTAGGGCGAAGCGAACCAGCGGACACAGGCCTCCCGGCGTTGTGAGGCCGGAGTGGCCGGCGCGAAGAACGCGGCGAGTTCGTGCGCGGGCGCGACGAACTCCTCGATGAAGCGGCGGAGCGTGCGGAAGAGCCCCTCGAATTCGCCTCGCTGATTCAGGGCCGCCGCGTCCTCCGCTTCCACGCTGTAGCGCGACAGCGGAAGGCTGCCGAGCCCCGCTGCCTTCTCCCGGACATGCGCGAGCTGACGCGGGTTGAAATCGAAGCCCACCAGTTCGAGCGCGGGATGGCGCCGCGCCAGGGTGAGGAGCGTGCAGCCTCCCGAGGCCACCGTGAGCACGGCCCGCGCCCGCGTGCGTTCGACGAGCGCCAGCTCCAGCGCGGCATCCTCCCGGACAACGGCGAACTTCAAGCGAAGGGGTGGCGTCGAAACCAGGCCAGGTTCCATGGCATGGTTCTACCTCGGAACCTCCATGCCGCTCGCGACAGAATCCCTCACCCCTTCGCAGTTGCGTGAATTGGAGCAGGTCGATGCGCGGCACGTTCCGCGGCTCGCCGTGTTCCTCATGCTCTACCTGGGCGCGGCGGCGCTGTCCGTGGTGCTCGCGGCGCGGGACGCGGCCTGGACAGACTGGCTCGCTCGCGCCCCGCTGTACCTCCTCGCCGCGGCGTCGTTGCATGGCATCAGCCTGTTCACCCACGAGGCCGTCCACGGCGGCCTCGCACGGCGGCCCTGGTTGAACCGGCTGGGTGGCATCGCCTGCGCGCTCCCGGTGTTGCAGAACTACGCGGCCTACAAGGTGCTGCACCTGAAGCACCATGCCGACCTGGGCGGAGGGAAGGACCCCGACCACTACGCCAACTACACGGGCCGGCGGTGGCTGGAGTTGTTGATGCATGTGGGCCGGCTGCTGCTCGGCTATCCCGCCTACATCACGATGATTCCCATCCTGGGCTGGCGACAGGGAACGACCGCCGAGCGCCGATGGGTGATGTTCGAAGTGGCGCTGGCCGTCGCGGGCCTGACGGCCGCGGTCATCTTCATCCCCGGACAGGTGCTGCTCCACGCCTGGGCGATTCCGATGCTCCTCCTCAACACCCTGGTCAACGTCCGGGGCATGAGCCAGCACACCTTCCTGCCAGAGAGCACGCACCCGGTCCGAGGCTCCCGGACCATCCTGTCGAACCCGGTGACGCGCTTCTTCATGTGCAACGAGAACTACCACCTGGAGCACCACCTGTACCCTCGGGTGCCCTGGTACAACCTGCCCGAGTTGCACCGGACGCTGCGCGCGGACCTCGTCGCGCAGGGGGCGCCCTTCATCCCGTCCTACTTCTCGTTCGTGCGCGGCGTCCTCTCCGGCTCGCTCATCCGAGGGGCGAAGCCCGCCACGCCCGATGCCTGAGCGGATGTACCCGCACGAAGTCCTGCTGGCGGCGTTCGGCATCGCCCTCTCGGCGGCGCTGGTATTCGTCGCGGGAGTCTCCTCGGCGGCCACCGCGCAAGCAGTTGGCGGCACGGCGCTGTTCATGGCCAGCGTGGCGCTGCTGGCGCGACTGGATGCAGTGGCCCATGTCTTCCGGGCACGGCTGCTGCTCGCCTACCTCGCGACGTTCTTCTTCTATGCCTCCGTGAAGCAGACCGTCCCCGCGCTGGGCCTCGTGACGCGTGACGCCTGGCTCCTGTCCGCGGACGTGTTCCTGTTCGGCATCACCCCGGCCGCCTGGCTCCAGCGGTGGAGCACGCCCTGGGTCAACGAACTCTTCAGCGCCAGCTATCTGGCGTTCCACGGCTACCTGCACCTCGCCATGGCCTGGGCGCTGGTGGGGCCCCGTGCGCGGGCGGAGCGCTTCTTCGTCGACGTCTTCTCCGCCTATGTCCCGGGCATCGCCGGCTACTACTTGATGCCCGCCATCGGGCCCATGGCCGCCTGGCCGGAGCTGTTCACCCTCCCCATCGAGGGCGGCTGGCTCACACAACTGAATGCCACCGTCGTGGCGAACGGCTCGTCCACCTACGACCTCTTCCCCAGCCTGCACACGTACATCACGCTGGTGCTGCTCGAACACGACCGGCGCCAGCACCCGTGGCGATTCCGTCTGATGGTGCCCGTCGCCGTGGCCATCCTCATGTCCACGCTGGTGCTGCGCTATCACTATGCCGTGGACCTGCTGGCGGGCGCCGTGTGGTTCATGGGGTTTCGCGCCTGCTTCCCGAGGCTCCAGGCGTGGACGGCGCCATCGAACCTGGCTCGGGCAGGACAGTGATGGGCTAGACGCCCCGCCCGTGAATGACTTCAGAAGCACGACGCTCGCATACACGGTGCCCATGAAGACCATCGAAGTACGCCAGGCCGACGAGCGGGCGCTCGCCGGAGTGAGTGCGGACAGCGCCTTCCGATTCGGGCATGTGAAGCGAGAGGATGGCGCTCCACACCCCGTGGAAAGGAGCAGTCATGAACGCACGTTTTCTTGCTGTCGCTGTCCTGGGTGCCGCGATGTTCACCGGCTGTGGTGAGCCGGAGACCTCCCCTGAGACGCCCACTGGAGAAGGCGTTGTCATCCCGCCCGTGGAGACGCAGGAAGGGTCCGCCACGGTCACCGCCGCCGCGTACTGCGACGACGTGACGACGTGGAATTCGGCGTGGACGGCCCTGGAAGACCAGGTGCTCGTGCTCGTCAACGAGCGCCGCGCCGCCGGGGCCGTCTGTGGCGGCGTGGCCAAGCCGCCCGCGCCCGCGCTCAGCAACAACCCCCAGCTGCGGTGTGCGGCGCGCAAGCACTCCAAGGACATGGGCACCAACAACTTCATGAGCCACACGGGCTCGGACGGCTCCACGCCCTGGCAGCGGATGAACTGGGCGGGCTACACGTACCGCAACGCCGCGGAGAACATCGCGGCCGGCTACTCCACGGCGCTTGCCGTGGTGAATGGCTGGATGGCCAGCACCGGGCACTGCAACAACATCATGAACCCGGCGCTGCTGGAGATGGGCGTCGGCTACTTCAACGCGCCGAGCAGCACGTACCGGCACTACTGGACGCAGGCCTTCGGCCGGCAGTAACACCGGGCTAGAATGCGAGGCCGGGCGCTCATCCAGGGCGCCCGGCTCGCCTCGTTCGTCATGGACCTCGCCCTGCTCTTCGTCGGTCTCATCAAGGTGGTGTTCGGCGGCCTCGTCGCCGCGCTGGGCATCTGGCTCGCGCTGCGTGGACTGAGCCGCATCCTCGGCGCCAACCCCGTGGAGGAGCTGCGCCAGGGCAACGTCGCCGCCTGCCTCGTCCACGCCGCCAGCCTGGTGTCGCTGGGCCTGCTGGTGCAGCACGCGGTGCAGGCCACGTCGGACGCGCTGGACCTCACCGTGCAGAATCCGCCCCTGCATCTGGTGGTCGTGGGCCGGCTGGTCGCGGTGGCCGTCCTGCACGTGGGGCTGTCACTGGCCGTGGGCGTCACCGTGCTCGGCACGGGCGTGCTGCTGTTCGACCGGATGACGCCGGGCATCGACGAGTTGGCGGAGGTGCGCAAGGGCAACGTCGCGGCGGCGCTCATCCTCTCCGCCATCCTGCTGGTGCTGGCGCTGCTGACCGCCCCGGGCCTCCAGGCGGCGCTCAACGGGCTCATCCCCTTCCCCCAGCTCCCTGAAGGGACGCTGCGCGCGCCCGCGTGAAGACGCTCTTCAAATGGATGCTCGGCGTGGTGGGCCTCGCCAGCTGCGTCTGCTGCTGTGGCCTGGGCACGCTCGGCCATCTGGCGGGCATGGACATCGCGCCACCGGAGCCCGGCCATCCCAGCGGCGCCCGCGCGGTGGATCTGGGACTGGTGCTGCTCCCGCCGGGCACCTCACCGCAGCGGGCTCGCGATTACGACTGGCGAGCGGACAGCATCCAGCCCCCCGAGCACCACGTCGCCTACGGACTGGGGACAGCGCTGGCCCAGACGCTGGCGGAGGAACACGCGGCGCTGGGCCGCCGGCTGCACTACCGCTCACTGGGCAGGGAGCGCTTCTCGTTCAACGCACCGCCCGGCTGTAGCGCCGACATGCGCTGCATCTACGAGGAGTTGATGCGCACCAACGCCGAGCCCGTGCGGAGGCTGGGTGACACCTTCGTCGCCTCCATCCGCGAGCGGAGGCTGGATGCCGGGCAGGCCACGCAGCTCATCCTCGGCTTCGTTCAGAGCATCGACTACGAACTGCCGGAGGACGAGGCCTTCGGCATCGTCCCGCCGGCGCTGGTCCCCGCCGAGAATCGCGGCGACTGCGACTCCAAGGCGGTGCTCGCGGTGATGCTGCTGCGGCAGGTGGGAGTCGACGCGGTGGTGCTGTACTCCGACCCGCTGTCCCACGCGGCGGTGGGCGTGGGGCTGCCCGGCAAGGGCACGGCGCTGCGCTACGCCGGGCGCAGCTACCGGTACGCGGAGGTCACCGCCCAGGGCTGGCCGCTGGGCATGATTCCGCCCCAATACGACAAGCCCCGGCTGTGGAAGGTGCTGCCCCTCAACGGGGGGCCGGACACCGCGGGCTGACGCCCCTGGGCATCAGTCCGCCTCGGCCCCAGGCGCCGCGAGCAGGCCCCGCACCAGGTGCTCGTAGGCCTCCTTCATCGGCAGCTCGGAGTCGACCTTGAGCCGCCGCCGGAGCGTCTGGGTCCGCCGGCCATCCCGTGGGTCCACGCCCTCCTTCTGGTACGCCTCCCACCACCCCCCGCTTCCGCGCCGTTGCCACAGGGGCACGTCGTTGAAGTTGATGCCTCGCTGGAACAGCAGCTCGTTCTTGTAGCTCACGGGCTTGCCGTCCAGCTCACGGGTGGCCTGCGCCGCGCTCCGGCCCTCCTTGCGCAGCGTCCAGTAGCACCAGCCATGCAGCGAACACCGGCTGCCGTCCGCCTGCCGCCAAAGGAAGTAGTCCAGCACCGCCCGCTCCGAGGCGCCCAGCCACGCGCGGCCGTCGAACACCGCCGGGGCACCCGCGGCGTGCGTGAAGGTGGCGCTGGCCAGGCCCGCCGCCAGCGACACCACCTTCTCGACGGAGCGGTCGAAGAGCGCCCAGTCCGGCCGGAAGAGCACGGAGATTTCGTCGCTCTGCGTGTAGGCGTAGACGCCTTGGAGTTCCTCCAGCATCACGCTGGCGGTGCGCACCATGAACTGGTGGAACACCGGGTCGAAGGGCTTCTCGAAGCGGGCCTCGGTGAAGCGCGAGAAGCCCCGCCCATCCACGCGCAGCACCACCCAGGCGCCCGGCAGCATGCGCTGACCGTGGAACACCTCGCCCTGCCTTGCTCGCGCCGCCAGTTCCTCAGGGTCCATCGGGTTCCTCCATCCAGGGCTGGACGCGGATGCCACCGTCGGCGTCCAGCGTCACGTAGAACAGTGCGTCGAAGCCCTCCTCGAGCCGGGGCCGCTCGAGCTGCTTCACGGTGGCACGCAACGCCACCTCCGGCACCCGGGCGCGCCCTTCACGCAAGGCATTGCGCGCCAGGCAGTCCTCCAGCTTCGACGCGAAGTAGTAGCCAATGATTCGGGCCTGGTACTCACGCCCCAGGGCGATGAGTGGCGCGCGCACGTCCGCGGAGGGGTTGGTGTTGTCCACCACCACCGGCCGGCCCGCGGCCAGCGCCTCGGCGATGTAGCGACGCTGGCGGGCCTCCTTGCGAACGGCGTGGGGCCACAGGTCCTTGCTGACGTGCACGTGCGTGGCCGCGAAACGCTGTCGGTAGAGGCTGCTCTTGCCCGAGCCCTGCAAGCCAACGAAGAGAACCAGGTCCATGACGGCGGCTCCGGACGCCTCTGCGTGAGAGGGACTGACAGCGACGGCCCAGGCAATAACGCTGCCACGCGAAAAAGACACTCAACCCGACACATCGGTCGCGTCCGCGGTGTCACCCAAACGCCACGAATGCTTGTCATTCCAATGAATTCCCAGACTTGGGCATGCATTGACACACTCAGCTTAAGCAGACTAACAAGCACGTCTCGCTTTCCGAGGATTCAAGCGTCGTGCAGCACGGAAGTCCCTCTCAAGGAGACCCGCCATGCGTATGCCGTCCTCGTTGTCCCCGCTGTCCCTCCTGGCCCTCGGTTGGGGCTTGTCCGCGCCCGTCACGGCGCTCGCCGCGAACACACCGGACCTGCGCCCCAGCGTCATCCGGAGCACCGCCGCGCTGGGCCCCGCCCGGGTCCTCACCGGTGCCGAGGTCGAGAAGGCTCGCCTCGCCACGGGCATCGACCACTCGGCGAGCGGGACGTATGCCCTTGCCACGGGCGCCGGACATATCTTCCACCGGACGGCCCAGCCCATCCATGCATTGAAGACGCTCGATGTGCCGCGTGCGTCGGTCCAGCTCCACACCTGGCAGGAAGAGACGGCGGACGGCCGGCGCCAGGACTTCTTCGCCTACAGCCAGGGAGGCGTGGCGCTGCTGGGCCGCGTGCAGCCGACCGAGTACCTGGTGCGGTTGGAGCACGCGCGCTTCGATCCGCTGAAGGGCGCACAGCCCCTGGTCGCGGGCGTGCTCACCGCGGACGCAAGCAACACCCTGCACCTGGTGCAGTTCCACGCCACGCCCCTGCCGGAGTACCGCGACGCCATCACGGCCGCGGGAGGCAAGGTGCTGCGCTTCCTCACGGACCACACCTTCCTCGTGGAGATGAACGCCAGCACGCACAAGCGCGTTGCTGGGCTGCCCTATGTCCGCTGGGTGGGCGCGTACCATCCGGAGTACCGGGTGGAAGGCGTGCTGCGCGAGTCCCTCCAGGGGCGCGCTTTGAAACTGGAGCCGCAGCGCTACTCCATCATGGTGGGCGAGCGCGGCGCGGCGCGACAGGGCGAGGTCGCCTCGCTGGTCCGCTCGCTGGGCGGCACGGTGGAGCTCATCGAGGCGGGCGGCCTGCGCGTGGAGGCCACCCTCACCCAGTCCCAGTTGGAGCGGCTGATTCGCTCCAACGCCGTGCAGTACGTCGACCGCTGGGGCGGGCCGGGTGAGCTCGACAACAACAACGTCCGTCAGGTGGGCGGCGCGACCTTCCTTGAGGGCGTGGAGGGATTCACGGGTCAGGGCGTCCGCGGCGAAATCTTCGACACGGAGCTGCGCACCACGCACCAGGAATGGGCGACGCCTCCCCTCATCCACAGCACGTCCACCACGGGCAGCTTCCACGGCACCGCCTGCTACAGCATCAACTTCGCCCGAGGCGTGAACCCGGAGGCGCGCGGCCTGATTCCCTCCGGACAGGGCATCTTCTACCGCTACAACGAGTCCTCCCAGTTCGGCGGCACCAAGTCCCGCTACGACATCAACCGGGAGCTCATCGACCCGGCCGGGCCGTACCGCGCCGTGTTCCAGACGTCCAGCGTGGGCAGCGCGCAGGTGACGGGCTACACCACCATCTCCGCGGAGGTGGATGACTACCTGTTCCAGTACCCCATCCTCAGCACGCAGTCGCAGAGCAACACCGGCAACCAGAACTCGCGGCCACAGGCGTGGGCGAAGAACATCGTGTCCGTGGGTGGCATGTACCACTACGACAACACCAACCGCGGGGATGACCGGTGGAATGGCGGCGCCAGCGTGGGCCCGGCGGCGGACGGCCGCCTCAAGCCGGACCTGTCGTACTACTACGACCTCATCCGCTCCGCGTCGAACACCAGCGACACGTCCTACACCAACTTCGGCGGGACCAGCGCGGCCACGCCGCAGACGGCGGGACACTTCGGCCTGCTGTTCCAGATGTGGCACGAGGGCGTCTGGGCGGGCTTCGGCGGTGGCGCGGATGTCTTCGCCAGCCGTCCGAAGATGGCCACGGCGAAGGCGCTGATGATCAACATGGCGCATCGCTACAACTGGCTCGCGGGTGGCTCCAACGGCGACCTGACGCGCGCGCGGCAGGGCTGGGGCACCGCGGACGTGAAGCGCCTGTATGACCGCGCCGCCGTGACGAGCATCATCAACGAGACGGACACCCTGCTCCCGCTCGGCACGAATACGTACAACGTCACCGTGACTCCCGGGGAGACGGAGCTCAACGTCACCATGGTCTACACCGACCCCGCCGGCACGGTGGGCGCGGCGCACGCCCGCATCAACGACCTTTCGCTGCGCGTGACGTCCCCCACCGGCGTCGTCTACTGGGGTAACAACGGCCTGACGGCGAGCAACGTCTCCACGGCGGGCGGCGTGTCGAACAAGGTGGATACGGTGGAGAACGTGTTCCTCACCAACCCCGCCGCCGGCACGTGGACCGTGGAGGTGATTGGTGACGAAATCATCGAGGACACGAATCTGGCGACGCGCGTGCTGGACGCGACCTACGCGCTGGTCGTGAGCGGCGGCAAGATCTAGCAGGCCAGGGTTGAGCTGACGCAGGCGCCGGGCCGGTGTTCCCTTCGCGGGAGTGCCGGCCCGGACTGTTTCTGGAGTGCTACCGCGAGCCGCTCGTACGCCGTGCCAGGAGTGCCGGCGTCACCGGGTGCTCGCGAAGGAGCTCGATGAACAGGGGCTGGAGCTGCTTGCGGATGGCCTCCTCCAGGCCAGGGATGGCCAGCAACTCCTTGGTGGGGCCCGCGAACGCCATCTGCCTCCGGGGTCCACTCACGGCGACGATGGCCGTCAGTCCCCGCGCCACCCGCACCCAGGGGAATGCCCCCCGCGTCTCACCTGAGAGCTTCGCCAGTGCACCCCGGAGCGCCTGGGTGACACCCTTCACGTGTGCGCCATGCCGCACGGTCCGCACGGCATTGGCGAACGACAGCAACGTGCTGTCCTCGTCTTCGCACCACTGCAATGCACACTGGATGCGCAGTCCGTCCCACGTGAAGTCGAAGGCGACCGGCTCGGGGTGGAGATGAGGCCGAGCCTGCGTGAGGGCGTGAGCCCACTGCGCCACGCCACCGGGCAGATGCCACAGCGTGCGCGCTCCCCGCTGGAGGTCGGCGAAACTGACGCGCAGCCCAGGAGCGAGCGCCGCCAGCTCGTTACAGCGACGGGAAAGGCGAGCCCTGTCGAAGGCGAGCACCTCGAAGATGGTCGCGTCCGGAACGAAGTGGACGCGCACCCCTCGCTCCCCTCCCACCTCCAACACCACGTCCCTGCACTCCCCACAGCGAGCTTCTTCGTAGGCGACGTCCAGGAGGAAATAGACGAGGTGATGCAGCCCGTACTCGCCAAGGTCACCGCAGTACATGCCAGGACGCTTGCGCACGTTTTCGACAATGCCCCCAGGCAGATGCATCCCGTCATTCTACCCCAGCCTTCAGGCTCCCTCTCGCACTCCAGAACACGCGGACGTCCGTCCCACTGGCCCTGGCCCCGCCCCAGTGGCATGACAAGCCCATGGCCCGTGACGTCTCCTTCTTCGACCAGCTCGGCTCGCTCCTCGCCCAGGAACGCGAGGCCGAGAAAGCCCGCCTGGCCGCGCTCGCCCAGAGCCTCACGCTGCATGAGCGCGAGGAGCACGGGCTGTCCGTCCTGGACCTGGAGTCCATCGAGGAGGAGGTCGGCCTGGGAGGCCGCTTCCTCGTCACCCTGGGCCGCGCGGACCGCCGCCCCCTGCCCACCCGCCTGCACAACGGCGACCTGGTGGCCGTGCTGCCCCGCCGGGCGGAGGTGAAGGAGCCTGCCCGCGCGCTCATCTCCCGCGCCACCGCCACGCGCATCCAGCTCGCCTTCGACCGCTCCCCGCCGCCCTATGTCCACGAGGGCCTCTTGCGCCTGGACGTCGTCCCCAACGACGTCACCTATGACAGGCTGCGCGCCGGGCTCCAGCGCATCAAGGCCCTGGACAAGGGCGCCGAGCGGCACAAGCGCGAGGTCGTCCTGGGCAACGAGCCGCCCCGCTTCGACAAGCCCCGCGAGTTCGAACC